>DASWMS010000092.1:0-46743 GCA_036399655.1 Allosphingosinicella sp. | reverse complement strand
ATCGAGCGATGCTTCAACAAACTCAAACACTTCCGCCGCTTCGCAACGCGCTACGACCGAAGGGCAATCCACTTCCTCAGCTTCATCCAACTCGCTGCAACAATGATCTGGATGCGCTGAATGTCGATTCAGCCTAGCGGTTTCCAACGCGCCGGTACTCTAGGTCAGGCGGCGCTTCTGCGCACCGCGCGGTCGGTGAGGCCTGCGTCGTCCACGGCAGCGACCACGGCCACGCGGCCGTCCGGTTCGCGGCGGCCGATGAAGAGGACGAACTCGCCTTCGCCCTCCACCGCGAGATCGAGGAAGCCGAGCGGGCCGGCGTCGCGGAGGCGCGCGCGAGCTTCTTCGACGGGGTCCGGCTTCGGCTCGGGACGCCTCGCCTGACGCTCGGCCCGGACAAGGGCCTTGAGGCCGCCGGGCTGCGCGTCCAGCGCCCGGGCGAAGGCGCCGGGCGGCAAGGCTTCGCGGCGCGCCCAGGTGAGGGCCGCGGCGAACTCGGCGAGGCGGGTCTTGTCGTAATCGGCGCCGAAGACGAGCTTCACCACCGGGGTCATCGGTGCGCGCGACTGGGCCTTGATCCCGGCGTCTTCGAGCAGCTCCTCGTAATCCGCCGGCTCCGCTTCGGCGGCGAGGGCGAAGTCGTAGGCCTCGCCGAGCGCGCGATAGAGGGCGCCGCGGCTGCGGTGGTCGGCGGAGCGCGCGGCTTCCGCGCTCTCGCGGGCGGCGGAAAGGCGGTCGCCGAGGCCGGCGTCATCGGGGAGAGGCGCTGACGCGTCCTCGGCGACGGCGTCTTCCTCCGGCCAGAGGCTGAGCGTCGAATCACCTTCAGCAGGAACTCGCGCGGGGGCCTTCGGCTCCTCATATTCGGAATGGGGGCCGTCCGCCCAGATCGGGCAGTCGGCGATCGCCGGCGCGGAGGCCGAGGCGCGGTCGACTTCCACCGCGATGTCGGAGGCGGTGCGGCTGTCGGCCAGCTCCTTCCAGTTGATGACGCCGTAGATGAAGTCGATCGTCTCGCCGTCGGAGGAGAGCGGCATCAGGATGCCTCGGTAGAGGGTGTTGACGCCGCGGCGGTTCACATATTCGGCCTCGAAGCCGATCGGCGCGCAATTGGCGATGATCTGGAGATAATGGTCGGTAAGGCGCGACAGCAGCGAGCGCGACGGCACTTCGCTGATCCGGCGGATATTCTGGTCGAGCGCGCATTCGGCGCGAAGCGAGCGGCCGAGGAAGCAGACTTCCGGATCCTCGACGCTTCCCGAGAAATCGAGAAGCACGCTGTTCGGACCGAAATCCTCGATGTTCGCGGGATCGAGATCGTCGATCAGCGGATAGGGCCGTCCGTCGAGCAGCGACACCCAGTGATTGTAGGCGCGCACGTGCATGCGGCGCTCGTCGACGCCGATTTCCGGCGGCGCCTCCATCGCCGGCTCGTCCTCGTGGACGGCATAGGCCTCGTCGTCGAAGCCGCGGAGACTGTCCATGCCTGTGCCCTTATTGCCCCATTTCCGAGCGCGCACCCTGCACATGCGCGGTTGAAATAGGGTTAAGGGCGGCGAAACAAGGCATGGGCGACGCCCCTTCGCGCTTCAGGGCCGCAGCGGGCGCTTGTCATCGGCCGGGACCGCTGATAGTGGCCCCTCACCCCGGATAGGCCGCTTTAGCTCAGCTGGTAGAGCACATCATTCGTAATGATGGGGTCAACGGTTCGAGTCCGTTAAGCGGCACCAGGTTTTCACACAGTCCGGAACCCGCCTCCAACGGAAACCGTGGAAAAGAGACCTGCAGCCCGCCGCGAAACAGTGGACGGGCGCGAACCGTCCGTTATGGTGGCGGTGCGGCCGCGCCGACTCGTGCGCATGACTGCGGAGAAGGGGTGCGAGGGGTGCGTACGTCCGGTGCCGAACAGGGAATGGAGACGGTGGAGCGGGTGCTCTGGACCGCGGCGCGGGTGCGCGGCTGATGGACGGCTTCCGCGACGCGTCGAACCGGAACGACTGGGCCGCCATCCTTTCCCAGGCGAGCGCGCGGCTCGAGGATCCGGGTGACGGGCGCCGCGGGACGCGCGATGAGCGCGGCGAGGCGCTCGGCCGGATCGAGCCGCTGCCCGCCGCCGAACTCCTCTCGGCCGCGCGCCGAATGGCGACGGCGCGGCGCGTGCGCGACGAAGTCTTCGGAAACGGCCAGTTCCTCAACCCGGGCTGGAACATCCTTCTCGAACTGTTCATCGCCGGCGAGGAAGGGCGCAACGTCACGATCAAGAGCGCCTGCGTCGCCGCCTGCGTGCCCCAATCGACGGCGCTGCGCCACATCGCGCACCTTATCGACGTTCGCCTTGCGCTGCGCGCGCAGCATCCGAGCGACGCCCGCAGCGCCTATCTGAAGCTTACCGACGGCGGCCGCACCAGGATGGTCGCGTTCCTCACCCTGTCCGAAGTAGATCGGGGCGGCTCTGGCGCATGACGTCGAGCGCCATCGAGACATAAGCGGCGGCCTGGTGGAGGCCCGCCTCGTCCAAGGTGGAAAGCAGGGTCTGGGCGGAGCGCTGGAGCTCGGCCAGGCGATCCCATTGCTCTCTCGACAAAGTCGACGCTTCGATCGTCACGAGGGCGCTCCCGCCTGCCATCCGGAAAGTGTGGGCATAAACCTGCCGGACGGGCGCGGGAAGGCCGATCTGATCCATTTTCATCGCCAATGCGGTGCGGCCCATCTGGAGGCGTCGCGATGAGGCACAAGAAGACGCTCCTCGCGGCGGGCGTGGCCGCGATCGTGGGGGTCGCCGCATTGCCTTATGCTCGGCAGGCGCTGGAGGAGCGGCGCATCGCCCGCGACGGCGCCCAGCGCGCGCTCTGGATCGAGCTCAAGGAAAAGGAGCTCGCCTGCCTCGAGCGGCTGCAGGCGAGCGGCCTTCCGAAAGGCATGGACGTCGGCAAGGAGCTGGACCGCTGCCGCGCGCTTGCGATCGATCCGGCGACCGGCGAGGCGGTGAAAGCCCCGGGCGATCCCGGCGCGCCTTAGCTCAGCGGCGGCCGAGGCCGCCCATGCCGTGCGCGGCGCCGCCGCCGACGCCGAAGTGCCGCTTGACCGGCGGCTTGCGTGCGGCCGACGTGACGGTATCGAGCGTCGCCGCGTGGAGCGGAGTCACGAATTCGAAGCCGGCCTTGCGCCCGTCGACCCAGACGACGCGGCTGGCGGTCGGCTCGAGGCCGGGAAGCTTCAGCCAGATCTGCGCGCCCATTTCGAGGTCGGCGTCGGTTTCGGCCGCGAAGCCGGTGACCGAGAGGTTCAGGACTTCGGCATCGGCGATGCTCGCGCCGGGCTCGCGCAGGCTCGCGGCAAGGTTCAGGATGCGGCGCTCGGCGCGTCGGCCTTCGGGCGTCGGCAGTATGGCGATATGCGCTTTTTGCAACGTGCGGGCTCCCGCGGAGGATCGATCCGGGCCCTGATGGGCCAGAATGGATAAACATCGGTTAAAGCTGCGTGGGAACGCGCGGCTCGGCCGCGACGTTTGAGCCTCATTCCAGAAGGTATGCGTTTGCGTGGAGCGTCCGTGAAAACAAAGATCAAGGCGGCTGCCGCGGCGGCCCTGCTGGCGCTGGCCGGCTGCGATTATGTGTCGGTCGGCGGCGGCGGCGGCGGCGGCGGAGCCGGATCGGCGCCTCCGGAAATCGCCGCGGCCGAGCTGCAGCAGGCTGTGCAGGACGAGCGTGTCCGCCGCTTCTACGAGGCGCGGCAGTGGCGCGCCGCGTGGGGGCCCGAGGCGCAGCAGGCGCTGACCGAGGCGCTGCGCGGCTCGGCCCGCCACGGCCTCGACGCGCGTCGCTACCTCCAGCCGGTCGAAACCGCGCAGGGCCCGGCCGCCAAGGAGGCGGCGCTGACGCTCGCCGCCATCAACCTCGCCCAGGTCCTCTCCCGCGGCCAGACCGATCCGTCGCGCCTCTTCGAAGTCTATACGCTGCCGCGTCCCGAGGTGGACGTCGTTGCCGGGCTCGCTACGGCGGCCGAACAGGGGAATGCGCATGAATGGCTGAACGGGCTCGCTCCGAACGATCCCGAATATCGGGCCCTGTCCGAGGCTTACCTGCGCTACAGCCAGGCGGCGTCGAACGAGCCGCCGCCCGCAGTGACCGCCGGCGATTCGATCGAAGTCGGGGACAGCGATCCCCGCATCCCCGCGATCGTGCAGTCGCTGCGCATGCAGGGCTATCTTCCGGCGGAGGGCCAGGCGCAGAGCCAGCCGGCGCCGCAGCCGCAGGGCAAGGCCGGCGCGGGCGCGCAGCCGAAGCAGGCGCAGGCCCCCGCCACCCGCTACACGCCTGAACTCGCCCAGGCGGTGCGGCGCGTGCAGGCGGATTACGGGCTCGAGACGGACGGCGTGATCGGCGGCGCGACCCTCGACATCGTCAACGCCACCGCGCGGGACCGCGCTCGCCAGCTCGCCGTGAACCTCGAGCGCCGCCGCTGGCTGCAGCGCGAGCTCCCGGGCACGCGCATCGACGTCAACACGGCCGCGGCGTTCCTTCGCTACTGGCGCGACGGGCAGGTCGCCGACACGCGCAAGGTGATGGTCGGCCAACCCGGCTGGGAGACGCCGGAGCTGCTTTCGCCCATCGTCCGCCTCGTCGCCAACCCGCCGTGGAACGTGCCTGACTCGATCGAGGAGGACGAGCTCGCGCAGCGCAGCGCCGCCTATCTCGCCCAGAACGGCTTCGAGCGGCGCAACGGCCGCCTCGTCCAGAAGCCGGGGCCGGAATCCGCGCTCGGCCTCGTCAAGATGGACATGACGAACCGCCACGCCATCTACCTGCACGACACGCCCGCCAAGGCCGGGTTCGCGCGCGCCGAACGGCACATGAGCCACGGCTGCGTGCGCGTCCAGGATGCAGTCGGCTTCGCCACGATGCTCGCGGACCATAGCGGCAAACGCGACGAGTTTCAGCGGGCGCTCCAGCGCCGCAACGGCGAAGACGAGCCGCAGGAGACTTCGGTCGCCCTGCCGAACCAGATCCCCGTGCGCCTCCTTTATCACAGCGTCTATCTGGACGGCGAACGGCTGCTCTTCCGCCCCGACGCCTATGGCTGGGACGAGACCGTTGCCCAGGCTTTGGGCCTCGCCGCGCGCCAGCGTCCGACGCTGCAGCGCCATAGCGGCGATATCGGACCGTAAGGAGCGCGGTGCCTGCCGGCGCGGCGCCCGACCGGCGCTAGCCCTTCGCCGCCGCCTTCGGACGGGCGCGCGTGGGTTCGGCCGGCGGCAGGGTGCGGCAGGCGGGGAGGCGAAGCTGCGCCATGTCGCGGCAATTCCTCACCTGAACGTCGTCATTGGGCGCGATGAAGACGGCATATTGCTCATTGTTGTCGCAGCGCGCGACCCAGAGCGCCATGCCTTCATAATCCGCCTGGTAGACGGGGTTGGGCTCCACCCGGCGCGGGCAGCGGTTGCCGGTCTGGCGGATGGCGCGGACGAGGGCGATGCGCCGGTCGCTGTCGTTCAAAGTCATCATGCGCTCGTGCGGGCGGTTGGCGATGCGGGTGCCGGTCGTCCGGGCGGAGTCGCCCCCGGCGGCAACGTCCGCCGAGACTCCGGAGGCGCTTTCCTGCTTCGCGGCCGGCGCGGCTTCGTTCGCGCCGGTGCCGCCGCCGCAGCCTGCGAGGACAAAGGCGGCCGAAGCCGCGGTCAAGGCTGCCAGGATGCTCTTCATCTTCCGCTCCTTCATCGCGCCCGCCATCCAAGGCGCGCACTTGCGCGCGCGTCAAGGCGCGATCTTCCAGTCGGCAGTGCCGCTGCGCCGCTTCATGAGCACGCGGCCAACGCTTCCGAACGGCTCTCCGTCCTTGCGCCGCCCCCAGGTCTGGACCGGCGCGTCGATCCAGACCCAGCCGTCGGCCTCTGACGGATAGGACGGCGTGCCGACGTCGGCATGGTAATCGGCATAGACGTCGAAGCTGGCGGCGAAGCGCGCGTAGCCGAGACCCGGCCGCTGCTCGCGCAGCGCCCAGGCGGCGCGATAGTCGCCGCGGCCGATCGCGGCGTAATAAGCGCGCAGCGCCGAGGCGGCCGCCGCCATGTCGGCGATTTCCGCTTCTGTCGGAACGCGCTCGGGCGCGGCAGGCGCCGCCGCGGCGTTGCCGGCATTGCCGGGCGCTTCCGCCTCGTCCGCGCTGCCGCAGCCGGCGAGGAGGATCAGGAGCGGGAGGACGCGCATGCCGCATCCTAGACGGCTGGGCGGCGCCGTGACAACGCTGTCAGGAAAGGCGGAAAACCTTTTTCCACAAGCACTTAGACAGTTTGCATGCATCCCTTGCGCTTGATCTGCGTTATGTTGGCCAAGGAGAAAAGCCGTGAGCCGCGCATTCGTGAAGGAAATCGACGACGCGCCCGAACCGCCGCCCCTCGAGCGGATGCCGAGCGGGGCGCCTAACCTGGTCACGCCCCGCGGCGCCCGATTGATGGACGAGACGATCGCGGCGCTGGAGGCGGCGCTCGCCTTTGCAGCCGGCGAGGAGGAGGCGCGGCTGCGCCGGGACCTTCGCTACTGGGCGGCGCGCCGCGCCACGGCGCGGGTCATGGTGCCGGCGCCGAATCCGACTGAAGCGGGCTTCGGCACGCGGGTGACGATCCGGCGCGGCATATTGATGAGCGACCTCCTCATCGTCGGCGAGGATGAGGCGGACCCTTCGAAGGGCCGCATCGCCTGGACGGCGCCGCTCGCCCGCGCGCTGGAAGGGGCCGAGCGCGGCGACGTGGTGGAACTCGAAGCCGGCGGCCGGACCGAGGAGATCAGGGTGTTCGCGGTGGGATCGGGCGAGGTCTAGGCACTCGCATTCCTGCGTGTGAGCAGCGCCCCTCGACTTCGCTCGGGACGAACGAGGTTGGTGCGAGGCGCGTTAGCCCCTGGGCAGTACTCAGGACTCGTTCGTCCCGAGCGAGGTCGAGGGGCGCATCCACAGGGCAGATGCCTGACCAACCAGGCGCGCGGCCGCTGCCGCGTCAGCACTTCTCATACTTCCAGTTGCGGCGCTTGCCTTCCGACATCCACTCCACCGCCTGCGCGATCCGCTTCGCGCGCGTCTCCGGCCGCTTCGCCTCCACGATCCATTCGACATAGTCGCGCCGGCCCCCGGGCGGAAAGGCATCGAAGGCGGCGCGGGCCGGCGGCGCGACGTCGAGGGCGGCAGCGAGGTCGGGCGGGGTTTCGAGCTGCGGCTTCGGTTTGCTGGCCGGGCGCGGGCGCTTCTCGCCCGTGTCGGCCGCCGCCATCGCCTTTCGGATCAAGGCGCCCAGCGCCTCGGGCGGCGGGAGGTCCCCGAGCGAACGAAGCTTGCCGAACTGACCCATCGCTTCCCGCCTGGCGCCGGCTTCTCCCACGACCTCAGCGCCGCCCCAAAAGCCGAACGTCGCGTGCGCCTTGAAGGCGGCCATGCCCGCAAGGATGCGCTTGCGATAGAGGAAGTGCGGCATGCCCCATTTGATCGTCTCCTCCGCCTCCGGGCAGGCGGCGTGCACGGCGGCGCGCAGATGCTCCAGGATCGGCCGGGCGAAGTCCGCCTGGCCGGCGATATAGGCGTCGATGCGCGGGTCGCGGGTCATGGGGCGAGTGTAGCGCGTCCTCCGTTTCGATGAAATCGGGCTGTCGCGACTCGCTCCGGCGCGAAATCGATTCGGGTGGCCGCTCCGGGCGGAACGGGCGAGTCGGCGCTTCGTCTGGGTTCGATTCCCTCGGCCGGAGGAGCGGGATCGTGCGCGCCGCCAAGCTCAAATCCTCGATGATCGAGCGGATCTGCTACGATGACGAGGAAGGATCGCTCAGCATCTGGTTCCGCGCGACCGGGCGCTACATCTACGAAGGCGTGCCGGCCGGCATCTACGACGCGCTCAAGACGGCGGGATCGGCGGGGCGTTACTTCAACGAATGCATCAAGGGCCGCTACCGCTGCCGCTTCGATCCGGACCGCAGGCGCTTCGGCCCGCGCCGCGCGGCCTGATCCGCGCGCTTGGCAAAGACGGCGAAGTTCGCCACGCTCCGGGCATGACCACCGAATTGATCGTGCTCGCCTGGGGATGCGTCCTCGCCCTCGTCCACGTCTTCGCCGCCGTGCGATTCAAGACGCGGCAATATGGCACGGCCTGGAACATGGGCGCGCGCGACGAGGAACTGCCGCCGCCCGATCCGATCGTCGGCCGCCTCGCCCGGGCGCAGGCGAATTTCCTGGAGACCTTCCCGATCTTCGCGGCCGCCGTGCTGATCGTCCAGGCCGCGGGGCTGAACGACGACATGACGGCGCTCGGCGCTCTTCTCTGGCTCTCGGCGCGGGTCGCGTACCTGCCCGTCTACGCCCTGGGCATCCCGAGGCTCAGGACGGCGATCTTCATGGTCAGCATCGCCGGAATCGCGCTGGTGCTTCGGCCGGCGATCGTCGCGAGCTTCCAATAGAAAAGACCGCCCGGCGCCGCCTGCGGGCGCCGGACGGCCTCCTCGTTCAACCGAACGGTGCGCGCTTAGCGCGGCCCCTCGACCGACGACGGGATCTCGTTGCCGGCATTCTGCCGGATCGGATTGTCGCCGTTGGAGATGATCGACCCGCCGCTGATCTGCAGCGCCGAAGTGGTGCTGCGCGTGATCACCGTGTTCGAAATGCGGGTGACCGGGTTGCCGCCATTGCCGTTGAAGATGCCGAAGGCGTTGTCGGTGAAGACGCTGTTCGAGATGTGCGTCAGGACGGAAGTGAGCTCCGCCGCGACCGCCGCACCCGGATTGTGGCTCGTCACGGTCACGCGGTCGACCGTCGCATTGGTGAGCTGGCGAAGCTGGATCGCCGTGGTGCCGCCGCGCACGAAGGACGAGTCGGAGACGTTGAGAAACACCGTGCCGCCGGTCGGGTTCGAATGGACGCCGTGGCCGCCGAGATTGGCGAAGCGGGTGTTGCGGATGTCGACGCGCACGTTGCCGGCGGTCGAGGCGATGACGACCCCGTTGCCGTTGGTGCCGGTGCCCGTGCAATTCTCGATCACCACGTTCTCGATGTTGACGTGGGCGGCGTTCACGATGCGAACGCCGTTGCCGATGGCGTTGCTGCCGCAGTTGATCGTGAGGTTGCGCAGGTTGACGACGATGTTGGCGCCGTTGACGATGACGCCGGTGGTGCCGAACGAGAGGATCGATGACATCGGGCCGAGGCCGTCGATGGTGATCGACTTGGTGATGGTGATGGTGCCGAACCCGCCCGGATCGATCACGTTGATCTCGCCGCCGGCCGCGGTCTTCGAGATGGCGCCGGCGAAGGTCTTGCACGGCGCGGTGCGGCTGCACGGATTGACGTCGTCGCCGACGCCCGAGACCCAGGTCCGGGTCGCCTGACCGTAGGCCGACGATGCGCCGCCCATCATCAGGCCCGCGAACAAAGCTGCGCGAATGAGTTTCATGTGAAAGCCCCCTCTTTCATGTGATGGGGGCAAGCCCAGTGCCCGGCCGCATGCCGGCCCGAATTCCCCCCAACCGCCGTTCCCCACGGCGATGCCGAGTCGGATACACCCTTTCAGGGGCGGGCGCCAGCACTCCACGCGCGAACGCCCGGCGGGCATGGCACCCGCCGGTTCGTCCGTCGTGTCACGCGCCTTGCGCGCCCGGGAGGCGGCGCGGTGCAGCGCGGGTTCGGCTGCCTCCTAGCGCGGCAGCTCCACCGCGGAGGGAATTTCGTTGCCAGCGTTCCCGCGGATCGGATTGTTGCCGTAGGAGATGACGAGGCCGCCGCTGATCTGGAGCGCAGCCGACGCGCTCCTCGTGATGACGGTATTCGAAATCCGCGTCGTCGGCACGCCGCCATTGCCGTTGAAGACCCCGAACGCATTGTCGGTGAAGACGCTGTTCGAAATGTGGGTGTTGACGGTGGTAAGCTCGGCCGCGACGGCCGCGCCGGGATTGTGGTGCGTGACGGTGACGCCGTCGATCGTCGCGTTGGTAAGCTGGCGAAGCTGGATGGCGGTGGTGCCGCCGCGCACGATGGTCGTGTTCGTGACCGCCAGATTGACGAGCCCGCCCGAAGGATTCGAGTGGATGCCGAAATTCTGCGCGTTGGCGATCCGGCTGTTCTGAACGTTGACGTTGACCGTCCCGGTGGAGGTCTCGACCGTGATGCCGCGCCCGGTGGTGCCGGTGCCGCCCTGGTTTTCGATCACCACGTTGTCGATGTTGACCGCCGCCGCCTGAAAGATGCGGATGCCGTTGCTGGTCGTGCCGTTCGCGCCGTTGATCGTGAGGTTGCGCAGGTTCACGACGATGCCCGCGCCGTTGACGATGAAGCCGGTCGTGTTGACGTTGAGCGCCGAGGACATCGGCCCGAGCCCGTCGATGGTGATCGACTTGGTGATGTTCACCGTCCCGAACCCGCCGGCGTCGACGACGTTGATCTCGCCCCCCGCCGCGGTCTTGTTGAACGCGCCGGCAAAGGTCTGGCAGGGCGCTGTGCGGCTGCACGGATTGGCGTCGTTGCCGGCAGAGCCGGACACCCATGTCCGCGTCGCCTGTGCGAAAGCCGGAGTCGAGACGACGAGACAGGTGGCGGCAAGAAGGCAGCTGCGTGCATAGTTCATGATATTCCCCCCTTATGTTGCGTGGTTGCGAAATCCTTCAGACAATAAACCGGCCCATTCCAAAGCAGAGTGCTTTGGAATTCGACTCCGAGTCGGCGTTTACTTGAACTGTTTTAGAACGTTTCGTTGGCGTGCGCGAGTCAAACGGAAACGGGCGGAGCAAAAGCCCCGCCCGTCCGGCGTCCGAGGGTCCGAAGACCCGATTTTCTACAGCGTTCCCGCTGCGTTAGCGGGCCGGGCCGTCCTGGTCGTCCAGCCCCGGCATCTGCCCGGGCTCGAGATCGTGGATCTCGGGCTCGTGCACTTCCACGAGACCGCGGCCGAGATGGCTCTTCCGGTAGCCGTAGAGGGCGTAGAAGACGACGCCGAGCGCCGTCCATGCCGGCAGCACCAGCATCGCCTCGGTCGGCAGGTTGAGGAAGAGGAAGAGGCAGCCGAGCACCGTCAGCGTGGCCACGAGACCCACGGCCGGGACGCGGAAGGCGCGCTTCCGGTGCGGATCGGTCTTCCGCAGCTGCCAGACCGCGATCGCCACCATCAGGAAGGCGTAGAGCGTGCCGGCATTGGCGATGTCGGCAAGCGCGCCCACCGGGAAGAAGGCCGCGGCGACCGCGACGATCAGGCCTGTGATGATGGTGACGACGTGCGGCGTCTTCCAGCGCGGATGGACCCGCGACAGGGCTTCGGGCAGCAGGCCGTCGCGCGCCATCACGAAGAAGATGCGGGTCTGGCCGAAGAGCAGGATGAGGATCACCGACGGCAATGCGATGAAGGCCGCATAGCCGATCAGATTGCCCACCGTGCCGTAGCCGATCGTGTGGAGGACGTGGGCGAGCGGCTCGCGCGAGCAGACCAGGGCCTCGGCATATTGGGCCGTGGCGCACTGGGTCGAGAGCGCCTCGCCGGTCGGGAGCGGAACGCCGTCCGCGCCCATCACCGGCTGGCCGCCCATCGCGCCGATCGCGCCCGCCGTCACCAGCATGTAGAAGACGGTGCAGATGAGAAGCGAGCCGATGAGCCCGATCGGCACGTTGCGCTGCGGGTTCTTGGTCTCTTCGGCCGCAGTCGAGACCGCGTCGAAGCCGACATAGGCGAAGAACATCGTCGCCGCCGCGCCGACGACGCCGACGCCGGAGCCGAAGCCGCCGAACAGGCCGCCCGGCGCAAACGGGGTGAAATTCTCCGCCTGCGAGACCGGCAGGGTGAGGATCACGAACACGGTGAGCGCCGTCACCTTGACGGCCACCAGCGCGGCGTTGAACTTCGCGCTTTCGCTGGTGCCGATCACGAGGAGACCGGTCATCAGGAGCGCGATGGTGAGCGCGGGCAGGTTTACGAAGCCGCCGGCTTTGCCGCCGAGGGCAAGCGGACCGGAGCTCAGCCAGTCGGGGAAGTCCAACCCCCAGCTTCGCTCCACCACCGTGTCGATGAAATAGTTGGACCAGCCGACCGAGACGGCGGACGCGCCCACCGCATATTCGAGGAGCAGGGCCCAGCCGACCGTCCAGGCGAGGAATTCGCCCTGCACGGCGTAGCTGTATGTGTAGGCGGAGCCCGCGACCGGCACCATCGATGCGATCTCGGCATAGCAGAGCGCGGCGACGATGCAGACCGCGCCGGCGATGATGAAGCTGATGAGAAGGCCCGGCCCCGCTTTCTGCGCGCCGACCGAGGTCAGCACGAAGATGCCGGTGCCGATGATGCAGCCGACGCCGAACAGGGTCAGCTGGATCGCCCCGAGGGAGCGATGCAGCGACTTCTTTTCGGCGGTGGCGAGAATGGCGTCGAGAGGCTTAACGCGCCCGAATATCATCTCCGTCCCCTTAAGTTGGGGGGCGCTGTCATGCGCCCTCTCCTGGTTTCGGCCGCGAACCTAGCCAGTAAAGAGGCGGGCGCAAAGCCTAATCCGCGTTAACCGTGCGTGCCTGCACCCTCTAGCGCGCGAGCATCGGCCCGAGCGGGCGCCCGCCGAACAGGTGGACGTGGAGGTGCGGCACTTCCTGCCCGCCGTGTCCGCCGACATTGGCGAGGAGCCGGTAGCCCGGCTCCACCAGCCCGTGCGCCCGCGCGACATGGCCGACGGCGCGGACGAAGCCGGCGATCTCCGCGTCCGAAGCGCGCGCCGAGAAGTCTTCCCACGAGACATAGGGCCCCTTCGGGATGACGAGGATGTGGACGGGCGCGGCGGGCGCGATGTCGTGAAAGGCGAGCGCATGCTCGTCCTCATAGACGGACTTGGACGGGATCTCCCCGCGCAGGATGCGGGCGAAGATGTTGCTCTCGTCATAGGGCTGCGTCGCGTCGATGGGCATCAGCGGCTCTCCAGGCTGAGGTCGGCGGCCGCAGCACGGACGCGCGGCCGCAACACGTTCAGGAATTCGTTCGTGCGCGTACGCAGCCAGCCCAAAGCGCGTGCCTTCTCGGCAGCGTCCGTCCAAGCGCCGGTACGAAAATCGTCCTGGATGAGCGTGCGCGGCGGACCTGCGGCCTTGCGTCCTCCCTTGTCTTCATAGCAACGGACAGTGCCTCCCAATTCCGTCCGGACGGACTCCCAGTCTTCGAGAATGCGCATGACGACACGCTCGCCCTCGGAGCCGCGCGTGTAGGAGAGGAACAGTCCCACCTCCCACTTCGCAATGGTCCTGAACACCGTCAGCCAAGCGGTTCCTCCCGGCGCGGGCAGTGGGAAATAGATGGCACCCTGGTTGGTGGCGTTCGCCATTTTCTGCTCGGGGTCGTCAAGCGACAATCCTGTCAGGAACTCGGTCCAGAACGGCTTCCTGTCCAACTCCCCCAATTCGCTGTCGGCCGCGTCGACCTCGTGATCGCCGTCGAGGACGCGCATGCCCTCCGGCGCGGCGACCACCGTCCGAACGAGATTCCGGCTCCGCGCGAGGACGCGGGGCACGACGATGCGTCCACCATCAGGCATCGCGTAGATGGGCAGCTCCACGAGACCGAGCGTGAAGTGAAGGCCGGCGTGGATTTGAAGATATTCGGATATCGCTTCCACGCCCTCGCGGATTCCGTCGCCGACGATCAGGAGCAGGAACCGCCCCCGGCGCAGGTTCCCGGTCAAAGCATCGTTGAAATCGGCCTCGTCGACGTCGTGGCCTGCTTGCCGCACCAGATCCAGCAGCACATTGCCGCCGCGGCCGAGCCTGCGGCTCGCCTCGCGCTGGATGTCCGAGGAGGACCAGCGGCTGAGCTCCTTTGCATAGTCGAGTATCTGCCCGACGACCTCCCGCCGCCCCTCCGGGTTGCGCCACAGCTTGCATTCGATGAGTACCGGGAGGCCCGACGCCGTCACCATGAAGTTGTCGATCGGCCCGGCCGGCGTATTCAGCTCGGTGCAGACCGGTACGGGCGCAGCGAAGAGCGGGTCTATTTCCGAGATAGGAAGGCAGGAGGGGTGCTCTTGAACCAGATTCTGGATGAAAGCCTCGCTGACCGAAGGGCTGCCGCCGGCGAGCGCCAAGGGCGCGAGCGGAACCGCCGCTGCGCCGTCGTCCGTCAGAAGAAGCGGTGTCGTGTGCTGTCGCGCCAAGTCGGTCCTTTCCGCGCTGCAACTCCTAGCCGTCGTCGGGCAGGCGGCGCAACGCGGCTAAAACGCGCGGCGCAAGCGGCTTGACCCGTGAGCGGGCAGCGCTACGAGTCGGGGCGATGAGTGACGATGCGCCCGACAGCCTGATTCCTTATGACGAGATCGTGCAGGAGGCGCTGCGCGCGGTCGTCGGACGGGTGCTCGGCGAGGTGGTGGCGACAGGCCTTCCCGGCGACCACCATTTCTACATCACCTTCAAGACCGCTGCGCCCGGCGTCGACATCCCGCGCCACCTCACCGAGCGCTTTCCGGACGAGATGACGATCGTCATCCAGAACCGGTTCTGGGATCTCAAGGTGCGCGAGGACGGCTTCGAAGTCGGCCTTTCCTTCAACCAGGCGCCGGCCAAGCTGATCATCCCCTTCGCGGCGATCACCGGCTTCGTCGATCCCGCCGTCAACTTCGCGCTCCAGTTCCAGGCGCAGGTCGACGAGAACGGCGTCCAGGACCATGACGAGGCGGAGAACGACGCGCCGCGCCTCGTCGAGCCGGTCGAGGACGGCTCGAACGTCGTCTCGGTGGATTTCAAGCGGAAGAAATAAAATCCTCCCCATCGACGATGGGGAGGGGGACCACTCGAAGAGTGGTGGAGGGGTAAGAGGCGGAGGCCTCCGCCGTCTCGCGCCGGAACCTCGGCTGTCGAGCCTTCTACCCCTCCACCATGCTCCGCATGGTCCCCCTCCCCCCGCTTCGCGCGGGGAGGATCGCCTGCGGGCTTGATCTTGTCCGCTCATCCTGAGTAGCGGCTGCGCCTGACGAAGCCGCGGATTTAAGGACGGCTCGCCCACACGGAGCACTCCATGAACACCTACGGCAACACCCGCAGCGAGAGCGACAGCTTCGGCCCGATCGACGTGCCGGCCGACGCCTATTGGGGCGCGCAGACGCAGCGCTCCATCGAGAATTTCCCGTTCGGCCAGCGCGAGACGATGCCGCTCGAGATCGTCCATGCCTTGGGCTTCGTGAAGCAGGCCGCGGCGCGGGTGAACGCGCGGATCGGCGGCCTCGACGCGGAGATCGCCGAAGCGGTGCAGGCGGCGGCCGGCGAAGTTGCGTCGGGCAATCTCGACGACCAGTTCCCGCTCGTCATCTGGCAGACGGGCTCCGGCACCCAATCCAACATGAACGCGAACGAAGTGATCGCGGGCCGCGCCAACGAGATTCTGACCGGCAAGCGCGGCGGCAAGGCGCCCGTTCATCCGAACGACCACGTCAACAAGGGCCAGTCGTCCAACGACAGCTTCCCGACCGCGCTTCACGTCGCGGCTGCGCGCGCCGTCCATCAGCGCCTGATCCCGGCGCTGCAGACCATCCACCGCCGTCTCGCGGCGCAGGCCGAGGCCTACGACCATATCGTCAAGATCGGCCGCACCCACCTCCAGGACGCGACGCCGCTGACGCTCGGCCAGGAATTCTCCGGCTATGCCGCCCAGATCCAGATGGGGATCGCCCGCGTCGAGGCGGTGCTTCCGCGGCTCCACCAGCTCGCGCAGGGCGGTACTGCGGTGGGCACCGGCCTCAACGCGCCCCAGGGCTTCGCCGAAGCCTTCGCCGCCGAGATCGCGAAGCTGACGCGCGTGCCGTTCGAGACGGCGCCGAACAAGTTCGAAGCGCTGGCGAGCCACGATACCTTGGTCGAGCTTTCAGGCGTGCTGAACGTCCTCGCCGTCTCGCTCACCAAGATCGCGAACGACATCCGCCTTCTCGGCTCCGGCCCGCGCTGCGGCCTCGGCGAGCTTCGCCTGCCGGAGAACGAGCCCGGCAGCTCGATCATGCCGGGCAAGGTCAATCCGACTCAGGCCGAGATGCTGACCATGGTCGCCGCCCAGGTGATGGGCAATCACGTCGCGGTCACGGTCGGCGGCCTCCAGGGCCATCTGGAGCTGAACGTCTTCAAGCCGCTGATCGGCGCCAACGTGCTGCGCTCGATCGATCTCCTCGCCGTGGGCATGGAAAGCTTCACCGCCCGCACGCTCGACGGCCTCGAGCCGGATGAGGGCCGCATCTCGGACCTCATGAACCGCTCGCTGATGCTGGTGACGGCGCTCGCTCCCGAGATCGGCTACGACAATGCCGCGAACATCGCCAAGCACGCGCACAAGAAGGGGCTGACGCTGAAGGAAGCGGGGCTCGAGCTGGGGCTGGTCGACGCCGAGACGTTCGACCGCGTGGTGAAGCCCGAGAAGATGGTCGGGCGCTGAGGCGACCCGCGCCTCAGTAGGCGCAGACGGAGAAGCCGGAGCCGATCCAGCAGGACGGGTCGCGAGGCGAGCGGCGCGCTTCGCCCCAGCGGCTGTTGATCCCGTCGGCGGTGAGGCCGCGCACTTCGGCCGCGCCCGGACGGAAGATCGCAACCGAGACGCTGCTCACCCGCCCGACGAGGAAGCGCCGCCCGATCGGTGCGACCGAGAAGGAGCCGCCGGGTTCGGGCGTGAACGTGCAGGCGCCGTTGTAGGTCGCGCCTTCCGAGGTCACGACGCAGCGTGCCCGGCGCGGCTTGGCCTCGGCGTCTGCGGGAACGGCAAAGGCGGCGGCGCTGGCCGCGGCGGCGAGGGCGAGTGCAAGCTTCATGGGGGCGAGGCTATCATTGCGTGATCAATCCGTCACCCCGCCCGCCGCATGTCCGCGATGAGCCTCCACGAAACCGTTCGGGCTGAGCTTGTCGAAGCCCTGCACTTCTTAGGACGTCCGAAAAGAAGGACAGGCCTTCGACAGGCTCAGGCCGAACGGGGGCTCGGAAGGCAGCTTTCCGTAACTGACCGCTCCTCAAAAGCGGTAGTTCAGCCTCACGCCGAGATTGTCCATGCCGGGATTGTGGTCGTCGAAGAGCGTGGCGTGGCTGAGGTGGACGAGGCTCGCTTCGACGGAGACGCGGTCCGATACCTGGACGCCGACGGCCAGCTCGGGCTCGAAGACGATGCGCGAGCCCAGCGAGCGCGCCGGATCGCGCTCGAAGCTCGGTGCGCTGTGGACGGCGAGGCCGAGGCCCGGGCGGACGTAGACCTTGCGGCCGAACTTCCAGCTCACCCCCGCCGCGGCATAATGGACGTCCCCCGCGGTGTTGACTGCGGCGAAGACGTGCGGGGAGGGGGCGCCGATCGCCGACAGGCTCCTGATCCGGCCGCCGCGCCAGCCGATCTGGATGTCGACGCCCTCGCTATAGCCGCGCAGGTTGAGCGGCGTTTCCACGTCGTGCGCGTAGGCGCCGACGAAGACTTCGCTGCGGTCGCCGGGCCGTTGCGTCGCGCGCTCCTGGGCAAGCGCGGGCGAGGCCGCCGCCGCCGAAAGCAGCAGGAGTGAGGAATAAGCGGCTTTCATGGTTCCTCCTGGCACGCGCGCTGCACTGAACCCGCGGGCGCTCGAGCCGGTTCCGGTGCCGAATTCGCACTGATCGACGTCAACGCGCGCCGTAACGAGCGGAACCGGCCGTGCGGGCCCGCGCTTCGATGGGATTAACTCTCCAGACAGGGATCCAGACACATGCTTGCACGCAGCCTCCTTTTCGCCGCCGCCGCCTCGCTTTCCTTCGCCGCCTGCTCGTCCGCGCAGATGGACGGCGCCGCCGCCGGTCTCGCCATGCCGGCCGATCCGACGCCCGAGCAGCGCGGTCCGTACGTGATGATGGCGGCTTCCAGCGACATGTACGAAATCCAGTCCGGCCAGCTTGCCCAGCAGCGTTCGCAGAGCGGCATGGTCCGCCAGTTCGGCGCGATGCTCGTCCAGCATCACACCCAGACGACGCAGCAGCTGATGGCGGCGGCGCAGGCCTCCGGCACCCCGATGCCGTCGGGCATGATGCCGCTCCACGCCGAGATGCTCCGCCGCCTCCAGGCTGCGAGCGCTTCGGAGTTCGACCGGATGTTCCAGATGCAGCAGGTGATGGCGCATGAAATGGCGCTCGCCCTCCATCGCAATTACGGTCAGAACGGCGACACGCCGGCGCTGCGCCAGACGGCGATGGCGGCGACTCCGATCATCCAGCAGCACCTGACGCAGGCCCGCAGCCTTCCCCGCTGAGGCCTTGGCCCGCTAAGCGTCCGGAACCGCCGCTTCGCGCCGGGGTTGGTATCGCCATGAGCGATTCCGACACGAACCCCGGCGACGAAGCGGCGCCCGGCACCCCCGGCACCGGTGAGAATCTGTGCCGCCACTGCAACGGCACCGGCCGCCACGCGAACGGCAGCGAATGCCCGGAATGCGGCGGCACCGGCAAGGTGATCGAGGGGATTTCGGGGGGCTGAGGCCGTCCGTCCCGCGGAGCGCTGCAAACCGCCCTTCGACAGGCTCAGGGCTAGCGGCTTCCTCTTCTTGCCCAGGTTTTTCGCCGCCCGACCCGCTAGGGCTGAGCTCGTCGAAGCCCGGTTTGCTACCCCGCCCCCTGCCACTGCGCCACAGCCTCCACCGGCCAGACCAGCATCAAAACGTTCAGCGTCAGGTTGTCGCGGATGATCGCCAGCGTCAGGAGTTCGAAGGCGAGCGCCAGCGCAACTGTCCCCCAGACCGGCAGCCGCCGCGCGATGCCGAAGCCGAGGATCATCCAGAGGACGTCGAACGCCGAATTGATCACGCTGTCGCCGTTATAGCCCAGCGCCATGGTCGCCTGGCGGTAGCGGTCGATGATCCACTGGCTGTTCTCGACGAGCTCCCAGCCCGCCTCGATCAGCACGGCGCCGATCAGCCGGTCGCCGGGCGGATTGCGGCGCAACACCGCCCAGCCGAGGGCGTAGAAAAGGAAGCCGTGGATGATGTGGCTAGGCGTGTACCAGTCGGCGAGATGCTGGCTGTTGTCCGGACCGTTCACTGTTGCGACCCAGAGCTTCACCGTTCCGCAGGTGCAGATGGGCGGCCGCCCCATCAGGAGCAGGACCGCGGCCATGGCCGCGACCAGCGCGACCGCGGCGATCCAGTAGCGGCGCGGGATGAGCGGGACGGCCTTCACAGCATCTCCTCGAGCTTCAGGACGCTATTGTGGTTGCGCGACGTTGCGGGCGATCCGACGAGCCGGTCGATGAGCGAAGGCGACAGCCTGGAGCGGCCGGAGCCTTCGGGAAAGTGGATCCACAGCGCGTCGCCGGCGAGTGCCACGCGCTCGCCATCCGCCGCCTTCGCCTGGATCGCGGTGTCCGCGCCCGGCGCGGGCGGCCGCTTGGACAGGTATAGCAGGAGGCGGTTGGGCGCGTCCCGTGCGGCATCCGGGAAGGGGCAGGCCGGCGCGTAGCCACGCCATTCCTCGGCGCTCCGCACCACCGTCGGAACGTCCATGCCGAACCGCCGCGCGATCGCCTGCTCGAGCTGCGCCTCGATCGCTTCGCGCCTGCCCGGCGCCGTGAAGACCACGTTGCCGCTGGCGATGTAGGTCGCCGCGTCCGCCCACCCGATCTCGCCGCAGAGCGCGCGCAGCTCGGCCATCGGCAGCTTGCGCCCGCCGACATTCACCGCCCGCAAAAGCGCGACATGCCTCCCCATGCGCGCCAACTTAGCAGCGAATTCGGGCATGTCTGCCCTTGACCTCCTGATCCCGCGCAAGCCAATGGCGCCCATGGAGATTAAAGCCGCCTTCAAGCGCCGGGGCCTGCTCTTCGTCCTGTCGAGCCCCAGCGGCGCCGGCAAATCGACGATCGCGCGGATGCTGCTCGCGGCCGACGACGGCATCGCCCTCTCGGTCTCGGCGACGACGCGACCGATCCGCCCGGGCGAGACGGACGGCGTCCACTACCATTTCGTATCCGAGGAGCGCTTCGCCGAAATGGTCGACGCGGGCGAGTTCCTCGAATGGGCGCACGTCTTCGGCCACCGCTACGGCACGCTCAAGAGCGAGGTCATGAAGGTGATCGAGGCGGGCCGCGACGTCCTCCTCGACATCGACTGGCAGGGGACGCAGCAATTGAAGCAGGTCGATCCCGACATCGTCCGGGTCTTCATCCTGCCGCCCTCGATGGAGGAGCTGGAGCGCCGCCTCACCCGCCGCGGCACCGACAGCGAGGAGGTCATCCGCCGCCGCATGGACCGCGCGGCGGGCGAGATCAGCCACTGGGCCGAATACGACTACGTCCTCATCAACAACGACGCGGAGAAGTGCCGCGAGCTCGTGCACAATATTCTAAAGGCGGAGCGCCTCAAGGCCACCCGCCGCGTCTTCCTCCACGATTTCGTGCGGGGCCTGATCGGGTAGCACGGCTTGCCGTTTGCCGCGGCTCCGCGCCGGCGCTAGGCTGGCGCCCGAACCAACAGGGAGACCGGCCATGGTGCGTGTGATCATCGGAGCGATCCCGGCGGCGATCGCCATGTTCCTCCTCGGCTTCATCTTCTACGCAACGCCGCTCAACCGCCTTGCCACCGGCGGTGTCGACGACGCCAGGGCGGCGGCGATCCAGCAGACCCTCAATTCCAATCTGCCGTCGACCGGGACCTATGTCGTGCCCGACCCGAGCAGCGCAGCGCAGAGTGTCATGTACGGGCAGGGCGGCATCGCCACGATCCACTTCAGCACCGGACGCTATGCCACGGTCGAAACGACGTCGCTCGTGCTCGGCTTTCTGCTCGATCTCGTCGTAGCGCTTCTCATCGGCACGGCCCTGATCGGCATAGACCGGCGGGTGCCGGACTTCGCCTCGCGGGGGCGG
This sequence comes from Allosphingosinicella sp., assembly GCA_036399655.1. GTDB lineage: Bacteria > Pseudomonadota > Alphaproteobacteria > Sphingomonadales > Sphingomonadaceae > Allosphingosinicella. The sequence goes on along the minus strand of DASWMS010000092.1, from coordinate 25,925 downwards.
GTGGTCGCGATCATCGCAGTCGCGGCTTCGGCCTACGTGAATTTGGTGAGCCCGATCTTCTACCATCACGGCTGGGGCCACTTCATCTACCGCTTCCTTGCGGACGCGGTGACGCTGAGCGCCGGCGGCCTGATCATCGCCCGCTGGTTCCTGAGCTCGGCAAGAGCGGCTCCCAAGGACGCGCCGGCGGAGGTTTGACGGGCGGTCTCATGCGACCGGGCAGCGCCCCTCGACTTCGCTCGGGACGAACGAGGTCGGTTTGGCGCGCTCAGTCGGTGAACGTGTGCTTAGTCGGAGGACTCGTTCGTCCCGAGCGAAGTCGAGGGGCGCATCCTCGGCCGACGCGCGCGCCTACCGCAGCAGCGCCAGGAACCGCGCCGCGGCCTCGAACTCCGCACGCCGGGCCTCGAGCCGCTCGGTCGCTTCGGCGTCCTCGCCCCATTGCTCGGCCTGCCAGGTCTCGTCCACCGTCGCCGCCGCCCAGGCGGTGTCGAGGTCGACCGCCTCCTCGAGCAGGGCGAGGGCGATCACCAGCGAGCCCGAGATCGTGACCAGCGGCGACAGCGGCGCAAGCTCCCATGCGCTGCGCGAGACGACCGCATGGCGGAGCTGCACGATCGTGCACTCGGGCTGCGCGCGGTGCATAATCCCGGCCGTGACTTGGAAATCCACGTCGTAGCGCCGCCGCGCCCAGGCGAGGAGCGGGTCCCAATGCGCCGCCTGCCGCGCGACGAGCGGGGCCGGAGCCTCGGCCCGGTAGCAGAGGAGGTCGCTTTCGCCATAAGCGGCGAGGGTCAGGGCGAACGCCTCCTTGTCCGGCGCCGCCCGATCGATCGCCGCGTTGGCGAGGCCGGTCAGCGGCATCGTGCGCGGGTCGATCTTCTCGCCCTGCGCATTCCATTCCGCCGCCACGGCTTCCGCCAGCGCGGGCGTGGGCAGCGCGAGCGGGTTCTTCGCCGGGGTCTTCACCGGCCGCGCATCGAGCACGACCTCGCCGCCGCCGAGGGCGGCCGCTTCCTTGTAGAATCTCTTCATCGTCCGTCCTGGCGCCGCCATTTGCGCGAGAGGTGCTTGGGACCCCAGAAGCTCACCACCAGCCCGATGAGGGCGAGGGGCAGGCCGAGGACGATCGTGCCGCCCGGCGCGACGGCGTCGCTGTACCAGACGTAGAGACCGATCATCACGATCGCGGTTCCGCCGATGCGGGTGAGCTGGAGCGTGATGAAGCGGTTGCGCCAGGTGGATTCGTCGACGGGGGTCATGCGGATACCTTTGCCAAATCGAGGATATCCAACGGCTGAACCGCAATATGGTGCGCGCCGGCGGCGATGAGCTCGGAAGCGGGATGATAGCCCCAGGCGACGCCGATCGCCGCGGTGCCGGCCTCGCGTGCCATCATCATGTCGTAGCTGGTGTCGCCGATCATGACCGTCGTCTCCGGCGACGCGCCCGCCTCCGCCATGGCCGCCTCGATCATAGACGGATGCGGCTTGGAGGGGTGGAGGTCGGCGGTCTGACGCGTGACGAAGCGGCGCGACAGGCCGTGGCAGGCGAGGCAGAGATCGAGGCCGCGCGCCGACTTGCCGGTGGCGATGCCGAGGAGCCACCCGTCTTCCTCCAGCGCGTCGAGGAGTTCGGCGACGCCGGGGAAGAGCGGCTCCTCGACCCGCCCGCGCGCCCGCAAGCCGTGAAAGGCGCGCTTATAGGCTTCGGCGAGACGGATGTGGTCGGCGGGTCCGGCATCGGGGAGGAGCGCCGCCATCGTTTCGACGAGCCCAAGGCCGATCAGGCGGCGCGCGGCCTCGTCGGATGGGGCCGCCAAACCTTCCGCGGCGAACGTCTCCGCAAGCGCCAACCGGTGCGGCGCCTGCCCGTCGACGATCGTCCCGTCGCAATCGAAGAGCGCGAGCCGATTCATGCGATATCCTCCCCATGCAGGGCATGGGGAGGGGAACCAGCCGAAGGCTGGTGGAGGGGTAGAGGGCTCAGGTTTCCGCCGTCACGCGCCGGATGCTCGGCCTCCTCGGCTCGTACCCCTCCACCATGCTTCGCATGGTTCCCCTCCCCATCTTTCGATGGGGAGGACACAAGCGCCGCCATCTCGATTTCGCCATGTCCCGCCAGCGCCTCGGCAAGTCGCGCGCGGACGTCGGCCGGCTTGTCCTGGTCCATCTTCTTCGTGCCGCGCCATTCGGTTATCTCCAGCGCAAAGCCGGTGATCCCCTTCAGCAGGCCTTCGAAGAAGCCGGGGCTGAGAATATCGCGCACCCACGCGGCCTTCGGAGCGAGCCGCTCTTCGAACTCTGCGGACATGACGTCGAGAAGCCGCACCAGCTCCGCCTGGTCCAGCGCGGAGCAGCGCCCGTTCACCTCGACGGCGACGTAGCTCCACGTCGGTACCCTGTCCGGAAGCCCGTACCAATCGGGGCTGATATAGGCGTGGGGCCCATTCGCGATGAACAGCGCCTCGCACCCGCCGAGCAGCGACGCGTGGACGAGATTGTTCTTCGACACGTGAAAGAGCAGCCGCTCGCCCTCCAGGAGCACGGGCACATGAACGGCGCGAAGTCCGCCTTCCGTCTGCACGACCAGCGTGCCGAAGCCCGCCTCGCGCACCAGCGCCGCCATCTCCGCCGGGCCCGCAACGTGGAATTTGCGGTTGGGGTGCATCAGCGCTCCCCGGACCCGCGCGACCGCCTTTCGCCGCGCCGCGCCTGGCGCCGTTCCTTGGCGGCCTTGGCGACGGGGTCCTTCTTGGGCGGCGCCTTCGGCTCGTCGAGCGGCATCGCGTCGCCGAGGGTCAGGTCGAAGCCCATGTTCGCCATCGTCTCGGCAAAATGGGTCGGCAGCTCGGCGGTGACGTCGATGCGCCCGCCGTCGGGATGGTCGATCCGGATGCGGCGCGCGTGGAGGTGGAGCTTGCGGCTGATCGATCCGGTCAGGAAGGCGTCCTGTCCCGCATATTTGCCGTCGCCGACGATCGGATGGCCGATCGCTGCCATGTGGACGCGGAGCTGATGGGTGCGGCCGGTGAGCGGCTGCAGCTCGACCCAGGCGGCCCGGTTCCCGGCCCGCTCGATGATCCGGTAGCGGGTGCGCGAGGGGAGGGCGTCCTCGCCTTCCTCGTCGACATGCATCTTCTCGCCGCCCGTGCCCGGCTGCTTGGCGAGCGGCAGGTCGATCAGGCCGTCCGACACCTCCGGGACGCCGATCACGAGGGCCCAATAGACCTTGCGCGCCGTGCGCCCCGAAAAGCTCTTCGAGAAAAAAGCGGCGGCGCGGGCAGTGCGGGCTACGAGGAGGGCGCCGGACGTGTCCTTGTCGAGCCGGTGGACGAGCTTGGGCCGGTTCTCGTCGTCCTCGACGAGGCCGCCGAGCAGGCCGTCGAGATGCTTGTCGGTCTTGGTCCCGCCCTGCGTCGCAAGGCCGGGCGGCTTGTTGAGCACGAAGGCCTGGGCGTCCGCGTGGATCACCATCTCGCGCACGTAGGAGACTTCGTCGTCGCTGAGCGGCGCGCGCTGCACCTTCTTCGGCGCCGGGGCCGCCGCGGGCTCCGCCGGTGGCACGCGGATCACCTGGCCGGACTCGATCCGGTCGCCGGGCGTGGCGCGCTTGCCGTCGATGCGCAGCTGCCCGGTGCGCGCCCAGCGCGAGACGAGGTTGAAGCTGGCGTCCGGCAGGTGCCGCTTGAACCAGCGGTCGAGGCGGATTCCGTCGTCGTCCGGCGCGACCGTGAACTGGCGCACTTCGCCGCTCATGGCGCGGTTCGGCGGCGGTGGTGGAGATGGAGGCTGGGCATGGGCGCGATGTAGCGGGAGAGGGTGGTGCGCGCCAGTGGCCCTGCTCGGGCGCTCGTGCCGCGCCCCTCGACTTCGCTCGGGACGAACGGCCGTGGAGTCCTGCTCCGTCGGCGCCTGTGCAGCGAAAGGAATTCGTTCGTCCCGAGCGAAGTCGAGGGGCGCACCCTCGGCATCAGCGCAGCGAATTATCCGGCCGGAGCCGCCCCGCAAGGCGTGCCCCGGCCGGCGGCCTCCCTAGCGGCCGTTATTGACGATGAGGGCGACTTCCGAGCCGCCCTGGACGGGCGTCACGATCAGGTAATAAGCGCCGCTCGTGCCCTGGTTGACGCCGCCGAGCACATGGTCGCGGCCGCGGGCCTGGTGCTCGGCGGAATAGCCGGCGGCGACGGCGCGCTGCTGGTACCAGTCGATGATGCGCTGGTGCCCGTCGGCGGTCCGGAAGGTGACGACGCGGACGCGGCAGGCGCCGCTGTCCTGGCCGGCCGCTTCGGTGACCCGGCCGCCGGGATAAGGCGGGAAGGCTGCAGGAAGGCGCTGCGCCCACTCCATGCCGTAGCGGAACTCGGGCGGCGCGCCGGTGCGTCCGGCGCCGCAGCTCGCGGTGGGCGCTGCGGCCGGGGCGGGGCCGGAGCCTGCGCGCGGCGCGGCGGCGCCGGGGTGCGGCGCCGCGGTCGCCGACGCGGTCTGGATGCGCGGATATTCGGCGCGGGTCGGAAGCTCAGGCGGGCGGACGTTGTTTCGGTTCGCCTGCGAGACGAGATTCTGGTCGCTGAGGATCGGGTCCTCGAGCGCGGCGGTGAGCGCCGGATCCGCATCGTTGGGGACCCCGTCGTTGGCGACGCTTCCCTGCCCGCAGGCGGCGAGCGCGAAGACGGCGGAAAAGGCGCTCAGGCGAAAGAGCATAACGGCGCGGCTTGGCATATCGGCTTCCTCATCGGACATATGCCTATCGCGCAAAGCTGCGCATGATGGGTAAGCGCATATGGTTAAGGCGCCGGTATTTCGTGGTTAACGCGCGCCTGTGCCGTTGCGGGACTGCCAGAAGGCGAAGGTTTCCGCCTGAACCGCGTCGATGAAGCGCCTGGCGTCCGGCCCCTCCCAGGGCCCCAGGTAGCCGCGCGACCGCGCCCCGCCGGCGATCCACCAGCCCTGTCCGGGAATGCCGTCGCTCTGCCGGACGACCAGCACGGCAAGCTCCGGCTCCCCCCGCGCCTCGGCCTCCGCATCGACATCGCCAAGCGCGGCGCAGAGCTGGCGCATCTTCGGCCGCGAAAAGGCGTAGCCGAGCCGCGCCAGCGTCTCCGAGTAGGTCAGCGCCGTTCCCGCCTTCGCCGCCGCGACCAGGTGCGCGCGTATCTCCGCCGTGTCGGCGAGCCTAGTCACGGTCGACGAGGACGAGCCGGCCGTCCGTTCCGGTTTCGCGGGCGGCGAGATGGACCCGGATCGGAGCGCCCTCGGCCGTGGTGCCGGTCAGGATCTGCTCGCCCTCGGCCCGCTCGGCGCCGGAAATGGTGAACTTGGGGCGCCTTGCCGCGTCACGGTACCAGGCGACGACCTCAGCAGGCGGCTGCGGCGAGGTGAAGCGGATCTCGACGCTGTCCCGCCCGGCAGCCAGGTTGCCGCCGTCGCCTTCGACATGGATGCCGCGCGCGCGGCTGCCCGGCGGCAGGAACTCGCTTTCGACATTGGCCTGCGCCCGGTCGCGCACGGCGTCCGGTACGGCGATGGCGATGTCGATGCCGGGCGCCTTGATCGAAAGCCGTCCCTCCTCGGCCTTGCCTTCGGCGCTGGCCCGCTGCCGCTCGGCCGCCATCTGGTTCGCCGCCTCCTGCCGCTCGCTCTCGCCCGACGGCGGCAGGTCGCAGGCGGCCGCGGCCGCGGCGCTCAAGGCCATGAGGCAACAGGTGCTGAGCTTCATTCCCCTCTCCTTTTTTCAGGCGGAGACTAAGCGGGCCACGCGCGCGGGACAACAGCCCGGTTGAAGCCGCACGCCATGGCGTCTAGCGCGCCCGCAGCATGACAGACCCCGCCAAGACCCGCCGCGCCGGCCTTCTCCTGGGGGTCGCCGCCTATCTCCTCTGGGGCGTCCTCCCGATCTACTTCAAGGCGATCGGCCATGTCGGCGCGGTCGAGATCGTCGCGCACCGCATCGTCTGGTCGCTGGTCTTCCTCGCGGTACTCGCGACGCTCTGGAAGAAATGGCCGGGCATCCGCGCCGCACTCGGCGACACGCGCGTCCTCCTGACGCTGACGGTCACCGCCATCCTGATCGGCGCCAACTGGCTCATCTGGATCTATGCGGTGGTGAGCGGCCACGTCCTCGAAGGCAGCCTCGGCTATTATCTCAATCCGCTGGTCAACGTCCTGTTCGGCGTCTTCCTCCTCAAGGAGAAGCTGACGCGGGCACAAGTCTTCGCCGTCTGCCTCGCCGCCGCCGGAGTCGCGCTCCTCGCCGTCGGCGCGAGCGGGGCGATCTGGATCAGCCTCACCCTCGCGCTTTCCTTCGCCACCTACGGCTATCTTCGCAAGGTCGCGCCCGTCGATTCGATCGAAGGCCTGACGATCGAGACGGCCTTGCTCACGCCGCTGGCGGCAGGCTGGATTCTGTGGCTGCAGAGCCGCGGCGAGAGCGCCTTCTTCGCCGGAGAGGTCTCGACCGACATCCTCCTCTTCCTCGGCGGTACGATCACCGCGGTGCCGCTCCTCCTCTTCACCGCCGCGGCGCGGCGCCTGCCTTATTCGACGCTCGGCTTCCTCCAGTACATCGCGCCGTCCCTCCAGTTTGCCTTGGCGGTGCTGGTCTATGGCGAGCACTTCACTTTGGCGCACGCCATCTGCTTCGGCGCGATCTGGACGGCGCTTGCGATCTTCGCGTTCGAGGGGGTGAGGACGAGCCGCAAGGTGCCGGAGGGGGCTTCGTAAGCCCCCTTCCGTTCGTCCTGAGTAGGGGTCGAGTAGGCGAAGCCGTATCGAGAGCCCGTATCGAAGGACTGCTCCCTCGATACGCCGTCTCGACAAGCTCGACGGCTACTCGGGACGAACGGTGGCAGTGATCTGACCGGCTGCCCTGACCTCAGCCGTTCCCGACGCGCTCGCCCACCAGCGCCTTCAGATCCGCCTCGGGCCGTGCCCCGTAATGCGAAATCACTTCAGCCGCCGCGATGGCGCCGATGCGGAGGCTCTCCGCCAGCGGCCGCCCGCTGGCGAAGCCGGCGAGGAACCCGGCGGCGAACAGATCGCCCGCGCCCGTCGTATCGACCACCTGCGCCACCGGCTCGGCGGGAACGTCCACCCGCTCGCCATTCTGTATCGCAAGCGCGCCCTTCTCGGAGCGCGTGACGACCAGCACCGGCACCTTGGCCGACACGCTCGCCAGCGCCTCGTCCAGCCCCGAAGCGCCGGTCAGCGCCACGATCTCGTCCTCGTTCGCGAACAGGATGTCGACGAAGCCGCCGTCGATGAGCTGGAGGAAGCCGTCGCGGTGCCGGTCGACGCAGAAGCTGTCCGAAAGCGTGAAGGCGACCTTGCGCCCCGCGCCGCGTGCGATCTCGATCGCCTGGGTCATCGCGCGGCGCGGCACTTCCGGGTCCCAGAGATAGCCTTCGAGGTAGAGGATGGCCGCATCCTCGATCTGCTTGGGGTCGATCGCTTCGGCCGGGAGGTGCTGGGCCACGCCGAGGAAGGTGTTCATCGTCCGCTGCCCGTCCGGCGTCACCAGCACCATCGAGCGCGCCGTCGGCACCCCGACGTCGATCGAAGGCGTGTCGAACTCGACGCCGACGCCGCGGATGTCGTGGCGGTAGATGTCGCCGAGCTGATCGTCCGCCACCTGGCCGATGAAGCCGGCGCGTCCGCCCAATGCCGCGACTCCCGCCGCCGTGTTCCCGGCCGATCCGCCGCTCATCTCCTTCGCCGGGCCCATATGGTCGTAGAGCCGCGTCGCCTCGTCCGCGTCGATCAGGCGCATCGAGCCCTTTTCGAGCCCCTCGCTGGACAAAAAGGCGTCGTCGGTGGCGGCGATGATGTCGACGATGGCATTGCCGATGGCGAGGACGTCGAGACGGGGCTGTGTCAATGGAGGCTCTTTTCGCAATTTGCGGGAAAGCGCCGCCCGTAGCCCCCGCGCCGCGGAAGCGTCAACTCGGCAAGGTTGAGCCGCGGGGACGCCGCGCCTACGGTCAAGGCGTGCTGAACGCCTTTTCCCTCTCCCTCGCCCAGCTCGGCGACCGCCGTATCCTTGCGGTGCTGCTGAAGTCCATCCTGCTGACGCTCGTCATCTTCGCCGCCGTGGCGGCGCTGGTCGGCTGGCTGATTACCGGCACCAATCCCTGCGGCATCGGTCCGCTCGACTGGGATTGCACGATCGGGGGCGGCTCGGGGCTGGCGCTCGCGCTGATCCTCGGCCTTGCGAGCCTCTGGTTCCTCTTCCCCGCCGTCGCCATCGGCGTGCTCGGCATCTTCGGCGACGACGTCGTGGAAGCGGTGGAAGCGCGCCACTATCCCGCCGCCGCCGCTTCGGCGAATCCGCCGACAGTCGCGGAAGGCATGGCGCTCGGCCTGCGTTCGGCGGGAAGGATCCTGCTCTGGAACGTCTCGGCGATTCCTTTCTACATCCTCCTCCTGTTCACCGCGATCGGCCCGTTCATCCTGTTCTTCGCGATCAACGCGGTCGCGCTCGGCCGCGATCTCGGCGAGATGGTTGCCGTCCGCCGGCATCGCGGACCGGAGCTTAAGGCCTGGCTTGCGGCGACGCGTGGCCGGCGCGCGCTGCTCGGCCTCGTCGTGACATTCCTTTTCATGATCCCTTTCGCCAATCTCCTCGCACCGGTGATCGGCGCCGCCATGGCGACGCACCTGTTCCAGGGGGACAAGAGATGAGGGTTTCAGCAACGATCCTGGCGACCGCGGCGCTGCTCGCCTCCGCCTGCGCTCCGCGCGCGACGCGCGAAGTCGCCCCTGCCTCGCGCCCGCGCACCGCAGGAGCCACCGCGGCGCCGCCGACGCGCGCCGTCGCCGGCCTCGAAGCCGCCTTGGGCCGCACGGCCGCCCAGCTCACCGCCCGCTTCGGCGCCCCAGCCCTCGACATTCGCGAAGGGACGGCGAGGAAGCTCCAGTTCGAAGCCCCCGCCTGCATCCTCGACGCCTATCTCTACCCGCCGGCGGCCGGCGGCGAGCCGATCGTCACCCACCTCGACGCAAGGCTGCCCGACGGCCGCGATTTCGACCGCGCAAGCTGCGTCGCCGCGCTGGGGGCAGCGCGAGCCCGCTAATCCTCCCCATCGAAAGATGGGGAGGGGAACCATGCGAAGCATGGTGGAGGGGTAGCTGGCCCGGGTTCAGCGACTCGCGAGCGAACCTCCACGGTCCGTGCCTCCTACCCCTCCACCACCCTTCGGGTGGTCCCCCTCCCCATCTTCGATGGGGAGGATGCGAGCCGCCCCAGCGCCCAAGCCGCCGCCTCCGCGACCACCGCGTCCTCGTCCGCCGCCAGCCTCTCCAGCATCGGCACCAGCTCCGCCCGCCCGCTATTCCCCGCCGCGATCGCCGCGTTCCTCACCATGCGCCCCCGCCCGATCCGCTTGATCGGCGATCCGGCGAACACCTGACGGAACGCCGCATCGTCCAGCGCCAGCAAGTCCCCCAGCGCCGGTGCCGCCATTTCGGCGCGCGGCAGGAACGCCCGGTTCGCCCGCGCCGCGTCGGCGAATCGGTTCCAGGGGCAGGCGGCGAGGCAATCGTCGCAGCCGTAGATGCGGTTGCCGATCGCTTCGCGGAATTCCTCCGGGATCGGCCCCTTATGCTCGATTGTGAGGTAGGAGATGCAGCGCCGCGCATCGAGGCGGAAGGGCGCCGGAAAGGCGTTCGTCGGACACGCATCGAGGCAGGCGGTGCACGATCCGCAATGGACGCGGTGCGCTTCGGACAATGACGGCTCCAGCTCCAGCGTCGTGTAGATGGCGCCGAGGAACAGCCACGACCCGTCCCTGCGGCTGACGAGGTTGGTGTGCTTGCCCTGCCAGCCCAGCCCCGCCGCTTCGGCGAGCGGCTTTTCCATCACCGGCGCGGTGTCCACGAACACCTTGAGCGCGCAGTCGGCTTCCTCGACCAGCCACCGCGCCAGCGCCTTCAGCGCCTTCTTGACCGTATCGTGATAGTCCCCGCCCTGCGCGTAGACCGAGATGCGGCCCCGATCCGGCACGCCCGCGAGCGCCAGCGGGTCCCGCCCAGGCGCATAGCTCATGCCGAGCGACACGACGGAGCGCACCTCCGGCCACAGCCCAGCCGGCGAGCCGCGCTGGCCCGCGCGCTCCGCCATCCAGATCATCTCGCCGTGGCAGCCCTCGTCGAGCCATTGCCGGAGGCGCTCGCCCGATTTCGGCGCCGCATCGGCGCGCGCCACGCCGAAGGCCGCGAAGCCGAGCTCCGCCGCCTTTGCCTCCATTCGCTCGCGAAGATCGGGCGCCGCCATCCCGCCCGATATGGCGAAGGAAGCGCGTCGACGTAACCCTCAGGCGTGCGGCGCCGGGCCCTTTTGCTCCCAGAGCTCGATCTTGATGCCGTCGCAGTCGAGGATCCAGGCGAACTTGCCGTAATCCTCCTCCTGCCGCCCGAGGATCTCGACGCCCTTGCTCTCGAGTTCGGCGGTGAACGCATCGAGATCGTCCACGCGCAGGTTCACCATGAACGGTGCGGCCGAGGGCGCGAAATAGTCGCTCGTCGCCTTGAAGGGCGAGAACAGGCTGAACGCTTCGCCGGTTTCGTCCTTCTTCCAGGGAAACATGATCCCCCACTCGCCGGACAATCCGAGCATGTCGCGGTACCAGGCCGCCGTCCGCTCCGTATCCTCGACCTTGTAGAAGATGCCCCCCAGCCCAGTGATCTTCGCCATGTTGCCTACCCCTCTTCGTTACGCCCGAGCCACACACGTCATCCCGGCAAAGGCCGGGATCTCAGCGGGTGAAAAGCACAGCCGCCCATGCAGGGCGCGCTCCAAAACCGCCTTCGCCCTTCACCCCCTGAGATCCCGGCCTTCGCCGGGATGACGGTCTTGGACGAAGCGCCCTAAACCCTCACCCCTCCAACCCATGCGCCCGCCGAGCGCCTTCCGCCAGCGCATCCATCGCCGCCCGCCACGGCGCGCCCGCATGGCTGATCCGCGCCACTCCGAGGTCGGCGAGCCGCCGCAGCGCCGGTGTCCCCGGCCAGACCATGATGTTGAGCGGCAGCGGCGAACGCTCGCAGGCCGCCGCGATCAGCGCCTCGTCCGCAAGCCCCGGCAGGAACAGCCCGTCCGCACCCGCGCCCGCATAAGCCGCCCCCCGCGCCAGCGCCTCGTCGAGCAGCCCCGCATCGTGCGTCTCCGCCGGTGCCTGCAAAAACACGTCGCAGCGCGCGTTGATGAAGAAGCCGGGCCCGGCCGCCTCGCGCACCGCCGCGAGCCGCGCCGCGTGCCGCTCGGCCGGGAACAGGCCGTCGCCGCCCACCACCCGGTCCTCGATGTTGCAGCCGACCGCGCCCGCCCGCCGCGCCCGCGCGGCCGCTGCGGCGGCGTCGCCGTAGCCGCCTTCGAGATCGATCGTGACGGGAAGATCGACGGTGGCCACGATGCGGTCGAGATTGGCGAGCGCCGCATCGATCGGCATCTTCTCGCCGTCGCCATAGCCCTGCGCCGCCGCGACCGACCAGCTCCCGGTCGCGACCGCCTTGGCGCCCGCCCCGGCGACGATCCCGGCGCTCCCTGCGTCCCAGACGTTGTAGAGGATCAGCGGATCGCCCGGCACATGGAGGGCCGCGAACGCCCGCGCCTTCGTTTCCCAGTCCGCGTTCATCCCGCCCCCTCGACTCTGCCGCACGGCAAGTAGCAGCCCGGCGCCCGCTCCGCAAAGCGCCGCGGCTTGCGGCGGCGCCGCGCAGCCTTATTGTCCCGGTTCGGACCGTTGCCGCCTGAGGGGGATGTGATGAAGCTCAGCAAGACCGCCGCCGCATTCGCCATCGCCTCACTGGCGATGCCCGCCGGCGCCGAGCAGGCTCCGGGGCAACGCACTCCGCCGCGCACGCTCGCGCCCGCGCCGCCTGCGCCGCCGCAGGCGCCCTCCATCGCCGCCGATCCGAAGCTTGCCGCGCGCCTGCGCGCTGCCGAAGCCTGGATCGAGACGCAACTCGCCGCCGAGAACGTCGCCGGCGCCTCCATGGCGATCGTCCACGACCAGCAGGTCGTCTGGTCGCGCGGCTTCGGGTTCGCGAACGTCGCCGGCCGCGTCCCCGCGACGCCGCAGACCCGCTACTCGATCTGCTCCATCTCCAAGCTCTTCACGTCCATGGCCGCGATGCGCGAGCGCGACGCCGGCCGGCTCGACATCGACCGGCCGGTCTCGGCCTATCTCCCCTGGTACAATATCCGCGACGTCCAGACGCCCGACGGCCCGGTCACCGCCCGCGCGATCATGAGCCACGTCGCCGGCCTGCCCCGCGAAGCCGACACGCCCTATTGGAGCGAAGCCCGCTTCCCGGACCTGGAGACGGTCCGCGCCCGCCTGGGCGAGCAGACCAACCTCTACCGCGCCTACGACCATCTCCAATATTCGAACCTCGGCATGGCCCTCCTCGGCAACGTCGTCGAAACGACGTCGGGCCAGGATTACCACGCCTATATCCGCAGCAACTTCCTGCAGCCGCTCGGCCTCACCCGCACCACCTCCGAAATCCCGGTCCGGCTGCGCGGCGGCGAGCTCGCCATCGGCTATGCGGCGCGGCGCACCGGCTGGAACCGCGACGCCATCCCTGCTTACACTTTGAACGCCCTTGCCCCCGCCGCCGGCTTCGCCTCCACCGCCGAGGATCTCGGCCGCTTCGCCTCCTGGCAGTTCCGCCTGCTCGCGTCCGGCGGCGAGAACGTCCTTCGCTCCTCAACCCTTCGCGAAATGCAGCGCGTCCACTGGATGACGCCCGACAATCCGAACGAGACCTGGGGCCTCGGCTTCGGCACCTACCAGCATGCCGGCAAGACCTTCGTCGGCCACGGCGGCTATTGCCCCGGCTACCGCACCACCTTGATGATGCGCCCGCAGGACAAGCTCGCCATCGTCGTCCTAGTCAACACCGACGACGGCGAGCCCGGCCGCTTCGCCCGCCAGCTCTACGATTTGACCGAGGCAGACATCGTCCGCGCCGCGGCCGCTCTGACGCCGGCAACGGGCCCGGCCCCACGCCCGCAGCAGCCGCCCGAGACCGCCGGCCCCGCCCCTGCGACAGATCTCGCCCCCTACGAAGGCACCTACCGGACCTCCCGCTCGGCCGGCGACGTCTACGTCGCGCCCTACGGCAACGAGCTCATGGTCATCGATCTCTTCGCCGACACCCCCGCCTCGGACATCACCCGCCTCCGCCACGTCGAAGCCGACCGCTTCCGCGTCGTCCGGTCGAACGACACCCTCGCCGAAGAAGTCCGCTTCGACCGCAACCGCCAAGGCCGCGTCACCCGCATCTGGTGGCACAGCAATTATCTCGACCGGCGGGACTGAAGGGCGGAGGAGCGCCCGTCAGGCGCACCAGGGCATGCGGCGTCCGCCCCAGGGCCGCGCCAGCCCCTCGGCGATGAGCTGGTCGCCGACGTTGGACCCGCCGACGCTCACGATCCGCAGCTTGCGGCCATATTGGTCCTCGTCGCGCCCGTCACCCGAGGGCGCGAGGCTGACGCTCTCGCCCTGGATCAGGCTCGCCAGCCGCGCCTTCGCGCGCCGGGCGAGCGCGCTCTCGGACGGGCAGCGACCGCGCATCTCCGGCGTGTCGATGTCCGCGATCCGAACAATGTTCCCGCCGATCCGGAGCGTGTCGCCATCGACAACGTGCACGCGCCCAGTCGCGGCATAGCTTGCGCCCTTCCGCCCAGCGCGGGGCTCGTTGCCGGACTCCTGCGCTTCGACGATTTCGCGCGAGCGGCGGGACTCGGCGAAGGGATCGCTGGACAAAGCCGAGGGTGCTGTCTCCCCCAGCCCGGACGTGTCGATGAAGCCTCCTGGGACGGCCGCATACATGAAGCAGCCGAAGGTGAGCAGGAAGGCGATCGCCGGCCCGGCGGGTGACTTACGCCGCCTGTAGGGCCGGCGCCTATGCCCGGTTCGAGCGCCGTTTTCGCGCCAATCTTGTGCAGCGCGGCGCGCCGGCCGCGGATTCCAGTGCTTCGACATGGCGCGACCTTGCGCGCCAGGGTCCGAAGACGAGGTAAACGCGCACGGCGCCGTTTCAAAGTGGGCTGAGCTGAATGGACGGAGCAACCCACGTCATCCCGGCGAAGGCCGGGATCTCAGGGGGTGAAGGGCGCCGCTGCTCGTGCAGGGCGCCCTCCAATGATCTCGGCGACTTCTTGTCCTGAGATCCCGGCCTTCGCCGGGATGACGGTCTGGGACGCCGCTCTACTGCCGGGGCGGCTGCTGCCCCGTCGCTGCGCCCACCCTGCGCGAGGAGACGATGCGGTTGGCCGTGTCCGTCACCACTTCGATCAGCGAGCCGCTGCGGTCGGTGACGCGGCGGACGGTGTTGCCTGCCCCGTTCACCGTGCGCGACACCTCCGTCAGCCCGGCGCGGGCGAGGTCGAGGACCTGGCCGTTGGAGAGCAGGCCGCCGGCGATCTGGCCGACGGTGCCCACCGCATTGTTGGCGACGCCGCCCACCGTACCGACGGTGTTGTCGACGGTGGAGAGAAGCTGGCTGACGATCTGCGGATTGTTGTCCAGCGTCTGGAGCGTGCGCTCGATGATCGCGCGGACATTGTCGAGCCGGACGAGGAGGGTCGCCTGGGCGCGGACGCCGCGAAGGTCGATCCGGACGTTGTCGATCGAGGCGTTGGCGCCGGCGGTGAGCTGCAGGAGGTTGGCGAGCCGCGCGTCCAGCGCCAGGTTCAGCCGGAGGTTGTTTACCTCGACGGTGAGCTGCTCGACCGAAAGGTTCGGCACGTCGAGCACGACGTCGGGCGGGTTCTGGCCGGCCTCCGCCTGGAGCGCGAGCTGGCTATTCGCCTGCGGGCCCGGCGCGGCGGCCTGGCTGTCGCGGCGCTGGGCGGCGGCGGGGGCGGCGGCGAAGGCGAGAAGGGCGGAGGCGGCGGCGGCCGCGAGGATCGTGTGACGCATGTGAACTGGCTCCCTGTTACGGGGCCACAACGTCATTCCGGCTGGCGGGTTTCAGCCTCGGCTTCGATTTGCGCGGAAGGCGCCGCGGGCTGTGCGGCGGGGTCCGCGATCCGCGCCTCGGCGCGCACGCGGACGTTCACATCGCGCAAGGTGCGGCGCCCGTTCGCCTCTGGGGCTTCCACGTTGACGACGGAGCCTCCGTCGGGCCCGGCATGCACGTCCAGCGAAGCCTCGCCCCGCCGCTCGATCGTGACGCGCCGCGCGGTGAGGCCGATCTGAAGCTCGATATCCGGCGCACCCTGCGCCTGCGGCTGCGCGGCGGCGGCCTGGAAGAGGAAGATGAGGCTGAGCATGTGCGAGCGGTCCTTCACCGGGGGGAGACCTTCTCCTTAGACACCATAAACGTCACGGAGTTCCCTCTGTCATTCCCGCGAAAGCGGGAATCCAGCGGACGGGCGAGCAACGCCGGGCGCGTGGAAAGTCCCTCTGGATTCCCGCTTTCGCGGGAATGACGGGTTAATGGACGAACCTCGCGACAACGTCCCGGTATGAACGGCTGACCTTCACCTGGCTCCCGCTCTCCAGCACCAGGAAGCATTCGCCGTTGGTGTGCGGCTTCACCTGGCGGACCTGGTCGAGATTGACGATGCAGCTCCGGTGGACGCGCTGGAAGCGGCGCGGGTCGAGGCGCTTTTCCAGGTCCTTCATCGTCTCGCGAAGGATGAGCGTGTTGTCGCCCGTATAGATGCACATGTAGTCGCCCGCCGCGTCGATCTTCTCGATCGAATCGACGTCGACGCGGAAGATCTGCCCCCGGTCCTTGATGTTGATGAGCTTTTCGTAGCGGTTCGAGGCATGGCCGTCGTCGCCCGGATTCGCGGTGTCGAAGGTCTCGGCCGCGTCGGGCGCGACTTCGGCGAGCACGCCCTTCAATTTCTCCGCTTCCTCGACGCCGCGCTTTTCCGCGAGCCGCTGGCGCACCCGCTCCAGCGTATCGGCGAGGCGCTCCTCCTCCACCGGCTTCATCAGATAATCCACCGCCTGCGCCTCGAACGCGCGGATGGCGTGGTCGCTATAGGCGGTGACGAAGACGAAGAGCGGCGGCTCCACCTCCATCAGGCCCTGGATCACCGAGAAGCCGTCGAAGCCGGGCATCTGGATGTCGAGGAAGACGAGGTCCGGCTTGTGCGTCTTGATCGCGCGGATGGCTTCCCGGCCGTTCGAGCAGGTCTCGATGATCTCGACATCCTCGTGGGGCGCCAATCTCAGCTGCAGCCCCTGGATCGCCAGCGGCTCGTCGTCGACGAGGATCGTGCGGATCGTCATTTCGGCTCCTTGGCTTCGACTTGATATGGGAATTCGATGGTAACGCGGAAGCCTCCGCTTCTGTCCGATTGAGTGTCGAACCGGTGGTTGTCGCCATAGGTCTGGATGAGGCGGTCGCGGATGTTGGCGAGGCCCACCCCGGTCGACTGCTGGGCACGCACCCAATGGTCTTCCGCGCCCGGCCCGGTGTCCGAGACCCTGATCACCACCCGGTCGACATCGAGCTTCGACTCGATCGAGATGTCGGCGCCTTCCTCCTGCGGCGTCACCGCATATTTGATCGCGTTCTCGACCAGCGGCTGGAGGAGGAGCGAGGGCATCAGCGCCCGCTCCACCTGCCGGTCGATGATGAAGTGCGGCCGCAGGCGATCCTCGAAGCGCATCTTCTCGATCTCGAGATAGAGCTTCAGCGTCTCCACCTCCTGCGCCACCGTCACCTGCCCCGTCGGTTCGTTGACGAGCGTGTAGCGCAGAAATGAGGACAGCCGCGACAGCATCGCATTCGCCCGGTCGGTCTGCTTGAGGAGCACGAGGGTGGAGATCGAATTCAGCGTGTTGAAGAGGAAGTGCGGATTGAGCTGGTAGCGCAGCATCGCGAGCTGCGCCGAACTCGCCTGGTGCTGCATGCGCAGGAGGCGGTCGGTCTGCTGCTCCAGGAGCAGGTAGTAATTGATCCCGTAATAAAGCGACGACCAGGCGGCGAGCAGCGAGAAGGTGAGAAGGATCGAGCTCAGGAACTGGATGCCGCCGGGCCGGAAGCCGGGGCGGATGAAGGTCGCATGGCTCCACGTCTCGATCGCCGAAAAGGCGCCCGCGGCGAGGAGAACGAGGGCGATCGACACGAGCCAGGTGATCATTGGCCGAAGCCGCATCAGCCGCCGGTACACCGAGGCCATGAGCAGGGTGATCGAATAGCCGGTCGCGGTCAGCACCGCGGTATGGAGCACGTAGCTCCAGCCCATCGCATTGGCGGCGCCGGAGAGCGTCCGGAGAACGAAATAGCCCGCCCAGCCCGCCGACTGGAGGATCCAGAAGGCGCGGTTCTTGTCGTCGAAGAAGGGCTGCTGCTGGAGCCGCAGCGGGTCCCAGCCCCGATCCAGCTCCGGGCGCACGGCATTCGAGGCCGCCAACTGGACTGCGCTGTTCGCCACGTCTCTCCTCGCGCCCCCGCGCCGCTCTAGAGCATGGCGGGCAGGGAAATCCAGATCAAGGGTTGTGGGTTGGGCTGGCGGGCTCGGGTCCTTCGAGACAGGCCTTCGCTGCGCGCTTCGCGCTACTCAGTCCTTCCTCAGGATGAGCGGGGGAACGAAATTTGAAAATCCGCTCATCCTGAGGAGGGACTGAGCTTGTTGAGGCCCGTGTCGAAGGACCTTTTGCAATTCACCGCCCCGACGCCGGAGCCGCCGCCGCGGGCCGCTCCGGAAGCACCAGCATCGACCAGTCCCCGCCCTCGGCGACATAGCGCGCGACGACGCTGCGCACCTCGTCCGCCGTCATGCTCCGGTAATCGGACAGGTAGGCGCGCACGTCCTCCACCGCGGCGGGCCGGGCTATGAAATCCTCCATCACCCCCAGCCACCAGCCATTGTCGTTGGCCAAGGTCCGCTCGATCCCGCTCAGCACCGGATTGCGCGCCCGCTCGAATTCGTCCGCGGCGGGCGGAGTGGCGGCGAGGTCGGCGACGATCCGCCGGGCGACCCGGAAGAACGTCGCCGCCCGGTCCGGCCGCACTTCGGCGGCGGCGTAGAAGACGCCCCAGTCGGGATAGACCGGGCTGCTGCTGTGCGTCGCGGCGGGCGAGTAGCTCGCGCCTTCGGTTTCGCGCAGCTCGTCGAACAGGCGCATCCGGAAGATGTTGGCGGCGAGGCTGAGCGCCCGCCGGTCGCGCGTGTTGGCGGTCCCGCCGAAGGTCGTCCAGCCGATCAGCGCATAGGCCTGGTCGGGCGCACCGCGGTGGGTGAAGGTCCTCGGCTCCGGGCTCGGCGCGGGCGGCCGCACCGCCACGTTGCGGACGCTTGCGGCGGCCGCCTCGGGCGGGGCGGGGAGGGCGCCCGTGGTCCGCCGCACCGCCTCGATCGCGGCCTCCAGCGTGGTGTCGCCGGCGATCACCGCGTGCACCGGCCGCGCCGCGAGCGCGGGCGTGAAGAAGCCGCTCAGCTGCTCGATCGTCGCCGCTTCCATCTCGGCCCGCTCGATCGGCTGCCAGCGCCGGTCGCCCGGCCGCATGAAGCCGGCCATTTCCCGGCTCGCCCGCGACGAGGCGGAGGAGAAATGGAGATCGAAGCTCTCCACCGCTGCAGTGCGGAAGCGGGCGAGCAACGCCGGGTCCCAGCGCGGATGGGTGAGCTTGGCGGTGAGGAGACGCATCTGGTCGGGAAGCTCGGTCGAGCTCGTCTGGCCGGACAGCGTGAACGCGTCGTCGTCCACGCCGAAGGAGAGCGACATGCGCCGGCCCGTCATCAGCCGCTCCATGCCGTCGAGATCGAGCCCGGCCATGCCGGAAGGGGAGACGAGCCCCCCCAGCCAGGCCATGGACGGCCGGTCCGGTGCCAGCCCCGCCTGTCCGGCGCCGAAGCGCAGGCGCACGAGGACTCGCCCGCGCTGCGCCGCCGACGGCCGGAAGGTGAGCGTCGCGCCGTTGGCGAAGCGCACGATCGTGACGTTCAGATCCTCGATCCGCTGCTGCGAAACGACGCGGCCGGGCGTGGCCGGAATCGGCAGGTCCTCGAAGCGCACCTGCCGCTCGGCCGCGCGGGCCGCGGGCGCCGCCCGCCGCGCCGCCGCCAGTCCCTCGGCGATCGCCGGCGCCGCGACCGGCTCGGGCGAAAGCAGCAGGGTGCGGGGACCCGAACCTTCGAACAAAGCTCGCATCGCCCCGGCGATCCGCTCCGGAGTCATCAGCGGGGCGTTGCGGTCGAGATTGGCGAGCGCCGTGGCGGCCGTGGCGACGACGCCGCGATTGTCGATCGCGTTGACGAGCTGCTCGGCCCGGTCGCTCGACTGCACCGTCTCCTCGCCCTGCACGGCCGCGGCGGCGCCGGCGCGGATGTTGGCGAGCTCGCGCCTGATCTCCTCGGCGCTGGGCGGCGCCCGCGGCGCGTCGGCGAGGATGGCGAAGCTCTCCTCCAGCGCCTTGCGCCAGTCCGTGCCGCGCGCCGAGACGCTGAGCGAGGTCGCGTTGGCGATGCCGCGCGCCCGGGAAATGGAGACGGAGCTGCCGAGATAGGCCGCTTCGCCGCGCGCATGGGCTTCGAGCCGGCGGTTGAGGATCCGCGCCGCCAGCGCCTCCTCCAGGAAGCGCCGCTCGCGCTCCGCCGTATGCGGCAGCGCTTCGTAGGGCCGGAGCCACATCACGGTGGTGGTCACCGGCGCGCCCGGATAGGCGACGTTGGCGACGGGCGCGCGCGGCTCGGCGATGCGTCCGTAATCGGGATCGGGCGGGTTCGCCCCTTCGCCGCGCCAGCCGCCGAAGCGCTCGCGGACCAGCGCCTCCATCATCGCCGGATCGGCGTCGCCGACCATCACCACCGTCGCCCGCTCGGGCCGGTACCAGCGCCGGTAGAAGGCGCGCAGCCCCTCGGCATCGGCGGCGTTCAGCGTCTCGGTCGTGCCGATCGTGTCGCGGTCGGCGATCCGCAGGCCCGAATAGAAGAGCCCGCGCGAGGCTTCGAACATCCGCGCCGAAAGTTCGGGCCGCCGCTCCTTTTCGGCGATGACGACGGGCCGCTCGGCCTCGACCGAAGCGGCCTCGATCCGCGCCCGGCTCATCATCTCGGCGAGCACCCGGAGGCTGGTGTCGAGCGAGGCGCGGTCGTTCTTGGGGAGGTTGAGCTGGTAGACCGTGTCGGTCGCGCTGGTGGTCGCATTGGTGTCGGAGCCGAAGCTCGCGCCGAGCTGCTGCCAGACGTGCCGCGCCTGCCGGTCCGGATAGCTCTCCGTGCCGCGGAACAGCATATGCTCCAGGAAATGCGCCCAGCCGCGCTCGTTGTCCGCTTCGTTGAGCGACCCCGCGTCGATCCGAACCCGGATCGCCACCTGCCCCGCCGGAATGGCATTGCGCCTTACCGCATAGCGAAGCCCGTTCGGCAGCGTCCCGAACCGCCACGCCGGATCCCGGACGATGTCGCTCCCCCGGTACAGCCACTCCGAATCGCCCGCTTGGGCGAAAGCGGGCGCGGAAGCGAAGAGGACGAGGGCGAGGAGGAGGGAGCGGAGGAGGTGCATCTGAGTCCTGTCGTCTAGGCACGGCCGCATGTCGAGCCATGATCCTCCCTGTCGGCGCAGCCGATGGGGAGGGGAACCATGCGAAGCATGGTGGAGGGGTAGATGGCGAGGCCTCGACCATTTCCCCTCCACCACCCTTCGGGGGGTCCCCCTCCCCATGCGCTTCGCGCACAGGGAGGATGAGGCTGGCCCTACCCGCCCACCCGCTTGACTCTCGCTGAACAGGCTCGGAACATAAAGCGAACACATGAGTCCGAGTCGCGTATGCAAAACGAAGCCATTTCACCAGCGGACGCCGGCACCCGCCTGGCCGAGCTCCGCGCCGAAATCGCCGCTTTGGCCGAAAGCGCGCGGGGCGGGGAGCGCCTGTGCCTGCCTTTCGGCGTCGACGCAATCGACCGCCGCCTGGCCGGCGGAGGGCTCGCCGCCGACGCCCTTCACGAAGCGGCCGGCGCCGCGCCCGGAATGGCCGACGAGGCCGCCGCGACCCTGTTCACCGCCTCGATCGCCGCCCGCCGCGCCGCCGAAGAGGGCACTGTCCTTTGGGCCTTTTCCCGCCGCGATCTCTTCGCCCCCGGCCTCGCTTTGGCGGGCCTTTCTCCGGAGCGGCTCCTCTACGCAGAATGCCGGCGCGACGAGGAAGTGCTCGCCGTCATGGAGGAGGGCCTCCGCCACGGCGGCCTCGCCGCGGTCGTCGGCGAAGTCGGCCGCGTGTCCATGACCGCGACGCGCCGCCTCCAGCTCGCCGCCGAGGAAGGGGGGACGATGGCGCTGATGCTCAAGCGCTGGCGCAAGGCGGGGGAGGACCCCTTGGCCTTGCCCTCGGCCGCCGTCACCCGCTGGCGCCTCGCGCCCGCCCCTTCCGAGCGCCTTTCGGTGCCCGGCCTCGCCCGCCCCCGCTGGCGCCTGTCCCTCGACCGGCAACGCGGCGGCGAACCGTTCACCATCCTTGTGGAAGCCCCCAATGAAACGGCTCGCCTCGCTCTACCTGCCGGAGCTTTCGATCGAGCGCCTGCTTCGCGCCGAGCGGCAGCCTGACGGCGGCGGGGGGAGGGGAACGCTAAAATCCTCCCCTCGATTTCGAGGGGAGGGGGACCACCCGCAGGGTGGTGGAGGGGTAAAGGGTAGGGAGTCCGCGGATCCCGCGCGATTCTCTGAGTCGGAGACTCTTACCCCTCCACCAGGCTCCGCCTGGTCCCCCTCCCCATCGCTGCGCAATGGGGAGGATGAATCCGCATCCCTCGCCCATTGCTCCTGCCCGAACACCCCCGGCTGGCGCCCCGGCGCCCGCTGGGCGCGCGCGGAAGTGGAGGCCCAGATCGAAGCCCTCCCCCTCCACCAGCGCCCCGGCATGCGCGAGCTCGGACGGCGGAGCGAAGCGGCCGAGGTCGCGTACAGGGGGCGTTTCGGAAAAGCGGAGGAGGTCTCCGCCCCTTCCGGGCTGAGCAAAGTCCCGGAATTCGTTCGTCCCGAGCGTAGTCGAGGGGCGCACGCTCGGAGTCTATGCCAGCGCCCCTCGACTTCGCTCGGGACGAACGAGTCTGCACATTCGCATCCTCTGTCTTCCCACCCCTCCGCCCCCCTCGTCACCGCCCTGCGCACCGGAAACCGCCAGCTCCTCGCCGCCGCCAGCCCCGCCGCCCGCGCGCTCGGCCTCGCGCCGGGCATGCCGCTGACGCAGGCGCGCGCCCTCGTCCCCGGCCTCGACATACGCGATGCCGCGCCGGAGGCCGACGCCGCTTTGCTCGAAAGCCTCGCCCTGTTCGCCGCCCGCCGCTGGACGCCGCGCGCCGCCGTCTCCCCGCCCGACGGCCTGTTCCTGGACCTGACCGGCGTCTCCCACCTGTTCGGCGGCGAAGAGGCTTTGTGCGTCCACTTCGTCCACTTCTGCGCGCGCCTCGGCTTCACCGCCCGCATTGCCGTCGCCGGCACATACGGCGCCGCCCACGCCCTCGCCCGTTTCTCCGGCAAGGCGATCGCGCTCTGCCCCAGCGGCGCCGAAGCCCAGGCGCTCGCGCCCATGCCGCTCTCGGCGCTGCGCATCGGCGAGGAGGCGCTGGGCGCCGCCCGCCGCCTCGGCCTGGAGCGCGTCGGCGAGCTCCTCGCCATGCCCCGGGCGCCGCTCCAGCGCCGCTTCGGCAAGACCCTCCTCCAGCGGCTCGACCAGGCGATCGGCCGCGCCCCCGAAGCGGTCGATGCGGTGGTGCCGGAGGATGCCCCCGAAGCCGAGCTCCGCTTCGCAGAGCCGATCGCGAGTCCGGAAGCGATCGCTGCGGCGCTCGGCCGGCTGATGACGGACCTTGCCGCGACGCTCGGCAAGCGCGCCCTCGGCGCCCGCTCCGTCCGGCTCCTCTGCCTGCGCGTCGACAATGAAGAGCAGCGCATTGGGGTCGGCACGGCGCGCGCCACCCGCGACGCCTCCCATCTCCTGCGCCTGATGCTCCCCAAGATCGAGGAGATCGAGCCCGGCTACGGCATTGACGCGATGCGCCTCGTCGCGCTCCGGACGGAGCCTCTCGCGGCCCAAACGATCGAAGGCGCCCTGGCCGGCGGCAAGCCCGCGCCCGACCTTTCCTTCCTGATCGACCGCCTCGCCGGCCGCCTAGGCGCGCGCCGCCTGTTCCGCATCGGCGCGGTCGAAAGCGACGTGCCCGAGCGCAGCGTCCGCCGCCTCTCGCCGCTCGCAAAGCCGGCGGAGTGGCCGCGCTGGCCCCGCCCGGTGCGCCTGCTCAGCCCACCCGAGCGCGTGGAGGGCGTCGTCGCCCTGCTCCCCGATCTCCCGCCCCGCCGCTTCACCTGGCGCGGCCGCCCCTACCGCGTCCGCGCCGCCGACGGCCCCGAGCGCATCCACGGCGAATGGTGGCGCGCGCGCGAGGAAGCCGACGCCGTGCGCGACTATTTCCAGGTGGAGGACGAGGAAGGCGCCCGCTTCTGGCTCTTCCGGAGAGGCGACGGCGTGGACATCCGCACCGGCGACCTCAGCTGGTACCTCCACGGCGTCTTCGCGTGATGGGGAGGGGGAGGTGGAGAACGGACACTGGAAACTCCGTTCGTCCTGAGCTTGTCGAAGCCTGTCCTGAGCGACGCCGCAGGCGGCGTCGAAGGGGACTGTCCTTCCTTCTTTCCAAAGCCGGAAGAAGGGCAGGGCTTCGACAAGCTCAGCCCGAACGGTGTGTGGTGTGTCTCCCTTCTAAAGAACCGCTAGCCCTGAGCCTGTCGAAGGGCGGGTTGCAGGACACAAGTCTCGTTCGTCCCGAGCGTAGTCGAGGGGCGCAGGCTGGGACTCAGTGCAGTCGCCCCTCGACTTCGCTCGGGACGAACGGAGTCCTGCGCCAATTGAGGAAGGCTGGGGGGCAGGCATTGCATACCCTCAGCTTCCTCAACTTATTTCCGCCCGCCCCCTGACCCGCCATGTACCTCGAACTCCAGGTCACCACCCATTTCAGCTTCCTGCGCGGCGCCTCCTCGCCGGACGAGCTGTTCAACGCCGCCGCCCTCCTCGGCCTCCCCGCCCTCGGCGTCGCCGACCGCAACAGCGTTGCCGGCATCGTCCGCGCCTGGGAAGCCGCCAAGGCGACCGGCATCCGCCTCATCCCCGGCTGCCGCCTCGATCTGGCGGACGGCACCAGCCTCCTCGTTTATCCGGAGGACCGCCCCGCCTGGTCGCGCCTCACGCGGCTGCTCTCGATCGGCAAGGCGCGGGCGGGGAAGGGGAAGTGCGAGCTCCACTGGCCCGACGTCGAAGCCCACGCCGGAGGCCTCGTCGCAATCCACCTCCCCGAGGAAGCGGACGAAGCCAATGCCGCCCTCCTCGCGCGCCTCAGCCGCACCTTCGGAGAGCGCGCCTATCAGGCGCTCACCTTCCGCCGCCGCCCGGGCGATGCCGTCCGCCTCCACGCCCTCGACGCCCAGGCCCGCGCCGCCCGCGTCAAACCAGTCGCGACCGGCGATATCCTCTACCATATGCCCGACCGCCGCATGCTCCAGGACGTGGTCACCGCCATCCGGCACAAGTGCACGATCGACGACCTCGGCTTCCGCCGCGAGCGGAACGCCGACCGGCACCTGAAAGGGCGGGACGAGATGGAGCGCCGCTTCGCCGCTTTCCCCCACGCCCTCGCCGCGACGGAGGAGATCGCGCGGCGCTGCACCTTCGATTTGAAGGAGCTTCGCTACCAATATCCGGACGAGGCCCTGATCCCCGGCCTGACGCCCCAGCAGGCGCTGGAAAAGCTCGCCTGGGACGCCGCCCACGACAAGCACGGCGAGACGATCCCGCCCGCCCTCGACAGGCAGCTCCGCCATGAGCTGAAGCTGATCGGCCAGCTCGGCTACGCGCCCTACTTCCTCACCGTTTATTCCATCGTCCGCTTCGCCCGTTCGGAGGGCATCCTCTGCCAGGGCCGCGGCTCGGCGGCGAATTCATGCGTCTGCTTCCTCCTCGGAATCACCTCGATCGACCCCATCCAGCACGAGCTCCTCTTCGAGCGCTTCGTCTCGTCCGAGCGCAAGGAGCCGCCCGACATCGACGTCGATTTCGAGCATGAGCGGCGCGAGGAAGTGATCCAGTGGATCTACGAAACCTACGGCCACCACCGCGCGGCGCTGACGGCGGTAGTCAGCCGCTACCGCTCCCGCGGCGCCGTCCGCGAAGTCGGGAAAGCGCTCGGCCTTCCCGAGGACATGACCGCCGCGCTCGCCGGCCAGGTCTGGGGCTGGTCGAACGACGGCGTCGCCGAGCGCCACGCCGCCGAACTGGGCCTCGATCTCACCGACGACCGCCTCGCTTTGACCCTCGATCTCGCCCGCCAGCTGATCGGCGCTCCGCGGCACCTTAGCCAACATCCGGGCGGCTTCGTCCTCACCCAGGACCGCCTCGACGACCTCGTCCCCATCGAGCCCGCGGCGATGGAAAACCGCCGCGTCATCGAATGGGACAAGGACGATATCGACGCGCTTGGCTTCATGAAGGTCGACGTGCTCGGCCTCGGCATGCTCGGCTGCATGCGCCGCGCCTTCAATCTCCTCGCCGATCACAAGGGCATCAGGATCGGCATGGCCGATCTCCAGAAGGACGATCCGATCGTCTACAGGATGATCCGGAAGGCGGACACGCTTGGCGTCTTCCAGATCGAAAGCCGCGCGCAGATGAACATGCTGCCGCGGATGAAACCGAAGGAATTTTACGACCTCGTCATCGAAGTCGCGATCGTCCGCCCCGGCCCCATCCAGGGCGACATGGTCCACCCGTATCTGCGCCGCCGCGAGGGGAAGGAGCCGGTCGAATATCCTTCGGAGGCGCTGCGCAAGGTGCTCGGCAAGACATTGGGCGTGCCGCTCTTCCAGGAGCAGGCGATGAAGGTCGCGATCGTCGGCGCGGGCTTTTCGGCGGCCGAGGCGGACCAGCTGCGCCGCGCCATGGCGACGTTCAAATATACGGGCGGCGTCA
>DASWMS010000091.1:0-5419 GCA_036399655.1 Allosphingosinicella sp. | reverse complement strand
CAGCATCATCGCAGCCTCGCTGCTCCTCTGCGGCGCGCCCGTCCTCGCTTTGCCATCCTCGTCGCCGCCGCCGCCGGCCGCGCCGGTGCCGCCCGTGCCGGACCCCGCCTGCGACGAGCCCGCCGATGCTCCCGAGATCGTCGTCTGTGGGCGGAGCGAGGACGCGCAATACCGGCTGCCGAGTCCCGACGGCTTCGATCCGCGCGGGCTGATCGACAGCGTCTCGCGGGAGCGCAACCGGCTGATGGACGTCGGCGCCTCCGGCATTCACTCCTGCTCCACCGTCGGCCCTGGCGGCTGGACCGGGTGCGATCTCAGGCGCTGGCGTCAGGCGCACGAGCAGCGCGCCGGAATCAGCCAGGAGCAGCCCCATGCGGTGACCTTCGGACCCGTCTCGGTCGGGGCGATCAAGCGCTGACATCGCTCGGAGCGGCGCGTGACAGCGCCGCGCGCGCGGTTTAGGGCTCGCCACTCAACCCCTCGACCCCGGAGCTTCGATGGACCCGCTCGTCCGCAACAACGTCCATGCCTCGGGCGCCGGGGAGCCGGCGATGGTCTTCGCCCACGGCTTCGGCTGCGACCAGAATATGTGGCGCTTCGTGGCCCCCCGTTTCGCCGACACGCACAAGGTGGTGCTGTTCGATCATGTCGGCTGCGGCGGATCGGATGCGTCCGCTTTCGACCGGGACAGGCACGGCACCCTCCACGGCTATGCCGAGGATCTGGTCGAGATCTGCCATGCGCTCGGGCTGCGCGACGCGATCTTCGTCGGCCATTCCGTAAGCGCGATGATCGGCGTTCTGGCCGCGAAGAAAGCGCCCGGCCTGTTCGCGAAGCTCGTGCTCGTCGGCCCCTCGCCTTCCTACATAAACGACGGCGATTATGTCGGCGGCTTCGGGCGCCCGGACATCGAGGAGCTGCTCGTCTTCATGGACAGCAACTTCCTCGGCTGGTCCTCGATGCTGGCCCCGCAGATCATGGGCAATGCCGAACGGCCGGAGCTTGCCGATGAGCTCGCCAACAGCTTCTGCCGCTCCGATCCCGACATCGCCAAGCACTTTGCCCGCGTCACCTTCCTGTCGGACAACCGTGCCGATCTCGAAGGCTTCGCCCTCCCCTCGCTCATCCTCCAATGCACGGACGACGTGATCGCGCCCGATTGCGTCGGCGAATATGTCCACGGGAAGATCGAGGGCAGCACCCTCGTGCGCCTGGACGCCAGCGGTCACTGCCCGAACCTCAGCGCGCCCGACGAGACCGCGGCCGCCATCCAGGCCTGGCTCGCAGCCTGATGGCGGACGACGGCTCCGAACGCCCGGTGCCGGACGCGCTCTTCGCCTACGATGCGGACGAGCTCTACGAAGACGCGCCCTGCGGCTATGTGGCGAGCCTCCCCGACGGCACGATCGTGCGCGCCAACCGCACCTTTCTCGACTGGCTCGGCTACCGCGCCGAGGAGGTGGTGGGCACGCGCTTCCAGACGCATCTGAGCCTCGCCGGCCGCATCTATCACGAGACCCATTTCGCGCCTTTGCTCCGGATGCAGGGCGCCATCCGCGAGATCGCGCTCGATTTCCTGCGCAAGGACGGCGCGCGGCTGCCGACCCTCGTCAACACCGTCCAGCGCACCGGCCCCGACGGCGCCCCGCTGGTCAACCTCACCACCGTCTTCAACGCCGGCGACCGCCGCCGCTACGAGCAGGAACTGCTCGCCGCCCGCGACGAGGCGCGGAAAGCCGCCGAGGACCTCGAGCGCCTCAACGAAGAGCTCGAGGCGCGAGTGACCCGCGCCGTCGAAGAGCGCCTCAGCGCGGAGGAGTCGCTGCGCCAGGCGCAGAAGATGGAGGCGATCGGGCAGCTCACCGGCGGCGTCGCGCACGATTTCAACAATCTCCTGACCCTCGTCATCGGCGGCCTCGACATGATCGAGCGCGCGGCCGGCAATCTTCCGGCCGGCCCGGAGGCGGACCGCATCCGCCGCGCCCGCGAAGCGGCGATGGAAGGCGCGCGCCGGGCCGCGAAGCTCACCGCCCACCTCCTTGCCTTCTCGCGCCGCCAGCCGCTCGCCCCCAAGGTCATCCAGGTCAACCGGATGGTCGGCGAAACCTCGGAGCTCCTCCGCCGCACGCTTGGCGAGCAGACCGCGCTCGAGACGATCCTCGCCGGCGGCCTGTGGCGCACCGAAGTGGACCCGACCCAGCTCGAGAATGCGCTCCTCAACCTCGCCGTCAACGCCCGCGACGCCATGCCGGAAGGCGGCCGCCTCACCATCGAAACCCAGAACGCCATGCTCGACGAAGCCTATGTCGAGCAGATCGTCGAAGCCGTGCCGGCGGGCCAGTATGTCATGATCGCGGTCAGCGACACCGGCTGCGGCATGCCGCCCGAGACGGTGGAGCGGGTGTTCGAACCCTTCTTCACGACCAAGGACGTCGGCAAGGGCACCGGCCTGGGGCTCAGCCAGGTCTACGGCTTCGTCCGCCAGTCGGGCGGGCACGTGCGCGTCTACAGCGAGGTCGGAACCGGCACGACGATCAGGATCTACCTCCCCCGCGCAATGGCGGCGGAAGAGACCGAGCGGCCGTCCGCGGCCGCCGACATGGCCCTGCTGCGCGGCGACGAACGCATCCTCGTCGTCGAGGACAATGAGGAGCTTCGCACCTATCTCGCCGGCATCATCGAGGAGCTCGGCTACCGCGTGGTCGCGGCCGGCAGCGGTCCCGAAGGCCTTGCCGCGCTGGAGCGGCATCCCGACACGGCTCTCCTCCTCTGCGACGTCATCCTCCCCGGCGGCATGAACGGCCGCGAGACGGCAGAGGCGGCGAAGGCGCTCCGGCCGGACCTCAGGATCGTCTTCATGACCGGCTATACGCGCAACGCCATCGTCCATAACGGCCGCCTCGACCGCGACGTGGATCTGATCAGCAAGCCGTTCAACTACGAGCAGCTCGCTGCCAAGCTCCGCACCGTCCTCGACCGCGCGGAGCCAGCGCGGTGAAGGAAGCCATCGCCCTCTTCCTCCTCGCCCTCCTCATCCTCCCGATGCTCGGCGCCGTCCGGCGCCTGAGGCGCCTGCCGAAGAGCGGCCCCGAGCAGACGCCGCCAGACGAAAAGTAGCAAGGCGCGGGAAGCCCTCCCCCTCGATGGGGGAGGGTTCGGGTGGGGGTGGAGTCTCCGGAAAAGGCTGAGCCTCTATGAAGGCAGGCCGCTGACTTGAAGCCACACCTCCTGCGCAGACTCCACCCCACCCCTAACCCCTCCCCATCAAGGGGAGGGGAATTCCGCCTTTCTTGCCTTCCCCGGCGAACCGTCTAAGCGCGGCGAACATGGACGTGACGGACCTTCGCGTCGCTCTCTTCACCGGCAACTACAATTATGTCCGGGACGGAGCGAACCAGGCTTTGAACCGCCTGGTCGACTATCTGCAGCGCCGCGGCGCCGCGGTGCGCGTCTACTCGCCCACCGTGGCCGAGCCGGCCATCGCGCCCAACGCGGACATCGTACACATCCCCTCCGTCTCGATCCCAAGACGCAAGGAATACAAGCTCCCGATCCGCCTGCCCCGCTCCGTCCGCCGCGACATCGAGCGCTTCCGCCCCACCGTCTTCCATGTCGCCAGTCCCGAGCTCCTCGGCCACCGCGCCGTGACGCTCGCCCGCAGGATGGACGTCCCCGTCGTCGCTTCCGTTCACACCCGCTTCGAAACCTACATGCGCTATTACGGCCTCGCCTTCCTGGAGCCGCTGGTCGTCGCCGGCCTGAGGCGCTTCTACCGCCGCTGCGACGCCATCTTCGCGCCGTCCGATTCCATGGCCGAGCTCCTCCGCAACCAGCGCATGAATTTCGACGTCGGCATCTGGACCCGGGGCATCGACGCCGAGACCTTCAACCCCGCCCGCCGCGACCTCGACTGGCGCCGCGGCCTCGGCATCGAGGACGACATGCCGGTGATCGGCTTCGTCGGACGCCTCGTCATGGAAAAAGGCCTCGACGTCTTCTCGGAGACGGTCGACCGCCTGAAAAGCCGCGGCGTGCGCCACAAGGTGCTGGTCGTCGGCAAGGGTCCGGCACGCGACTGGTTCGAAGCCCGCCTCCCCGACGCCTGCTTCGCGGGTTTCCAGGGCGGCGCCGATCTCGGCCGCGCCGTCGCCTCCATGGACATGCTGTTCAACCCGTCGGTCACCGAAACTTTCGGCAACGTCACTCTCGAAGCGATGGCGGCCGGTCTCCCCGTCGTCGCCGCCCGCGCCACGGGCAGCGAGAGCCTCGTCGCCGACGGCGTCACCGGCCGCCTGATCGAAGCCGGCGCTGCGGATGCCATGGCGGACGCCCTCGCTTTCTACTGCCGGGACGAAGCCGCCCGCCGCGCCGCCGGAGAGGCCGGCGAACGCGCCAGCCGCCGCTTCGGCTGGGACGAGGTCAACCAGGCGCTGGTCGACGGCTATCTGAGGATCATCGCCCGGCACGGGCGGTAAGCGCTGCGGCTGCGAACCGCGCCGTAACCGTACCGGTCCTGCCCATCCGTTCGGTTCGAGCGAAGTCGAGAACCGCAGCCGAGCGTAGGCGAGGCCCTTCTTCTTCTTTTCTTCCACCGTCCAGGTTCTCGCTGCGCTCGAACGCGGTTCTCGACTTCGCTCGAACCGAACGGGTGATCAGGCAATCCGAACCATCCTAGGCTGCTTCACCCACACCCGCTTCCGCCCCTTCCGCCCTCATGCCATAACGCGCCCATGGACGGACAAGCAGCACAAGCCCCCGGCGCCACCACCGACGCCGCCCGCGATCGCGTCGCGCGGCAGAAGGCGTCGCTCGCCTCGTCGGCGGGATGGCTCCTGGGCATCGTCGAATTCTATTGCGCCCTCGTGCCGCCGGAAGGCGCCTCGGCCTCCCAGCGCCTCCGCCGCGCGGCGCGCACCCTCGCCTGGACCAGCCCGCAGCAGGAGCGCCTCGCTTTCTTCGCCGACCGCTATGCCGAGCTGGACTCCGAGGCCGGCCGCGCGCTCGCCGATCCCGCCGCCTCCGCGGAAGCGCTGGGCGGCATCGCCCTGCGGCTCGAGCAGGCCTCCTCCGAAGCGCTCACTTTCTACGTCGCGCTCCAGGCGGATGCGCAGCGCGCCGAGGAGCTGAGCCGCACCACCGCCGCCGAAGAGAACCAGCCCAATCGCCTTGCCGCCCGCGCGGAGATCGGCGCCGCGGTCCGCGCCCGCTTGCCCGAGGCCGGCGCCGCGAAGATCCAGGCGGCGGGCCTCGAACTCTACAAGGTGCCCGGCTTCTTCGCCCCCGATGACTGCGCGGCCATCGTCGAGTTGATCGAGCGCGACCTCCATCCTTCCGCCGTGCTCGGCGAATCGGCCGACAAGGAATTCCGGACCAGCAAGAGCTGCAACCTCGATCGCAGGGATCCGATCGTCGGGATCTT
>DASWMS010000090.1:0-70280 GCA_036399655.1 Allosphingosinicella sp. | reverse complement strand
GCCTCCTCGATATGCCAGAATGTCCAGCCGTTGCACGCCGGTGCGTCCTGGACGGCGGCGCCGGCCTTGTGGATCGAGCCTTGGCCGCCCGGATATTCGATCGATCCGTCGGCGAGCACCGTGACCTGCCAGCGGCGCTTCGCGTCGGTGAGGAGCGCGCCGGGCGCCACCATGCCGGTCTCGACGAGCAGTCCGAACGGCACCTTGGTGGCCGTCTTCTTGGACTTCATCGTCTTCATCGCGCTCTCGTCGAGCGGCAGGGTGGAATCGATCCGCTGCCGCGCAACGCGGACATATTTCTTCTCCCGCTCGATCCCGATCCATTCGCGCCCGAGCCGCCGCGCCACCGCGCCGGTCGTCCCGGTTCCGAAGAAGGGGTCGAGCACGACGTCGCCGGGGTTCGTGCAGGCGAGGAGGACGCGGTAGAGGAGCGACTCCGGCTTCTGCGTCGGGTGCGCCTTGTGGCCGCCGTCCTTCACCCGCTCTCCGCCCGAGCAGATCGGCAGCGTCCAGTCCGAGCGCATCTGGAGCTCGTCGTTCAGCGCCTTCATCGCCCGGTAGTTGAACGTGTAGCGGCTGTCCTCGGACCGGCTGGCCCAGATCAAAGTCTCGTGAGCGTTGGTGAACCGCGTGCCGCGGAAGTTCGGCATCGGATTGGCCTTGCGCCACACGATGTCGTTCAGGATCCAGTAGCCGGCGTCCTGGAGCGACGCGCCGACCCGGAAGATGTTGTGGTAGGAGCCGATGACCCACAGGGTGCCGTTCGGCTTCAGGATCCGCCGGGCTTCCTTCAGCCAGGCGCGGGTGAATTCATCATAAGCGGCAAAGCTGGTGAACTTGTCCCAATCGTCGTCGCACGCGTCGACGCGGCCGCCCTCCGGACGAAACAGATTGCCGCCGAGCTGCAGGTTATAGGGCGGATCGGCGAAGACCATGTCGACGCAGCCGTCCGGAAGCGCCTTCATCGCCGCGATGCAATCGTCCTCGATGATCGTTCCCAGCGGAAGATCGTGCGGGGGCGTCTCGGCCGCCGGTTTGGCCTTCTTCCGGGCCGGCGCCGGCATCACGCGCGTCAATGCAGTCATTCGTCACCGCCCCCGGTTCAGCACAGACCTGCCAGCCTGTGGGAGGCCGCTCATGCGGTCAAGGCGAGCGTTAACCACGTCGCGGTGGAGAAGCCGTTAACGTGCCGCGAACGAAACGAGTCCGTCGCAGCTAATGGAGTCCGCTACACGGCGGCATGCTCAACATCTTGTGGTGTGGCCGGAAAGACTCACGACCTGTGGAAAGCCGACACGTGGTCGTGCTGCGCTGCGGCTGCGCCCTAAACGGCGAGGATCTGCTGCGATCCGATCTCGGCGGTGCCGTCGCGGGCTTCGTAATAGGCGCGGACCGGGCCGAAGCTGCGTCGGTGGAGCGGCGTCGGGCCGAGCGCCGTCAGTCCGCGGAAATGTTCGGGCGTTGGGTAGCCCTTGTTGGTCTCCCAGCCGTAGCCGGGATGTTCGCGGGCATGTTCGGCCATGATCCGGTCGCGCGTCACCTTGGCGACGATCGAAGCGGCGGCGATCGAGCGGCATTTGGCGTCCCCGGCGACGATCGCCTTTGAGGGCCGCTCCCAGCGCGGGCAGCGGTTGCCGTCGACGAGGATCATGACCGGGTCGAAGCCCAAAGCTTCCACGGCGCGGCTCATCGCCAGCATCCGCGCCCAATAGATGTTGAGCCGGTCGATCTCCTCGACCGATGCGATGCCGACGCCGACCCGCGCCTGCTGGTAGAGCCGGGCGCAGATCGCCTCGCGCTCCTTGGCGGGAAGCACCTTCGAATCGTCGATGCCGCGCGGGAACCTGGTCCGGTCGAGCACCACCGCGGCGGCGACCACCGGCCCCGCGAGCGGTGCGCAGCCCGCTTCGTCCACGCCGGCGAGCGGCTCGGGGAAGGCTTTCTCGATCTTGAAGCAGGGGCGGGCCATTGCCCCAAGCATAGAGGCAGCGCGCCGTGAATGAAGCCCCAAGCGGCTGTTTCCGCGCGATTTGTTGTGGATGACGCGCCGGGGGTCAGTCGCGCTCGCCATATTGGAAGTCGGTGACGAACTGCTGGCCGAGCGGGCCGTGGCCCTGGCCGAGGCCCGGCGCTTCGAGGATGGCGATGCGCACGAAGCTCACCGCCTGCTCGAACGCCTTCTCGATGGGAAAGCCCGCGCCGAGGCCGGTGGCGAGCGCTGTCGAGAGGGTGCAGCCGGTGCCGTGCGTGTCGTCCGTGTCGAAGCGCTTGGCGTTCAGTTCGCGGACCGGTCCGGAGGGACCGATGAGCCGGTCGACGATCATATACCCCTCGGCATGGCCGCCCTTGGCGAGCAAGTGGCAGCCGTGGGCGAGGATCGCCGCCTCGCCGCCGAGCGCTTCCAGCTCCGGGATGTTCGGCGTGACGACCGAGGCCATGCCCATCAGCCGTTCGAACGCCGCCACGGTCTCAGCGTCCGCGAGGATGGAGCCGCTCGTCGCGACCATGACGGGATCGAAGACGATCGGCACGGAGAGGGTTTCGAGCCGGTCCGCCACCGCATGCACGGTCTCCGGCGAACCGATCATGCCGATCTTCACGGCATCGACGCCGATGTCGGAGATCACCGCGTCCATCTGCTCGACGACGAAAGCGGGCGGCACCGGCATGACGCCCGTGACGCCGAGCGTGTTCTGCGCCGTCAGCGCGGTGATCGCCGTCATCGCATGCCCGCCGAGCATGGTGACGGTCTTGATGTCCGCCTGGATGCCGGCGCCGCCGCCGGAGTCCGAGCCCGCGACGATCAGGATGCGCGGGCAGATCACGCCTGACGTCCCCTTGCTTGCGACAGACTCGTTCGTGCCGAGCGAAGTCGAGGCGCGCTGCACTGCCGGCGGGGACTCGCCCTTCGACTTCGCTCGGGACGAACGGGGCCCGTCAGCGCTCGCATCCTCATGCCGCTTTCACCGCGTCGCAGATCGCGTCGACGACTTCCTCGACCAGCGCATCGTCTTCGCCCTCGGCCATCACCCGGATCAGCGGCTCCGTTCCCGACTTGCGGATGACGAGCCGCCCCGTGCCGCGCAGCCGCTCCTCCGCTTCGGCGATGACCGCCTTGACGCTGTCCACCTCGAGCGGCGCGCCGCCTGCAAAGCGGACGTTCTTGAGGAGCTGGGGCAACGGATCGAACTGGTGGAGGACCTCGCTCGCCGGCCTGCCGCTTTCGACGAGGCAGGCGAGGATCTGGAGCGAAGCGACGAGCCCGTCCCCCGTAGTCGCGTAATCCGAGAGGATGATGTGCCCGGACTGCTCGCCGCCGACGTTGCAGCCGCGCGCCCGCATCTCCTCCAGCACGTAGCGATCGCCGACCTTGGTCCGGAACAGCTCCAGGCCCTTGCTTTCGATGAAGCGCTCGAGCCCGAGGTTCGACATCACTGTGGCGACGAGCCCGCCGCCCATCAGCAGGCCGTGGCTGTGCCAGGAGGCGGCGATCGTCGCCATGAGCTGGTCGCCGTCCACGATCCGGCCCGCTTCGTCGACGACGATCAGCCGGTCCGCGTCGCCGTCGAGCGCGATGCCGATCTGCGCGCCTTCCTCGATCACCCGCGCTTGGAGCGCGGCCGGCGCGGTCGATCCGCAGCCGTCGTTGATGTTGGTCCCGTCCGGCGAGACGCCCATCGCCACCACGTCGGCGCCGAGCTCCCAAAGCGCCGAAGGGGCGACCTGGTAGGCGGCGCCGTTCGCGCAATCGACGACGATCTTGAGGCCGTCGAGCCGCAGCTCCTCGGGGAAGGTGGACTTGGCGGCGTGGATGTAGCGCCCGCGGGCATCCTCGATCCTGCGCGCGCGGCCGATGAGCGGCGCATCGACCAGCACCGGCTCCTGCTCGAGCAGCGCCTCGATCTCGGCTTCGTCCGCGTCGGACAGCTTGTAGCCGTCGGGCCCGAATAATTTGATGCCGTTGTCGACATAGGGATTGTGGCTGGCGGAGATCATGACGCCGAGGTCGGCCCGCATCGAGCGTGTCAGAAGGGCGACCGCGGGCGTCGGCACCGGCCCTACCATGACGACGTCCATGCCGACGCTGGTGAAGCCGGAGATCATCGCCGTCTCCATCATATAGCCCGAAAGCCGCGTGTCCTTGCCGATCACCACGCGGTGGCGGTGGTCGCCGCGCAGGAAGTGCGCGCCCGCCGCCTGGCCGACGCGCTGCGCCATCTCGGCCGTCATCGGCGCCTGGTTGGTCCTGCCCCTGATCCCGTCCGTGCCGAAGAATTTGCGCGCCATTGAGCTTTCCGATCCCGTGTTGCCCGGCCCCTACAGGGGGAGGCCCGCTCCCGATAGCCGGAAGGAACGCGCGTTTGAACCTTTTGGCGTCCGGAGACATTGCGCACCTTCGAACCTTTCACCGATGGAGCCGGCGCGATAAGGCGCAACTATGTCCCAGCCGGTCCGCATCCTCCTCGCTCTCGCCGTCGGGCTCTTCCTCGGCATCCTCACCGCGGCGCAGCCCTGGACGGAGGGCGCGATCGCCGTCGCCGATCCGATCGGCGGCCTGTGGCTCGACGCGCTGCGGATGACGATCGTCCCGCTCGTCGTCTCTCTCCTCGTGACCGGCATCGCCGCCTCGGCGGAAGCTGCGCGGGCCAATCGGCTGACCGCGCGGGCGATCATGCTCTTCCTTGCCGTGCTCTGGACCGGCGCGATCATGTCGGCCCTGCTGACGCCGCTGCTCCTCCAGGCCTGGCCGCTGCCGAGCGAAGCCGCAGGCGCGCTGCGCGCGGCGCTCGCCGCTGCCACCGGGGAGGTCGGCGAAGTGCCGACCTTCGGCCAATTCCTGCGCTCGCTCGTGCCAACCAACCCGGTATCCGCCGCCGCCGAGGACCGGATCCTGCCGCTTCTCGTCTTCACCCTGGTCTTCGCCTTTGCGATCACGCGGCTGCCGGCGGAGCAGCGGGCGCAGCTCGTCGGCTTCTTCCGCGCGGTGGCGGACGCGATGCTGATCGTCATCAACTGGGTGCTGTTCCTGGCGCCGATCGGCGTCCTCGCGCTCGCCTACGTCGTCGGCGCGCGGGCGGGAGCCTCCGCGCTCGGCGCGCTCGGCCATTACGTGATCGTGGTGGCATTGGTCGGCTCCGTCGTCTGGTTCATGGCCTGGCCGCTGGCGGCGATCGGCGGCCGCGTCGGCTTCATGCGCTACACCAGGGCGATCGGCGCGCCGCACGCGGTCGCGATCAGCACCCAGTCCTCCCTCGCCTCGCTTCCCGCCATGCTGAAGGCGAGCGAGCGGCTCGGCGTTCCCGTCACCGCCTCGGGCGTGGTGCTGCCGCTCGCCGTCGCCCTTTTCCGCGCGACGGGCCCGGCGATGAACCTCGCCGTCGCCATCTACGTCGCCCATCTCATGAACGTGCCGCTGTCGCCCTGGGCGCTCGCCGCCGGTATCGCAGTTGCCGCGACGACCACGCTCGGCTCTGTCAGCCTCCCCGGCACGGTGAGCTTCATCGCCTCGATCGCGCCCATCTGCTACGCGATGAACGTGCCGGTCGAGCCGCTCCTCCTCCTGATCGCGGTCGAGACCCTTCCCGACATCGTCCGCACCACCGGCAACGTCTCAATGGACGTCGCCGCGACAGCGACGGTGGCGCGGCGCAGCGGCTTCGCCGAGGATAGCGCCCACGGCGAGCAGGACCGCCTGCTGGAGGAGGGCGCCTGATGGCAAACGACCCGACCGTTGCGCCGCCGCAGCCGGAGAGCCTCAACAGCGCCCTCCACCGCAACATCGCGGCGCTCGAACGCCGCCGCCGCGTCGAGGCGAGGTCCGCGCCGCGCAACGAGCGCGTCGCGCAGGCGATCAGCGACTTCGCCGGAACGATGACCTTCATCTACCTGCACCTCGCCATCGTCGGCGCGTGGATCGCGGTGAATGTCGGCTGGCTGCCCTTCATTCCCGCCTTCGACGAAAGCCTCGTCATCCTCGCCATGGCGGCCTCGGTCGAGGCGATCTTCATCTCCACCTTCGTGCTCATATCGCAGAACCGGATGGCCGCCGCGGCGGAGAAGCGCGCCGAGCTCGACCTCCAGATCAGCCTCTTGGCCGAGCACGAGATCACCAAGGTCGTCGCAATGGTCGATGCCATCGCCGACCATCTCGGCATCCGTCACGAAGCGAAGCACGAAGTCGACGAGCTGAAACGCGACGTCGCCCCCGAGAACGTCCTCGACGCGATCAGCGACTGCGAACAGGAAGAAGCGGCGAAGGACGCGGGCCGGGCGGAGGCCTAGCGGCTCAGCGGCGGCCCGGCGCCACGGGCGCAGGCCGCGCGAACGGACCGACGACGGCCCGCTCGATCTCCCATTCCTGCGTGCCGCCGAACACCCAGATCAGCTCCACCGGCGCTACCTCGTAGGTGCTCGCCGCATCCCCGGTTCCCGGAGAGGTGCGCACGAGGCGGCCCTCCATACGGACCCGCTCGGCGGTCAGCCCGTGGGCGGCGCGAACGGAGAAGTTCGTCCGCGCCGCCCCGGTCATGCGCGCGACCCAGGCGGCGCCCGCCTCGCCGCGGTCGCCTCCGCTCCGCTCGCCGGCCCAGTCGAGCGTCCCCTGCCAGGCGAAGGCGCGGCGCAGCGGGGCGGTTTCGTCGGGCTGCGGGTTTCCGGTCAGGACATGGGCAGCGTTCATCGCCCCCGCCGCGGCCAGGCGGTCTCCGCGGAGCGCCTGGCACGCGACGAGCTGCGTCGCCCCATTCCGGTAGCGCTCGGGATCGAGCGCCGCGCAGTGGGGGAAGAGCGGCAGCGTGCGCTGATAGACGAGCTGCGCGAACCGCTCAGCCAGCCCGTCGCCGCACGCATCGGCCACCTTGCGGCGCGCCTCTCCCGGCGCTTGGCCGCGGGGCGGATCGGCGGCCTCCACCGTGAAGACCCAGCTATGCAGGCAGATCTCCAGGTTGTTGACGGGCGGCGCGACGAGCTCCCGCTCGAAGTTTCGCGACGCGCCGACCACCTCCCGCCACACCGCTTCGGGCACCTGCGCCGTCATCGCGGGCCGCGGCTCGGCGCCTTGCGCGCGCGGAAAGCGGACGATCGCCTCCGGGTCGCGCTCCGGTCGCCGTTCGAAGGAGATGGAGAGCAGGTCGGTTCCGTAGCCGTCGACGTAGAAGACGCGGCGAACCTGCCGTCCCGGGCCGACGGCGCTTTGGATCGGCTCCATCCCGTAAAGCTCCAGCACGCTTCGGTGCTGCTCGGCGGCGCAGCGGTCAACGCCCCGGTCGTCGGAGCATTCCCGTGCCTCCCGTGACTGGGCCAATGGCGCCTCCGGCCGGGCCGGACTCTGTGCGGAGGCGGAAGCGG
Source organism: Allosphingosinicella sp. (assembly GCA_036399655.1). Classification (GTDB taxonomy): domain Bacteria; phylum Pseudomonadota; class Alphaproteobacteria; order Sphingomonadales; family Sphingomonadaceae; genus Allosphingosinicella. Next base: position 62,933 of record DASWMS010000090.1, on the reverse strand, counting down.
CGGAGGAGAGGGCAAAGGCAGCGGCCGCGGCAAGTGAGAAGGTTCGCATCGTCATTCCCCTGTCGAGGGGCCTAGCGTCTCACAAGCCCCGCGCCCTGTCACTCCCACTCGATCGTGCCGGGAGGCTTCGACGTATAGTCGTAAACCACGCGGTTGATGCCCCGCACTTCGTTGATGATGCGCGTCGCGACGCGGCTGAGGAAGCCGGAGTCGAAGGGGTAGACGTCGGCCGTCATGCCGTCGGTCGAGGTGACGGCGCGCAGGCCGCAGACGAAGTCGTAGGTGCGCGCGTCGCCCATGACGCCGACGGTGCGGACGGGGAGGAGGACGGCGAAGGCCTGCCAGATCGCGTCGTAGAGACCCGCGAGGCGGATTTCCTCGAGGTAGATGGCGTCGGCCTTGCGCAATATGTCGCAGCGTTCCTTGGTGACTTCGCCCGGGATGCGGATGGCGAGGCCGGGCCCGGGGAAGGGGTGGCGCGAGACGAAGGCTTCGGGAAGCCCGAGCTCCTTGCCGAGCACGCGGACCTCGTCCTTGAACAGCTCTCGAAGCGGTTCGACGAGCTGCATGTTCATCCGCTCGGGCAGGCCGCCGACATTGTGGTGGCTCTTGATCGTCACCGACGGCCCGCCGGTGAAGCTGATGCTTTCGATCACGTCCGGGTAGAGCGTGCCCTGCGCCAGGAAGTCCGCTCCGCCGATCCGCCGCGCTTCCTCCTCGAAGATGTCGATGAAGGTCTTGCCGATGAACTTGCGCTTCGCCTCGGGGTCGGTCAGCCCGGCGAGACCCGAGAGGAAGAGCGCCTCCGCATCGACGTGGACGAGGGGGATGTTGTAGCTGTTGCGGAACAGGCCCACGACCTGCTCCGCCTCGGCGGCGCGCATCAGGCCGTGGTCGACGAAGACGCAGGTGAGCTGCTCGCCGATCGCTTCGTGGATGAGCACCGCGGCCACCGCACTGTCCACTCCACCGGAGAGCCCGCAGATCACGCGGCCCTTGCCGACCTGCTTTCGGATCTCGGCGATCTTGGTGGCGCGGAACTCGGCCATCGACCAGTCGCCGGAAAGGCCGCAGACGTGGCGCACGAAGTTGGCGATCAGCTTCGCACCGTCGGGCGTGTGGACGACTTCCGGGTGGAACTGGACGCCGTACATGCGCCGCGCGTCGTCCGCGGAAGCCGCGAAAGGCGCGCCGTCCGACTGCGCGACGATCCGGAATCCGGGCGCGAGCGCATCCACCTTGTCGCCGTGGCTCATCCACACCTGGTGCGTCTCGCCCGCCTGCCAGAGGCCGTCGAACAGGGCGCAATCGTCCTTGATGTCGATGAAGGCGCGGCCGAACTCGCTATGGTCGCCGGTCACGACCTTGCCGCCCAATTGCTCGGCCATGAGCTGCTGCCCGTAGCAGATGCCGAGCATCGGCACGCCCGCTTCGAACAGGGCCGGATCGCAGCGTGGGCTGTCCTCCAGCGTCACCGAAGACGGGCCGCCCGAGAGGATGATCCCCTTGGGCTTCATCCGCTCGAACGTCTCGAGCGCGCGGGTGAACGGCGCGATCTCCGAATAGACCCCAGCCTCGCGGACGCGGCGGGCAATGAGCTGCGTCACCTGGCTGCCGAAATCGACGATGAGGACGGAATCGGAGGGCTGGCCGGGTCGCTGGTCGGTCATGGCCGTGCCCTAAGGCGCGGCCGCGAACCTGTCCAGCGAGCGGGAGCGGCTCAGCCCGCCGTGTTCCGGACGAAGGTGCGGCACTGCGGCGTGCGGCGGCCGGCGCCGTCGCAGAAGCGGCGCATGTTGCGCGCATTGCGGTAGCGGACCGGTCGCTCGCCCTGCGCCCGCCGCTCCCGCCTCGCCTCGCGCCGCAGGTCCCGGCAGCGATCCGCCGAGTGGCCCTGGCCGGCGCACCAGGCGGCCAGGTCGAACGGGGCGGAGCGGGCGGCGGGACGCGGCCGTGCCTTGGACGCCGCAGCCTTCGCCGCCGGGCGCGCGGCCTCCGCTGCCCGGGAGGGTCGTGCCGGCGCCCGCGGCGCCTCGTAGGCAGGCGGCGGCGGTGCGGCGAAGACCTCGCCTGCTCCGGCGACCGGCTGGAGCTCATCTCCGCTCACATGTTGCTGAGCCTCTTGCGGCTCCTGAGGCAGCTGCGGCTGCTGCGGCTGCTGCGGCTGCTGCGGCTGCTGCTGCTGCGCCGGGGCCGGGACTGGCGCCGCCACAGCAGGGCGCTGCGGCGTTTCGCGGCCGATCCAGGCGGCCGCTCCCATGCCGGCGAACAGAAGGACGAGAAGACCCGCGAGGACCATCGCCGGGGACCGCGCCGCATAGCGCGCGGCGCCGCCAGCCGCCTTTGCCGGGGGCGTGGCCGATGCAGCCGGCGAGGACATGGCGGCCGCTTTCGCCGCGGCTGGGGGAGGGGCAGCCGAGGGAGCGCCGCAAATCTGCCTGAGCTCGCCGGCGATCCGCTGCCAGCCCGGATGGAAGGGCTCGCCCCGCCATCCCGAGATGAGCGCGGCGCCCGGTGCATCCAGCGCCGCGACGGGCATGATCCCGTCGGCGGAAGCCTCGATCAGCGTGCAGCGCCGCCGCGCTTCTTCCGCGGCAGCCTGAAGCGCCGCGGAGGCCATCGCGCCCTTCGACCAGAGCACGAGGACGGCGCCTGCGTCGCCCGGGCGCGCGATCGGCATTCTCTCAGCGCCTTCGGCTTCGACGAGGTGGGCGGCGTAACCGAGCGCTCGGACGGCTTCCGTCAACCGCTGTGCCGGCACCATCTTGTCTCGGGAATGGTAGATGAGGACGTCGCCGGGCATGGCGCCCCAACGCCCGGACGGGCGGAGCTTTCCACATAAAAAGGCGCGCGAGGCAGTGCCCCGCGCGCCCTCGTCTCGTGTGTACCGGCCGGCTTACCAGCGGGTGCGCGAGGCGTAGCCGTTCCGCAGGCGGAAATCGCGGATGCGCCCGTTGCCGTAGGCGACGCAGGTGAAGCGCTCGCCGTAGTCGCGGCTGTACTCGCGCGCATTGTAGCGGCGGTCGTAACCGCGGTCGTAGCGCGTGTCGTAGCCGTTATAGCCGCCCTCGACGACGCCTTCGACTTCGAAGCGGTCGTTCGACTTGCGGTCGACGTCGGTGATGCGGACACGGCCGCGGCCGGCGCGCTCGGCTTCGATCGCGCAGCTGTTCACCGCCGCCGAATAGCCGTCGCGATAGCGATAGCGGCTGTCATAGCCGTAGCGCCCGCCGTCGCGGTCGAGCGCGCCGAGGATGGCTGCGACGCCGCCCAGGACGGCGACGCCGACGGCAATGTCCTCGCCGTCGATCCCGCCGCGGCGGTTGTCGTAGCGATTGTCGTACCGGCCGCCATATTGCGCCGAAGCAGGGGCAGCGGCGGAAACGGTGAGCGCGGCCGCGGCGGCGCCGAGCAGGATCTTCTTCATGGTCAAACCCTCCTGAAGTCGCCCGAAGTCCCGGGCCGTGTCTCAGGGTTTAGGCGAATCGCTCTGACGACCGCCTGAACCCTTCGTCGCGGGAGGTTCATGTTGATAAGAGGGGGTTGAACGCGAAAAAGGCGGAGCTTTCCAGGCCCCGCCTCTTCCGTTCCCCCGTCGCTTGGAGCCGGCCTTCGAGACGCCGCCTCGATACGGCCTTCGGCCTACTCAGCGGCTCCTCAGGATGAGCGGTTCCGAGCCCACCGCCGCTTTGAACCTTTCGTTCAACCTGAGGAGGGACTGAGCCTGGCGAAGGCCCGTCTCGAAGGACTGTGCCGACGAGTAACCTCAGCAGCTCCGGTCGATCTCACGGCCGACGAGCGCGCCTACCGCCCCGCCGACGATCGCACCGACCGTGCCGCCGCCGCCGCGCCCGCGCCGGTAATAGCCGCGCCGGCCGTCGCGTCCGATCTCGCGCCCGACGAGCGCGCCGGTGGCGCCGCCGACGATCGCGCCCGTGGTTCCGTCGCCGCAGCGGGCATAGCCCTGGCGATAGCCGCCGCGATAACCGTAGCCGCCGCGATAATAATCGCCGCGCCGGTAGCGCCGGTAGCCGCGTCGATCGTCATAGCCCCGGTCGTAATAGCCGCCGCGATCGTAGCCGCCGCGATCGTAATAAGGGTCGTGGCCGGCCGAGGCTGCGGAGGGAAGGGCGGTGAAGCCGGCGATCGCCGCCGCCGCTGCGAGAAGGGTCTTGCCGAGCATGAAACTGGCTCCTGAACTGTGAAAAGAGTCGCGCGGCTGAAGTGTCGCTCCGCCACCCTGTCCCGCCGATGAACGGACGTTCAGCGCCCCTGCTGCGCCAGCACGGCGGACTCGCCGGCGATGAACCAGGCGCTGCGCGCCTGCTCCGCCGGAAGACGGACACGAACCGTAATGAGATCGGGCTCGTCGCCGGGCAGGAGGAGCATCGTGCCCGTGATCTCGCTGCCCGGGGCGAACAGCCAGTGCGTCCCTTCGCCTGGGGCGCCGGCGGGCGTGACGAAGTTGATCCGGGTCGCGCCGGCCCGCTCCACCCGGTCGCGGGGCCACGGCGCCGTGGCGAACGGCCCCTCGCCGAGCTGCATGCGCTCGACCCGCCGGACGTAGCGCCGGTAGGCGGGGAAGTAGCGGGCGACCGCCGCAGCCACTTCCGAGCGGCCGGACGTGCCGCCATAGGCATGGCTGATCTCGACCGCGGGGCCGGCGAGGATGCCGGTCCCATTGCGGAACTCGGCCGCGGTCCGGGGCTCCGGAGTGACGATCAGGCGCAATCCGTTCGATCCTTGAAGACCGATGCAATGCCAGCCGCGCGGCGCGAGCACGCGCAGATCGTGCGATCCGTAATATGCGAGGACGAGTCGTCCGGCGTGGGGCAGCAGCGGTCGCGGGCCGGCTGAAGGCGCCGGACTGAAACCGACCTGGCCGTCCGTCGGGCAGCCGACGAACTCCGCCCTCGTCGTTACGATCGAGGAAGCCGCAGGGCCGCTTGCGAGCGCGGCACAGCACAGGATTGCGCCGGCCGCGATCGCAGGACGCCGCCTCATCGCCGCGCCTGCAATCCCGTGTGCCGCGCAATGAAGGCGTACATGTCGCCATATTCCTCGATCTGCATCTCGGTCGGCTTGCCCGAGCCGTGGCCGGCGCGGGTCTCGATGCGGATGAGCTTGGGCATCGGCCCGGTCTCCGCCGCCTGCAGCGCCGCGATATATTTGAAGCTGTGCCCCGGCACGACGCGGTCGTCGGTGTCGGCCGTGGTGACGAGCACCGCGGGGTAGCGGACGTTCGAGCGGATGTTGTGATAGGGCGAATAGGCGCGAAGGATCCGGAAGTCGGCCTCGCGGTCCGGGAAGCCGTAATCGTCGGTCCAGTAGCGGCCCGCGGTGAAGCGGTTGAAGCGCAGCATGTCCATGACGCCGACGCCCGGGAGCGCGGCGGCGAACAGGTCCGGCCGCTGGTTCACCACCGTGCCGACCAGGAGCCCGCCGTTGGAGCGGCCCTCGATGGCGAGCTGCTGCGGCGTCGTCATGCCGCCCTGGATGAGATGCTCGGCCGCGGCGATGAAGTCGTCGAACACGTTCTGCTTGTTCGCGCGGCGGCCGGCGTCGTGCCAGGCCTGGCCGTATTCGCCGCCGCCGCGCAGGTTGGCGACGGCGAGGACGCCGCCCATGTCCACCCAGGTCAGCCAGCGCGGCTGGAAGGCGGGGACCTGCGAGATGTTGAACCCGCCATAGCCGTAGAGGAGGGTCGGGTGCGTGCGGCTCGCGTCCATGTCGCGCCGATGCATCACGAACATCGGGATGCGGGTGCCGTCCTTCGAATTGTAGAAGACTTGCCGGACGACATATCGCTCCGGATCGAAGCGGAGCTGCGGTTGGGCGAAGACCGAGGTCTCGCCCGAACGTGCATCGTAGCGGTAGATGGTCGGCGGCCGGTTGAAGCTCGCGAAGGAGTAGAAGGTCTCGGTCGACGTCGCATCGCCCGAAAAACCCGAGGCGGTGCCGATGCCGCCGAGCTGCACTTCGCCCGTGCGCCGGCCGTTCATGTCGTAGGTGCGGACCTCCGTCTGCGCGTCGCGCAGGTAGGAGGCGATGAGGCGGTTGCCGACGATCGACGCGTCGGACAGCGTCGCGGCATCCTCGGGCACGATCTCGCGGATCTGGAGCGCCGGGCGCGACACGTCGGTGGCGACGATGCGCTGGCGCGGCGCGTCGCGGTTGGTGCGCCAGTAGAAGGTCGCGGCGCTGTTGCCGATGTAGGTCCAGTCGTGCTCCAGGCCGGTGACGAAGCGGCGCGGCTGGGCGGTCGGGCGCGTCAGGTCGATCAGCGTGATGTCGTAGCGCGCGTCCGTCCCTTCGGAGGAATAGACGATCAGCCAGCGTCCGTCGTCGGAGACTTCGCCCGAATTGCTGAGCGCCGGGCGGTCCGGCTGCGCGAAGACCAGCCGATCCTGCGCCTGCGGCGTGCCGATCCGGTGGAAATAGATCGCCTGGTTCTGGTTGGTGGATTGGAATTCCTGCCCCGCCTGCGGCTGCGGGAAGCGCGAATAATAGAAGCCGGAGCCGTCATGCGCCCAATCGAGCGGCGAGAACTTCACCCAGCGGATTTCGTCCGTCATGACCTGCCCGCTGTCGACGTCGAGGACGCGCACGGTGCGCCAGTCGGAGCCGCCTTCCTGGATCGCGTAGGCGATGCGGCGGCCGTCCTTCGACGCTTCCCATTCGCCGAGCGCCACCGTGCCGTCCTGCGACCAGCTGTTCGGATCGAGCGCCACGCGCGGGGCGCCGTTCAGGCCTTCGCGCATGTAGAGGACGGACTGGTTCTGAAGGCCGGTGTTGCGGGTGTAGAAATAGCGGTCGGCGCGCTTCACCGGGATGCCGAAGCGCTCGAAATTATAGACCTCGGTCATGCGGTCGCGGAAGGCCTGGCGGGCCGGGAGCGTGGCGAGATAGCGCTCGGCCACGTCGTTCTGCGCGGTCACCCACTGGCGCACGGCCGGATCGTTGCGGACGTCATTCTCCAGCCAGCGATAGGGATCGGCGATCGCTTCGCCGAACTGCGTCTCGGTGACCGCCTCGCGCCGCGTCTCGGGATAGGCGAGCCCGGGATCGGGCGAAGGCTCGGCCATGTAGGTGCGGTGCATCGGCTGCTCGGCCGCAGTCGTCGAGCAGGCGGCGGCGGAAAGAAGGAGGAAGGCGGCGGCGGGACGGAGGGGCATGTCGATCCTTGCGGCATGGGGAGCGTCTATGGCGCCGTTCTAGCGCGGGCGGAGGGATTCTCCAAAGCTTGCCGGAACCGCCCGCGGGCTCCGCGCGTCGGACGCTGCAAGGAGACCGCAAGATGGAAGAAGAGAAGCCGAACGCCGGCACCGGCACGCCCGACAATCCCGGAAGCTGGGGCGCCGCGGGCGACGTCGACCGCCGCGAGCCCGAAGCCGTCGACAAGTTCAACGGCCGCTCGGGCGGCGGCGATTCGGGAGGCGGCGCCTACCCCAACCCCCACACGGGCAAGGAAGCCAAGCGCGGCGGCTTCATGGACCATGGCGGCCAGACCGACATGTCGTACCACGGCACGGGCCAGCTCGGCGACGAGAAGACCGGCGGCAACGCGAATGCGCCTGCGACGGAGGAAAAGGACACGGAAAAGGCGGGGCGCGAGGACTGAGCGGCGCGGATCGCTGAAGGCACAGGCCTTCCGAGGCCACCTCCGTTCGCCCTGAGCTTGTCGAAGGGCTGTCCTTCCTGTCGGCGCCGGCCGAAGAAGAAGGGCAGGGCTTCGACAAGCTCAGCCCGAACGGTGTCGGGTTGGGAGCCTGAACCGTCTTGGGCAGAGAGCCGGAACGGAATTTCGGTTGTACGCCCCTGCCCCCGGCAAGAAGCCCCGCCGCGCAAAGGGGGACAAACACGGCGGGGCTCTTTCAGGCCGTAGGGCCCTGGCCGCAGGGAGAAGCGGCTTAACCTCGATTTGGTAATTAGCGCCGCGTTTTCAAGGCGTTCGCCGGAGCACGAAAATCATCGGGCCGACCTCAGAATGCGCGTCCCTGCGGCCCGCGGCCGGATCCCACAGGCTCGACACGTTGCCGTCGAAAAAGAGTGCGTCACGGCACTTCAGCACGTCGCGGAACAGCCGCGCGAAGCGGCCGAACGAGACCGGATCGTCCGAGATGACGAAGAAGGCCGTGCGCGGGTTCGCGACGCCGACGCCGTTGCGAACCATCCGCGACTCGCCGTCCGGGCTGATCCGGGGGTGGAGGGCGCCGCCCACGACCAGCATCGGCCCGGATTGAGTCGCCCACATGACGCGCGGCGGCGCCCGGCGCGCAAAGGCGTCGCTCGTCAGGATCGAAGCCCGCCCCTCCTCGTCCACCGCGAACACGCCGTTCGGCTTCATGTGGAAATTGCCCGGGCCGTCGCGCAGGTTCAGCCGCTTCAGCCGCTCGCCCTGCTCGATATGAAGCCCGATCGGCCGTCCCTCCTCGTCGTACATGCCCGCGTTCATCGCGAAGGCGAGGTGCCGCGAGCGCTCGCCGAGATGCCGCTCCAGCGCCTCGAAGGTCCGGAGCGGACCTGCATCGCCTTCGCTCGCAAGCTCGATCCGGTGCGTCCGCGCGTCGTAGCGGCAGATCGTGAACTGCGATCCTTCGAAGACCTGCGCCCGGCAGTGGCCGGCCTCCGCATGCTCGGGCGGGCCGGGCGCGTTCGCCTGCTCCGCCGCCTCCTCGCATCCGGCCAATGAAAGCGCGGCGGCAAGCAGCGCGGCAAGAAGGAGGCTAGAGCGAATAACCGCCGTCGGAGACCAGGCAGGCGCCGGTCATGAACGCCGATTCTTCCGAAAGGAGAAAGGCGATCTGCCCGGCAATCTCGTCGGCCGTGGCGAAGCGGCCGAGCGGGCTCGCCGCCGATCCCACCGCCTTGAACGCCGCAGCCTCGCTTCCGGTCTGCTTCACCAGATGGTCGAAGAAGGGAACGCCGGACCAGATCGGCGTCTCGACTCCGCCCGGGGCGATGGCGTTGACCCGGATGCCGTCCGCCGCCGCCTCCTTGGCCGCGATCCGCGCGAGGTGGATGACCGCCGCCTTGGACGCACCGTAGGCGGCCGTGCCGGGCTCGGCCTTGATGCCGGCCGCCGACCCGGTGATGACGATCGCGCCGCCGGTGCCCGTCGAGCGGATCGCCTTCAGCGCCGCCTGCAGCGTCAGGAACGCGCCGTCGAGGTTGACGCGCATCACATCCCGCCATTCGTCGAAGCTCGTCTCCGCGATCGGCGTTCCGGCCCCGACGCCGGCATTGACGACGGCATGGGTGAGGCCTGTCAGGTCCATTCGCGCCCAAAGCGCCTCGTCGGCGACGTCGCCGACGATCGGCTGGCGCTCGCACGGAAGCGTAAAGCCGAGGTCGCTCAGCCGCTCGGTGTCCCGGTCGATCAGGATGAGCCTGCGCGCATTGCCCTGGGCGAGCCGCATCGCAACGGCCGCCCCGATCCCGGAAGCGGCGCCGGTTACGAGGATGCGTGCGGAGGAGAAGTCGTACATTGCGGTGAGGTGTAGCGCGGCTCACTTCACCCGTCACTCCCGCGAAAGCGGGAGTCCAGCGCGCGGCGGAGACTTGTGCGCGCGCCGTCTGGATTCCCGCTTTCGCGGGAATGACGGATTCGCGGGAATGACGGAGCGTCAGGCGCTACGCCGCGGCGTCGATGCCGAGCTCGCCGAGCTTGCGGTAGAGGGTGGAGCGCCCGATGCCGAGGCGGCGGGCGACTTCGGTCATGCGGCCGCGATAGTGGCCGATGGCGAGGCGGATCACGTCCGCTTCGATGTCCTCGAGCGGGCGCAGGTGCCCGTCGGACGTGTAGAGCGTGACGCCGGCGCCGTGCGCGAAGGCGGCGCTTGCCGAAGCGCCGGACAGGCTCTTGGCGTGGTAATCGTCGGAGCGCTTCCCGAACCGCGCTTCGGCGGCGATCTGCGGGAAATCGGCGGCGGTGAGCGCGTCGCTGTCGCACAGCACCGCGGCGCGGAAGAGCGCGTTCTGGAGCTGGCGGACGTTGCCCGGCCAGCCGTAGCGCATCAGGACGGAGAGGCCGTCCTCGGTGATCGAAAGGTGGCGCATGCCCGGCTGCTCGGCGATGCGGCCGAGGAGATGGCGCACGAGCGCGGGAAGGTCGCTGATCCGGTCGCGAAGCGGCGGAATGCCGACGTGAACGACGTTGAGGCGGTAATAGAGGTCTTCGCGGAAGCGCCCTGCGGCGACCTCGTCGGCGAGCTTGCGGTTGGTCGCGGCGATGACGCGCACGTCGACGCTCTGGACGATGCGGCTGCCGATCCGCTGGATCTCGCCTTCTTCGAGCGCGCGGAGCAGCTTCACCTGCGTCTCGAGCGGCAACTCGCCGACTTCGTCGAGGAAGAGCGTCGATCCGTCGGCATCCTCGAAGCGGCCGATATGGCGGTCGAAGGCGCCGGTGAACGCGCCCTTTTCATGACCGAAGAGGACCGATTCGACGAGGTTCGAGGGAATCGCGCCGCAATTCACGGTAATGAGGGTCTTCTTGGCGCGCGGGGAGGCGGCGTGGATCGCCTGGGCGAAGATTTCCTTGCCAGATCCGCTTTCGCCTTCGATCAGAATCGAGACTCGGGCGCGCGCCGCCTTGGCGGCAATGGCGAGGGCCGAGCGGAATTCGGGCGCCGAGCCGACGATCTCCTCGAAGCCCAGATGCTTGGTGATCTTTTCCGAAAGGGGCCGAAGCTCGCCCGACGCCTTGCGCCGGTCCGTCGCCGCGTCGAGCGCCGCAAGCAGCCTGTCGGGCGCGAGCGGCTTGACGAGGAAGTCGGCCGCGCCGGCGCGCATCGCCTCCACGGCGACCGCCACCGAAGTCTGCGCAGTCACGACGAGGAGCGGGATTTCGGGCTTCAGCGCCCGGATTTCCGCGATCATGCCCTGGCCGGCGTCGCCCTGCAGCCAGTGATCGAGCAGGATGGCGTCGATCTTGGGCTCTTCGGGATCGGTCAGGATACGCTGTGCCGATTCGACGTCGCTTGCGCCGCGGACCCACCAGCCGGCGCGTCCGCAGATCGCGCTGACGAGGCGCCGCTGCGCGGGTTCGTCGTCGATCAGCAATAGGCAGCGCGTCGGATCCGGCCGCATTCTCATGTCCCTCATGCCCTGGCTGTCCCACCTGCTAGGACATCCGGGTAAAGGTCCGCTTAAGGCGCGCGCCGCCGCCGCCGCCCGAGGCCGCTTGCGTACCGGCGCGCGCCGTTGGTAAGAGGCCCGCCGAAACGCTTTATCGAAGAGGCATGAGCATGGCGGCCGAAGGCGAAGTCCCCCAGGAGATGATGCGGGAGCACCAGAGCGGCTATGACGGGTTCATCTGGATGATGAAGTGGGGGGCGGTCCTCTCCTTCATCGTCGCGATGCTCGTCATGTGGCTCATCAGCTGATCCGCCGGCCCTTTCGGTGAAGATCGCGCTCCTCAAGGAAACGGCCGAAGGAGAGCGCCGCGTCGCCGCGACTCCCGAGACCGCGAAGAAGTTCATCGCCTTGGGCGCCACCGTCGCCGTCGAAGCCGGAGCCGGCCTTGCAGCCTCGATCGCCGACGCCGACTATGCGGCCGCGGGCGCCACCCTCGGCAGCCGCGCCGAAGCGCTTGCCGGCGCCGACGCGATCCTGGGCGTCCAGGGCCAGGACGCCGCCGCCCTCGCCGGCGCCGCGCCCGGTGCGATGATCGCGGCCATCCTCGATCCCTTCCGCCAGGCGGAGCGCGTCGCCGGCTATGCCGCGGCCGGTTTCGAGGCGCTGGCCATGGAGTTCATGCCGCGCATCACCCGCGCCCAGTCGATGGATGTCCTGTCCTCCCAGTCGAACCTGTCGGGCTACAAGGCGGTGCTCGACGCCGCCGCGGAATATGGCCGCGCCTTTCCGATGATGATGACGGCGGCGGGGACGATCCCGGCGACGCGGGTCTTCGTCATGGGCGTCGGCGTCGCCGGCCTCCAGGCGATCGCCACCGCCCGCCGGCTCGGTGCCATCGTCTCGGCGACCGACGTTCGCGCCGCCACGAAGGAGCAGATCGAAAGCCTCGGCGCCAAGGCGGTCTTCGTCGAAAAGGTCGCCGGCATCCAGGGCGAAGGCACCGGCGGCTATGCCACCGAGATGTCGGACGAGTACAAGGCGGCGCAGGCCGAGCTCGTCTCCTCGCACATCGCCAGGCAGGACATCGTGATCACGACGGCGCTGATCCCCGGCCGCCCCGCACCGCGCCTGGTCTCCGACGCGCAGCTCGCGACGATGCGTCCGGGCAGCGTGGTCGTGGACCTCGCCGTCGAGCAGGGCGGCAACGTCGAAGGCGCACAGCCGGGCGAGATCGTCGAGCGCCACGGCGTCCGCATCGTCGGCCATCGCAACGTGCCCTCCCGCCTCGCCGCCGACGCCTCCGCCCTCTACGCCCGCAACCTCTACAACTTCCTGTCCGCCTTCTGGGACAAGGACGCCGCCCGCGTCGTCCTCCCCGACGACGACGAGATCGTGAAGGGCGTGCGGCTCACCCGCGGCGGCGAGATCGTCAACGAGAGGCTGCTCGGGTGATTCGTTACTGCGAGGCGGAGTGACCAGTGCCGGCAAGCTTCTCGAGCGCATGCGGGACAACCCCCGCGACTGGAGGATCGAGGATATCCTCACCGTTTGCCGCGGACATGCCGTCGAATGCTCGCCGCCGCGCAAAGGATCGCATTACAAGGTGAAGCATGGCAGCATGGTCGAAATCCTGACGATCCCGGCTCACCGGCCGATCAAGCCGGTCTATGTGCGGGAACTCGTCCGGTTCATCGATGCCGTGCAGAAGGGCGAGACATGAAGCCTCAAGACTATGAGCTCGACATCAAGCCGCTGGCGCCCGAGGAGGGCGGCGGGTTCGTTGCGATTGCGCCGGAGCTGCCCGGCTGCCGGTCAGACGGCGACACCCCTGAAGAAGCGTTGCGCAACGGCTACGACGCAATCGCCTGCTGGATCGAAGCGGCGCTTGAAATGGGCCGGACAGTCCCGGCGCCGCAGCGCGCGGCGGCTTAGGGAGGACATTTAGTGGACTTCATCTCGATCCTGTCGATCTTCGTGCTGGCCTGCTTCGTGGGCTATTTCGTCGTCTGGTCGGTGACGCCGGCGCTGCACACGCCGCTCATGGCGGTGACCAACGCGATCTCGTCGGTGATCATCGTCGGCGCGCTGATCGCGGCAGCAGCGGTGCAATCCACCCCCGTTAACGATGTTGGGCGAGCAGCCGTCAGCGATGCGAACACTGCTCCAAAGCAGGGTGTCGGTTACTCGGACGTATATTCAAAGCCAACGCTCGAGAAATTGAGTGAGTCATCATCTGCTGGCACCACGAGGTTCATGTCTGAGCCTCAGACGCCTTGGGCCAAGTGGCTCGGCCTCCTCGCGGTGGTGCTGGCGAGCGTCAACATCTTCGGGGGCTTCGCGGTGACCGCACGAATGCTCGCCATGTACAAGAAGAAGGAGCGGCCCTGATGCACCATGCCGCCGCCCCGCCCGCCTGGGTGATGCTCGCCTACCTCGTCGCGGGCGTCTGCTTCATTCTCGCGCTTCGCGGCCTTTCCAGTCCGGCGAGCAGCCGCCGGGGCAACCGGCTCGGCATTGCGGGCATGACGCTCGCGGTCGTCACCACCCTCATCCATTACGCGCCGCGCGCCGGTCAGCACGACGCCACCGGTTTCGGGGCGGCGGGCAATTTCGACTTGACCACCATGGCGCAGATCGCCGGCGCGATCGTGCTCGGCGCGGTGATCGGAATCGCGACGGCGCGGCGGATCGCGATGACCGCGATGCCGCAGCTCGTCGCCGCCTTCCACAGCCTCGTCGGCCTCGCCGCCGTCCTCGTCGCTGCCGCCGCCTTCCTCAATCCCGAAGCGTTCGGCATTGCCGAGAACGGCGTGATCAGCCCGGTCAGCAGGGTCGAAATGGGTCTCGGCGCCGCGATCGGCGCGATCACCTTCTCGGGGTCGGTAATCGCCTTTCTCAAACTCAACGGCAACATGTCGGGCAAGCCGATCATGCTGCCGATGCGCCACGTCATCAATCTCGGCACCCTCGCTGCGATCGTCGGCCTCACCGCCTGGTTCACGCAGGACCAGAGCCCCTGGATCTTCTGGACCCTGACAGCACTCGCCTTTTTGATCGGCTTCCTCCTCATCATCCCGATCGGCGGCGCGGACATGCCGGTGGTCGTCTCGATGCTGAACAGCTATTCGGGCTGGGCCGCGGCCGCGATGGGCTTCACGCTCCAGAACTCGGCGATGATCATCACCGGCGCCCTCGTCGGCTCGTCGGGCGCGATCCTCTCCTACATCATGTGCCGGGCGATGAACCGCAGCTTCATCTCGGTCATCGCCGGCGGCTTCGGCGGCGATGCGGCGGCCGCGGGCGGCGGCGATGCGATCGACCGTCCCTGGAAGCGCGGCTCGGCCGAGGACGCCGCGTTCCTGATGAAGCAGGCCGAGCAGGTGATCATCGTTCCCGGCTACGGCATGGCGGTCGCCCAGGCGCAGCACGCGCTTCGCGAAATGGGCGACCTGCTCAAAGCCGAAGGCGTCACCGTCAAATACGCCATCCACCCGGTCGCGGGCCGCATGCCCGGGCACATGAACGTCCTCCTCGCCGAAGCGAACGTCTCCTACGATGAGGTGTTCGAGCTCGAGGACATCAATTCGGAGTTCGCGCGCACGGACGTCGCGTTCGTCATCGGCGCCAACGACGTCACCAACCCCGCGGCCAAGACCGACAAGGCCTCGCCCATCTACGGCATGCCGATCCTCGACGTCGAAAAGGCCAAGACCGTCCTCTTCATCAAGCGCTCGATGGGCGGCGTCGGCTATGCCGGCGTCGACAACGAGCTCTTCTACCGCGACAACACGATGATGCTGCTCGCAGACGCGAAGAAGATGGTCGAGGAGATCGTCAAGAATATGTGAGTTGGGGGGCGGACACCTGTTCCCACAACAAGGGCTATCCTGGCCTCGTTCGTCCCGAGCGAAGTCGAGGGGCGCTGCTCCGAGTCCGAGCCTCCGCCCCTCGACTGCGCTCGGGACGAACGGGACCGGTGCAGCATCGCCTAAGCGGTTCGATTGCGCGCCGGGGTGCCCGCAATGGTTAGACCAGCGCCCGCTCCACCAGGTCCTCGACGCTCAAATCAAGCCGGCGCATGTGCGCCGCGATTCCCGGCCAGCGGTTCTCGAGAAAGTCCTTGCGCTCCGCGGCCCGCAGCTTGTCCGCCGCCCCTTCCGCGACGAACATGCCGACGCCCCGGCGGACGACGATCAGGCCCTCCTCCTGGAACATCTGATAGGCCTTGGCGACCGTCAGCGGATTGGCGCCATATTCGGCGGCGAGGCTGCGGACGGAGGGCAGGGGGTCGCCGTCGGACACCTTGCCGTCGAGAATCCGCGCCGCGATCGAGTCGCGGAGGCGCAGATAGACTGGTCGTTCTTCGTTGCTCATCCCGTGTAATGCTGTCGTAATACGGTGTGCCAGTCAAGCGGTATGTCACCAGGCGCCGGCGACATCCTCATAATCGGGCCGCGGACGCTCTTCCTGCTCGGCGCCGGCGGTGCCGAGGAAGATGAAGCCGGCGATGCGGTCATGCTCGCCGCCGGCGCCGAACGCTTCGCGTACCGCCGGCGAATAAGCCGCCCAGCCGGTCACCCACCCGCCAACATAGCCGAGCGCGTGGGCGGCGAGCAGCAGGTTCATCGAGGCCGCGCCGCAGGAGAGCTGCTGCTCCCAGAGCGGGATCTTGTGCGGGACGACGGGCGTCGAGAGGACGACGATCAGCTCCGGCGCCTGGTGGGCGAAGCGCTCGTTCGCTTCCAGCTCGAGCCGCCCCGCGTCCGGCTTGTCGGCGAGGTAGGCGCGGCGCAGCAGGTCGGCCAGGTCCTGGCGCCGCTCCTTCGCGACATGGACGAAGCGCCAGGGGTGGAGCTTGCCGTGGTCGGGCGTGCGCGCGGCGACGGCGAGGATCCGCCTCAGCTCGCCCGCGCTCGGTCCGGGCGCGACCATGTCGCGCGGGCGCCCGGAGCGCCGCGTTTCCAGGAGGGCGAGGGTGGAGGAAAGATCGTTGAACATCGACGTCGGCGCTAGCAGGGGGCCGCCGCCGCAACAATCCGCTTCACATGCCGGATTAGCGCGCTAGGGTGCCCGCCTTTCAAGGCCGCCGTTCGAGCGGCCGGTAGAATGCACGAGGAGCAGCGCCTGATGGCCACGACCCCCACCCCGCACCCCGCCGCGGACAGCAAGACCTTTCTCGGCCACCCTCGCGGGCTCTTCGTCCTGTTCTTCGCCGAAATGTGGGAGCGCTTCTCCTATTACGGCATGCGCGCGCTGCTGATTTTCTACCTGACGCAGCATTGGCTTTTTTCCGACGAGCGCTCGAGCGTCATCTACGGGGCCTATACGGCCCTGGTGTACATCACGCCGGTGCTCGGCGGCTATCTGGCGGACCGGTATCTCGGCCAGCGCAAGGCGGTGGTCTACGGCGCCGTCCTGCTGACGTTCGGCCACTTCATGATGGGCTTCGAGGGCAATGGCGGGCAGGACGCCGCCTCCCTCAACCTCTTCTGGCTCGCACTCGCCTTCATCATCGTCGGATCGGGCTTCCTCAAGGCGAACATCTCGGTGATCGTCGGCCAGCTTTATCCGCGCACCGATGTCCGCCGCGACGGCGCCTACACCATCTTCTACATGGGCATTAACCTCGGCGCGGCGCTCGGCTCGCTCCTTTGCGGCTATCTCGGCCAGACCTATGGCTGGTCCTACGGTTTCGGCGCCGCGGGCGTCGGAATGCTGCTCGGCCTCATCGTTTTCGTCTGGGGCAAGCCGCTCCTGATGGGCCGTGGCGAGGCGCCCGATCCGGCGCGGCTGACCTCCTCCTTTGCCGGTATCAGGCTCGAATGGCTTATCTATCTCGTCGGCCTCGCGGCCGTCGTCGCCTGCTGGTGGCTGGTGCAGAATCAGGAGGTGGTGGGCACTCTGCTCGGCATCGGCGGCACGATCCTCATCCTCTATGTGCTCGGCGTCGCCACCTTCGTCTTCGTCCACGGCTCCTACGCCGCCGCGCCGAAGCTGCCTTTGGCGCTGTTCGCGCTCGGCGGACTGATCGCGATCGTCGCGTTCATATCGATGTTCATCGAGACGATGAGCGGGGACACGGCGCAGACCGTCGCCCTGGTCGGCTTCGCCCTCTCCATCCTCGTCGTCATCTGGCAATCGATCGGCCGCAAGAACCACGACCGCGACCGCATTTTCGCGGCGATGTTCCTCATCATCGGCTCGATCCTGTTCTGGGCATTGTTCGAGCAGGCGGGCTCTTCGCTCAACCTGCTGACCGACCGCCACGTCGACCGCGAAGTCCTCGGCTGGACGATCCCGGCCTCGATGTTCCAGTCGCTGAACGCGATCTACATCGTGCTCCTTGCGCCGCTCTTCGCCTGGCTCTGGACGTCGATGGGGCGCAGGGGGATCGAGCCCTCGACGCCGGCCAAGTTCGGCATGGCGGTGATCCAGCTCGGCGCCGGCTTCCTGGTGCTGGTCGCGGGCGCCGGCGGCGGCAACGAAGCGCTGATCCCGCTGGTCTTCATCTTCCTCATCTACCTGCTCCACACGACCGGCGAGCTCTGCCTGTCGCCGGTCGGCCTCAGCGCGATGAACCGCCTTGCGCCCGCGCACATGGCGAGCCTCATCATGGGCACCTGGTTCTTCGCATCGGCGACCGGCAACTTCGTCGCCGGCCTGATCGCCGCGGCGACGGGTTCGGAAAGCGCGAGCGGCGAGGCCGCGGGCAAAGAGACGGTGATGGAGGTCTACAGCACGATCGGCTGGGTCGCGATCGGCGTGGGCGTGGCGATCATCGTCGTGTCGCCGCTGATCAGGAAGCTGATGCATCTCGATACCCTGCGCGACAATGAGGACGAGGAGCTCGCCGGCTACAAGGAAATCGGCGGGGATCGGGGCCAGGACGTGGGCATGTTCCCGGATCGCGAGACCAAGCCGGAAAACAAGGAGACCTGATGACGCTTCGCCTCATCGCCGCCGCGACCGCGGTCGCGGCGCTCATCGGCTGCGCCAACCAGACGGGAGAGGCCCGCTCGGCCTCGGCGCAGCCGAAATCGGAGACCAAGGCGCCGCCGCCGCGCTACGCGCCGCCGGCAGATCCCTATCCGTCCACCTACCGGCCCTATCCGTCGGTGCCGACGGCGATCACCGGCGCGACCATCTTCGACGGCGAAGGCGCCCGGATCGAGAACGGGACGATCGTCATGGCCGAGGGCCGCATCGTCGCGATCGGCGGCGCGGACACGGCGATCCCCGAAGGCGCGACCCGGATCGACGGCACCGGCCGCTTCGTGACGCCCGGCATCATCGACAATCACAGCCACCTCGGCAATTATCCGAGCCCCGGGGTCGAGGCCCATTCGGACGGCAACGAGGCGACGAACCCCGTCCGGCCGGAAGTCTGGGCCGAGCACAGCGTCTGGCCGCAGGATCCGGGCTTCACCCGCGCGCTCGCAAACGGCGGCGTCACCACGCTCCAGGTCCTTCCCGGCTCGGCCAACCTGTTCGGCGGCCGCAGCGTCGTCCTTCGCAACGTCCCCGGCCGAACCGTGCAGCAGATGCGCTTCCCCGGCGCGCCGCGCGGCCTCAAGATGGCGTGCGGCGAAAACCCCAAGCGCGTCTACGGTTCGCGCAACACCATGCCGCAGACCCGCATGGGCAATGTCGCGGTGATGCGCGCCACCTGGCAGCGCGCCGCCGAATATCGCGATCGCCGCGCCCGGGAGCCCAACTCCGCCCGCGACCTGCAGCTCGATACGCTCGCCGACGTGCTCGACGGCCGCATCATGATCCACAACCATTGCTACCGCGCCGACGAGATGGCCATCATGCTCGACATGGCGCGCGAGTTCGGTTTCCGGATCGCGAGCTTCCACCACGCCGTGGAAGCCTACAAGATCGCCGATCTCCTTCGCGAGTCGAACACCTGCGCGGCCGTCTGGTCCGATTGGTGGGGCTTCAAGATGGAGAGCTACGACGCGATCAACGAGAATGCGCCGCTGGTCCACCAGGCCGGCGCCTGCACGATCATCCATTCGGACGACCCGAACGGCATCCAGCGCCTCAACCAGGAAGCCGCAAAGGCGCTCGCCGACGGCCGCCGCATGGGCATCGCCATCTCCGACGAGGAAGCGTGGCGCTGGCTGAGCCTCAACCCGGCCCGTTCACTCGGCATCGAGAACGAGACGGGGAGCCTTCGCGCCGGCAAGCGCGCCGACGTCGTCATGTGGAACGGCAATCCCTACAGCGTCTACACGCGGCCGCAGCAGGTCTGGATCGACGGCGCCCTCCTCTACGACATGAACAATCCCAGGCTCCGCCCGGTCACCGACTTCGAGCTCGGCCAGCCCGGCGAGGGAGACGTGAAATGAAGGGGCTTCGCGCACGGGTGAATGCCGACATGCCAAACACCGCCAGGGCTGAGCCTGTCGAAGCCCGGTTCGCGCTTGCGAGGTTCCTCGGAGCCCTGCCCAAGGCCCTTCGACAGGCTCAGGGCCAGCGGTGGCGGGTGGCTCTGGCTGCGGTGCTGGCGGTTTCCTCGACCCCCGCCCTCGCCCAATCCATCGCCATCACCGGCGGGCGCGTCGTCCTCGGCGACGGAACCCCGCCGATCGATGGCGGCACCGTCGTCATCAACAACGGACGCGTCGTCGCCGCCGGGCGCGGCGTGGCGGTGCCCGCGGGCGCGCAGGTGATCGACGCGCAGGGACGCTGGGTCACGCCGGGCATCGTCGCCGGCTTCTCGCGCATCGGCCTCGTCGAAGTCGATGCGGTGAACGCGACCAACGACATCTCGGCCGCCAATTCGCCGTTCAGCGCCGCGATCGACATCGCGCCCGTCGTCAATCCGCAGAACACGTCGATCTCGGTCAACCGTGCCGCCGGAGTCACCCGCGCCATCGTCGCGCCGGGCGCTTCGCGCAGCATCTTCGCGGGGCAGGGCGCGATGATCGATCTCGGCGGCGACATGCAACCGATCACGCGGCGGCGCCTCTTCCAGTTCATCGAGTTCGGCGAGGAAGGCGCGCAGCAGGCCGGCGGCAGCCGCGCTTCGGCGCACGTTCTCCTCCGCAACGCGCTGCGCGAAGCGGGCGAGCTGCGCGTGCCGATCTCCAGCGGCGGCGGCAGCGGCGGCGCGGGCAGCCAGCAGCAGGACATGCCGCCCGAGGACATGCCGGAGAATCCCGCCGTCACCACCGGCACCAACCGGCGCGATGACGTGCTCCTCACCCGCTTCGACGCCGCGGCCCTGGTGCCGGTCGTCCGCGGGCAGCAATATCTCCTTGTTCATGTGGAGCGCGCGGCGGACATCCTCCAGGCGCTGGCGCTGAAGCGCGAATTCCCGCGCCTGCGCCTCGTCCTCGTCGGCGCGACCGAAGGCTGGCGCGTCGCCCGCGAGATCGCCGCGGCGCAGGTACCCGTCATCGCCAATGCGCTGACGGATCTTCCTGCCAGCTTCGAGCAGATCGCCGCCACCCAATCGAACGTCGGCCGCATGCGCGCGGCCGGCATCCCCGTCGGCATCGGCATGATCAACGACGACGAGGCGCGGCAAGTCAGGGTCACGACGCAATATGCCGGCAATCTCGTCGCCATCACCCGCGTGCCCGGCCATACCGGCCTGACCTGGGACGAAGCCTTTGCGGCGATCAGCTCGGCGCCTGCCGAGGCCTTCGGCCTGGGCGGCGAGGTCGGCTCGCTGCGCCCGGGGCGCCGCGCCGACGTCGTCATCTGGAACGGCGATCCCCTGGAGCTTTCGAGCAACGTCGAGGCGGTCTGGATCGACGGCGTCGCGCAATCCCTCGAAAACCGCCAGACGCGCCTTCGCGATCGCTATCGCCAGCCACAGGAAGGCAATCTTCCGCACGCCTACGATCCGCGTAACTGACGAAAATATCGGGAAAACTTGCGGCCAGAATTTGCGGGTATTGCCGGGGCCGGTCTTTACAGGCCAGTAAGCTCGCGCGCCCTAGCGTCCCTGTCAGGGGATTGGGGGCCGGGATGCCGTTCACGACGCAGCTTCGCTACGAGCACGACCTTCTCATCGGCATGTCCGAGGCGCTCGGCGCCGGTGCGCGCGGGGATGCCCCGCCGCCGGACCTGCCGCGTTTCCTGGTCCTGCTCGGCCAGTTCACGCAGCTCCTCCGGGTTCACCTGCTGCGCGAGAACAGCGTTCTCGATCCTGCCCCCGAAGCGCCGGGCGACAGGGTTGCGGCCGTCCTCGCCGCACAGGTGCGCGAGGAGCATGGCGCGCTGGACCGCCATGTCGCCGCCTTCGAGCAGGCATGGACACCGGACGAGGTCCGCAGCCGCTGGAGCGACTTCAGCGCCGACATTGCGGATCTCCTCGAGATGGTCCGCCTGCGCATCGACAGCGAGACCGACGACATCTACCCGCTGCTCGACCACCCCCAGGACATCGCCGCCTGATCAGAGGCAGCCTTCGACATAGCGGATGGAGGGTCCGCCGGCGTGAATCGTGTCCACACGGCGCCGCCCGTCGGTCTCGAAGCGCACGCCGCGCCGTTCCGGCACCGTCCAGAATGTGAAATAGCGCGCCGGCGCCTCCTGATAGGTATGCTCCTCGCTCTCGATGCCGCGGCCGTAGGCGCGCCGCACGTCCGCCTCGCTCGCCCCGACCGCGATGCCGCGCGGTGTTGAGATGCCGCTCTCGCTGCCGAGCGAGATGCGGGTCAGCCGCCCTTCCTCGAACATGAAAAAGATGCCGCGCCAGCCGCGCGCCGCCTGCATCTCGATGCAGCCTTCGGTGAGTTCCTCGCCCTCCAGCGGGGCGCCGACGATGCGAGTCACCTGCGCCCGGCTCATCCCGATCCGGAGCGGCCCCAGGCCGTCCGGCGTGATCCGCCAGTTCGCGCGATACTGAGCCGCGGGCGCGGCGGCACCGAGCATGGCCGCGGCGGCGGCGAGCAGTGCGATCCTCACCATGCGACGCTCAGCTCTTCGCGCGCTTCGGGCACATAGGCGCGCAGGTGGGTGAGGAGCTCCGGTACGTGACGCAGCGAACTGCCGTCGTCCGGCGCGAAATTGTACAGCCACGCTTCGACGCGCTTGTAGAAGCCCTCCGGCGATCCGCTGGTGCAGCTGTCCTCTTCATAGGCCTGGCGCCATGCGGTGCGCCGCACCGCGACAAGGTAAAGCCGCTCCCGGCGCCCTTCGCCGAGCAGCCCCATTCCAAGCAACACCGCCGGCTCGCTGTCCCGCCGCCCTTCCGAAACCAGCCAGCCCCTCGCCGCAGAGGCGGGATGGAGATCGTCGCCGATCTGGATGCCGATGCCGATATCATCGAAGGCATCGTCGCTCGCTCCGTCCCGGCGGCTCGCAGCGGCGACCAGCCGCTCCAGCAAAGCTCGCGCTCGCGCTGGCGAATAATACGCACGCTGGCGAGACCGCGTCCCCAACAGCGTGCATGCCTCCGCCGGAGTCGCGGCAAGCGTGGCAAGGCCAAGGCCGCCCGCCATCAGCGCCCGCCGCCCGATCTTCGCCTCTCGATGCTCCGCCATCATCGCTCTCCTCGCGCACGAATGGACCACGTTCGCCGCCTTTTTGCCAGCCTCCGCCGGACGCGCTAAAGCCGCGCCATGTCCACCTACACGCTCGACACCGCCACTTCGCGCGCCAATCCGACGCCCTCACCGATGCGCCGCCTCACCGCGCCCGCCATCCAGGGGAGGAAGGGCGGCGAACCGATCGTGATGCTGACCGCCTACACGGCGCGCATGGCGCAGTTGCTCGACCCGCATTGCGACATGCTCCTCGTCGGCGACAGCCTCGGCCAGGTCATTTACGGCCTTCCCTCCACCATCCCGGTGACGCTCGACATGATGTGCGCGCACGGCGCCGCCGTCGTCCGCGGCTCCTGGCACGCGCTCGTCGCCATCGACATGCCCTTCGGCTCCTACGAGGAAAGCCCTGGCCAGGCCTTCCGCAACGCGGCGCGTGTGATGAAAGAGACCGGCGCCGCGGCGGTGAAGCTCGAAGGCGGCGAAGCGATGGCCGATACGGTCGCCTTCCTCGTGCGGCGCGGCATTCCCGTCATCGGCCACGTCGGGCTCACACCGCAGGCGGTAAACGCGCTCGGCGGCTACCGCGCCCGCGGCCGCGACGATGCCGAAGCCGCCAAGATCCTCGCCGACGCCCGTGCCGTCGCCGAAGCCGGCGCCTTTGCCCTCGTGCTGGAGGGGGTGATGGAGGAAATCGCCAACGAGGCGACCCGCACCGTGGCCTGCCCGACGATCGGCATCGGCGCCTCCGCGCAGTGCGACGGCCAGGTGCTGGTGACCGAAGACATGCTCGGCCTGTTCGAGCGCACGCCCCGCTTCGTCAAGCGCTACGACGATCTCGCCGCCCGCATCGGCGAGGCCGCCGCGGCCTATGCGGGCGAAGTGAAGAGCCGCGCCTTTCCGACCGAAGAGCAGATCTACCGGCCGAGCCAGATCAAGCCCGCCGGCTGAGCGCTCCGATCCGATTGGTCTTTCCTCGGGCGCCCGCGCTGGTTAAGGAAGCGCGGGGGCCCGCGCGCCCGCCGATCGGCCGGAGCGCCAAGCAATTGAGGTTTCGAAAGGCGGAGCCCGCGCCCATGCGGCGCCCGCCTGTTGTGGAGAAAACGAGTTGGCGATCAAGCCGAAGGAGAATGAGGCTTTCTACCGCGAGGTGGACGACGAGCTGCGGCGCGACCAGGCGCTGCAGACCTGGGAGCGCTATCGCTGGCTCATCGTTGCCGGCTTCGTCCTCCTGATCGCGGCGATCGGCGGCTTCATCTGGTGGCAGAATCACCGGCAGGCCCGCACCGCGGCGCAGGGCGAGGCGCTCACCGGCATCGTCGAGGACATGCAGAAGGGCGCCTATCGCGGCACCGCCACCCGCATCGCCGAGCTCGAAGGCAGCGGCAACGACACCTATCGCGCGCTCGGCCTGATCAGCCGTGCCAATCTCCTCGCCCAGCAGGGCGATGCCGCCGGCGCGGCGCGCATTCTCGGCCAGGTCGCGGCCGACGGCGACGTTCCACAGGAGGTGCGCAACGCCGCACTCGTGCGCCAGACGACGATCGAATATGCGGGGCTCCAGCCGGCGCAGGTCATCCAGCGGCTCCGCCCGCTCGTCCAGCGCGGCAATCCCTTCCACGGCACCGCCGGAGAGCTCACTGCCCACGCCCATCTGCGCGCCCAGCAGTCGCAGCAGGCCGGCGCGGTCTTCAAGGCGATCGCCGAAGACGACACGGTCCCCGAGTCGATCCGTTCGCGTGCCGTTCAGATGGCCGGTGGTCTTGGTATCGATGCAACGCAGGACGCGCCGAGGCGCGGCGGCGGCAGTGCGGGCGGGGGCAATGCTGCCGCCGCGCCCGCGCCCGCCCCCGCCGCTCCGGCCGCGTCCGCCACGAAGGAATGAGAATGAGACCTGTCCTGTTCGCGCTCGCCGCCGCTACCATCCTCTCCGGCTGCGGCATCCTCGGCGGCGGCGGCTCCGGCCAGAAGGGCACGCCCACCGTCGGCCAGCGCATTCCGGTGCTGAGCGGCGAAGCCGGCGTCGAAGTCGATCCCGAGCTCGCCGACGTTCCGGTCGTTCTCCCGGCTCCGGCCGAGAATGCCGACTGGGCGCAGGGCGGCGGCACGGCCTCCAAGTCGGTCGGCCATGTCGCGCTCGGTACCGCGCTGACGCCCGCCTGGTCGGTTTCGATCGGGCAGGGGAGCAGCACCAGCGGCCGCCTCGGGGCCGCGCCGGTGGTCGGCGGCGGCCGTGTCTACACGATGGACTCGCAGGCCGTGATCCGCGCCCTCGATCCGCAGACCGGCAACACGGTCTGGCAGCGCCAGCTCACCAGCCCGCAGGCGAGCGACCGCACCCTCTTCGGCGGCGGCGTCAGCTTCGACAACGGCCGCCTCTATGCCGTGAACGGCGCCGGCGACGCGGCGGCGATGGACGCCACGAACGGCAACGTTCTGTGGCAGGTCCGCCCGGGCGGGCCCCTGCGCGGCAACCCGACCATTGCCGGCGACACGGTCTATGTCGTCAGCCAGGACAACCAGCTCTTCGCCTTGAACACTGCCGACGGCGCCCAGCGCTGGGCGGTTTCCGGCTCAGCCGAAGCCTCGGGCGTCTTCGGCGCCGCCTCGCCCGCCTTCGGCCAGTCGACGGTCGTCGCCGGCTATTCCTCGGGCGAGCTCACCGCCTACCGCTACGAGAACGGCACCGAGGTCTGGTCCGACGCGCTGACCCGCACCACGGTCAGCACCCGGGTCCATTCCCTCTCCGACATCGATGCCGATCCGGTCGTCGACCAGGGCCGGGTCTACGCGATCGGCCAGGGCGGCCGCATGGTCGCGCTCGAGCTCAACACCGGCCAGCGCCTGTGGGAGCTCAACATCGCCGGCACGGGCACGCCCTGGGTCGCGGGCGACTTCGTCTTCGTGATCACCGACACCGCCCAGCTCCTCGCCATCGCGCGGGCCACGGGCCGGGTGCGCTGGATGTCGCAGCTCCAGCGCTTCCGCGACGTCGAGGACCGCCGCGGCACGATCACCTGGCGCGGGCCGGTGCTCGCCGGCGGCCGCCTGGTGCTCGTCAACACGCTGGGCCAGATCGTCTTCGCCTCGCCCACCGACGGCAGCGTGCTCCAGACGGTCGAGACGCGGGCACCCATCTCGCTCTCCCCGGTCGTCGCCGGCAACACCCTCTACATCCTCGACGACCGCGGCAGGCTTACGGCGTACCGGTAAGCCAGGCACGTCATCCCGGCCCTTCGACTGCCCGCCAGGGCGGCGCTCAGGGTAAACTTCAGCCAAAGGCTGAAGGCCGGGATCTCAGCGGGTGAAATGCACCCCGAGGAACTGCAACCCGCCCTTCGACAGGCTCAGGGCTAGCGGTGGTGGAAGCACACGAGCCCACCCCACTGCCGCTCGGACTCCTGGAGGGGCATCCGAGCCCTCCTACTCCCGCTAGGGCTGAGCCTGTCGAAGCCCGGTTTGAAGCGCTCCGACCCGGACGCGACCCGGGACGCACACCGCACCGGTTGACCCTCAAGCCCCGGAAGGGCACTGCCCCCGCATGCCGAAGCTCCCCACTGTCGCGATCGTCGGCCGCCCGAATGTCGGCAAGTCGACGCTGTTCAACCGCCTCGTCGGCCGCAAGCTCGCGCTCGTCGACGACCGCCCCGGCGTCACCCGCGACCGGCGCGAGGGCGAGGCGAGCCTGCTCGGCCTCGATTTCCGCATCATCGACACGGCCGGCTACGAGGACGAGGATCCCGAGACGCTGCCCGGCCGCATGCGCACGCAGACCGAGGCGGCGGTGCGCGAAGCCGACGTCGCCTTGTTCCTGATCGACGCCCGCGCCGGCGTCACCCCGCTCGACGAGGAGATCGCCCGCTGGCTGCGCGCCGCCGACACGCCCGTCGTCCTCGCCGCCAACAAGGCGGAAGGGCGCGCTGGGGATGCCGGCCTCTACGACGCCTTCTCGCTCGGCCTCGGCGAACCCGTCGCGCTCAGCGCCGAGCATGGCGAAGGCGTCGGCGACCTGTTCGAACAGCTCGCCCCCCGCCTCGAAGGCAAGGGAAGCGAAGAGGAAGAGGAGGAAGGCGAGGGCGGCCCGCTCAAGCTCGCCATCGTCGGCCGCCCCAATGCGGGCAAATCGACGCTCATCAACCGCATGCTGCGCGAGGACCGGCTGATCACCGGTCCGGAGGCCGGCATCACCCGCGATTCGATCGCGGTCGACTGGGAATGGGAAGCGCCCGACGGCATGCGCCGCCGCGTCCGCCTCATCGACACGGCCGGCATGCGCAAGAAGGCCCGCGTCCAGGACAAGCTCGAGAAGCTCTCGGTTGCCGACGCCCGGCGCGCGGTGGACTTCGCCGAAGTCGTCGTCCTCCTCCTCGATGCGACGCTCGGCCTCGAGGCGCAGGATCTGAAGATCGCCGACAAGGTCCTCCAGGAAGGCCGAGCGCTCCTCATCGCCATCAACAAATGGGACGTGGCCGAGGGCGGCAGCGGCCTCTTCCAGGGAATCAGCGGCGCGCTGCAGGAGGGCCTCGCCCAGGCGCCCGGCGTGCCGCTCCTCACCGTCTCGGCGATCACCGGCAAGGGTATCGACCAGCTCCTCGCCGCCGCCTTCGAGATCCGTGAAACCTGGTCGCGCCGCGTGTCGACCGGCCAGCTCAACCGCTGGTTCGAGGACGCGCTGGAGAAGAACCCGCCGCCCGCGCCCGGCGGAAAGCGCATCAAGCTGCGCTACATCACGCAGGTCAACACGCGCCCGCCGGCCTTCGTCGTCTTCGGCAGCCGCACCGAGATGCTGCCGGAAAGCTACCGCCGCTATCTCATCAACGGCATGCGCCGCGAGCTCGGCTTCGGCGCCGTCCCCGTCCGCCTCACCTTCCGGGGCTCCAAGAACCCCTTCGGCAGCAGCGGCGGCGACTGAGCGCGCCTGCGCGTAAGGGAGCCGCGCAAGTTCGGACGGGAGAAAGGCGAGCACGCAGCCGTACCAACAGCCGCCAGCCCTGAGCCTGTCGAAGGGCGGATCGCCACACGTCGTGACCGGCAAGCCGGGGCTTCGACAGGCTCAGCCCCAGCGGTGGAGAAAGGCGAGCACGCGGCCGTACCATCAGCCGCCAGCCCTGAGCCTGTCGAAGCACGGATCGCAGCACCTCGTGACCGGCAGACCGGGCTTCGACAGGCTCAGCCCCAGCGGCGGAGAAAGGCGAGCACGCAGCCGTACCAACAGCCGCCAGCCCTGAGCCTGTCGAAGGGCGGATTGCCGCGCTCGGTGCTCGGAAGTCCTTGCCGCTCCGCCGCCTCGGCGCTTAGTCTCGACGCTCCTCCCGCGGAGTGTTCCGATGAAGCGCCTGTTCCTGCTTGCCGCCGCCTGCTCGATCCTTACGGCGCCGGCCGCCGCCCTCGCGCAGAAGCCGGGCGCCGACGCACCGTCGGAGGCCCCGGACGACGAGCCGAGCGAGCAGGAGATGCTGACGATCCTGCGCGGCGCGGTTACGGCCATGCGCGAGAGCATGTTCGGTCCCGGCCCGGCGGTGGCAGGGTGGAATGTCGGCGGCGCCGATCCCGATGCGGAGGCGCGCGCCGCGGGCGCCGAGACTCACTGGCTGCATACCACCGGCGGCGACACACCTTCCGTCGCCATTCTGACGCGCCGGGGCATTGCCGATTTCGCGCCGCGCGGCTGGCGCATCGCCGACACCTACGGGACGGCCGGCGCGTCGCACGACAATCCGTTCGTGCAGTTCGGCCGGTTGACGCCCCGCTACGTCATCGCGCTGCGCGCCAACAGCCGCCGGGTCGGCACCGCGGACTGCAGCGATCCCGTCTCGCACGCCATCCTCTACGAAGTGCCCGATGCGCCCGAGAGCCCCGAAGACGAAGACATGGTCATGTTCTTCCGCATCGCGATCCTCGCAGGCGAGGACCAGGTCGTCTGCACCCGCTACGACCGCGACGGCGCCGGCTACCGCATGCGCTCCTTCCTTCCGAACGGCCGCTCGCTCCCGCAACACGACGAGGAGGGCGAGCGGGTGAGGGTGGTGCCCGCCGCCGCGCTCGAGATCCTGCTTCGCGCCCCGGAGGGTGCCGCCAACCCGAGCTGAGGGCGCGGCAGGGCTAGGCGGCCGCGGCGGCGATCTCCGCGCGCCGCCGCATCGGCTGGATCTCCCAGCGGGACAGCGACCGCCACAGCCACTCGAACGGCCCGTAGCGGAAGCGCTCCAGCCACGGCTTCGACCAGAGCAGCATCACCGCCCACATGGCGGCGACGACGATCCAGAGCTCGATGCGCCGCAGATCGCCGAACAGGCCGAAGCCCCAGCCGTAGAACAGCCCGGTCATGAGGATGCTGGTGCCCAGATAGTTGGTGAAGGCCGCCCGCCCCGCCGCGGCGATCCGCCCGGTGAGGGCGCCGCCGCGCCGCGTCAGGAGGATGATGAGCGCAGCCCAGGCCGCGACCATGACCGGCCGGAGCAGCGCCGGCACCGCCATGCCGCAAGCGACCAGCGCCACCGCCGAAAAGCCGCTCCCCCAGATGATGGCGGCCAGCGCCGCATAGGCGGGGATGGTGATCGCAAAGCCGATCGCGGCGACCTTGCGGTACCGCGCATCGTCCCACCCGCCGGTCAGGAAGCCGCTTCGCAGCCCCCACATGCCGAACAGCATGTAGGCCAGCGTCTCCCATCCATAGATGGCGATCATCGCCACCGGGTTGAAAGCGTTCTGGGTGAGCTGATGGCGGGCGAGCCCGATCCAGCTTCCGTCGTGGAGCGCGATGCTGGCGCGCACTCCGGCGGCATCGGGCATGGCGATCTCGCGCTGGATATCCGCCCAGTTCCTGAGCGCCTCCGCGCTCGCGCCGGGCTGCGCGGCTTCCGACGCCGCAACGGCGACGCCGGCGGTCATCATCGCGAAGATCGCCGCCTGGACGATCACCAGGCCGAAGCCGATGCGCAGGAGCGCGCCGTCCTCCTTCCAGCGGAGGAAATAGGCGATCATCCCGACGCACGCATAGCCGGTCAGGATGTCGCCGTTCCAGATGAAGTAGAAATGGGCGAGGCCGAACAGGAGCAGCCACAGCATGCGCCGGAAATGCACCCTCGCCGGCGACTCGTCCCGCGCGTCCGCCCGCTCGATCACCAGCAGCATCGAGGCGCCGAACAGGAAGGAGAAGAGCCCGCGCATCTTCCCGTCGACGAGCACGAAGTTGACCGCCCAGGCGACGAGGTCCGCCGGCCCCTCATGCCCATAGGCGACCGGGTTCATATAGGCCTGCTGCGGCATGGCGAAGTTGGCGATGTTCATCGCCAGGATCCCCATCACCGCGACTCCGCGCAGGATGTCGAGCGCCGCAATGCGCGGCGAAGCTTCGGTGGCGGCAGTCATTCGGGTCCCCTCCCAGGCAGGCCGCGAGGTTAGCGCACCGGCGGCGCCCCTGCCAGCGTCGCGCGGACGGCGAGGAAACGGCGGCGCGACCCCACCCCCCGCCAGTGCTGAGCTTTTCGAAGCCCGGTTTGCAGTGCGCGGACCTTTGAGCGCTGCAACCCGCCCTTCGACAGGCTCAAGGCTAGCGGTGTGGGCGGCCCGCACGGTGCAGGAAGGCTCAGGGCGAGTGGGAGGGCGGCCCTCACGGTGCAGGTTCCCACTCCCGCCAGGGCTAAGCTTGTCGAAACCCGGTTTGCAGGGCGCGGACCTTTGATCGCTGCAACCCGCCCTTCGACGGGCTCAGGGCTAGCGGTGTGGGCGGCGCTCACGGTGCAGGAAGGCCAAGGGCGAGTGGGGAGGGCGGTCCACACGGATGCAGGTTCCCACTCCCGCCAGGGCTGAGCTTGTCGAAGCCCGGTTTGCAGGGCGCGGACCTTTGAGCGCTGCAACCCGCCCTTCGACGGGCTCAGGGCTAGCGGTGTGGGCGGCGCTCACGGTGCAGGAAGGCTCAGGGCGAGTGGGGAGGGCGGTCCACATGGATGCAGGTTCCCACTCCCGCCAGGGCTGAGCTTGTCGAAGCCCGGTTTGCAGTGGCACACAGGCACGCATGGCTTTCTACGCCTACATGCTGCGCTGCTCCGACGGGCGCTATTATGCGGGCAGCACCGACGATCTCGAAGCACGTGTCGCTCAGCATGAATCGGGACACGACACCGGCTGCTACACGTTCAAGCGCCGCCCGGTCGCGCTCGTGTGGAGCGACAGCTTCTCGACGCGGATCGAAGCCAAGGAAGCCGAGCGGCGATTGAAAGGCTGGTCGCGCGCGAAGAAAGAAGCGCTGATTGCCGGCAACTGGGACAGGATCAAGCTGCTGGCACGAAGCCGGCAGACCTAGGCGCTGCAGCCCGCCCTGCGACACCCTCAGGGCTGGCGGTAGGGGTGGGCGTCGCGGTGAAGGTCCCCACCTACCGCCAGGGCTGAGCTTGTCGAAGCCCGGTTTGCAGGGCGCGGACTTTTGAGCGCTGCAACCCGCCCTTCGACGGGCTCAGGGCTAGCGCTGTGGGCGGCTCTCACGGTGCAGGAAGGCTCAGGGCGAGTGGGGAGGGCGCTCCTCACGGTGCAGGTCCCCACTCCCGCTAGGGCTGAGCTTGTCGAAGCCCGGTTTGCAGGGCGCGGACTTTTGAGCGCTGCAACCCGCCCTTCGACAGGCTCAGGGCTAGCGGGGAGGGCGGCCCTCACGGTGCAGGTTCCTACCCCCCCCCCCCCGAGGCTCAGGGCGAGCGGTGTGGGCGGCCCTCGCGGTGCAGGCCCCCACCCACGCCAGGGCTGAGCTTGTCGAAGCCCGGTTCGCAGTGCGCCGCAGCCTAACCTTCGATGGCGGTGGACTGGAGCTGCACGTAGTTCTGGAGGCCCATGCGCTCGATCATGTCGAATTGCTGTTCGATCGTGTCGATATGCTCTTCCTCGCTCGCGAGGATCGAGGCGAACAGGTCGCGGCTGACATAATCCTGGACGATCTCGCAATGCGCGACCGCCCCCTTCAATTGCACCACGGCCTCGCGCTCGAGCTCGAGGTCGGCGCGCAGGATTTCGTCGACGCTTTCGCCGATGCGCAGGCGGCCGAGCATCTGGAAATTGGGAAGGCCGCCGAGGAACAGCACGCGCGCCGCGAGCCGGTCGGCGTGCTTCATCTCGTCGATCGACTCGTCATATTCGTATTTCGCGAGCCGCTTCACGCCCCAATTGTCGAGGATGCGATAATGGAGGAAATATTGGTTGATCGCCGTCAGCTCGTTCTTGAGCGCGTCGTTCAGGTGGCGGATGACGTCGGCGTCGCCCTGCATCGGGACCTCCTATTCGTTGCGGCCCGGATAGCCCTTTGCGGCGGCGATGGAAACCCGCAAAAACGGCGGAAATCTGCGAAAAAAACGGCCTGCTCTTGCTAGGCAGTCGCACGCTCCGCGGCAATGATCTGGCGTGCGAATGAGAAGCATTGGCCGCAGCGCGGGCGGCAGCCCTTGGCGGCATAGGCGCTGGCCGGGCAGGTGGCGCCGCTCCGCGCCGCCTCGCGGACGTCCTTTTCGCGTATCGCATTGCAGATGCAGACGATCATCGCCGATCCTTCTGCCACTCTTGCGAGTAAGTCGCAATAGCCTTTGTGACGGCTCCGGCCGCCTCTCCGGAACGGGTGGGCGCAGGGCGGCGTTGGTCGGCGTGAGGCTCATCAGGAAAAGGAACGACTCGGATGGCACATGAAGGCGAAGGCGACGGCGACGATCTCGCGAACCGGCTCGGCGGCGGCGAAGGCGGTCGCGGCGCGGGCACCCAGGCAGCGGCCGAGAGCGGCGACATGAGCGCCGGCCGATCGGAGACCAGCGGCGCCGAATCCGGCGTGACCTCGGGCGCGGCCATCGGTGCGGACCCGGGCGGCCCCGGCGGCATGGGCGGCGTCCGCGGCGGCATGCCGAACCCGGACCACCGTCCGAACGGCGGCGTCAGTCCGATGCAGAACGAACCCGCCGACGGCGACGGCGACTGAAAGCCCCTGCGCGGCGGCCGGGCTTCGGCAGGCTCAGCCCTGGTGGCTGGAGTGCCGGGCTCGACCACGCCCCCACACCGCCAGCCCTGAGCCTGTCGAAGGGCGGTTTGCAGTTGCTCGGGCGCGCGGGCGCCGCGCGCCGGCAAAGCGCTGCCCTACAGAAGAAGCCCGCTCTGCCGGAAGCTGCGCCAGCCGGATCGGGCGACGATGATGTGATCGTGGACGACGATGTCGAGCGTCCTGGCGGCGCGGACGATCTTCGCCGTCGTCTGGATGTCGCTCTGGCTGGGATCCGGGCTTCCGGACGGATGGTTGTGGACGAGGATCACGGCCGTCGCGCCGAGCTCCAGCGCGCGTTTCACGATCGCGCGCGGGTGGACGGTCACCTCGTTGGGCGTGCCCGTCGCCACCGTCTCGTCGCGGAGCAGGCGGTTGCGGCTGTTGAGGTAGAGCACGCGGAACTGCTCCTCCCCCGTCCAGGCCATGCGCACATGGAGATAGTCGAGCAGGGCCGCGGAGGTCGGAATGAGCGGCCCCGGCTCGATCTCGCGGCGAAGCGCATGGAGCTGTGCGCCGCGCACCGTCGCGAGAAAGGCAGCAATGGCTTCGCCGCCCTCGCCGAGGCAGCGCGTCACGGCGGCCGGATCGGCGGCGAGCAGCGCAGGGAGCGAGCCGAACTCAGCGATGAGAGCGTCGGCGCAAGGTTCGGCCTCCCGCGGCCAGGCGGCGCAGAGGAGGTCGGCGAGGATCTGGCGGCAGCGGAAGTCGCCCCCCGGGGGCGGAGCCGCACGGGCCTTGTCCGGCCGCACGTCGAGATGCGCCGAGCGGTCCTCGATCGTCCTTGTCGCCCCGGCCGCCGGCATCGTCCACCCTCCCCGCCGCACGTCCGCGGCAAGGGAATGGATCGGGCGCGCGGCCGCTCCGGACAATGCCCAGCGGCTGGTATACCAATTGCCGGAGAGGCCGGCCGGGCTCGCGCGCTGTCGCGCCACGGCACAAAGCCCAGCTATGCCCCCCATCAAAAAGGTAGCATCCCGCAACCGGAAGATGGTAACTCTTGCGGTAAGGGTGCGTCAGTCAAAGGTTCGCGGATCGATCATGGACAAGTTCAACGACGCGACCACCCCATTCGACGTGGAGGGACTCGCGGCCAAGAACCGGACGGCTTCGCTGAGCGAAGTGGCCGAGCGGCTGCGCGATTGCCTCGAGGAGCTCGACAGGCTGCAGGTGTGGCGCGTCGGCGCGCATGTCAGCCAGGCCATCTCCGACCTCGAAGTCGAGATCTGCAACTCGCTTTAAGCCTGTCCTCGTTCGCTGCTTTCTGTTCACGCGGAGGCGCGGAGACGCGGAGGGGTGCGGTCACCGGGCCGCGGCATTCGCAGCCGGGCTGACATGGGAGCCGCGCAGGCACTCCGCGTCTCCGCGCCTCCGCGTGAAATCGATCCGCTTGAAAGGAGCTGGCTTCGCCTCCTCCAACCGCGCTCTCCTCGAAGCCCGCCCGGAACAGCCGGCGCGGCTTGGCGGTTCTCCCCGCCGACATCAACGCGGGAGTTGAACATGAGCGCACAGGAAGACGACGGCAGCCGGGGCGATCCCGGTGGCGCAGGCGGCATCGGCGGCGGGCTCAACACGGCTCCGCTTGCGGGCCATGACGACGGGGATCTCGGCGGCGCCGGCGGATCGAGCGGCGGCGGCACCATTTCCGGCAAGGGCGATCCTTCCGGCGGCACCCTTTCCGCCACTGGCGGCACGGCGGGCGGCGTTCCGGGCGACTTGCCCGGCGGCGCTTCCCCGCCCGGTGCTTCCCCCGCGGGCCGGAGCGCGCGGGACAATGCGATCGCGGCGGAAGCCGCCGCGCTCGGCGACGCCTCCGGCAGCCTTGCCGACGCGGCGGCGGCGGCGGAGCCCGGCGCGGAGCGGCTGAGCGGCGGCCCGGTCGGCGGGGAGACGCTGGGCTCGGGGGCGGGCCGCGGCGATGTCGGCTCAGGCACTCCGGACGACAAGGGAGACCTCGGCGGCGGCGGCGGCGGGGAAACCAGCCCTGTCGGCGCGGCGAGCCCCGGAGGAGAGGGCAGGGCCTGAGCCGCCTCTCCGGCGCCGAAGATCAGCCGGCGGCGGCTGCCGCGGCTTTCTCGGCCTCCTGGCGGGCGCGAATCTTGTCGGTCCGAGCGGCGCGGTCGGCCATGTCTTCCCAGGCGGCCGCCGCGCGCAGGCAGCGCTCGCGGACGTTGTCGAGCGTGGCGGCATCGGCGTCGGCGCGCGCGTCGGCGGCGCGCGCGCGGTAGAATTCGAGCTGGGTGGACATCGACAGGCAATCCTTTCTTCGTCCCGCACGCTCGGCGAGGCGGCGCGGCGGGATCGGAATCGGCATGCCGATCCGACCCAGCAGGCGTGCCGGCGATCTAGGATGCGTGGCGCGGGATTGCAAATCCGCAGAGAACCGGCGGCGGCGCCGCGCGGGCGGACCATCCACGGTTTCTTTCTGCTCCGCCCGATCAGAGCGAGGAAAGGAAAGGTCGGCTCGGCGCGAAGAAATACTCTCCGCCCTTCAGCGTCACTGCCGCTTCGAAGTTGAAGTTGATGCGCCCCGCCGTCTTGTCGCCCCACTTCTTCGGCCAACGCTGCAGCTCGTTCTTGCGCTGGCCGATCACGGGATCGTCCCCGGTATCCTTGGAGCCGAGCAGTTGCTTGGGGAAATTGGGGTTGTCGACCCAGACGCGCTGGATGAATTCGAACTGCTTTTCAACATTTGCCTGGTAGCACATGAAGAGCAGGCCGCGATCGGCACTGGGGTTCGGGTCCGTCGGGACGCCTGGCGGACAGAGGCCGGGGAGGGGCTTGCCGTAGGGGATGCCGCGCCGCGCGATGCGCCTGGCCCGCTCCGTCTTGAGGCCAGGCTTGGGCGTGGTGCCGCGCGGGTTCACCTTGCGCACATGGCCGTGGCGCGGGCAGGAAAAGCCGTCGGGATCATCGCGCTCGAAGTCGAAATCGTTGTTGAAATTGCCGGTCTGGGTCGGCGAATCGACGACGGGAGTGCCGTCCTTGAACCGGCCCACCGCCATCGCGCCGGCCAGGCTGGGGTCGTGTCCGATCGCGTCCGCGCAGGCGACGACCTTTCCGTTCCAGGCGCCGACATCCTGGTGGAGCTTGCGGTAGACGAAGTAGCTGCCATAGGCGTCGGCCGCCTCGGCGAAAGGGTCGGGGACGAGGACGAGGTCGAGGCTGGCGGACGGATCCCAATTGCCGTTGCCGCGCGTCCCTTTCTTTTCCTCTCCGTAATAGCGGTTCAGGTCCTCGCGCGTGAAGAGCGGCTGGCTGATCCCGTCGAAATAGCCGAAATGCTCGATCGGCTCGCCCTCGCCATCCGGCAGATCGGGGCGGCTGCGGCGCAGCGCCTTGCCTTCGTCGATCAGCAGGATCTCGCCGATGCCGCCGAGTTGCGTTCTGAGCAGCTCGATCTCGTTCAGCAGCCGCGTCGCGTTGTCGTTGTCGTTCCTGAGGTCGTCGGCGAGCAGCACCATGGCGTGGATCTCGCTCCGAAACCCGGTTTCCCAGGTAGCCGGCTTCGGATCCTTGTTGTCGATGTCGAGCGCGCCTTCGATGACCTCCCGGAAGACGCCTTTCTTCTGGTCCTTCATTCCGTTCCGGAAGGCGCTGCTCTTGAGCTTGTTCTTGGTTTCGAACCCAAGGAACGCATAGCCCGCGGCCGAGAGGAAGAAGAGGGTGACGATGCCGCCGTCGAAGCTCTTGTCGTCATGGCGCAGCTTCGCCTGCCGGAACTGCTCTTCGGCGGAGAGCACCCGCGGGGCGACCTTCGTTTTGATCCAGTTGCGCACGGCGGTTCGGTCGCCTGTGAAGCGCAGGAAGATGTGACGCGACGCATTCCGCCCGTGCGACTTGAGGATGTTCGCCTGCAGGTTCTTGAACAGGGGGGCGTATGCGGCGTCTGCGATGGTCACCTCGCTGGCCGGCCGCGTCAGATCGATCGCCATGGCAGAGTTCCTTCCCTCGTTCCGCGAAGCCGTCCCCGCGCGAAGCGGGCATCCTCCGCGATGCCGCCGCCCGAGTCTGTGGCAATTGCCACAGCGGCCAGGCGGGTGCCCCCTAACCTTGCCCCGGCGCACCTTCGACACCATCTCCGCTCTGCGTTGACGCTTCGCGCGCGCTTCTTTAGCCTCGGAACAAATCTGGAACATCATCGGCCATGCTGACTCACCTTCCGAAGCGAGCGTTTACGCGATGCTGACCCACCTGAGCGTCCGCGGCGCGCGCGAGCACAATTTGAAGAACGTCGACGTGGACATCCCGCGCGAGACGCTGACGGTCATCACCGGCCTGTCGGGCTCGGGAAAATCCTCGCTCGCCTTCGACACCATCTATGCCGAGGGGCAGCGCCGCTACGTCGAGAGCCTCAGCGCCTATGCGCGCCAGTTCCTCGAGATGATGCAGAAGCCCGACGTCGATCATATCGAGGGCCTGTCGCCGGCCATCTCGATCGAGCAGAAGACGACGAGCCGCAACCCGCGCTCCACGGTCGCCACCGTCACCGAAATCTACGATTACATGCGCCTGCTCTGGGCGCGTGTCGGCGTCCCCTACAGCCCGGAAACCGGCCTCCCCATTTCCGCCCAGACCGTCTCCCAGATGGTCGACCGCGTCATGGCGCTCCCCGAAGGCACGCGCCTGTACCTGCTCGCCCCGGTGGTGCGCGGCCGCAAGGGCGAGTATCGCAAGGAGCTCGCCGAGTGGCAGAGGGCCGGCTTCACCCGGGTCCGCATCGACGGCCAGCTCCACGACATCGAGGACGCCCCCGCGCTCGACAAGAAGTACAAGCACGACATCGAAGTGGTGGTAGACCGCATCGTCGTGCGCGAAGGCATCGAGACGCGCCTCGCCGACTCGCTGGAACAGGCGCTGAAGCTCGCGGAAGGCCTGGTCTACATGGACCCCGCCGATCCTCCCAAGGCGGCGGAAGGCGCGTCGTCAAATGGTAAGTTAGAAGACTCATCCGTTAGCCCTGAGCCTGTCGAAGGGCGGGTTGCAGCGCGCGGCACCCGGGCTTCGACAGGCTCAGCCCTGGCGGCGGAGAAAACCGTCCTCGGCGACAACGCCCCGCCCGGCCGCATCGTCTTTTCCGAAAAGTTCGCTTGCCCGGTCTCCGGCTTCTCGATCGCCGAGATCGAGCCGCGCCTGTTCAGCTTCAACGCGCCCCAGGGCGCCTGCCCGGCCTGCGACGGCCTGGGCGAAAAGCTCCTCTTCGATCCCGAGCTCGTCGTCCCCAACCAGAATCTCAGCATCAAGAAGGGCGCGGTCGTGCCCTGGGCCAAGTCCAACCCGCCCAGCCCTTATTACATGCAGGTCCTCGGCTCCCTCGCCCGCGAGTTCGGCTTCAGCCTCGACATCCCCTGGAACGAGCTCCTCGAGGAGGAGCGCGACATCATCCTCCACGGCACCAAGGGCCGTCCGGTGACGCTGACCTTCATCGACGGCCGCAAGAGCTACGACGTCAAGAAGCCGTTCGAAGGCGTCATCGGCAATTTGAACCGCCGCATGCTCCAGACGGAAAGCGCCTGGATGCGCGAGGAGCTTTCGAAGTACCAATCCGCCGCGCCTTGCGAGACCTGCAAGGGCGCGCGCCTCCGCCCCGAGCCGCTCGCCGTCAAGATCGCCGGCGAGGACATTTCCATGTCCACCCGCCGCAGCGTCCGCCACGCGCTGGAATGGTTCTCCACCCTCGAGGACAAGCTGACTCCGCAGCAGCGCGAAATCGCCCGCGCGATCCTCAAGGAAATCAACGAGCGCCTCGGCTTTTTGAACAATGTCGGCCTCGATTACCTGAACCTGGACCGCACGTCGGGCACCCTCAGCGGCGGCGAGAGCCAGCGCATCCGCCTCGCCAGCCAGATCGGCTCCGGCCTGTCGGGCGTGCTCTACGTCCTCGACGAGCCCTCAATCGGCCTCCACCAGCGCGACAACGACCGGCTGCTCGTAACGCTGAAGCGCCTGCGCGATCTCGGCAACACCGTCATCGTCGTCGAGCATGACGAGGACGCGATCCGCACCGCCGATTATGTCATCGACATGGGCCCCGGCGCCGGCGCCCATGGCGGCGAAGTCGTCGCCCGCGGCACGCTCGACGAAGTCCTCGCCAATGAGAAGTCTCTGACGGCAGACTATTTGACCGGCCGCCGCTCAGTCGCCATCCCAGCGAGCCGGCGCTCCGGCAACGGCCGCAAGCTCACCGTCAACGGCGCCCGCGCGAACAACCTCAAGAACGTCAGCGCCTCGATCCCGCTCGGCACCTTCACCTGCATCAC
The DNA here is from genome assembly GCA_036399655.1 of Allosphingosinicella sp. Taxonomy (GTDB): domain Bacteria; phylum Pseudomonadota; class Alphaproteobacteria; order Sphingomonadales; family Sphingomonadaceae; genus Allosphingosinicella. Next base: position 24,084 of record DASWMS010000090.1, on the reverse strand, counting down.
CGGCGTCTCGGGCTCCGGCAAGTCGAGCTTCACCATCGACACGCTCTACGCCGGCGCCGCCCGCGCGCTGAACGGCGCCCGCGTCGTCTGCGGCCCGTGCGAAGGCATTGACGGCCTGCAGAGCCTCGACAAGGTGATCGACATCGATCAGTCCCCGATCGGCCGCACCCCGCGCTCCAACCCGGCCACCTACACCGGCGCCTTCACCCAGATCCGCGACTGGTTCGCGGGCCTCCCCGAGAGTCTGGCGCGCGGCTACAAGCCCGGCCGCTTCTCGTTCAACGTGAAGGGCGGCCGCTGCGAGGCGTGCAGCGGCGACGGCCTGATCAAGATCGAGATGCACTTCCTCCCCGACGTCTACGTCACCTGCGACGTCTGCCACGGCCACCGCTACAACCGCGAAACCCTGGAAGTGAAGTTCAAGGGCAAGAGCATCGCCGACGTCCTCGACATGACGGTCGAGGACGCGGTGGAATTCTTCAAGGCCGTCCCCCCCATCCGCGAGAAGATGGCGATGCTGGCGGAAGTCGGTCTCGGCTACATCAAGGTCGGCCAGCAGGCGACGACGCTCAGCGGCGGCGAAGCCCAGCGCGTAAAGCTCGCCAAGGAGCTGTCGCGGCGGGCAACGGGCCAGACGCTCTACATCCTCGACGAACCCACGACGGGCTTGCACTTCGAGGATGTGCGCAAGCTGTTGGAGGTCCTCCACGCGCTGGTCGACCAGGGCAACACGGTCGTCGTGATCGAGCACAACTTGGAAGTCATCAAGACGGCCGACTGGGTCCTGGACCTTGGGCCCGAGGGCGGGGACAAGGGCGGCGAGATCGTGGCCGAAGGGACGCCGGAGCAGGTGGCGGCGGAGCCGCGGAGTTATACGGGCGGGTACTTGAAGGAGCTCCTTGCAAAGTCGTCCCGCGAGGAGACTACACCCGCACCGGCCAGGAAAAAGCGCAGACCGTCAGGTTCGCTGCGGCAGCGAGAGGCGGCAGAATAAAGATTGTCGTGCATTAAACACGGAGCTCGGAATCTACGAGTGGGCGCACTCGCGTCCGTGCGAACCGGCATTAAACCGCAGGTTGGCTCGATGCGTGATGATGATCGAACCGCGGCTGCAAACCCCGGGTTCAGCTCATCTCCGGCTTCTTACGAACTCGAAGCCACGTAGTCTTCTATATCGGTGATCGGCCCTATCTGCTCTGATACCTCAAAGGTGCTGAGGGCGGGCCATAGTGCTGGATTGATCTCGAAGGTCGCCTCGGCCCCTACGTTTCGAACCCTGACTTCGATGCGTTTCAAATCGTAATTTACATTGTATATGTAAATACGCTGCGCATCAACGCACAGGCCCAGCACTCCGTAGAAAATAAGGAACCGTAGAATTCTCTCTTGCTGATCACGAGCGGCAGTGAGGCGAGATATTTTCTGTTGGATCTCGTTCAAAGATAGAATCGACTTAGAATCCATAAATTCGTAGAGTATGTCCGATGCGTCGGGCATCACATCTTCTATCTCACGGGCGATCTCCGCAAACAGGTCTTCCGAGTACGCCGCAAGACCCTTCTCGATGTCGGACGCTTCAATGCGGGGACGGCTGAGGTTAGTTGCAAAGCCTCGGCAGTGATTAAACAACTTTAAAAGGTTGCGGGGTCTCATTAGCGTACGCTTTATCAATACAGCGCTGGATTCCTCTCCGCTATAGTGGCTCACACAAAGTTGTTGCCATAGCTCCGCGAACGAAGGGCTAGTATCTGCAAGATCAAGTCCAGCAACTAGGCGCAGCCTAAGCATCTCTCGCAGCAAATCCGGGTCCGTCCAATCCAGTACTGCGCGCATCTCTTTGCCGAAATCCGAGCTGTTCCGCATGACAGAATCATAGACGTCGTTCCGAATGAATATGACGTTGTTGACGCGGTGGCCGTCGCGCTCGAGTTCTCTCTCCACTTTTCGGCTCGCATCAATTAGCGCTCGCACGATGAGGGCATCAGTCTCATCTACGCCCCCAATACTCCAACCCTTGTCGAGGTTGTCAAATAGTATCCAAACGGCTTCCTTTTTGTCCAGATACCTTGAAATGCGGTCACGTAGCTCCGGGATATCCTCCGTGTGGAGGAGTTGCATTACATCCGCAGTGCTAAGATTGATCCCCGACTCCGTACCATAGCGATCTATGTACCGCTGAACGATGTCATCTGCTAGGATGTACAATCGTTCAGAAAAGTCCCCTTCGCTCAACGTTTTGCTTCGATGATAAAGCTCGCGCAGCTCAACGTATTGATCGTAAACGAGGTGGTTCTGTTTGTAACTCGCCCGATCCTTCTCCAACAACCTGTTCGCGATTTCCAAGAGAAGAAGATACTCCCAAAACGCAGTAATGAGGTGCTGCCGTGCACCGGCCGACAAGAATTCCAGAACTCCTTCCTTGAACTTGAGGAGCTGGTAGCCCTCCGGCTTCAAATCTACAACGATATTCCTACGGTCGGCGCGTATTCGGTCACGGACGCGGATAAATAAGGCTGTCTTTCCCGATCCTTTGCGGCCGACAACCAAATTCGCGTCGCCGTTCATAACGCGATTATACTGATCTGTTGCCAGGTAGTATCTACCGAGTGTTGTCATCTCGTTCTCTGCCATCGGGTCACCGATGCTGAGTGAGGACAATGGGCTAAGGTTTTCGAAAAGGGGTGGTTCTTGCTCCGTTAGATGAGTCACAACGGCCGGGCAGAACTCTGCGATTGCTTCTCCAATTTCTTCGGGTCGGCGGTACGGCCGCACGGCATCACGAATGTCTAGTGGCGCAACCAGTTCCGGAGGGCAGAGGACGAGCGTTGGCTTTCCCATTCCGTCGCCAATGCCTATAGCAAACGTGGCGCGAACATTGTGGATGTCATGTGACCGAATAGTGTTCTCTTGCAGTCGACAAATCACGCCGGAAGATGCGGCCACCTGCCGCAGAGCATCCATTGAAGACATCCGAGTATGTTCGGAAGGGTTGAAGCTCCTGAACCGAAACCCGGCCTTCTTGATACGCGAGGCAATTAATACGTCCGCGTGCCGCGCAACGTTCGGCTCAACTATGTAGATCGGAGACTTTTTGTCGAGGCGATGATTAATCTGTAGGGGCGTTCCATCGAAATGCGCCGAAAGGTGATCCCTTAGCTCCTCGGCATTCGAGTACTCTATGTAGCCAAGGGTATCGAATATCCCAATCTTTTGCGCCTGAGCACGATCGCCCTCAATGTCTCGGTGGCGAATTAGCATTACTCGCTTTTTTCGCCCAATCGCAAAACCAATCTCATATACTACGTTCAAGTTAAAATATGTAATATCTGCGACCACGTAGGGAGATTCGTTTATATTCTCGATAATCGGAGAGATAAGTGGCCGTCCTGCGACATCATTATAGGGCCACGGCTCATACTTATTGGGCAAAGGACGAGAGTTAGCGCGCCTAATGGCGTCGAACACTGTGGATGACACCTCCTCGTCCCGCGACGCGTATGCGACAAAAATTTTCGGTGCTGGGGGCTTCATTGTCTCGTCTCGAATGCCGGTGTGAGATCGTGCTGATTACCATTTGCATAGGCAGTTGAGATCATCGTAGCAACTCGTCAGGTCGCTTCGAGGCCGATTTCGATCAGCCGCCGGATAGCCTCAGATCGCGAAGGCCGCGGCTCCGGCTGGCGCTCGATCCAAGCATCGATCTTTGCCTCCAGTTCCGGCGGCATGCGGACGGCGCGGGCGGGGTGGACGCCGGTCCGGGGCCGGCCGCGCGGTCTTTTTTGTTCGACGGCTACTGACTCGCCCCTATTTTTAGTCGAACTAGAAACAAGCCGCAGCCTCCTCGCTCCGGCTCCGACCCGCAAACGCCCCGTGCGAGGAGGCGAATGATGGCTGATGGGCAGCTTAAACTGTCGCGCCGGGCGCTGCTAGGCGTTGCGTGCGCCTCCGCACCGGTCGTTGCCGCCGCCGCCCCCTCCTCGTCATTCCCGCGAAAGCGGGAATCCATTGCGGCCTTGGATGCGGCAGAGCGGGTGGGGCTGGATCCCCGCTTCTGCGGGGACGACGGCAGAAGGTGGACCCGCGCCCTCGCCCTCTTCAACCGCGCCAAAGCCTGTCCTGAGCTTGTCGAAGGGCCGCCGTGATGGCGCTCGAAGGCACGTCCGACGACGATGCCTTCAACGCCGCCGCCGACGCGCACGACCGCGCCCTCGAACGCCTCCTCCTCGCCCCCGCGCCAGACGTCGCCGCGCTCGCGGCCAAGCTCCGCCTCGCCCGCCGAGACCAGGCCTGGGAGCTCCCCTCCGGCGATGCGCTCATGGCAGCGCTGGAGCAGGATGCCGTCCGCCTCTCCGGCTAGGAGCCCTGCGCGCCGGCCCTGCCGCGTCCGGCCGTCAGGCCCGACGCAACCATCCTAGACAGCCTGCTCGCGCAAACCTCCAATGATGAAGTTGCGGTCGGCGCAGGACGGGTCCAGCGAGCCCACCCGACCATATTCTCCCGATCCGCCTTTGACGGTGACCGTCTCGCCTTGCGCGATCGTGCGCCCACGGATGGAGACCGCCAGCCGGCCGGCAGTGTCGCGGCGCAGCGTGGTTCGCGCCGGGAAGATCGGGTTGAAGCGTGTGCCCTCGTCCGTTTCGAAAAGCAGGCAGGGCCCGTCGATGATGAGCCGGCCTGTGGCGAAGCTGTCGGGTGTCGGCCAATCGGGGCGGTCGATGATCGCGATGTTCTTGAACGACGTCGCCAATGCTTGCGGCGCCTCCTCCGGTCCCGGTTCGACCGAACAGGCAGCGAGCGACAAAGATGCAAAGAGCACACCGCGCATAGCTCGACCTAACCAACCGACACGAACTCACGTTCCCTGGCTTGCCGTCTGAGCCGCCGCCCCCTCCTCGTCATTCCCGCGAAAGCCGGAGCCGCAGGGACCGTAGGTCAATCCAGTGCAGCGCCGGAGGCGGCAGAGCGGGTGGGGCTGGATCCCCGCTTTCGCGGGGATGGCGGAAGAAGGTGGACCCGCGCCCTCGACCGCCTCCGCCGCGCCGAGGCGGGGGTTGCCGCGCTGGAGCGGTCGCCGGACGAGGAGGCGTTCGGGGACGCTGCGGTCGCTTTCAATCGCACGCTCGAACGGCTCCTGCTCGCCCCGGCGCCCGACCTTTCCGCGCTGGCCTTGGAGCTCCGGCTCGCGCGCCGGCACCTCGCCTGGGTGCTGCGAAGGGGGAGGAGGCGAGGCGGTGGTGGAACGGAACGCTTTTCGCCTTGCCGAGCGCCGAGGGAAAGTCGGGGCTGACGCCAAGCCGCTAAGCAGGGACGCCACGAAGGGCCGCCGCAGGCCTTCAGACCAATCTTCTCCTCCCCTCCGCCGCGCGACGGATGGACGCCGCCTTCGACCCCGCACCCTTCGCGGCTTTGCGTCCTTTGCGGCTTGGCGTCAGCCCAACTACCTTCGACTCGCGCCGTGCTCAGATCCACAAACGAACCCCAGCGGCACCATTGCAACGCAGGAAATCGCCTGATCTACCGCGGCCGTTAGAACAGGAACGCCGCCAGTCGCCTCACTCCGAAGAGGACAAAGCCGCCGCCTTCTCCCGCTTCGAAGAAGGAAACCTCGCCTTGCCCGCTCATCCTGAGGAGCGGCTGAGCGAAGACGAAGACGCGTCTCGAAGGACCGCCGTCCCCGCCCGCATCGGCTGGTTCGAGGGCCGCATGCCCGACGCCTTCGACGCCGCCGCCGCCGCGCACGACCGCGCCCTCGAACGCCTCCTCCTCGCCCCCGCGCCGAGCGTCGCCGCCCTCGCCGAAAAGCTCCGCCTCGCCCGCCGCGACCAGGCCTGGGAGCTCCCCCTCCGGCGATGCCCTCATGGATGCGCTGGAGCGGCACGCCCTCCGCCTCGCCGGAGCCTGAAGCTGCGCTCCACCCCCCGTCTCAAATAACGGTTGAACGCCGCGCCCGCCTCAGGGAAAGCCGCGTCCGACCGGGGGCCGCGCCGCCTTCGGCAAGCAGCAACCACGAAAGCGGACCACCACGACATGAGCATGAGCGACATGCACATCCTGCTCGACAGCGCGCGCTCCTATGCGCGCAGCGATCCGCCGGCGTCGATCTGGAAGGCGGGGCTCGCCGCCGAGGCGATCGCGGCGGGCGTCGGCGCGGCGGGCGGGCGGGCGAAGCGGCCCGAGCAGAGCCACGAGCTCTATCTCGAGGAGCTGGAGCGCGCCGGCCTCATCGCCTTTGCCGACGCGCGGCAGTTCCACGGCCTTCGCGTCCTGCGCAACCGCGCCGTCCACGGCCATGAAGGCACTGCCGCCGACGCCCAGCGCGCCCTGCGCCTCGCCGACGGCCTCGCCGGTCTCACCGCGGCCAGGGGCGCGGGCAGGGCGGCCGCCGGCTTCGGCGCGAAGCGCTCGCCGGGCCGCGCCTCCGCCGACCGCAGGACGGGCGCAGGCGGCGGCGGCACCAGCTACGTCGCCTGGCTCCTCGTCCTCTCCGCCCTCGCCCTCCTCGGCCTCTTCCTCCTCGATCCGGGCCGCTTCCTCGCTGCCCTCCAAGACCTCGTCTAGGCGCCCGACTCCTCGGCGCCGCCCGGCGCCGCCCTCACATGCCCGCTCACCACGGCGTCGTCGTCAGCCGCACGCTGCTCGGCCCGCCGGTGAACGTGTTGAAGATGCGGTCGATCGGCATGTAGATGCCGCTGCCGCCGTAGCCGGCGCCCGATCCGGCGACGTGGACGCCGAGCGCCGAGACGTCGAGCGACGCGCTCGGGTCCGTCCAGGTGAACCACGGACCGCCGCTGTCGCCGCTGGTCGACAAATTCTGCTGCTGGCTCTGGTCGACGTAGACGAACGAGGTGCCCGAATTGACGCCGCGCCAGGGATAATTGAGGCTGCTGATCTGGCCGCAGGTCAGGCCCGTATAGGTCCCGTTCTTGCAGACGTTCATACCGACCCAGGAGCCGGACTGGCGGATGAAGTTCTTGGTGTTGAGGTGGCCCGACGCCGGGAATTGCGGCACGTTGTTGGTATAGCCGCCGTAGGTGACGTTGTTCCGGTAGAAGATCCTGTAGTCGGTCGGGATGCCGGTCAGGTCGTAGATCGCGAAATCGTAATTGCCGGTGTTGATCGACCAGATCGCGCGCTCGAACGTCGTCCTGGTGCCGTCCGACCAGTCGAGCGTCCGAACCGCCCCCGCGTCCGTGCAGTGGCCGGCGGTCAGGATGCCCTTGCGGCCCGCCACGCCGCCATAGGTGTAGGTGATCGGGAAGCCGAGCGTGCAACCCGGGTTGAGCGCATGGCCGGCGAGAATGTAATAGTTCTTCTGGCCGCTCGTCTGCTCGGCGCGCGGCAGCGTGCGCTCGATGACCTGCGTGTCGCTGCGCAGCGGCTCCGGCACCAGCGCCTGCAGCCTGGCGACGTTCGCCGCCGTTCCCCCATGCACGACGAAGCGCTCGTCGGTCTCGTGGTAGAAGGCGATGAACGGCACGCCCGCCGCGGCGAGCGCGGCGTTGAGCTCGGACAGACGGCCCGCGCGGGCGGCGCGGTCGTGCTTCGCCTTGCGGATCTGGATGTAGCGCCTCATCCGCGCCGGGATGTGCGTCAGCAGCTCCGATTTCGCGTCGTTGTCGAAATAGGTGAGGAAGATCCTGTAGACCGGCTCGTGCTGCACCGAGACGCCGGCAAAGTCGGGATCGTTGGCGAAGACCGGGTTCTCCAGCACCCGAAGGATGTCGCCTTGGATCGCGACTCGTTCCTCGGCCTGCGCGCGCGGCAGGTTGTGCCGCCTCATGTGGTAGGTCACGAGCGGGTTCACGGCCCCGGCCGGGAGGCTGCGCGCCTCGCTCGGCGGGCCGCGATCGACCGGCGTCTCGAAAGTCTGAGCCGCAGCAGCGGCGGGCAGGGCGGCTAGGCTGAGCGCCGCGATCCTAGACATCCTGTTCACGCAATCCTCCGAGGATGAAGTTCCGCTCCGCGCAGGAGGGGTCCACCGACCCCACCCGGCCATATTCTCCCGATCCGCCCTTCACGGTCACCGACTGGCCTTCGGCGACCGCGCGCCCGTGCATCGTGACGGTCAGCCTTCCGGCGCCGTCGCGGCGCAGGGTGGTTCCCGCCGGGAAGATGGGGTTGAAGCGCTCGCCCCCTGCCGTCTCGAAAAAAAGGCAGGCTTCATGGACGACCAGCCGGCCTGTGGCGAAGCTGTCGGGGGTCGGCCAGTCAGGCCTGTCGATGATAACGACATTGCTGAAGGAAGGCGGAGCGCTTTGCTGCGAATTCTTCGTGTCCGGTGCGAATGAGCAACCGTTTATTGCCAGAAAGCAGGAAAAGAGCGCGCGGCGCATAGCGTTTCGAAAACCGGCCTCGTAAAGAAATGTTCCATCCGAGCGAGTAGTTCGCACAATCCTGGAAGACTGCGACCGGCGGACCTGGGCACTTGTCATCTTTGCGGCACTCAATTGTTGCGAAGCTTGCATTCAGGAACAGGCTTTGCCGGCGGTCTAGTACGCATCCTGACGATATGCTTGGTCCCGCGCGAGATAATGATGGCCCCGCCGCGCGAGGTGCCCTGTGACGACGTGCCGCGACTCGCGCGGTCCGCCGCCGCCCAAGGCGGGCGTGAAGCGGATCGCCGCCAGCGCGCGCATCGCTTCCGCGTCGAGCGCAGGGTCGCCCGTGCCCCGGATCATGGAGACGGCGCGCACCCGCCCGTCCGCGCCGATGGTCGCGCACATCAAGGGATCGCGGACCCGGTCCGAGGTCCAGAGGAGCGGCCGGCGCTCGACCTCGCGCGGCGGCAGCGGCGGGCGCTCGATCGCCGCCGTCGCGGCGCAGGTGCCGCCTTGCCCGGCGCCCTGCGCCGCGGCCGAGCCGGGCGGCTCCAGCGGAAGCGGCGAGAGGCTGATCGCAGGCAGGTCGAAGCTCTGACTGAGCTCGATGCAATTGCAGACGCTGCCAGCCCGCATGACCTTCACCGCAGGCCCGGCGAACGCCGCCGCGAGCGCCAGGCCGATCAGCATCTGCATCGCCCCGCTTCCCGCGAGGGCGGCGCTTCGGTGCAAGATCATCATGTTATAATGTTACATCATTTGGATACATCATGCAATGTTGTGCCGCGGAGCCGGGCAGGAGTCCTGCCGCGCTGAGCAACGCTCGGCACGGATACGGAGCAAAGAACCGCAGCGGCACTATTGCAATGTAGGAAATCGCCTGATCTAACCTGCGGAATGAAACAGGAACATCACGAGTCGCCTTGCTCGGAAGAGGCCGCCGCCGATCCTTTCTCGCGCTTGGACGAGGAGGACCGGGCTCCGCCCGCCGCACCGCCATGCCCCGGCCTCGCCCTGGCCGCTCATCCCGAGGAGCGGCCGGGCGAAGACGAAGCCGCGTCTCGAAGGACCGCCCCGCTCGCCCAGGAAGCCCCCGCCCGCATCGGCTGGTTCGAGGGCCACATGCCTGAAAACGTCGATCCTCTCGAGCCGCGGCACCCCGAAACCGTCTTCAGCCAGACCCGCCGCCTCCGCCACGACGGCTGGTCGCCGGAAAAGATGCGCCTCTTCCTGGAGTGCTTCGCCGAATGCGGCGTGGTCGTGGAGGCCTGCCAGGCGGCGGGGATGAGCGCGCGCGCGGCCTACAATCTGCGCGACCGGGATCCGCTCTTCGCCGCCGGCTGGGACGCGGCCGCCGTCAAGGCGCGGGCGCCGCTCGCCGACGAAGCCTATTCGCGCGCCCGCAACGGAGTCGTCGAGCGCATCTACCGGGACGGCGTGGTGGTCGCCGAGCGCCACCGTTACGACAACCGCCTCACCATGGCCGTCCTCACCCGCCTCGACAGCCGCCTCGACCGGGCCGAAGCGCAAGGCGCGCCGCACCTCGCGCTCGCCGCGCGCTGGGACGATTATCTCGCCGCGCTCGGCGAAGACCGGCGCGAGGACGGCATGGCGCTGCTCGCGCCCGCCGCGGCCGATCCCGCACCGGCGCCTCAGCCCGCGGAGCGCGCGAACGAAAATGTGCGAGACCGTGCACTTCGTGAACTTCAGCGCCAGGCGCTCGAGGACGCCAATTCCGACGAGGACCCCCACAGCATCTGGGACGACGAGGACGGCTGGTGGACCGATTACCCGCCGCCGCCCGGCTTCGAAGGCGTGGAGGAGGGGAGCTACGGCGATCACGATTATCGCCGTTCGCTCTCGCCCGAGGAGCAGGCGGTGATCGACGCCGACATCGCCCAAGAGGAAGCCGAGGGGGCCGAGGAGGACGCCGAGGCGCTGGCGATCGCCGCAGCGCGCCGCGACGCATTCTTCGGCTTCAGCCCCGAGCCCGAGCGCGAGGCCGCGGACGATGAGGACTAGCGCCCCGCCGCAGCCCGCCAGGCAGAACCCCGAAGACAAGGAGACCCGCATGAAGATGCACAAGACTATGCTCGCGGCGCTCGTCGTCGCCTTCCTGCTGCCGCTGGCGGCCTGCCAGGCGCCGCCGCTCGACCCCCGCATCGGAGCTGCGGCCCGGGAGGCCCATGACGGCGCGATGCAGCTCGTCGCCGTCGCGGAGGCGGGGCTGTTCGCCGATCCGGCGAGCTTCGAAGGCGCGGCGCCGCGCTACGGGGCGCTCGATGCGCAGCTCTCCGAAGCGCGCGGGCTGGCCGAGGCCGCGCCGCCGGGCGCGGACCCGCTCGCCCGCCGCGCCGCCGCCTTGTTGCCGCGCCAGATCGAAGGCTGCCGTAGCCAGCTCGAGCGGCTCGCCGGCATCCACCGGCGGGAGGGAATCGCGCCCGGCGCGGGCCTCACCGGCAGCGTCGCCGTCGCCTGCGACCTCGCCCGCCGCGCCGCCGCCGCCGCCCGATAGAAGGACACCAGAACCATGACCTCCATCACCGCTCCCGCCGCCGCGGAGGCGCTGTTCCGAACCGTCCTCGCCGAAGCCGGCGCGGCGCTCGGCCGGCCCCTGGACGCCGCGCAGCCGCTCGCCGCCCACCTCCGCCGCCTCGCCGAGGACAGCCTCGCCACCGCCGCCGCGCTCGCCGAAGGCCGCATCGGCGTCGAGGCCGCGCGCGAAGCGTTCGAAGGCCGCCGCGAAGCGCTGGTCCAGATCCGCGAGTTCGCCGAGCGCGCCGCCCTCGGGGGCGCCGGCCGCGCCGCGGACGCGGTGTTCGAAGCGCTCGGCCGCGCGGTGCTCGATCGCACGGGCGTCGATCTCGCGCCGCTTTTCGGCGCAGCCGCGCCCGATTGGTGAACCGGCCTCACCAGCGTTCGCTCAGGCCGAACGGAGGGTGGGGGGACGCACAGTCTTCTCCGTCGAGCGCGCACGCCAGCGCGCGCCCCCCTCGCTTCGAACGCGATCCCGTGCCAAGAGGCACGGCATGACCGCCACCCAGCTCGACCAGATCCCCGCCCTCATCGAAGAGCTCTGCACCGCCTATGACGATTCGGTCGCGGCGCTGCGCAGCGCGCTGGCGCGCTACCTTTCCAAGGGGGAGCGGCCGGACGCGGCGGACCGGGCACGGGGCCTGTTCGCCTATCCCGAGCTCCGCATCGACTATCGCGACGACAAGCCCGTCAAATTCCCGGCCCGGGCCTTCGGCCGGCTCAACCAGCCGGGCACCTATGCGATCTCGATCGCGCGGCCCCGCCAGTTCCGCAAATATCTCTCGGAGCAGCTCCACCATCTGGTGCGGGACTATGAGGTGGACGTGTCGATCGGCCGCTCCCCGAGCGAGATCCCTTACCCCTACGTCCTCGACGGCACCGACGACCTTCGCCTCGACGAAGTGAGCGCGGCCGAGCTGTCGCGCTGGTTCCCGGCCACCGAGCTCGAGCATATCGGCGACGAGATCGCCGACGGGGCCTGGCGCTACGACGTCCGGCCCGAGCGCCCGCTCGCTCTGTTCGACGGCCCGCGCGTCGATTTCAGCCTCGCGCGCCTCAGGCACTATACCGGCACGCCCGTCGAGCACACCCAGCGCTACCTCCTCTTCACCAACTACGTCCGCTACGTCGACGAGTTCGTGCGCTGGGCGGTGGGCGAGCTTCACGCCGAGGGCAGCCCCTACGAGGCGCTGTCGGTGCCGGGCGGCGTCTTCGTCACCCGCGACACGCCCGATCCGATGGCGCTCGTCGCCGAAGGGAGCGGCTGGCGCAAATACCAGATGCCGGCCTACCATCTCATCGGCCCCGACGGCGGCGGCATCAGCCTCGTCAACATCGGCGTCGGCCCGTCCAACGCCAAGACGATCTGCGACCATCTTGCCGTGCTGCGTCCCGAGGCATGGCTGATGATCGGCCATTGCGGCGGCCTTCGCCCCAGCCAGACGATCGGCGACTATGTCCTCGCCCACGCCTATCTGCGCGACGACCATGTCCTCGATGCCGTGCTGCCGGTCGAGATCCCGATCCCCGCGATCGCCGAGATCCAGCAGGCCTTGTACGATGCGGCGGCCGAGGTCACGGGCGAGGACCCGGCCGAGCTCAAGCGCAGGCTGAGGACCGGCACCGTCGTCACCACCGACGATCGCAATTGGGAGCTTCGCTTCCAATCGTCGGCGCTGCGCTTCAACCAGTCGCGCGCCGTCGCCATCGACATGGAATCGGCCACCGTCGCCGCCCAGGGATTCCGCTTCCGCGTCCCCTACGGCACCCTCCTTTGTGTGTCCGACAAGCCACTCCACGGAGAAATCAAGCTGCCGGGACAGGCCAATGCCTTTTACGAGCGGGCGATCAGCCAGCACCTGCGTATAGGCATAGAAACATTGAGGATTTTGAAGAGGGAAGGGGGGCAGCTGCACAGCAGGAAGCTGCGCAGCTTCGACGAACCCCCCTTCCGGTGAGCGCCGCTTTCGGCTAGTTGCGCGGGATACGAGATTCGCGGGTGGGGTTCCGGGAGAGATGGTCGTTTGGAGCGGCGGCGACGCCGCTGCCGAGCGACCCCGAACTGTAACATCGCTCGCTTACGTGCAGCTTCGATCCGCCGGTGGGGCGGAACGTATGATTCGGTTTACCAGCGGGTGGGATCTAACATGAAAAAAGCTCTTCTTCTCTGCGCCGCCTCGGTGTGCGCCTTTCCGGCGACCGCCATGGCGCAGTCCACGGGCACGACGGACTTCGAGGGCGGCCCCGCCATCGTCGTGACCGGCACCCGCCAGCGCGACGTCGCCGGCGTCCAGGTGCCCGACACGTCCCGCGCCCGCGCCGCTCTCGGCTCGGAATTCATCCAGCGCCAGACCCCGGGCCAGTCGATCAACGACGTCATCAACCAGCTTCCCGGCGTCAGCTTCCAGAACAACGATCCCTACGGCTCGGCCGGCGGCACGCTCACCATCCGCGGCTTCGATTCGACCCGCATCTCGCAGACGTTCGACGGCGTTCCGCTGAACGACTCGGGCAATTACGCGCTTTATTCGAACCAGCAGCTCGATCCGGAGCTGATCGAGCAGGTCAACATCAGCCTCGGCTCGACCGACGTCGACAGCCCGACCGCCGCCGCCTCGGGCAGCACGGTGAACTACCGCACCCGCCTTCCCACCGAGGATTTCCACGTCCGCCTGCAGGCCAGCGTCGGCGAGTACAACTTCTTCCGCGTCTTCGGCGTGATCGACACGGGCGAGTTCACGAACTTCGGCACGCGCGCCTTCTTTGCGGCGAGCACGGCGACGAACGACAACGTCTTCAACAACCGCGGCGTCGTCTACAAGCAGCAGTACAATGCGCGCATCTACCAGCCGCTCGGCGACAATGGCGATTTCATCTCGGTCGCCGGCCACTACAACCAGAACCGCAACAACTTCTTCGGCTCGGTGCCGCTGCGCACCGATCTCACCCAGACGCCGACGAACACTGCGGCGCGCAACGTTCCGGAGCGCTTCCCGCTGACCGACGACGAGCGCTTCTACACGATCGCGCGCTGCCAGATTAACACGGTCAACCGCGCGGGCACCGCCGATCTCGCGAACACCTGCGGCTCGACCTTCGACGAGCGCTACAACCCGTCGGACACCGGCAACATCCGCATCGGGTCGCGCTTCACGCTCGGCGAGGGGCTGATCCTGTCGGTCGACCCGAGCATCCAGTTCGTCTCGGCGAACGGCGGCGGCACGGTCGTCGGCCAGGAAGGCCTGCGCGACGTCAATCCGGCGGGGACGCCGGGCACCGTGACGCCGAATGCCTGTGTCGCCAATCCGACGGCGGTGAACACCAGCTGTCAGACCGGCTATATCGGCGGCACGCCTTATTTCGGCCGCGACCTGAACGGTGACGGCGACCGTCTCGACACGGTCCGCCTGTCGGCGCCGAGCCAGACGCGCACCCGCCGCCTCGGCCTGATCGCGTCGCTCCGCTACGAGATCAACGACGATCACAACATCCGTATCGCCTACAGCTACGATCGCGCGCGGCACAGGCAGACGGGCGAAGTCGGCCTGCTGCAGATCAACGGCGAGCCGTTCAACTTCTTCCCGATCAACGATCCGCTCGCGGACGCAAGCGGCAACATCCTCCAGAAGCGCGACCGCCTCTCTTATGCGATCCTTCATCAGATCGGCGGCGAGTATCGCGGCGAGTTCATGGACGACCGGCTGACCATCACCGCCGGCCTGCGCGCTCCGTTCTTCACCCGCGACCTCAACAACTACTGCGCCACGTCCAGCGCAACGGGCTTCGTCGAGTGCTTCGGCACCAACACCACGGGCGCCGCGGCTTATGCGCAGTTCAACGGCACGGTCACGGTTTCGCCCGGGCCGCCCGCGGTGACCGGCCCGCTCCAGGGCCCGCAGCAGCGCGTTCTCAAGTATAACGAAATCCTGCCGAGCCTCGGCTTCGTCTTCGACGTGACGAACGAGCTCAGCGTGTTTGCGAACGGGTCGCGCGGTCTCCAGGTCCCGGGCACGGACAATCTGTACAACAGCTTCTTCTTCGCCCCGGACACGGAGCAGGCCCAGCCGCGCCCCGAGAAGACCGACAACTTCGATGTCGGCCTGCGTTACCGCGGCCGCGGCCTGCTGGCCCAGGCTTCGGCCTGGTACACGCGCTTCGAGGATCGCCTGGCTTCGTCCTACGATCCCGAGCTCGAGCGCACCGTCTATCGTAACCTCGGCACCGTGATCAAATACGGCATTGACGCCTCGGTCGCGTACCAGGTGATTCCGGAAGTCCAGCTCTACGCCTACGGTTCCTATCTGTGGTCGGAGATCCAGGACAACATCCAGATCGGCGGCAACGAGAGCGTGAACTGCGACACCGCGACGACGACGAACGGCACCTGCGCCGTCACGGCCGGGCGCCGCGAGGCGGGTGCTCCGGTCTACACCTTCGGTGGCCGCATCCAGGGTCAGCTCGGCCCGGTGGAGATCGGCATCCAGGCGAAGCGCACCGGCCCGCGCTACGTTAACGACGTCAACCTGCCGATCACCCTGTGCAACGGGGCCCTGGTCGGCGGAGCATGTCCGGCCGCTCTCAGCTACCAGGTCTACGGCGCAAAGGCTCCGGCCTACACGCTCGTGGACGCCGACATTCGCATCCCGCTCGAAATGATCGGCGCGAACGACCGCACCTGGCTGCAGCTCAATGTCACCAACCTGTTCGACGTGACCTATGTCGGCGGCTTCGGCGGCAACCTGCTCAACAACACGGCGCCGTTCGTCCAGATCGGCTCGCCGCGGGCCTTCAGCGCGACTCTGGTCGTCGGCTTCTAAGCCGCGGCAAGCACGCAAAGAGAGAGGCCGGGAACCGCAGGGTTCCCGGCCTCTTCTTTTTTGTCCGGCGTCGATCGAAGCGGGCGTGCCCGCCGCCTATCGCGCGCGCCTCAGCGGCGCTTGCGCGGCGGCGGCCCTTCGGACTCGGTGACGCTGGCCAGCGGGCAGCGCCACCCCTCGACACGGAGCGTGCCGAAGCGGTCGAGCTGGTCCGGCCCGCGAGTCTCGAAGCCGAGGCTGACGGCACTGGTCAGGCGGCCGCACCGGTTCATCGTCCGGGCGAGGTACCAGTCTCCGTCGCCGCCGCGGATGTAGACCGCACGGTCGCCGGCGGCACGCCAGTCGAGGATGCCGCCCGAGCGGACGAACGGAATGGCCACTTCGCGCGGCGCGGTGGTGGCCGGCGTGTCCGCGGCGAGGGCGGATGTGGAAGCGCCGCCCGAAACGGCGGCTGCGGCGGCGGCGATCAGAGCTGTGAAGGCTTTCATGGGGGACTCCTCCTGAACAGGAATATGGGCCCTCGCACCGCCTCCGGCAAGACGCGTACCGACCCTAGCGCGGCGTGCGGTTCGCGATCCGGTTCGCGGCCGGCGGGGTGAGCGGGCTCGACGTCGCGATGTAACGCTCGAGCGCCTCCAGGTCCGGCGGTCCGCCCACCTGGTTCGTGCCTTCGCGAAAGACCGTGAAATTGTCCCCGCCGGCGGCGAGGAAGCTGTTCATGGTGACCCGGTAGGTGGCGCCGTCGTCGATCGCGCGGCCGTTCAGCTTCAGGTCCAGGATACGCTGCCCCTCGGGCCGCGAGAGGTCGTAGGCGTAGGCGAGGCCGCGCGACGGCATCAGCATGTTCGGCCGCTCGGCGGTGTTCGATCCGCTCGCGAACTGCTGCTCGAGCAGCCTGCGGATCTGCCGCCCGGTGAAGCTCTTCACGACCAGGTTGTTGCCGAAGGGCTGGGCCGCATAGATATGCCCGTAGGTAACGCTTCCGTCCGCGAGCGGCACGATGTCGGCGCGCACGCCGGTGCCGTTCATGAAGGCGATCTGCGCGCCGCCGGCGGCGGGCGCGCTCGTGGCCGCGAGCTGCGCGTCGGCGACGAGATCGCCCGCGACGCTCTCGCCCGACGGGCTCTGCTCGCGCAGCGCCGGGCCGGTGAAGCGCCCAAGGACCCTGGCGGCGAGCGGCGCCGCGGCGGCGGCATAACGATCGACGAGCGCCGCGACGGCCGAGTCTCGCGGGTAGACGTCGTAAGCCTCGCTCAGCGCCACTTCGCCCGAAGAGCCGCGATACGCCTCGCCCTGGACGATGAAATTGCCGGCCCGCCGCGCGGTCACGCCGCGAACCGGATCGACGGTGAGGTCGATGCCGGTCACCAGCGTTCCGTACCGCCCCGCGCTGGTGACGAGGAACGGCCGCGCCGGATCGACGGCCGCATAGTCGCAGATATAGGCATTGTGCGTGTGGCCCGACACGACGAGGTCCACCTCGGGATCGAGCCGGGCGAGGATCGGCATCAGGTCGCCTTCCATGGCTTGGCAGCCCTGCGCATCTTCGATCTCGGCGCTCCTCGGGACGTAGCGCGCGCCGGGCATCGAATTGCCCTGGTGGATCAGCACCACGATCGCATCGGCGCCCTCGGCCCGGAGGCGCGGGATGAGCGCGTTCACCGTCTCGGCCTCGTCGGCAAAGGTCAGGCCCTGGACCCCGGACGGCGTGACCAGCGTCGGCGTCTCCACCGTCGTCATGCCGATGAAGGCGACCTTCACCTCATTCGCGCCGCTCCCGTAGGTGCGCATTCCGTAGGCGGGGAACAGGGTCTCGCCGCCGGCCGTGCGCACGTTCGCCGCGAGGAAGTTGAACCGCGCACCGCCATAGGGCTCGAGCTGGCAGGGCCGTGCGGCCGTGTGCTGCTCACAGCCGCCGCGCTGCATGCGGAGCAGTTCCTGCGCGCCGCGGTCGAATTCGTGGTTGCCCACCGCATTATAGTCGACGCGGATGAGGTTCATCGCATGCACGGTCGGCTCGTCGAGGAACATGGAGGAGACGAGCGGCGAGGCGCCGATCATGTCGCCCGCGGCGACCACCGCATTGTGGGGGTGCCCGGCGCGAAGCCGCTCGACCGCCGAAGCGAGATAGGCGACGCCGCCTGCCGGCACGCGCAGCGGGTCGCCGCCACCCTCCTGCGCCACGCTCACCGAGACGCCGGGCGGCTGCAGATTGCCGTGGAAATCGTTGAAGGCGATGATCCGGACCTGGGTCGGACCGGGCGCCGCAACTGCAGGCATCGCCGCCGCCGCGGGCGCCTCATCGCGCGCAGTCGCGCAGCCCGCCAACGCCAGCGCCGCCACGCCCGCGAGAAGCTTCTTCGTCATCGAACCGACCTCCATCGCCGCCGCTGTTGGCACGGGGCGGGCACGCTGTCACTATGGCCGGATATGACCCAGCACACGCAAATCGATCCCCTCGTCGCCCGCGCGCGCCAGGCCGCGCTCGCCGCCTACGCACCTTATTCCCGCTTCAGCGTCGGCTGCGCGGTCGAGTCCGTCGACGGCGAGATCGCCGTCGGCGCGAACATGGAGAATGCCTGCTACCGGCTCGGCGTCTGCGCGGAGCAGTCCGCCCTCGCCGCCGCCCAGCAGGCGTTCGGCCTCGCTCGCATCGCGCGCATCGCGGTCTCCGGCGGCAATGTCGGCGCGGAGGGGGAGTTGCAGGGCGAGCAGGTCGTCACCTCCTGCGGCGGCTGCCGCCAGGCGATCCTCGAAGCCGCGCACGTCTCCGGCCGCGATCTGGAGATCGTCTCATCGAACGGCGACGGCAGCGAGACGGCGTCGCATCGCATCTCCCAGCTCATCCCGCACGGCTTCGGGCCGGGCAATCTCGACGACGCCGGCGGCTGAAGCCGTCCGTGCAGCCGCCCCGCATCCTCGTCCGCGTCGCGGTTACCGCCTTTCAGACGCTGCGGCGCGCACTCTGGTTCGTGACGCGGCCGGACGTGCGCGGCGTTCTCGCCGTGCCGGTGACGCCGGACGGCAGGATCGTTCTCGTCCGCCTGACCTACGACAAGGGGTGGCACCTCCCTGGCGGCGGCTTGAAGAGCGGCGAAGATCCGCAAGCCGCGATCCTGCGCGAGCTCAGCGAGGAGATCGGCCTCACCGCACACGGCGAAGTGGTGTGCGTCGGCGAATTCCAGCACCGCCCCGACCGCCGCCGCGGCCGCACCACGCTCTTCCTCGTCAGGGACGTGCGCTACGCGTTGAAGCGATCGATCGAGATCGAGGAGCTCGGCGCCTTCGCCCCCGACGCGCTCCCGCCCGGCACGACTCCGCTCACGGCCAAGAAGATCGCGCAGGCCCTGCGGTACGATCGTTAGGCGAGCTTGATCTCGCGGAGGCGCTCCAGGAGGTAGTCGTGGGCGCTGATCGGCGGCCATTGCGGCGGCCGCTCGTCGCTCACGCATTCCGGCAGCGTCTCGATCATGAAGTCCGGCCGGAAGTGGAGGAAGAAGGGCATCGAGTAGCGCGAATGGCCGCGCCGCTCGGCCGGCGGGTTGACGACGCGGTGGGTCGTCGAGCGCAGCACGCCGTTGGTCAGGCGCTGGAGCATGTCGCCGATGTTGACGGCGAGCTCGCCCGGCTTCGGGCTGACCGGCAGCCAGTTGCCGTCGCGGTCGAGGAGCTGGAGCCCGGCTTCCTCGGCGCCGAGCAGCAGGGTGATCGTGTTGATGTCCTCATGCGCGCCGGCGCGGACGTTCGGGCCGTTGCCGTCGGTCGGCGGATAATGGAGGAGGCGGAGGACCGAATTGCCGTCGCGCACCGTGTCCGCGAAATAGTCGGGCGCGAGCTTCAGGTAGCGCGCGATCGCCTCGAGGATGCGCAGCCCCGCCGTGTCGAACGCCGCGAAGAGTTCGAGGAAGGTGTCGTGGAAGGACTGGACCTCCTCGGGCCAGACGTTGGGCGCCATGACCTCGTGATAGGGGTGGCCGGGCGGAAGCTCGCGGCCGACGTGCCAGAATTCCTTCAAATCGTAGGCGGTCGCGCCCTTGGCGGTCTCGATCCCGAACGGCGTGTAGCCGCGCGCGCCGCCGCCGCCCTCGATCTTGTAGGCGCGCTTCACCTCCTCGGGGAGCGCGAAGAAGGCTTTCGCTTTCCCCTCGGCCCGGCGGATGAGGTCGGCCGGGATGCCGTGATCGGCGATGATCGCGAAGCCGTAGCGCTCGAACGAACCGCCCAGCTCGGCCGCGAAGGCCTCGGGATCGGCGGCGGATGCGGCGAGGGAGACGGAGGCGACCTGCGGCCGCTGGGGTGCAAGAGTGCTCATGCTGGCGCTTTAACCCATGTCGCGGCGGCCTGCCACTCCCCGCGCTGCGGGGAGCCGCGCAACGCCTCCGCGGCACCGGCGTTCTGCCGCCGAAGGAGGACACGAACATGATGAAAGCTCTCGCCTTTGCCCTGCTCGCCGCGGCGGCGGCGGTGCCGGCATCCGCGCAGGCGCCCGCCCCGCCCGCCATGCTCCCGGTCGGCCCGAACAGCGCCATCCTGAGCCTCACCGCCGAGGGGCGGAGCACCCGCGCGCCGGACCTCGCCATGTTCTCGGCCGGCGTCGTGACGCAGGGCCGCACGGCCTCGGAGGCGCTGACCGAGAACAGCCGGCAGATGGCCGCCGTGGTCGCGGCGCTGAGGCGCGCCGGAGTCGCCGAGCGCGACATTCAGACGGCTTCGCTGAGCCTCAGCCCGCGCTATACCAACCCGGAGCGCGATGCGATGATCCGTGCCCGCGAGACGCGCGAGCCCTACGTCCCGCCGGCCGAGCCTTCGGCGCCGCGGATCGTCGGCTACGACGCGCGCAACCACGTCCAGGTCCGCGTCCGCCGCGTGGCCGAGATGGGCCGCATCATCGACGCGCTCGCCTCGGCCGGCGCGAATGAGATCAATGGCCCCAACTTCACCATGGACGAGCCCCGCGCCGCGCTCGACGAAGCCCGTTCCGCCGCCGTCGCCGAGGCCCGGCAGCGCGCCGAGCTCTACGCCCGTGCGGCCGGGATGCGGGTCGTGCGCATCGTTTCGATCACCGAAGCGGGGGGCTATTATCCGGTGCAGGGCATCATCGGTTCAGGCATGCGCACCTTCGACGTCGCGTCCGCCCCGCCGCCTCCGCCGCCCGTCTCGCCGGGCGAGCTGTCGCTCGGCGTCAACGTCTCCGTCCAGTTCGAGCTGACGCGGTAGGGCGAGGAGCGCCGCTCATCCAGGTCCGTCATCCCGGCGAAGGCCGGGATCTCAGCGGGTGAAGAACTCAGGCGCCAATGGCCGCACCCGCGGGGTGCCCTGCACGAACCGCGGTGCCCTTCACCCCCTGAGATCCCGGCCTTCGCCGGGATGACGGTTCGGCTCAAGCCGGCAGGAGCAGCCCCGCCAAGGCGGCGCTCATCAAATTCGCCAGCGAGCCGGCGATCAGCGCCTTGATGCCGAGCTTGGCGATCATCGGGCGCTGGTTGGGCGCGAGGCTGCCCGTCACCGCCATCTGGATGGCGATGGAGGAGAAGTTGGCGAAGCCGCAGAGCGCAAAGGTGACGATCGCCACGCTGCGCGGGCTGAGCGTCCCGGCCGGCATCGCGCCGAGATCGATGAAGGCGACGAACTCGTTCAGGACCAGCTTGGTGCCGAACAGGCCGCCCGCGGCGCCTGCTTCGTTCCAGGGAACGCCGATCAGGAACATGATCGGGCGGAAGATCTGGCCGACGATGCTCTGGAAGCTGAGCTCGGGCTGGCCGAACCAGCCGCCGACGCCGCCGAGCAGGCCGTTCGCGAGCGCGACGAGGGCGACGAAGGCGAGGACCATGGCGCCCACCGCGACGGCGAGCTTGACGCCGGTCTGGGCGCCCTGCGCGGCGGCCATGATGATGTTGGCGGGCTGCTCGCCTTCCTCGAAGGTCTCGGCGACGTCGATCCGGTCGGTGGAGGCGGGCGCGGCGGCGCCGTCCTCGAGCGGAAGCTCGTCCCTGGGCGGCTCGTCAGGCATCATGATCTTGGCCATGAGGATGCCGCCGGGCGCCGACATGAAGGCGGCGGCGAGGAGATAGGGGAGGGCGGTCGCACCCAGAAGCGCGGCATAAGCGGCGAGGATCGTCCCCGCGACGCCGGCCATGCCGACGACCATGACGGTGAAGAGCTGCGGCGGCGTCAGCGCGGCGAGATAGGGGCGCACGACGAGCGGCGACTCGCTCTGGCCGACGAAGATGTTGGCGGCGGACGCGAGCGATTCGACGCGGCTGATCCCGGTGACGTATCCGATCGCGCCGCCCACCCAGCGCACGATCCGCTGCATCACGCCGAGATAATAGAGGATTGCGACCAGCGAGGCGAAGAAGACGATCACCGGCAGTGCCGCGATGGCGAAGGTGTTGGCGAGCGGGTTGTTCGCCGCGGGGCCGAACAGGAATTCGGTGCCCTTGTTGGCATAGCCCAGGAGGTTCGAGACGCCGGTCGCCATGCTCTCGATGACGCGGCGGCCCCACGGCGTGTAGAGGACGAGGACGGCGATGCCCGCCTGGAGCGCGAAGGCGGCACCGACGACACGCGGCCGGATGGCGCGCTTGTTGGACGACAGGAGAAAGGCGATGCCGAGGATCACCAGGATCCCGGCGAGACCCATCAGGATCCGGTTCACGTCGTTCATTGTCCCTCCCCAGGCGCCTTTGCGGCGTGTCGTTCTTTACCAGACCATCCTGGTTTCGGCGGCTTTTTCGGCGGCGTCCAGCTTTTCGATGGCTTCGGCGATGGAGTGGGCGACGAGAAGCTGCTGGCGGCGCTCGGTCGACATGAAGCCGCTCACCGTCACATGGTCGAGAAACGCGATCATCCGGTCCCAGAAGCCTGCGACGTTCAAGAGGCAGAAGGGCTTCGAATGATAGCCGAGTGCGTTCCAGGTCCAGGCTTCGAACAATTCGTCGAGCGTGCCGATCCCGCCCGGAATGGCAATGAACGCATCGGTGAGCTCGGTCATCTTCGCCTTGCGCTCGTGCATCGAAGTGACCGTGTGGAGCTCGGTCAGGCCGGTATGGGCGACTTCGAGGTCGACCAGCGCCTGCGGGATCACGCCGAACACCTTGCCGCCGCCGCCCAGCACCGCGTCGGCCACCACGCCCATCAGCCCCCGGTGCCCGCCGCCGTAGACGAGGTCGATGCCGCGCCGCGCCATGTCCTCGCCGAGCGCGCGGGCGGTGTCGGCGAACAACGGATCGGCCCCCATGGAGGAGCCGCAATAGACGGCGAGACGCTTCACGATTGTTCCTCGACGAGCTTTCTTAGGTCCGTTTCCGGGCGGGCGCCGAAGTGGGAGATGATCTCGGCCGCGGCGATCGATCCGATCCAAAGGCTCTCCTCGAGCGAACGGCCTTCCGCCTGCCCGACGAGGAAGCCGGCGGCGAAGAGATCGCCCGCCCCGGTCGTATCGACGAGGCCCGTCCCGATCTTCGCCACCGGC
Organism: Allosphingosinicella sp.; assembly: GCA_036399655.1. GTDB lineage: Bacteria > Pseudomonadota > Alphaproteobacteria > Sphingomonadales > Sphingomonadaceae > Allosphingosinicella. Next base: position 940 of record DASWMS010000090.1, on the reverse strand, counting down.
ACTTCGACGCGCCGCCCGCCCTCGACGGCCATGGCACCGTCTTCCCCGCAGGTGACGACGAGGACGCGGACCTTGCCTTCGATCGCGCGGATCGCGGCGTCGCGGTCCTCCGTTTCGGCGAGCGAGCGGATTTCGGCCTCGTTGGCGAAGAGAAGGTCGATGGCGCCGCTGTCGAGCAGCTCCGCGATCTCGGCGCGGTGCGGGCCGATGCAGGCGATGTCGGAGAGGGTGAAGGCGACCTTGCGGCCGGCCTGGTGCGCGGTCCGCATCGCCTCCCGCATCGCCGCGCGCGGCCCTTCCGAGCGCCAGAGATAGGCTTCGAGATAGAGGATCGCCGCGCCCCTGATCTGCTCCGGGTCGAGCGCGTCGACGGTGAGCTGGTGCGCCGCGCCGCGAAAGGTGTTCATGGTCCGCTGCGCGTCGGGCGTGACCAGGATGAGGCAGCGCCCGGTCGGCAGCCCGTCCTGCTTGGGCGGCGTCCGGAATTCGACGCCGAGCGCGCGAATGTCGTGGGTGAAGATCTCGCCCAATTGATCCGCCGCGACCTGGCCGACGAAGCCGGCGCGCCCTCCCAGCGCCGCAACGCCCGCAACCGTGTTCGCCGCCGATCCGCCGCTCGTCTCCCGCGCCTGGCTCATCCGCGAATAGAGGCGCGTCATGCCCTGCGCGTCCAGCACCTGCATCGAGCCTTTGACGAGCTTTTCCTCGGCCAGGAACGAGTCGTCCGCCCGGGCGATCACGTCGACCACGGCATCGCCGATCGCAAGCACGTCGAGGCGGGTGTCGGTCAAGGCGGCGCGGGCTTTCCGGTCGGTGAGGGAGGCCGCCTAGATGGCCGGAGAATGGCGGAGGGGGAAGCGTTTTCTGCGGGAGTCACGGGCGCGCTGCAACCCGGGCTTCGACAGGCTCAGCCCTAGCGGGGAAATAGGGTCGGGGGCCG
>DASWMS010000089.1:0-2956 GCA_036399655.1 Allosphingosinicella sp. | reverse complement strand
CGGGACGAACGAGGTTGGTGTTCGGTTAGTGGACCTATCGCCTCCTCCTGAGCTAGAGGCGCGTGCCATGAACTCTCTTGATGACACTTTAATCGCCCGCATTGCCGACGCGGCCGACCTTCAGGCGCTTGAGGCGGAGCGTGTTGCGGCGCTTGGCAAGCAGGGCGCGGTGACGCAGCTTCTGAAATCGCTGGGCAAAATGAGCCCGGAGGAACGGCAGGAGGCCGGGCCGAAAATTCACGGCTTTCGCGAGGCGGTGAGCGAGGCGATCGCGGCGCGCAAGGCGGCGCTCGAGGCGGAAGCGCTGGAGCGCAAGCTCGCCACCGAGACGCTGGACATGACGCTTCCCGCAGGCGCGAGCCCGCGCGGATCGGTGCATCCGGTCAGCCAGGTGATGGACGAGCTTGCGGAGATCTTCGCGGACCTCGGCTTCTCGGTCGCGACCGGGCCGGAGATCGAGGACGACTGGCACAATTTCACGGCGCTCAACATTCCCGAAAGCCATCCGGCGCGGGCGATGCACGACACCTTCTATTTCCCCGACACGGATGGCGAGGGGCGGCGCATGCTGCTTCGCACCCACACCTCGCCGGTGCAGATCCGCACCATGATGAGCCAGAAACCGCCGATCCGGATCATCGCGCCGGGGCGGACCTACCGCTCCGACAGCGACGCGACGCACACGCCGATGTTCCACCAGGTCGAGGGGCTGGTGATCGACCGTGGCATCCACCTCGGCCACCTCAAGTGGACTCTGGAGACGTTCCTCAAGGCCTATTTCGAGCGTGAGGACATCGTGCTTCGGCTTCGGCCGAGCTATTTCCCGTTCACCGAGCCTTCGGCCGAGGTCGATGTCGGCTACACGATGGTGAAGGGGCGGCGAGTGCTTGGCGGCTCCGATGGCTGGATGGAGCTCCTCGGCTCCGGAATGGTGCACCCGAAGGTGATCGCCGCGTGCGGGCTCGATCCGGAGGAATATCAGGGCTTTGCGTTCGGCTGCGGGATCGACCGGCTGGCCATGCTGAAATACGGCATGGACGATCTTCGGGCGTTTTTCGACGGCGATTTGCGCTGGCTGCGCCATTATGGCTTCGCGGCACTGGATGTGCCTACGCTCAGCGGGGGAGTGGGGGCATGAAGTTCACCCTGAGCTGGCTCAAGGAGCACCTCGAGACGGAGGCTTCCGCCGAGGACATCGTGCTGGCGCTGACCCGCATCGGTTTGGAGGTCGAGGGGGTCGAGAACCCCGCGGAGAAGCTGGCGCCGTTCGTAGTCGGCCATGTGCTGACCGCCGAGCGCCATCCGCAGGCCGACAAGTTGCAGGTGCTGACGGTGGATGCCGGCACCGGCGAGACCCTGCAGGTGGTGTGCGGGGCGCCCAATGCACGGGCCGGGATGAAGGGCGTGTTCGGGCCGCCGGGCGCGTATGTGCCGGGCAGCGGCATAACCTTGAAGGTGGCGGCGATCCGCGGCGTCGAGAGCCGCGGCATGATGTGCTCGGTGCGCGAGCTCGAGCTTGGCGACGAGCATTACGGCATTATCGCGCTTCCCGACGACGCGCCGGTGGGCGCGGGCTACGCGGCTTACGCCGGGCTGGACGATCCGGTGATCGACGTGGCGATCACGCCCAACCGGCAGGACGCGATGGGCGTTTACGGCATTGCGCGGGATTTGGCCGCGGCGGGGCTTGGGACGTTGAAGCCGGTGACGCCGGAGGACGTGACGGGGAGCTTTCCGTGCCCAGTCGAGATCCGGATCGAGGACGCGGAAGGCTGCCCGGCTTTCCACGGCCGCGTCATTCGCGGCGTGAAGAACGGTGCGTCCCCGGCCTGGCTGCAGCAGCGGCTGAAGGCCGTCGGGCAGCGGCCGATCTCGGCGCTGGTCGACATGACCAACTACATCATGATCGGCTGGGGCCGGCCCTTGCACGTCTACGACCTCGCCAAGCTCAGCGGCGCGGTCACCGCGCGGCGGGCGCGGGACGGGGAGGACGTGCTTGCGCTCAACGGCAAGACCTACCGGCTGGACGAGAGCATCACCGTGATCGCCGACGACGCGGGCGTGCACGACATCGGCGGGATCATGGGCGGCGAGCATTCAGGGGTGTCGGAGGAGACCACCGACATCCTGATCGAGTGCGCCTACTTCACGCCGGAGCATATCGCCCGCGCGGGACAGAAGCTCGGTGTCACCTCCGACGCGCGGACCCGGTTCGAGCGGGGCGTGGACCCGGCGTTCCTCGACAAGGGCCTGGCGCTGGCGACCGAGATGGCGCTGGCGCTTGCCGGCGGTGAGGCATCGCAGATCTTGCGCGCCGGCGAAGCACCGAGGCTGGAGCGGACGGTGGCCTTCAAGCCGGCGCGGGTGCGCGCGCTTGGCGGCGTAGACGTGGCCGACGCCGAGCAGCAGGACATTCTGGAGCGGCTCGGCTTCACCGTCGAAACCGGCGAAACCTGGCGGGTTGGGGTGCCGAGCTGGCGGCGCGACATCGACGGCTCAGCCGACATCGTCGAGGAAGTTGTCAGGATTCACGGCATCGACAAGGTGCAGGCGGTGCCTCTGCCGCGCACCCCGGGCGTGGCGCGGCCGACCGCGACGGCGGAGCAATTGCTCGAGCGCAAGGTGCGGCGCACGGCGGCTGCGCGTGGGCTCAACGAAGCGGTGACGTGGAGCTTCATCGCGGAAAGCGAAGCGGCGCCGTTCGGCGGCTCCGCCTGGGTGCTTGAGAACCCGATCAGCGAGGAGATGAAGGCGATGCGGCCCTCGCTCCTGCCCGGTTTGCTTAGCGCGGCGCGGCGCAACATCGCGCGCGGCGCGGACAGCGTTCGCCTGTTCGAAGTCGGCCGCCGCTATTTCGCCGACGGCGAGCGCCCGACGCTCGGCATCGTCCTCGCCGGCGACCGCACTGGTCGCAGTTGGCGCAGCGGCCGCGCGGCGGGCTTCGACGCTTATGACG
>DASWMS010000088.1:0-15650 GCA_036399655.1 Allosphingosinicella sp. | reverse complement strand
GCTCCAGACCCTTGAGGAGGTTCTCGCCCTTGGTCTCGAACGTCCTTTCCAGGACGAGCGGGTTGGTCAGCGCGAAGTTGGACGGGCTCATGGCATCGACGAAGGCGCGGGTGGTGAAGCGCAGTTTCTCGCGCTGCTTGTCGTCCACCCCTTCGAGCGCGTCGACGGAGCCGAGGAGGCGGTCCGAGATCAGCAGGTAGCTCTGGCGGATCATGTCGAAGACGGGGTTTTCGCGCCATTGCGGGGCGTTGAAGCGCTTGTCCTTGTCGGCTTTCAGCTCCTCCGCGGTGGGCTCGGTGCGCTGGCCGAGGGCACGCTGCCAGATGGCGAGGCCTTCGGTCCACATGCTGACCTGGGCTTCGGCGATCTTCGCCGGGTCCGGGAACAGGCCGGCCCAGGGGAGGGGCGCGTCGAACTTCGGCGGCTGCGCGGCGGTCAGCGCGTTGGCACTTTCGCCGGCCTGGGAGGCGAGATGCTCCATCATCATCTGCTGCGCCCGGCCCATGACGTGGGTCCAGTGCTGCATCTCCTCGAGGGTGGGCATCGGGGGCATGGTTGGGGCGGCGGGGGTGTCGGTGCGGTCGGCCATGGGGCGATCCTCTCAGAAGTCGCGGCTCCTCTATCGAACCGGCGCCGCCGCCGAAAGTGCCGCGCTTTGTGGCATTTGCCACATTCAGCGGAAGCCAGGCGGCCTAACCTGTGTTCACGAATCGAGCTTTGGGGGGCGGCGGCGGAGCCGGGAGGCTCCGCCGCATGCCCCGCTCGACTTTCGCCCTCCTCACTTGCCGCGCTCGACTTTCCGGGCCGCCTCTCCTAACGCTCGCCGCGAAACCAACAGGGGAATTGCGAAAAAGATGGTCACGGCAAGCCATGTGCTCGATCGCGTGCTGGTGCTCGAAATGGTGCGGGTCACCGAAGCGGCGGCGGTTGCGGCGTCCAAGCTGATCGGCCGGGGCGACGAGCATGCCGCCGACCAGGCCGCCGTCCACGGCATGCGCGACGCGCTGAACCAGCTCGAATTCGACGGCACCGTGGTGATCGGCGAAGGCGAGCGCGACGAAGCACCGATGCTCTACATCGGCGAAAAGGTCGGCGCGGCGCAGGGCACGGGACCCAAGATCGACATCGCGCTCGATCCGCTGGAAGGCACGACCATCACCGCCAAGGCCGGCAACAACGCCATGGCCGTCCTCGCCATTGCCGAGGAAGGGGGCCTGCTCAATGCGCCGGACGTGTACATGGAGAAGCTCGCGGTGGGGCCGGGCTTTCCGGAGGGCGTGATCGACCTCAACAAGAGCGCGACCGAGAATGTGCGCGCGGTCGCGGCGGCCAAGGGCGTCGACCCGTCCGACATCATCGTCTGCGTGCTGGACAGGCCGCGCCATGCCGAGCTCATCGCCGAGCTTCGGGCGCTGGGCTGCGGCATCCAGCTCATCCCGGACGGCGATGTCGCGGGCGTGATCGCGGTCACCGATCCGGACACGACGATCGACATCTACATGGGCTCGGGCGGCGCGCCGGAAGGCGTGCTGGCGGCGGCGGCCTTGCGCTGCGTCGGCGGGCAGTTCCAGGGCCGGCTCCTGTTCCGCAACGACGACGAACGCGGCCGCGCGGCGCGCTGGGGCGTCGAGGATCTCGACCGCATCTACGGCCTGGAAGACCTTGCCCAGGGCGACGTCATCTTCGCCGCGACCGGGGTGACGGACGGAACGTTGCTGAAGGGCGTGAAGCGCACCCGCAACGTGCTCACCACCGAGAGCGTCGTGATGCGCGCCTCGACCGGCACGGTGCGCTGGGTGCGCGGCGAGCACCGGCACGAGCCGGGCGTTCGCGGCTCCGAATAAGCCGGGGATAACCCGGCGGCCGGCCTTGCGGGGCGGCGGCGGCATCGGCCACAAGCCCCTGTCATGACAGCGGGAATCGACATGGGCCTCGACGCCGGCGGCAATCCGGCCGCCGTCGATCTCGAGGAGCTGCTCGCCACCCGCCTGCTCGTCCAGGGAAACAGCGGCTCGGGCAAGTCGCATCTTCTGAGGCGCCTCCTCGAGGGCAGCGCCGGCTACGTTCAGCAGATCGTGATTGATCCCGAAGGCGATTTCGTCTCGCTCGCCGACGCCTTCGGCCATGTCGCGATAGAGGCTTCGGAGTACAGCCGGGGCGAGATCGCGAAGATCGGCGCCCGCATCCGCGCCCACCGCGCCTCGGTGGTGCTGAACCTCGAAGGGCTGGAGATGGAAGGGCAGATGCGCTGCGTCGCGGCGTTTCTGCAGGCCCTGTTCGATGCGCCGCGCGAGCATTGGTATCCGGCCCTCGTCGTGGTCGACGAAGCGCAGGTCTTCGCCCCCGCCGCCGCCGGCGAAGTGGCGGACGATGCGCGGCGCGCGTCGCTGGGCGCGATGACGAACCTCATGTGCCGCGGGAGGAAGCGCGGGCTCGCCGGCGTGATCGCGACGCAGCGCCTCGCCAAGCTCGCAAAGAACGTCGCCGCGGAAGCGTCGAACTTCCTGATGGGCCGCACCTTCCTCGATATCGACATGGCCCGTGCCGCCGACCTGCTCGGCATGGAGCGGCGGCAGGCCGAAGCGATCCGCGACCTCGCGCGCGGCGAGTTCCTCGCGCTCGGCCCGGCCATTTCGCGCCGCCCCCTCTCAATTCGGATCGGCGCGGTGCGCACCGAGGCGAGGAGCTCCAGCCCCAAGCTGGTCCCGCTCCCCGAAGCGCGGGCGGAGGGGATGCAGGAGCTGCTCTTCACCGCCGGCGCGGACGAGTTCGTCCCGCCGCCAGCGCCGCCGCCGCCGCCTGCCGCGGAGGAGCTGATGCGCGCCATCTCCGGGCCCGCGCCGGTGCCCGTCCCCGATGCGCCCGAGCTTCCGCCGGAGGAGCGCGACGCCGCCATCGCGCTCGTGCTTTCCGAGATGACCGGCGAAGCGGCGGGGCAGCCGCAGTCGGCGCTGTTCCAGGACTTTCTCCTGCGCTGCCGGATGCGCGGCGTTGCTTCGCCCGGCGTGGACCTTCCCACCTTCTCCCGCCGCCTCGCCTTTGCGCAGGCAGGGATCGCCGATGTGCCCGAATGGCAGGAGGCGATCGCGCTCGCGACCTCGCTTCCGGAGGAAATGCTGGCGCCCTTCCTCGCCGTCGCCCGCGCCGCCCGGCAGGGCGCGGAAAGCCCGGACGATGCCGAGCTCGCCCGCCTTTACGGCACCAGCTCGCCGGGCCGCGCGCGTCGTATGCTCGGCTTCATCGAGGAAAAGGGCCTGATCGTCTGCCGCACCGACCTGGGCGGCAAGCGGACGATCGCCTTTCCCCATCTCGGCTGGACGACGGCGCCCTCGATCGCCGATCCGTCCCGGCCCTCCCGCCTCGCCCGCATCGACCAGCGCCCGCCCCGCGAGCGGCGGACGGCTTAGGCGTTGTCGACGTTTGCGACCCGCCCGGCCTAGAACCCTCTCCCCGGCGGGGAGAGGGCAGGGTGAGGGGGCTCTGAGTCTCCAGCGAACCTGCGGACTCAGTGCCCCCTCACCCCAACCCTCTCCCCGCCGGGGAGAGGGAGCTGCGCGGCGCATGTCACTTCACCGCGAAATCCCTAAACGAGGGTGCGCAGGGCGGGCGCCAGATCGCCCCTTTCCGTCACCACCACGCCTTCGAGGCCGAGCCACTCGGCCATCAGCTTGAGCTCGCCTGCAAGCCGCTCGGGCGCGACGGCGGGCGCGCCCGGCTCCAAGAAGGCGGCCTGCACGCGGAGCAGCCCGGCGGCGCGGTCGGCCTTCAAGTCCACACGTGCCGCGATCGTGTCCCCGCAGAGGAACGGCAGCACGTAATAGCCGTGCACGCGCTTTTCGGCCGGCGTGTAGATCTCGATCCGGTAGCGCATGCCGAACAATCGCTCGGTTCGCGAGCGCTCCCAGATCAGTGGATCGAAGGGCACGAGCAAGGCCGCCGGGTCGAGCCTGCGCTTCGGGAGAGCGGCTTCGCGGTGGAGAAAGGCGGGCTGGCGCCAGCCCTCGACGCGCACCTCGGTGAGCACGCCCTCCTCGACCAGCTCCGCGATGCGCGGCGTCGCCTCGGGCTTGAGGCGGAAATAGTCGCGCAGGTCCGCCGCGGTGGCGACGCCCATCGTCCGCGCGCTGATCTCCAGCAGCCGCCGCTGCGCCTCCTCCCTGGACGGCGTCGGCACCGCGAGCACGTCGGCCGGGATCACGCGCTCGGGCAGATCGTAGACTCGCTCGAAGCTCGTCCGCCGCGTCGCCGCCGTGACGTGCCCGGCCCAGAACAGCCATTCGAGCGCGGTCTTGGCGTCGCTCCACGCCCACCAGCCCTTCCCGGCTTTCTCTTCCCTGAGGTCCGATGCAGCGAGCGCGCCCTGCTCGCGAATCCGCTCCAGCACCGCCATCGCTTCGCCGCGCCGCTCGCCGGCAAAGGCGCGCATCCGCTGCCACATCCCCTCGCCGCGATCCGCCCGCTCCATCCGCCAGCGCAGCAAAGGCTGCATTTCCATCGGCAGCAGCGACGCTTCGTGCGCCCAATATTCGAAGAGCTTCTTCTTGGGCCCCCACGCCGCCGCGTCGACCAGCCCGCGATCGTAGGCGCCGAGCCGCGAGAAGAGCGGCAGGTAGTGCGCGCGGGCCAGCACGTTGACGCTGTCGATCTGGTGCAGCGCGAGGCGCCGGGTGACGCCCAGCATCCGCCCCGCGCCCGGCGGCGCCGGCCGCGCCGGCCGCGCCTGCGCGAAGCCCTGCGCGGCGAGCGCGATGCGCCGCGCTTGCCTGAGCGAAAGCGTCTCTCCCATGCTTATCCACTGCATCCTGGGCACCTGGAAACAAAGCGGATTCCTCCGCGACTCGCGATGCCGTAGGGAGGGACCATGCTCATGACTCCCAACTTCGTCTGCCGCGTGTCGCACTCGATCCTCGGACAGCCCTGGCGCTGGCGGGGCGCGGCGGCGGATTGCGCCGGGAGCGGGGGTGCGAGCTTCGTGCCCGACGATCTGACCGACCAGCTCCTCCTCGCCCGCGGCGTCGCGCGCACCGAGCTTGAGCGGCACAGGAAGCCGACGATCCGCGACTTCATGCCGGACCCGTCCATCTTCCGCGACATGGACGCGGCGGCCGAGCGCCTCGCCGACGCCGTCGAGGCGCGCGAGCGGGTCACCGTCTTCGGCGATTATGACGTGGACGGCGCGACCTCGGCCGCCCTCCTCATCCGGCTCCTGCGCGCGCTCGGCTGCGATCCGAAGGCCTACATCCCGGACCGGCTGATGGAGGGCTACGGCCCCTCGGGCGAAGCGCTCGTGCGCATCGCGAAGGAGGGCGCGACCCTCATCGTCACCGTCGATTGCGGCGCCCAGGCCTTCGAGGCGCTGGAGATGGCGCGCGCGGCTGAGGTCGACGTGGTGGTGGTCGACCATCACAAATGCTCGAGCGCGCTCCCATTCGCCCGCGCCCTTGTCAATCCGAACCGGCTCGACGAAGCCGCCGACGCGGCCCTCCACGGCAATCTCGCCGCGGTCGGAGTCTGCTTTCTGCTCGCGGCGGCCACGGTTCGAACCCTGCGCGCACGCGGCTTCTTCGCCGCGGGACGGCCGGAGCCGAAGCTCGTCGACCTCCTCGATCTCGTCGCGCTCGGCACGGTCGCCGACGTCGCCTCGCTCCACGGCCTCAACCGCGCCTTCGTGACTCAGGGCCTCAAGGTCATGGCGCAGCGCCGCAACGTCGGCCTGGCGGCGCTGATGGACGCCTCGCGCCTCACCAAGGCGCCGGCCTGCCACGAGCTCGGCTTCGCGCTCGGGCCGCGCATCAACGCCGGCGGACGCGTCGGCAAGTCGGATCTTGGCGTGCGCCTCCTCACCACCGAGGACGCAAGCGAGGCGCAGGAGATCGCCGCTGAACTCGACCGTCTGAACGAAGAGCGGCGCGCGATCGAAGCCGCCGTGTGCGAAGCGGCCGAGCTGATGTGCGGGACGCAGGGCAACCGCGCGGTGGCCGTGGTTGCATCCGACGGCTGGCACCCCGGCGTCATCGGCATCGTCGCGGGACGGCTCAAGGAGAAGACCGGCCGCCCCGCAATCGTCATCGCGCTCGGCGCGGACGGCCTCGGCAAGGGCTCCGGCCGCTCGGTCGCGGGCGTCGATCTCGGCGCAGCCGTCATGGCCGCGAAGGACTCAGGCCTGCTGATCGCGGGCGGAGGCCACGCCATGGCCGCGGGCCTGACTGTCGAGGCGGGCAAGGTGGACGCCCTCGCCGACTTCCTCGACGAACGCCTCGCCTCCGGAGTCGCCGCGAGCCGCGACGGGCGCGCTTTGCTGCTCGACGCGGTGCTCGCGCCGGGCGGCGTCTGCGCGGACCTGTGCGACGCGCTGGAAGGCGGCGGGCCCTACGGCGCCGGCTGGCCCGCGCCCCGCGTCGTCGCCGGGCCGGTCAGGATCATCAAGGCGGACGTGGTCGGCACCGGGCACCTGCGCCTGATCGTCGCCGGCGACGACGGGCGCCGGATCAAGGCGATCGGCTTCCGAATGGCGGACGGCGCGCTCGGCCAGGCGATGCTCGCCTGCCCCCCGCACCGCCGCCTCTGGATCGCCGGCCGCATCAAGCGCGACGATTGGGGCGACCGGCCGGCGGCGGAGCTGCACCTCGAGGACGCGGCGTTCGCGGATTGAGGGCAGGGGGTGGCAGCCACCGCCCATGATGATTGCCGGAAAATAGGCTCCGATCCCAGAACCGTTCGGGCTGAGCCTGTCGAAGCCCTGCCCTTCCTTCCAGCCGCCGGAAGAAAGAAGGACAGCCCTTCGACAAGCTCAGGGCGAACGGAGTGGGGTGGGCGGGCCTTGCTTTTCCGGCGAGTCTCAGAGCGAGCGGAGTGGGTGGGTAGGCTTTGCCCTCCGATCAGCTCCCGACCGTCAGCCCAGCCGCCCGCATCGCCGTGTCCACGGTCCCGCGTGTCACCGCGTGGTAGGTAGGACGGGCGCGGGCGTAGATGCGCTGGGCGATGGGCTTGCCCCAGGTGCCTTCGGCGAGCAGCGCGTCGAAGAGCGGCGAGACGAACTTGCGGCGGCCCATATTGGTCAGGAAGCGCTCGGCCGCCGGAACCGCGGGATCGTAGCGGTTGGCGATGGCGAGCTTCAGCCAGGCGAAGAGTATTTCGGAATTGCCGCTGCCCGACAGGCTGAAGGCGCGGTCGAGCGCGTCGAGGCGCTGCCGGTTCATCTCGCGCGGCAGGCTGTTGAGGAAGCGCAGCCGCTCCGCCGTCGACCAGCCCGCGAACGGCACCGCCGCCGTGTCGCCGCGGGTCCCGAAGGCGCGCACGGCATTGTCCACCTCGGCGAAGGCCGCCGGGTCGGGCCGCGCCGCATTGGCGGGGAGGCCGGGGCGGTAGACCCATTGGTCGAGCATCAGCCGCCGCTCCAGCGCCGTGTCGCCGCGGAAGAGGTTGCGGCGCACGTCGGCGAGGAACATCTCGGCCGTCGCCGGCTGGAAGGCGTGCCGGTCGAACCAGGAGCGCAGATAGGCGTCCCAGCGCGGCCGGCCGACCGCCGCTTCGATGGTGCGCAGCATCGCCGCGCCCTTCTCGTAGGCGATCGAGTTCATGCCGGCGTCCGGATCCTGGCCGGTGAGGTCGAGGTGAAGCGCGCTCATCGGCGAGGTCGCGCCGACATCGGCCATTTCGCGCTGCAAATCGTCCCAGCCGTTCGCCACTTCCTGGCGCGCGCGCTCGCGGCCGTAGACCGCCTCCATGATCCGGCTCTCGAAATAAGTTGTGAAGCCTTCGTTGAGCCAGAAGTCCGACCAGGCCGCGTTGGTGACGAGATTGCCGGACCAGGAGTGCGCGAGCTCGTGCGCCACCGTGTTGACGAGGCTGCGGTCGCCGGCGAGCAGGGTCGGGGTAAGGAAGGTGAGCCGCGGATTCTCCATCCCGCCGAACGGGAAGGAGGGCGGCAGGACGAGCATGTCGTAGCGGCCCCAGCGATAGGGTCCGTAGAGCGCTTCCGCTGCATCGATCATGCGCTCGGTGTCGACGAGCTCGCTCGCCGCGCGGTCGAGCATGCCGGGCTCGGTCCAGACGCCGGTGCGCGGGCCCAATGAGCGGAAAGCGAGGTCGCCCGCCGCGATCGCGATCAGATAGGGCGCGACGGGATGCTCCATCCGGAAGCGGTAGGCGCGGCCCCCCGCGACCCGCTCGCCGTCCGGGTCCAGGTTCTCGGCGCTCATCACGACCTTCAGGGGCTCGGGCGCGACGATCCGCGCTTCCCAGGTCTGGCGGATGCCGGGGCTGTCCTGGGTCGGAATCCAGGTCCGGTTGAGGATCGCCTGGCCCTGGCTGAAGAGATAGGGGTGGCGCCCGCCGACGGTCTGCTCAGGGCTCAGCCACTGCAGCGCCGGCGCGTCGGCGGCGGCGCGATAGGCGATGCGGATGCGCCGCGACTCTCCCATGCGCACGCTGAGCGGCCGCCCCATGATCTCATTGCCGGTCCCATAGCTCCATTGAAGCGGCCGCCCGCTGGCGGAGTCGGTCACGGCGGAGATTTCGAGGCCCTTGGTATCGAGCAGGATCTCGGGGGCGCCGGGCTGCGCCTGCAGGTCGAGCGTCGCCGTGCCGCCGACGCGCTTCGCGGCGAAGTCGAGCGCAAGGTCGAGCGCCACGTGCGTGACGCGGGCCACTTCCGGCTGCGCGAAGCTGTGGATGTCGCGCGCTTCGGCGGTGGTCAGCACCGGGGCGACAGGCGTCTGCGCCGTTCGCTCGGAGGTGGTGGATGCGGTGGTGCACGCGGCGACGGCGAGGGAGGCGGCGGCCGCGGCGGCGGCGGCGATCAGCAAGTGACGCAAGGCAATGGCTCCCTAACAGGCTCGGGTGCGGTAGCGGGGCGGGGGGCGGCTGGCCAGAGCGCCGCCACCGCCGCTTCGGCGGCGAGGCCGATGGCGAGGCCGGCGGCGACGTCCGTCGGATAATGGGCGCAGCGCGGGATCTGGACCAAAGCGAGGGCCGCGCCGGTCGCCGCTGCCGCGGCTTTATGCTCGGGAAACTCGCGGGCGAAGGCGCGGGTCGCCGCCGCCGCGCCGGCGGAGTGGCCGGAAGGGAAGCTCGTCTCCTCCTTCTCCCGGCTGCGGCCGGGCGCCGGGACATGGTCGTCGTGGCGCGCGCCGTTGGAGCGCGGCCGCCGCCGGTCGATGCGCTTCTTGACGAAGTTCTTGGCGAAGGTCGCCGTCTCGTGGGCGACGAGCATCCTCAAACCCGCGCGCGCCAGCCGCGGTCCGTATCCCGAGTTCCGCCCCGCCGCGAGCCCTGCCGCCACCATCGCCACCGAGACGGTGCGGAGCTGCGGCTGGTCCCCGAGGTCCGCCACACGGTCGAGCACGGCCGAGTCCCGGATGGGCTCCAGCGCCTCGACCGCCGCCTTTTCCGCCGCCACTGCGGACGTCGCGGCCGTTTTCGCTTTCTTTGTCATGCCCGCACAACAGGCGAGCGCGCGTTCGGTGCCGTGGGCCTCGGCCTTGCGGGCGGTCGCCCTCGGGGCCACATCCCGGAGAGGAGGACGCCCCCCATGAAGATCGGCAGACGCGCATTTCTCGGTTTCGGCGGGCTCGGCCTCGCCGCCGGCGGCGCCTTTTTCTTCACGCGCGGGGAAGCGGAGGCCGTGCCGACCGGCAATGCACCCGTCCGGCTCAGCGACGCCGAATGGCGCCGCCGCCTGTCGCCCGAAGCCTACCGCGTCCTGCGCCGCGCCGGCACCGAGCGCTCCGGATCGAGCCCGCTCGACCGCGAGCATCGCCGCGGCACCTTCCACTGCGCCGGCTGCAACCAGCGGCTCTTCGCCTCCGCCGACAAGTTCGACAGCGGCACCGGCTGGCCGAGCTTCACCCGCCCGCTCCCGAACGCCGTCGGCCTGCGCGAAGACAACACGCTCTTCACCGCCCGCACCGAAGTCCATTGCCGCCGCTGCGCCGGCCACTTGGGCCACGTCTTCGACGACGGCCCCCGCCCGACCGGCAAGCGCTACTGCATGAACGGGGTGGCGATGCGGTTCGTCGCGGCCTGAGGGGGGCGGTGCCGAGCCCTGCAATCCGCCCTTCGGCAGGCTCAGGGCTAGCGGTGTTGAAAGATGCCGTTTCCCCGGCCCCGCTAGGGCTGAGCCTGTCGAAGCCCGGTTTGCAGCGCTGAGGCCGCAACCTGCAACCCGCCCTTCGACAGGCTCAGGGCTAGCGGTGGTGGGTCAGCAGTGTTGGAACTCGGAGCCCCCAACCCCGCTAGGGCTGAGCCTGTCGAAGCCCGGTTTGCAGCGCTCAGGCCGCGAGCGGAAATCGCAGCAGCCGGTCGGCGAGCGGCACCAGGGCCTCGGCACCGCCACCCACGGCGCGCACGATCTCGGGATGCCCCGCATCCAGCCCCCCGGTCAGCGAGCCGAACGCCGGCAGGATCAGCTTCCGCTCGGTCGCGACGAAGCAGCGCCGCGAGATGTTGCGGCCGCGGTGATGGACGCGCAGCTTGGGATGGAAGTGCCCGGACAGCTCCGGCCGCGCCTCGGCGGGATTGGCCTCGTGGCGCAGCAGCAGGCCGTCGACGAACGCCTCCTCCACGACGTCCCCGCCGCAATGGTCGGCGATGCCCGGATCGTGGTTGCCGGTGATCCAGGTCCAGCGCACCGCGTCCGTGAGCGCGCGCAGCATTTCGCGCGCCCGCGCGGGCAGCCGGTCGCAGCCTTTGGTGTCGTGGAAGGAATCGCCGAGACACCAGATCTCCTCCGCTCCGGTGCTCGCGGAAAGCGCGGCCAGGTCGGCGAGCGTCGCGATCGAATCGTAGGGCGGCAGCATCTGCCCGAAGCGGGCGAACCAGCTCGCTTTTTCGAGGTGCAGGTCGGCGACGAGCAGCGCCTTGCGCGCGGGCCAGAAGAGGGCGCCCTGCGGCAGCGCGACCAGCTCGCGACCTGAGAACGTAAAGCGAACCATCGGCCCGCTATAAAGCGGCGGCGCCGCCGTTCAAGCGGTCAGAGGACGGATTGCGCCGCGCCGGGCACCTGGGCCGCCGCGAAGGTCCGGCCGGCGATGTCGCGGCCGGTTTCCGGGTGAGTCGCGAAGAAGAGGAAGGCGCCGAGGACGAAGCCCTCCGCCACCAGCACCATCGGATTTCCAAGCTTCTTCAACACCTTCATGACGATCGTCCCGGCTGGCTCAATCGAGGCGCAGTCGAATCCGCGCCGTCGCTTGCGCCAGTTGGAACCGCAAAGGTAAACGGGAGCTGAATCAGCTCCCGCCTTCTTTCTCCTTGTGCGGAATCCAGCGCTCCAGCCCCCGCACGATCACCAGCAGCACCGTCGCGAAGCCCGCGCCGACCGCCACCACGGCGTACTGCCCGCAGCCGCAGGCGATGCCGATCGCCGCCGCGATCCAGATGTTCGCCGCCGTCGTCATGTTCACGACCGAGCCGCGCCGCACGAAGATCATCCCCGCCGCGATGAAGCCGATCGCCTGGCTGAGCCCCTGGATCGACCGCAGCGGATCGGGCGCGAAATCCTCCTGGCCGAGCTGGTCGTAGAGGATGAGCGAGGAGACCATGATCATCGCCGAGCTCAGCGACACGAGCGCGTGCGTCCGGATGCCCGCATCGTGCCCCCTCATCTCGCGGTCGAGCCCGAGCAGGAGGCCGAGCAGCGAGGCCAGCCCGAGCCGGAGCAGCAGCTGCGTCCAATTGTCGAGGGCAAGCGGATCGGCGTCGAACATGGCGGCGGACGCTAGTGCGCTCGGATGCATGCGTCCAGACTGCGGCATTGACTTGGCGGCGGGCGCATGTTCGGCGGAGCGGCATGAAAACGCACGAGGATCGAGCATGACCGAAGACCGGCACCAGGGCCACGACGACAGCGGCAAGCTCCTCAATCTCGCCCGCGGGGCCAAGGCGGCCGCTTTGCTCTGCTTCCTCCTCCCCTGGGTGACGGTTTCCTGCAGCGGCCGGCCGGTGCTCAGCGTCAGCGGCGCCGATCTCGCGCGCGGCCATGTCGGCGAGATCGAGAACGTGCCCCTGCCCGCCTGGATGGGCGACCCGCTGGAAGCCGTCAGGCGCCATGCCGAGCCGGACTGGCTCATCGCGATCGCGGCGCTGCTGATCGTCCTGGGGCTCGCGGCGACCTTTCTACGGCCCCGCGCGCGCGGCGCCTTCGTGGGAGCCGGCGCGGCGGCGGCGGCGGCGGTGCTGATCGCCTATGACGTCCTCGTCCGGCTGCCGGCATTGGCCGCGGCCGTTCGGGAACGCGTCTCGGCCGAGACCTCCGGCGGCGGAGGCTCCGGGATCGAACGCATCCTGCTCAAGGAGGTGGCCTCCATGGCCGACGTATCGGGGCGGCCGGGGATCGGCCTGGGGCTCACCCTCGCGGCCCTGATCGCGGCGGCCGTGCTCCTCAAGATCGTGCACGGCCGCCGGCGCGGCGCGCCCTAGAACGCGCCGGCGAACCGGTCGTTGTCGAAGCCGACATTGGTGACGCCGGCGGTGCGGATCTGCGCCAGGAGCTGGTCGAAGCGCTCGTAGCGGGCTTCTGCGTCGGCCGACATCTGGAGCGCGGGCTCGGACGGATCGGCGACATGCGCCGCGAGCCGTGCCTGGAGCACGCGGGCATCCACGGGCTCGCCGTTCCAGAACGTCCGCCCCTCGGCATCCAGGCTCAGCCGGTGCACCGCCGGCAGCGGCGCGTTGGGCACCCCGGTCGGCGTGTCGAGCGGCACCTTGTGGCTCGCCACCGGCACGGTGATGATGAACATGATCAGGAGCACGAGCATGACGTCGATGAGCGGCGTCGTGTTCATCTCGCTCATCGGCATGTCGTCGGCGGTCTGGAAGGTCGCGGCCATGATCCTCTCCTACTGCTATGATGTTATAACGTAACTGATCAGAACCGGAAAAGCTCCCCCCGTCAAGCACCATTCCCTCCCACACCGTCATTCCCGCCAAAGCGGGCATCCAGCGGGAGTCCGTCAGAAGGCGGCGCGCGTGGGCTTGCCGCTCTGGATCCCCGCTTTCGCGGGGATGACGTGAGGAGGGGCGGTGAGGGCGGAGATGCCGCTCTGGATCCTCGCTTTCGCGGGGATGACGGTCAGGTGGACTGAGCCGGCACGTCGTCGCTCCGCTCAAACGAATAATCCCGCTCCACCCGCGCGATCCGCGTCGCGTAATGCGAATACCAGCGCCGCCGTCCGTTCCCTTGCGCGGCGAGATGCTCGGCCTCGCGCTTCCAGCCGGCGACCGCCTCCAGGTCCGTCCAGTAGGAGACGGTCACGCCAATCCCGTCCCGCGCCGCTTCGAAGCCGAGATAGCCCGGCATGGCCGCGGCCAGCGCAGCCATCCGCGCCGCCGCCTCGTCATAGCCTTCGAAATCGTCCGTCCGGAGCGAGGTGAAGATCACCGCATAATAAGGCGGCTCCGGCGTCCGCGCGATCTCCCCGCCTCCCGACATGGCGGCCAGAGTGTCAGGCGAAGGTTGCCCTGACAAGCGCGGACCGTCACCCCGGACTTGATCCGGGGTCCATGAACACGGCGCATGCGGATGTTCGAAGCCGCCATGTTCATGGATGCCGGATCAAGTCCGGCATGACGGGGGTTGATCGCACCGGCGCCTTTGGGCATCCCGCCGCGCAAGGAGACGTGAACCCCATGGCCGAAGCCCGAATCTACCAGCGCTACCGCAACGGCATGCAGGCGAGCCGCGCCGCGCAGGACGAATGGGTGCTGGAATTCGAATCGAAGACGCCCCGCCGCCCCGATCCGCTGACCGGCTGGTCCGGCGGCGCCGACACGCAGAACCAGGTGGTCATCGTGTTCGCGACGCTCGATGAGGCCAAGGCTTATGCCGAGCGCGAGGGCGTCCGCGTCCACGTCGTCCCCGCCTCGACCAAGACGCTCAAGCTCCAGAGCTACGCCGACAATTTCGCGACGGGCCAGATCACCTACTGAGCCGCGCCTTCACCGGCCGTTCGCGCGCCGCGCCGGATCAGAGCGATGATGCGCATCCTGCCGCTTGCCGCTACGCTCTTGCTCTCCGCGCCGCTCGCCGCCGCGGATGCGAGCCAGCCGTTCCGGTCGGTGCGGTATCCGCCGGAAATCACCGACTTCCCGGATCGCGCGGCATGCGAAGCGTCGCTCGGCGCGGTGGCCGGGCAGCGCCGCGCCGAAGATGCCTACGCGCCGCCCGGTCAGTGGACGACGATCGAGCACCAGGGGCCGACTCGCGATCAACAGGGGCAGCTTGCCTACCAGCTTGTCCGAATAAACAGGGTGGAGGCGGAGGGAGCGGTCAGGCTCATGGCGCACAATTGGGAGTATCGCTGCGACGGTCCGCAGCGCAGCATGGACTTCGAGCTCATAGAAGCGTGGTTCGGCGGGTGATTTCGGGGCTTCTCCTCGCGCCGCTGATCCTCGCCGCCCAGTTGCGCCCGCATGACGAGCCCGATATTCCGGACTTCGCGGCCGCCACCGAGCGCTTCGCCGACGCGGCCGGCTGCCGCGCCCATATGGCGGGTGTCGTCGCGGCGGCGCGGACGAGCGGCTTCGATGCGGCCGTGGGCCCTTACGACTTCGCAGCCGGAGACGTGCGCGCCCACATTGTGCGGGCGGAGGGGAGCGGCCACCGGATCGAAGAATATCGCTGCCTCGCCGAGCGCCTCGGCACGCGGAGCTGGACACACAGCATGGCGGAATCGGAAGACGCGTTTACCGTCAAATCAGCCGCGCGGCGCCTGTTCGAGGATGGCTGGGGCGAGCAATAGGAGCATCTTGGCGTCCACCGTGGTGCCCTCCGCCCGCTTCGCGGCGACGAAGGCGGGCACGTCCTCCAGCCTGACGCGGTGGACCTGGATGTCCTCCCCTTCGACGCCGCCGCCCTCGCTGACCTTGGTCAGCCCCTCGGCCCTGAGCAGGGTGAAGCCTTCGGACGACATGCCCGACGAAGCGTAGAAGCGGCCGAAATCCGTCATCCGCGCGGCGCGGTAGCCGGTTTCCTCCTCGAGCTCGCGGATCGCGGCGGCGGCGACCTCCTCGCCCTCGGTCTCGTCGCCGACCAGCCCCGCCGGAAGCTCGATGCACATCGCGCCGACGGGCACGCGGTACTGCTCGACGAGCAGCACGTGGCCGTCGTCGACGGCAAGGATCACGGCCGCGCTGACGTTGCGGGTGCGCGAGACATATTCCCATTTGCCGCGCGTCTTCGCGGCGATGAAGCGGCCTTCCCAGACCGTCTCGACCGGCACGTCCCGGTCGTCGTCGCTGCGGGCCGGATCGCCGCTCATATCTCGAGCAGCCGATCCGCGATCTGGTTGGGATCGCCCAGCGTCTTGGGAAGCGTGGAGGCGAGCACCGCGCCGATCTTCTCCACCGCCAGCGCCATGCCCTCGCCCGGCCTTCCAGCCCGCACATGCTCGACGAGCACGGCCATCGCTTCACCCCAGACTTCCGGCTCCACCCTCGAATGGATCGCCTCGTCGGCGACGATCTCGGCCCGCCGCTCCTGGAGCGAAAGATAGAGGAGGACGCCGGTCCGCCCGTGCGTCTTCTTCTCGGCCGCGACCCGGAACAGCATCAGCGCCCGCCGCGCCACCCGCCGGCTCTTGGTCCCGCGGGGGGTCAGCGCCATGCGCAGCGGCGTCCACGCGAGCGCCAAGCGGACGAGGAGGAACACGGCG
>DASWMS010000087.1:0-84620 GCA_036399655.1 Allosphingosinicella sp. | reverse complement strand
AGCCTCATCTTCTTCAGGTCAGGAGCGCTGCGACCCGCCCTTCGACAGGCTCAGGGCTAGCGGATGTTTGGCAGGCTCATCGTCTTCAAGGGGCCGAGCGCTGCAATCCCCCCTTCGACAGGCTCAGGGCTAGCGGGTGTTTGGCAGGCTCATCGTCTTCAAGGGGCCGAGCGCTGCAACCCGCCCTTCGACAGGCTCAGGGCTAGCGGTTTTTCACGTGATCAATCCGACGGTCCCCCGCTGTCGCGATCCTTCCTTCCGCTAGGGCTGAGCCTGTCGAAGCCCGGGTTGCAGGTCTGTGAGCACGAAGGGAACCTCACACTCCTCCGAGCCAGGCGAGGAGGCTGCGGCCGGGGAGGAAGAAGTAGCCGCCGCCCAGGGTCTTCACGAACTGGGGGAGGGGTTTCAGGCGCACGGGGCCGTCGTGGCTCGGCATGACGTAGCCCGAGCCGTCGCAATTGCTGGTGAGCGGATCCTGCTCGCCGACGAGGCCGTGGAAGGCGGGGCTGATCAGCCAGGTCTGCTGGATGAATTCGAACTGCCGCTCGATGTCGCCGTTCAGGCACATGAAGAGGAGGCCGGGCTGCTCGCCGGGCTCGGGGCGGTAGAGGCGGCCGACGCGCAGGATGCGGTGGCGGTTCGAAATGCCGATCTGCTCCTTGTCGCCGGGGGCGAGCGTGTCGCGGGGATTGGCGCGGCGGATGTGCGCGCCGATCGGGCAGCGGATCGCCTGGGGGTCCTCGGTGCCGTAGAGGAAGTCGTTGTCGCTGTAGCGGGCGGGGACGGTCTGGCGAGCGCCGGCGACGGCGTCGGTCTGGGCGGAGCCGGGCATGGCCCCCGACGTGCCGGCCTGGGGCGGGGCGGCGATGGCGTCGCCGCCCGCCGGATTGCCGTCCGGCCGCACCGTCTCCGAGCCGACCGGCTCGCCGGCGGCGGCGATGGCGGTGGCGTCGCTATAGCCTTCGGCATTTTCGCGATTGGCGCGGCGCTCGATCCGCTTTTCATGCTCGCGCGGGAAGGGGTAATAGGGGTTGCGGACCAGCGACGATCCGTCGGGCCAGCGGCCGACCAGCTTGGCGGCGACATAGTCGGACGTCATGTCGTACGGGGCGGGGAGGCGGTCCTTGAGGCGCTCGGCCTCCTCCTCGCAATAGCGCCAGAAGCCGTCCACGTCCTGCGAGAGCTGGCGGATGACGAGGTAGGAGCCGTTGCGGCCAACGGCGCGCGGCGCCTCGACGATGGAATTGCCGAAATCGCGGCTGCGCTCGGCGACGGGGAGGCGGTTTTCGGGGTCGGCGAGGGCGGAAAGCTCCGGCTCGGGCGGGAAGTTGCCGCGATTGTCGGGATAGCCGATGATGAACTCGCCGGGCTCGACGAGGTGGATGGGGTCGTTCTTGCGGTAGCTCTGGTAGGAGCCGCGGATGACCGGCTGCGACACGCCGTCGACGAAGCCGAACGGCTCGATCGCGGGCTTGCGGGTCTGCTCCAGCGGGATGCGGTGCGGCTCGCCGAGGCCGTGCTCGCGGGCGAGGGCGGCGACGGCGGCGCAGAGGCGGCCGACGGCGTCCTCGTCATAGCCGTAGACGAGGAGGGCGATGTCGTAGGGGTCGCGGCCCCAGCGCCAGGCGTCGGGTGCGTTCAGGCCGATGTCGCCGAGGATGCGGGTGCGCGCCTCGGTGCTCATGCCTTCGAGGAAGGCGGCGGCGAAGCCGCTCAGGCATTCGCCCGGAAGGCCGAGCTTGGCGAGCGCGCCCGGCCCGAGCGCGACGGTCAGCACCGCGTCGCGGCCGAGCTTGCGGCCGTCGCCGAAGCCGACATGCGGGTAGAGGCCGCGGACGAAGGCGCGGGCGCGGGCCTCGTCGTCCGGGAGATGATAGAGAACGGCCGAGCCGTCCTTCATGAAGCCGAGGCCGCCGAAGACGAGGCACTGGATCTCGCTGGTCTCCAGCGTCGAATCGGGGCGCTCGGCCGAGCCGAACAGGGCCAGCCATTCGTTGGCTTCGTCGTTGGTGAGCGCGCCGGCGAGGCCGCGGCGGATCGACGCGTTGGCGCGGACGTGATCGGTGGTGACGTCGGGATAGGCGCAATACCAGAAGCGCGTCGGGATCATCGAATGGCGGGCGTAGCGCTTGAAGCGCTCGCCGTCGGTCGCGCCGTCCTGGACCAAATTCTTCGTGCGCGGAAAGCCGATCGAATTGGACCAGACGCCGGTCAGGCCGCCGTGCGCGCGGGTGATGAAATCCTCGAGATAGCTTTCCCAGCTCCCGCCGAAGTTGGAGAAGAAGACGAGGTTGCGGGTGCCGGGGACTGTGATCCAGCGCGCCGCGTGGATGGTCGAGATGCCGCCGAGGAAGCCGGGGCGGTAGACGGTGGTGGCGAGCTGCCCGACCACCCAGAAGATGAGGCGGATGGTCATCCAGCGCACGAGGCCGGGCTTGCGCACGGTGACCGAGACCATGTGGTTCTGGGCATAATGGTTTTCGCGCCTGCGCATTTCTCGCAGGACATCGGCGTTTATCGCGCGGCTCTCCGTCCAGTCGCTCTTCTCGAGCTTGCGCAAGGTGAAATAGGCCCAGGCGGCGAAGCCCAGGAGGCCGAGGCCGACGACGACCAGCCCCTTGAAGAAATGCTCGATGCCTTCGCCCAGTTCGCCCGTCGCGATCCAGGCGATGAAGAAGACCGCGCCGAGGATGATTGCGAAGGGCCACAGATAGGTCGCGGCGAAGGCGGCGGCGAGGGCGAAGACGTTGATCTTCTGCTCGTCCCGAAGCGGCGGCGGGGGAGGCTCGAGCGCCCAGCGATGCGCGTCGGAGAGAGCGACGGCCTTGCGGATGGCCGCGAGCCGGTCGATCGGGCGAATGCCGCGCCCTCCGGTCTCGACCGCCTTCGCGACGAAGGAGGCGAGCTCCGCTTCCTTGCGGATGCGGCCGACGCGCATGCCGGGCGTGCCGGCGTGGGCGAGGCCGGGATTGGAGGAGAAGAGGCCCCAGCCGATGTCGATCCGGTGCGATTTGAGATAGCTCGCTAGCCCCACGTTGCCGCGCCAGTCGCGCGCCTTTTCGAAGATCGGCTGGAGGTCGGGCCCGATCGCTTCGGCGATGCGCTCCACGGCGCGGTCGGACGGGCCGTCGGCGGTGAATTCGAAGACGATGCTCCCCGAGCCGGCCTCGCCGCTTCCGACGTCGCCGCCGTTGGGAATCGCGTGCATGCTCATGAAGTGGGTGCCGGCGCCGTCCGGATCGACGGCGGCGTCGAGCGCGGCCCTGACCCGCGGGTTGGGCGGGTTGCCGAGGCCGTCGAGCAGCGCCTCCACGGCGGGGATGTCGGCCGCCCGGATCGGGGCGACGATCGTGACCATCGAGTCCATCAGCGCGGCCCTTCCATCAATCTCGCTTCGATGCAGTTGGGGAACGGGCCGACCCAGCCGACCTTGCCGACGCGGTCGACGCCGCGGGCGAGAAGGGCGCCGACCAGCATCGGGATCTGGAAGCGGTTCACCGGCCGGCCGGAGCAGGGGTGGAGGCCCCAGCCCATGTGGAGATAGGCGGCGCGGTCCCGCTCCGGATCCATGTGCGTCGCCTTGGGGAAGACGCTCTCGTCGTGCATCGCCGCCTGGGTCCAGGCGATGACCGAGTCGCCGGCCTTGATCGCGCGGCCGCCGAGCGTGCAGTCGGCCGCCGCCTTGCGGAGCACGACCGGATTGTGCGGCCAGCGGCGCAGCGCCTCGTTCACCCAGCCGTCCATGCGGTGGAGATCGTGGGCGTCGCGGCTCATGGCGTGGAGGAGGTCGCGGTCGCGGGCGGCGACCTTCATCACCTTGGCGACGCAGGTTGCGGTGGTGTCGATGCTTCCCACCAGCATGCCGCCCAGCGTACGGCGGACGCCGTCGTCGTCGAGCACGCCCTGGGTGAGAAGGTGCCCCATGAAATCCTCGCCCAGCGCTCCGGAGGCGCGGCGGCGGGCGATCTCGTCGGCGAACCAGCCGGCCATGTAGGCGCCGGCGCGGATCGCGCGGTCGCGGACGGCGGGATTGTCGGCCTGGTTGAGGAAGGTGTGGGCGAAGACCGAGCGGACGGCCTCCATGAACATGCGCTCGCTCGTGCCGGTGATGCCGAACAGGCGCTGGGCGGTGCGCGCGGCGATCGGGCGGGCATAGCCGCCGACGATGTCGACCGCCCCGCCCGCGGGCACGGCGCCGAGGACGGCGGCGATGTCGGCGCGCACGCCCTCGCGAAGGGCGGCGAGATCGACCTCCTCGAGGGCGGCGTAGAGGGCGCGGCGCTCGCGCTCCAGCCGCTCGCCCCGGTCCATGCCGAGGATGAAGGCGCCGTCGTTCACTTCGCGGATCTTGGCGTCGTTGACCGGCGCGATGATGAAATCGAGGTCGCGGCAGAGCAGTTCGCGGACCTGCGCGTGCTTGGCCGCGAAGACGGTGGTGCCCATGCGCAAAGGCCTGGCCAGCGCGCGGGCGGCGAGCCGGGCGGCGAAGGCCTGGGCGGTCTGGCCTCGCGTGATCCGCGTGGCGAGGCCGGCGCGGCCCTTCGGCGTGACGATGGCTGGATCGACTTCGGTTGCGTTCATCGCCGCGGCCCCCCCAGGCGTCGGTAGCGGGCGTCTGCCCGCGCCTTTTGTGAACCCGCGAGCCGGCGGAGTCCAGTTGGACCGGCGAAATGGACCCGGAATGGACCCGATTCCGGAAACGTCAGCAGCCGGGGACGGTCATCGCCAGCGTACCGCCGCCGCCGCGCGTCACGCGCCAGACGTCGGCGTAGCGGCTCTCGTCGATGGGGGCGGGGCGGGTGCCGCCGACGCCCTGGACGATTTCCGGCACCGTGTTCGAATGCCCGACGATCAGCACCGACCCCGCTTCTTCCTGCGCCCGCGCCGCGACGCCGGCCATGTCGGCGGGCGCATAGCTTTTGGTGGTGAGGCCGCGGGCGGCGGCGAGCGGGGCCGCGGTCTCCTGCGCGCGACGGGTCGTGCTGGCGTAGATGGCGCTGATCCCCTGATCGGCGAGGAAGCGGGCGAGCTGCTGCGCGCAGGCCCGGCCTTGCGGGGTCAGGCCGGGGTCCTGCGGGTCGGCCGCCTTGTGGAGGTGGCGCATGACGAAGATGTGCGACTCGGCGGGCGCGGCCTGGGTGGAGGCGCAGGCGGCGAGTGCGGCTGCGGCTGCGACGGCGGCGATGGCGGCAATGGCTGCTTTCTTCAATTCACTCTCCCCGCAGCCGCGGCGGCCGCTTCCAGCATCCTATCGAGTGCGGCGCGATCGTGCACCCTCCCGGCGGCAATGACATATTCGGGGCGGCGGAGCAGCGAAAGGTCCGCTGCCGGATCGCCGCGAACCAGGATGAGGTCGGCGCGCGCGCCGGGCTCCACCGTGCCGAAATCGGCGCGCCAGCCGAGGCCCGATCCGCCGTTCGGGAGGCTGCGGAAATAATCGCGCGGCACGACGGTGGCGCTGCGCAGGGCGTCGATCGGGGAGAGGCCGGCGGCGTGGAGCGCCTCGATCTCGTCGATGAGGCCGGGCCCCCAAAGGTGGAAGGCCTGGGCGGTGTCGGACCCGGCCATGAGCGGCACGCCGGCACGGTGAAAGGCACGCACGATCCGACGGCGACGATCGCGAAAGGCGCGGCCCTGTTCGGGCGTGAAGCCGGCGTCGAGCAGGCCCTGGCGCTGCTGCGCCCACTGGCCGAGCACCGGGGGCGGGACGTAGCGCATCTCCGGGCGGGCGCGCAGCGCGTCGGTGGAGGCGCCGACGTCGGCGATCTTTTCGAAGAGGGCGAGAGTCGGCACGTGCCAGCTTCCCGCCGCCCGCACCCGCCGGGCGAGCGCCGCGATCTCCGCGTCGCCAAGCGCAGCGGCGGCAGCCATGACGGGCGGCGGCGGGATCTGCGCGAAATCGATCCGCCGCTCCGGCGCGCCTTCGGGGAGGAGCGCGAACAGCACACCGTCGAGATGCTCGACCTGCTGGCCCGCGGCCATGGCGCGTTCGAGGCCGATTGGGTTCGCGACATGGCCGGCGACGGGGAGGCGCTGCGCGCGCGCCTCGTCCTGCACCGCCTGCCAGATGGCGGGATCGACGAGGTGGTGCGACTTGACGAGATCGTAGCCGGCAGCGCGCGCGGCGCGCACCGCGGCACGGGCCGCTTCCGGCGAGGCGGTGTTGCCCAAGTTGAGACCCGGCGCGGCCGCGTAGAAGCGGGGGCCGGCGAGGGCGCCGCTTTCGATCCGGCCGCGGACGACGAGGTTGTTCGGCGAGCCGGCCATGCCGCGCGCGGTGGTGACGCCGTGGGCGAGCATGACCGCGAGCGCCCGCTGCGCCGCGTCGCCGCTCTCGCCGGGCACGGGCGCGAGGTGGACGTGCATGTCGACGAGGCCGGGCATGAGCGTCATGCCGCGCGCCTCGATCCGGCGGGCGGCCGCGGGGACGCGGATGCGGGCGCGCGGGCCGAGGCTTTCGATGCGGCCGGCGCGCAGGAGGATCGTCTGGTCGCGCAGCCGCTCGGCGCGGCCGGTCATCGGCAGAACGTCGGCGCCGACAATGGCGGTGAGCTCGGGCTCGGCCGGCGCCTGCGCCTTCCCGGCGGTTGTACCGAGCAGCAGGGCCGCGGCCGCGATCAGCTTCCGGATCATTCTCATCCCCCACATCCTCGTCACCGCCTCTCTAGCGGCGTACAGGCGCAGGCCCATTGTCCGATCTTGCGTGCTTTGGCCCCCGCTTCACAAGCCGTGCGTTCACGGCTATCGGCCCCGCGGGGGCGACGAGAAAAAGGTAGAGGATGACCGACCAGACCGAGCGCCCCAATCGTCCGGCGCTCTCGCTCCACGTCCCGGAGCCGGAAGCGCGGCCCGGCGACGCGGTCGATTTCAGCCACATCGAGATACCGGCCGCGGGCGCGCTGCGCCGGCCGGACATCGGCGCGTCGGCGGCCGATACGCGGGAACTGGTCTACGGGCTGGTGCGCGTGCTGGACGACGAGGGCAATGCGGTGGGGCCGTGGGACCCGCGGCTCGACCCGGATACGCTGCGCCGCATGCTGCGCGACATGATGATGGTGCGCACCTACGACGACCGGATGTACCGCGCCCAGCGGCAGGGGAAGACCAGCTTCTACATGAAGTCGACGGGCGAGGAGGCGGTCGCCGTCGCCGCGGCCCACGCCATGGACCGGGACGACATGTTCTTCCCGACCTACCGCCAGCAGGGGCTGCTGGTGGCGCGCGACTATCCGCTCGTGAAGATGATGTGCCAGGTCTATTCCAACAGCGGCGATCCGCTGAAGGGCCGCCAGCTCCCGATCATGTATTCGGACCGGGAGCATGGCTTCTTCTCCATCTCGGGCAACCTCGCCACGCAATATCCGCAGGCGGTGGGCTGGGCGATGGCTTCGGCGATCAAGGGCGACAGCCGGATCGCGGCGGCGTGGATCGGCGACGGGGCGACCGCGGAAGGGGACTTCCACAACGCCGTTACCTTCGCGGGCGTGTACCGGGCGCCGGTGATCCTCAACGTCGTCAACAACCAGTGGGCGATCTCGACCTTCAGCGGCATTGCGGGCGGGCAGCTCACCACCTTCGCGGCGCGCGCGGTCGGCTACGGCATCGCCGGCCTCAGGGTGGACGGCAACGATCCGCTCGCCGTCTATGCCGCGACCCGCTGGGCGGCGGACCGGGCGCGGTCCAACCTCGGGCCGACGCTGATCGAGCATTTCACCTACCGCGTCGAAGGCCATTCCACGTCGGACGATCCGACCGCCTACCGGCCGCAAAATGCCGGTGCGCACTGGCCGCTCGGCGATCCGGTGGCGCGGCTGAGGGCGCACCTCGTCGCGCTCGGCGAATGGGACGAAGAGCGCGACGCCGCGCTCCAGGAGCAGCTCTCCGCCGAAGTGCGCGCCGCGCAGCGCGAAGCGGAGACGATGGGGACATTGGGCTCGGGCCATTGGGACGACATCGATTCCATGTTCTCCGACATCTTCGAGGAGATGCCCTGGCATCTGCGCGAGCAGCGCGACCATGCCCGCGCCGAAGCGGAGGCGCGCCGCAAATGACCGTGCGCAACATGATCGAGGCGCTGAACGACGCCCACAAGGTGATGATGGCGCGCGACGACAATATCGTCGTCCTCGGCGAGGACGTCGGCTATTTCGGCGGTGTCTTCCGGGTGACCGCGGGTCTTCAGAAGGAATATGGCACGAGCCGCGTGTTCGACGCGCCGATCGCCGAGCTCGGCATCGTCGCGAGCGCGATCGGCATGGCCGCCTACGGCCTTCGTCCGGTGATCGAGATCCAGTTCGCGGATTACATCTATCCGGGCTTCGACCAGATCTTCTCCGAAGCCGGCCGCATGCGCTACCGGACGGCCGGCGAATGGCCGCTGCCGATGGTGATCCGCAGCCCCTATGGCGGCGGCATCTTCGGCGGGCAGACCCACTCGCAGTCGCCCGAAGCCTTCTTCGCGCACATGCCGGGGGTGAAGACGGTGATCCCGTCCAACCCCTACGACGCCAAGGGGCTGCTGATCGCGGCGATCGAGGACAACGACCCGGTCGTCTTCTTCGAGCCCAAGCGCATCTATAACGGCCCATTCGAAGGCTATCACGACCGGCCGGTGACCCCGTGGGCGCGGCACCCGGCCGCCGAGGTTCCCGACGGCCATTATACCGTGCCGATCGGCAAGGCGGCGGTGGCCCGGTCCGGGGAGGCGGTGACGATCCTGTGCTACGGCACGATGGTCCACGTCGCCCTCGCGACTGCCGAGGCGGAGGGGATCGATGCGGAAGTGATCGATCTCAGGACCATCGTCCCCGTCGACATCGAGGCGATCGAGGCTTCGGTGAAGAAGACGGGCCGTTGCGTCGTGCTCCACGAGGCGACGCGGACGGCGGGCTTCGGGGCGGAGCTCGCGGCGCTCGTCCAGGAGCGGTGCTTCTACCACCTGGAGGCGCCGGTGATCCGCGTCACCGGCTACGACACGCCTTATCCCCATTCGATGGAATGGACCTATTTCCCGGGGCCGGCGCGGCTCGGCCCGGCGCTCAGAAAAGCCCTGGAGGACTGAATTGGCCCGCTTCGAATTCAAGCTGCCCGATATCGGCGAAGGCATTGCCGAGGCCGAGATCGTCCAATGGCACGTAAAGGTGGGCGACCGCGTCGAGGAGGACCAGCAGCTCGCCGACATGATGACCGACAAGGCGACGGTGGAGATGGAATCGCCGGTCGCCGGCACGATCCTGGAAGTCGCGGGCGAGGTGGGCGACCAGATCGCCATCGGCTCGGTGCTGGTGGTGATCGAGACGCAGGGCGCGGCGGGTGCGGCTTCGGTGCAGGATGGGGCGCAGACCGATGCGTCGGGCGCGCGCACGGACACGCAGCCGCTCGGCGACGGGATGGTCGATCCGACGCCGGGGCTGGAAGCGGTGGTGCCGACGGCCGACGTCGATGCGGATGAGCGCCGCACGACCGGCGAGCGCCGCTCCGGGGACGAACGGCGGGAGGAGGCGCGCGCGGAGGAGGACCGGCGGCAGGGCGAGTGGCGGGCGGACGGCGGAGGTGAGGGCAAGTCTCAGGGTTCGTTCGTCCCGAGCGAAGTCGAGGGGCGCCCCTCTGACTCCGAGCCGCGCGCCTCGACTTCGCTCGGCACGAACGAGTCCGGTGGATCGGGACAGGGGCAGAAGCAGGCGCCGGTGCTCGCTTCGCCGGCGGTGCGTCAGCGCGCCCGCGATCTCGGCGTCGACCTCAAGCAGGTGAAATATGCGGGGGAGCGCATCCGCCACGCGGACCTCGACGCATACCTCCTCTACAATGGCGGGGGCGTCTCGCGCGGCGGCCAGCGGCGCCAGGACGAGACGGTCAAGGTCGTGGGCCTCAGGCGCAAGATCGCGGAGAATATGCAGGAGGCCAAGCGCCGCATTCCGCACTTCACGCTGGTCGAGGAGTTCGACGTCACGAACCTCGAGCAGACCCGCGCGATGATGAACGCGGACAAGGGGGACAATCCCAAGCTCACCATGCTTCCGTTCCTGATCGCGGCGATGGCGAAGACGCTCGGCGACTATCCGCAGATCAACACGCGCTACGACGACGACGAGAACGTCCTTCATCGCTCGGGCGCCGTCCACATGGGCATGGCGACGCAGACGCCGAACGGACTGATGGTGCCGGTGATCCGCAACGCGGAGCGGCTCAGCGTCTGGGATATCGCCCGCGAGATCCTGCGCCTCTCCGAAGCGGCGCGGACCGGCAAGGCCAGCCGCGAGGAGCTTTCGGGATCGACCATCACCATCTCGAGCCTCGGCCCGATGGGCGGGATCACGTCGACGCCGGTGATCAACCGGCCGGAGGTCGCGATCATCGCGGTGAACAAGGTGGAGGAAAAGGCGGTCGTGGTCGGCGGCGAGCTGGAGATCAGGAAGCGGATGAACCTGTCGCTTTCGTGCGATCACCGGGTGGTCGACGGCTGGGACGCGGCGAACTTCCTCCAGGACCTCAAGAAATATGTCGAGAACCCGCTGAAGCTGCTGAGCGCCTGAGCCTTCAGGCGCGGCGCTGGAGCCTGAGGCGCGCGAAATGCGCTTCGACGGCGCGGCGCATGCCGTCGGCGATCTGCGACTGGCCTTCGGGAGACTGGAGGTAGGCGGCGTCGACGGCGTTGGTGAGATAGCCGGATTCGAACAGGACCGAGGGAATGTCCGGCGCTTTCAGCACGACGAGCGAGGCGAACTTGTGCCATTCCGGGCGGAACGGGAAGACGGGCGCCGCCTCGCGGTAGAGGATGCGGGCGAAATCGGCCGAGACGTTCATGCTTTCGCGCTGGGCGAGATCGATCAGGATGACGTTGACGGCGGGGTCGCGGCTCATCGCCACGCCGCCGATCAGGTCGGCCTCGTTCTGGCGCTGGGCGAGCAGCGCGGCCTGGCGGTCGGAGGCGACCTCGGAGAGGGTGTAGATGGTGGCGCCCCGCGCGCCGTCATTGTGCGGGGCGGCGTCGGCGTGGATCGAGATGAAGAGGTCGGCGCCGAGGCGGCGCGCAATCTCGTAGCGCTCCTGGAGGAGGAGGTAGCGGTCGTCCTCTCGGGTCAGCGCGACGCGGACCCGGCCGGAGCGGGCGAGGTCGTCGCGGATGCGGCGGGCGAGCGCGAGGGTGACGTTCTTCTCGACGCCGCCATAAGGCGAGGCGGCGCCGGGATCGCGGCCGCCGTGACCGGGATCGACGACGACGAGCGGCGGATCCTCGCCGCGGGCCGGCGTGACGTTGGGGAGAACGACGGGGCCGCGGGCGGCGCCGACGGGATCGATCGCGACGGTGACGCCGTCCTCCGGAGGCGCGCCGGCGCCGCCGTCGTCCGGCCGCGGGCCGCCCCAGGCAAGGATGGTCGCGAGGAGGGCCAGCACATAGGTCATCGCGGCGCTTTGTGCCGGGGAGGGCGCGCTTCGGTCCAGCGAAAACGACTATCCGGTTGCCGCTTGCGGCGGCGAGTGCTAGCACCTTCAAATCGGGCCGAGCCCCGGGATTGCATGGCATTTCCGCGAAGCCGGACCGACCGATTTACCGGCCTTTCGCCGGGCAACCAGGTTGACGCTGCATGAGGCATTTCTCCCCCACCGACACA
Organism: Allosphingosinicella sp.; assembly: GCA_036399655.1. Taxonomy (GTDB): domain Bacteria; phylum Pseudomonadota; class Alphaproteobacteria; order Sphingomonadales; family Sphingomonadaceae; genus Allosphingosinicella. Next base: position 73,008 of record DASWMS010000087.1, on the reverse strand, counting down.
CGCGCCCGTCAAGGTCGCGGCGTGGACGCGGGGGCGCAGCGGCCGGGCTTCGAAGCCGGCCTGCCGCTCGCAGCACAGACGCCCATTTTCTTTGCAACCGGGACAATCGCGCGGCGCACGAACGCCGCGCCGACGTCCGCATACGAGCGCGCGCGCCGCCGCTTGGGCCAAGGCCTTCCGGCCGCGCTGCGCGTGTGGAGTGAAATTGATGACGATGCGCATGCTGATCGACGCGCGCCACCGGGAAGAAACCCGCGTGGCCGTGGTTCAGGGAAACAGGATTGAAGAGTTCGACTTCGAGTCGGCCGAACACAAGCAGCTCAAAGGGAATATCTACCTCGCCAAGGTGACGCGCGTCGAGCCGTCGCTCCAGGCGGCGTTCGTGGACTACGGCGGGAACCGGCACGGCTTCCTCGCCTTTTCCGAAATCCATCCCGATTACTACCAGATCCCGCGCGAGGACCGCGAGGCGCTGCTCCGCGAGGAAGCGGAGCATGCCGCCGAGGAAGCGCGGCTGCGCGCCGCCGACGACAGCCGCTACGACGATCATGACGACGACGATCACGACCATGAGCCGCGCGAGGCCGCCGATTACGGCGATGACCGCGGCGACGACGGTTATGACGACGATCACGGCCATGACGGCGAAGCCGGCGAGGACCAGGACGTGGAGCATCACGACGAGGAAGGCGCGCCGCGCCCCCGCGCGGAAGCGACCGGCCGCGGCGCCGATGCCGACGCCGCCGACGAGCTGCGCAGGAAGCGCCAGAATCTGAGGCGCCGCTACAAGATCCAGGACGTGATCCGGCGCCGCCAGGTGCTGCTCGTCCAGGTCGTGAAGGAAGAGCGCGGCAACAAGGGCGCGGCGCTCACCACCTATCTGAGCCTCGCCGGCCGCTATTGCGTGCTGATGCCCAATACGAGCCACGGCGGCGGCATCTCGCGCAAGATTTCGAACGGCGCGGACCGGAAGCGCCTGAAGCAGATCATGGCGGAGCTGAGCCTGCCTTCGAGCATGGGCTGCATCGTGCGCACCGCCGGCCTTTCGCGCACCAAGGTCGAGATCAAGCGGGATTTCGACTATCTCGCGCGGCTCTGGGACGAGATCAGGGACAAGACGCTGGGAAGCTCGGCGCCGGCGCTCATCCACGAGGATTCGAACCTCATCAAGCGCGCGATCCGCGACATCTACCACCGCGAGATCGAGGAGGTCTACGTCGAGGGCGAGGAAGGATACCGCGCGGCGCGGGCCTTCATGAAGCTCCTGATGCCGAGCCATGTGCGGCGCGTGAAGAGTTATGACGACACGGTGCCGCTGTTCCAGCGCTTCGGTGTCGAGGACCAGCTGGCCGGCATGTACCAGCCGGTGGTGCAGCTCAAATCCGGCGGCTACCTGGTGATCAATCCGACCGAGGCGCTGGTTTCGATCGACATCAACTCGGGCCGTTCGACGCGCGAGCACAATATCGAGCAGACGGCCTACGCCACCAACATCGAGGCGGCGAACGAGATCGCGCGGCAGCTGAGGCTGCGCGACATGGCGGGCCTGGTGGTGATCGACTTCATCGACATGGAGTCGAACGGCCATATCCGTAAGGTCGAAAAGGCGATGAAGGAGGCGCTGAAGAACGATCGCGCCCGCATCCAGGTCGGCCGCATCTCGTCCTTCGGGCTGATGGAGATGAGCCGGCAGCGGCTTCGCACCGGCGTGCTCGAAGCGTCCACCAAGCCCTGCCCGCATTGCGACGGCTCGGGGCTGATGCGCACGGCGGCGTCGGCGGGCCTTTCGGCGCTCCGCATGCTCGAGGAAGAAGCGGCGCGGGGCCGCGGATCGACGATCATCCTCCGCGCCGGGCGCGAGGCGGCGGTCTATGTGCTGAACCGCAAGCGCGGCGAGATCGGCGAGATCGAGGCGCGCTACGGCGTCGCCGTGGAAGTGCTGCTCGAGGAGAGCTTCGAAGGCGCCAAGATGGCCGTCGAGGCGGTGGGTCCGCGCCCGATCGAACGGCCGAGGCCGGCGGCGATCGCCGCGCCGCTCGTCGATGAGGAAGAGGATCTCCTCCCCGAGGACGAGGAGGATTTCGAGGACGAGGAAGAAGCCGAGGCGGCGGAAGAACCGGCGCGCGAGGACAGCGGCGAGCGCGGCCAGAACCGTGAGCGCGGCGGCCGCGGCCGCGGCGGCGAACGCGGCGAGCGCGAAGATCGCGAAACCGCGGAAGGCCGGCGCAAGCGCCGCCGCCGCGGCCGCCGCGGCGGACGCCGCAGGGACGGTCGCGACGAGGGTGGCGAGCCGCTGAACGGCGGCGAGGAAGGCCAGAGCGACGCCGGATACGAAGGCGGCGAGCATGAGGCGCCGGAGAGCGGTGAAAGCGATGCCGAACGGATCGACCCGGTCGTCGCCTTGGAAAGCGTAGACGCTCAGGTTGAAGCGCCTGCTTCCGCCGAGGCTCCTGTGGATGCAGCCCCCACCGAGGAAGAGGAGCAGCCGAAGAAGACTCGCCGCCGACCACGTGCGCGCCGCGCTGCGGCCGGCGATGCGGATGCGGCTCCGGCTGCCCCCGCCCCCGCCCCCGCCCCCGCCTATGCGGCTGCGCCCGCGGCCGAGGCCGAGGCTGCCCCGGAGGCGGTGGTGAGTGAGGTCGCTCCGGCCGATGCGGCTGCGGCCGACGCGGAAGTGGCGCCGGCGCCGAAGCGTTCGCGGGCCGGCCGCCGCAAGAAGGTGACGGAGGAGGCTCCGGCGCCGGCGGACGTCGCTGCCGAGACGGCGGCGGAGCTCGCGCCCGAGCCCGCCAACGACCGCGGCGACGCGGCGCGCGTTGCGGACGCTCCGGAAGGCCCGGCGCTCGACCGGCAGGCGACAAGCAGCGGTTCGGACGAAGCGGCTTCGGACGCCCCGTCCGGCCCGCCGCGCCGCGGCTGGTGGCAGCGCACCTTCGGAGCCTGAACCGCGCCGCGGCGGCTTAGTGACAGAGCGACATCGTCTTCGTGACGGGGCAGCCGAGAGGCCGTCTCCGTCACGGAGACGAAGCGCGTCAGTTCGCGGTCAGCGCGGTGGGGAGAGGAAGAGGGCGGCGTGGCCCCAGGCGGGGCCGCTGTTTCCGTGCGGCCAGCTCTGGTGCTCGAGATCGATGTAGCCGACCCTGCCATCCGGAGAGACGATGGTGGGATCGAAGCTGAGGCGGCCCGTGGCGGCATCCAGGCGCAGGACGTACAGGCCCTGTTCGCCGCCGAGCTCGGCGCCGATGACGATCCGGTTCGACAGCGGGTCCTTCGCCGACCAGTGGGGATGGAAATCGGCCGGTGTGTCCAGCCGCGACACCTCCCTCGGCGCGGCGGGGTTCGAGACGTCGAGCACGACCACCGCGTTCGCGCGGCCCACCGGCATGATCCAGTGCCGGCCGAGGACGCTGGGAATGCTGCAGGCGCCGCGGACGCGGCCGGGCTGGCGCGCTTCGGGCGCTTCGATGGTGTAGACGTTGTCGAGCTTCGGGCGATCGGAGGCGATGTCCGTCAGCCGATAAAAGCCGCAGCCGAAGGCGTTCATGAGGATGCTTCCGTCGGCCATCAGCCGCGGGCCGAACGGGTAGCGCGCCGCGCCGGGCAAGGGCGACCCATCGGCGTTCCTGCCCGGCGGGACCCGGATCGTGTGGAGCAGGGTCAAATCCGAGTAGCGCCAGACCTGGACGACGTCGGCGCTGTAATCTTCATCCATCGGAGCGCTGGTCGTGACGACCCGGTCGATCCCGAGCATCGGCACCATCGCATAGACCCTGACCGGATCGCTGCCGGGGATCGCGGCGCTGGCTTGCCTGATCAAGGCTCCGGCGGACGTATATTCGGCTACGCCGCCATGGCCGCCCGGGACGAGAGTCTCGCCCGGGGCGGGGCTCGGCCCGTCGCTGCGCAGGAACCCGGCGAGGATGTTGCCGTTCGCCAGCCGCACGAAATCGTGGCCGAAGCGCAAAGGGGGTGGCGGCGCGAGCCTGCGGGCGAGGCGGAGGCGCAGCGGGTCCGATGCGTCGACGAGCAAGGTCGCTTCGTGATGATGGGCGTTGGCGAAGAGCAGCGCGCCGGCGCCGGGCATCGCATATTCCATATGGTGCGGCATGGAGGCCTTGAAGCCGACCGGCAGGGTGGAGAGCGCGCGCCCGAGCGTGGTGCTGCCCGGCCTCACGTCGACCACGGTGAAGAAGTCTTCATCCGCCTCGTCGCGGTCGCCGGCGAAGATCAGCAGATAGGGCGATCCGGACGGCGCCGGAGGCCGGCCCGCGCTTGCGCATGCCGCCGACGTGAAGACGAGCAGCAGGCCGATCAGCGTCTTCATGGCAGGTCCCCCAGGCAGCGAGAACATACCTTGCGGATCGGCAAGTCAAGCGGAGGAGCGCGGCGAGGCGCGCAGGCCGCCGTCCCCGACAAGATCCGGCCGCGCGCGGAGATGCCGCCACCCTTCGATTTCATCTAACGTTCATCGCCTGGGCGGGATAGGATCGGGCATGGCCGAAGCTTTCCGCACCCGCTTGCGACCGGGCACGTTCCTGGCGCGGTTCCTGATGCTCGCGGCGCTTTGCTTCGCGGTGGCGGCGCAGCCCGCGGCAGCGCAGTCGATCCTGCGGGACGCCGAAACGGAGACGCTGCTGCGCGAGATTTCGCGGCCGCTCATCCAGGCTGCCGGCCTGCGTCCCGAGGACGTGCAGGTCGTCCTCATCAACGACGACAGCATCAACGCCTTCGTGGCGGGCGGGCAGATCGTCTACATCCATTCCGGGCTCATCACCCGCGCGAACAACGCCAACGAAGTGCAGGGCGTGATCGCCCATGAGCTCGGCCACGTCACCGGCGGGCACATCATCCGCATGGGCGAGGGCGTGCGGGCCGCGACCGGAATCAGCATCCTCTCGCTGCTGCTCGGCGCAGCGGCGATCGCGGCCGGCGGCGGCGAGGCGGGCGCGGCGATCATGTCGATGGGGCAGCGCGCCGCGATCGGCAACTTCCTCGCCTTCAGCCGCACCCAGGAGGCTTCGGCCGACCAGGCGGGCGCGACCTACCTGCGCACGGCCGGTGTCAGCGGCCGCGGCTCCCTCGCCTTTTTCGAGCGGCTGCAGAACCAGGAGTTCCGGCTGAACATCCCGCAGGAGGACAGCTACGAGCGGACCCACCCGCTGAACCGCGAGCGGCTCGCCGTGCTGGAGCCGATGTACAAGGGGGACGCGGCCTGGGACCGGCCGACGCCGCCGGAGCTGGAGGAGAGATTCCAGAGGGTGCGGGCGAAGCTGATCGGCTTCGTCGACGACCCGCGGCGGACGCTGCAGCGCTATCCCGAGAGCGACCGATCGATGCCGGCGCGGATCGCGCGGGCCTACGCCTGGCACCGCAATTCGCATCCCGAGCGGGCCGTCGCCGAAATCGACAGCCTGCTCGCCGAGCGGCCGACCGACGCCTTCTTCCTGGAGCTTCGCGGACAGATCCTCCTCGAGACGGGACGGCCGCGCGAGGCGCTGGATTCGCTGCGCCAGTCGGTCGCGCGGGCGCCGGACCAGCCTCTGATTTCGGCAATGCTCGGCCACGCGCTGATCTCGACCGAGGATCCGAAGAACTTCGAAGAGGCGAAGCAGGTGCTCCGCGCCGCGGTCAACCGCGACAACACCAACCCGTTCGCCTGGTACCAGCTCGGCATCGTCTACGACCGCGAGGGCGACACCGCCCGCGCCGCGCTGGCGACGGCGGAGCGCTACAACCTCATCAACCAGCCCCAGCTCGCGCTCGCCAATGCCGAGCAGGCGATGCTCGGCATCGCGGTCGGAACGCCCGACTGGCTGCGTGCGCAGGACATCGCAATGGTCTCCAGGAGCGAAGTGCAGCGGCTGCGGAGGCGCAACCGTTGAGCGATCCGGCCGTGCGCCCAAGCGAGGGCGCGAAGAGGGCGTGGTGGCGCAGCGCCTGGACCGTCGCGCTGCTTTCGGGGCTGATCGGGCTGCTCATCGGCGCGCTCGCGATGGCGGCGTCTTCGGGCTATTTCGTGCGGCGCTACCTCGTGGCGCATCCGGAGGTCGTCCAGGAAGCGATCGAGGCGCTGCAGGCGCGGGAGATGGCGAGCATCGTCGCGCCGCGCCGCGCCGCGATCGAGACTCCGTTCCACGGCGCGTGGGCCGGGGCCCGCGAGCCGGACGTCGTGCTCGTCGAGTTCTTCGATTATGCCTGCGGCTATTGCCGGGCGAGCAATCCGCACGTCGACCGGCTGCTGCGCGAGGATCCGAAGCTGCGCGTCGTCTGGCGTGAATTTCCGGTGCTCGGGCCGGACAGCGAAGTTGCGGCGGCAGCGAGCCTGGCGGCGGCGCGGGCGGGGCGCTACCGGCCTTTCTACGACGCCCTTTTCGCGGCCGGGCGGCCGACGGCTCCGGCCGTGGCCGCGGCGCGGCAGGCGGCCGGCCTCGGTGAGACGGCGCTGGACGAGGAGGGCCGGCGCGAGATCCAGAAGAATTACGAGCTGGCGCGGGCGATCGGCGCGCAGGGCACGCCGACCTTCGTCGTCGGCGACCGGATCCTGCAGGGCGCGGTGGGATATGAGGCGCTGCGGGACGCGGTGGCCGAGGCGCGCGAGGCGCTGGAGGAGGGGTGATCCTGGGCACCGGGGCTGTGCTCTGCAATCCGCCCTTCGACAGGCTCAGGGCTAGCGGTTTTTCGGGACGCGTGGTGATCATTGTCGGCGGGGCCGGGGCGCTGCAATCCGCCCTTCGACAGGCTCAGGGCTAGCGGCTTTTGCGGGATCGGTGATCCTTGTGGGGGGGTCGGAGCGCTGCACGCCGCCCTTCGACAGGCTCAGGGCTTGCGGTTTTTGCGGGATCGGTGATCCTTGTGGGGGGTCGGGGCGCTGCACGCCGCCCTTCGACGGGCTCAGGGCTAGCGGCTTTTGCGGGACGCGTGGTGATCATTGCCGGCGGCGCCGGAGCTCTGCAATCCGCCCTTCGACAGGCTCAGGGCTAGCGGCTTTTTGCGGGACGCGTGGTGATCATTGTCGGCGGCGGCGGAGCGCTGCACGCCGCCCTTCGACAGGCTCGGGGCTAGCGGTTTTGCGGGACGCGTGGTGATCATCGTCGGCGGGGCCGGAGCGCTGCAATCCGCCCTTCGTCAGGCTCCGGGCTAGCGGCTTTTGCGGGACGCGTTGTGATCATTGTCGGCGGGGCCGGAGCGCTGCAATCCGCCCTTCGACAGGCTCAGGGCTAGCGGCTTTTGCGGGACGCGTGGTGATCATTGTCGGCGGCGCCGGAGCGCTGCACGCCGCCATTCGACGGGCTCAGGGCTAGCGGCTTTTGCGGACGCGTGGTGATCATTGTCGGCGGCGCCGGAGCGCTGCAATCCGCCCTTCGACAGGCTCAGGGCTAGCGGTTTCCGCGGGATCGGTGATCCTTGCGGGCGGGGCCGGAGCGCTGCACGCCGCCCTTCGACAGGCTCAGGGCTAGCGGTTTTGCGGGACGCGTGGTGATCATTGTCGGCGGCGGCGGAGCGCTGCAATCCGCCCTTCGACAGGCTCAGGGCTAGCGGTTTTGCCGGATCGGTGATCCTTGTGGGGGGGGGTCGGAGCGCTGCACGCCGCCCTCGACGGGCTCAGGGCTAACGGTTTTTTTAAACGATCCTGCTTTTGAATGAAGCGGATCGAGCCTCCTTCCGCGACTCCTCACCCCGCCAGGGCTGAGCTTGTCGAAGCCCGGTCTCCCGCTGCTAACCCTTGAAGCCCTGCGCGACGACGTACCATTCGCTGGAGCCCTTGCGACTGGCGGGGGGCTTGGCGTGCTTGACGGTGGTGAAGCGGCGCTTCAATTCGGCGACGAGGTTGTTGTCGGCGCCGCCGGCGAGGACCTTTGCCAGGAAGGCGCCGCCGGGGCGGAGGATCTGGACCGCGAAGTCGAGGCCGGCTTCGACGAGGCCCATGGTGCGCAGGTGATCGGTCTGCGGATGGCCGACGGTGTTCGCGGCCATGTCCGAGAGGACGAGGTCGGCGTCTCCGCCGAGCTCGGTGCGGAGCCGATCGGGCGCTTCGTCGGCCATGAAATCCATCTGGAGGAGGATGGCGCCTTCGATCGGATCGGTGGGCAGGAGATCGATGCCGACGACATGGGCCTCCGGCGCGCGCTGGCGGACGACCTGGGTCCAGCCGCCGGGGGCGACGCCGAGATCGACGACGCGCTTCACGCCTTTCAGGAGGTGGAAGCGGTCGTCCAGTTCGGTCAGCTTGTAGGCCGCGCGGGAGCGGTAGCCTTCGGCCTTTGCGCGCTGCACGTAAGGGTCGTTGAGCTGGCGCTCGAGCCAGGCGGTGGAGCTCTGCTTGCGGCCGCGGGCGGTCTTGACGCGCTTCATATGTCGTAGCCGTCGCGGGCCATGAGGGAGCGCAATATGCCTTCGCGGATGCCGCGGTCGGCGACGCCCAGGGTGTCGGCCGGCCAGATGTCCATGATGGCTTCCAGGATCGCGCAGCCGGCGACGACGAGGTCGGCGCGCTCGGAGCCGATGCAGGGGAGCTGCGAGCGCTCGGCGTGGCTCATGCGGGAGAGCATCTCGCTGACGCCGCGCATCGCCGAAGATGGCATCATGAGGCCGTCGACCTGGCGCCGGTCGTAGCTTGGGAGAGCGAGATAGACGCTGGCGAGCGTGGTCACGGTGCCGCTGGTGCCCATGAGGCGGATGTCTTCGCGGGATTCGGGGAGGAGTTCGGTGAAGCGGCGGAAGGCGTGGCGGACGCGCTCCTTCATCCGCCCGTAGGCGGCGAGGCGGTCCTCCGGATCGGCAAGGTCGCGGCTTTCGCTTTCGGTCAGCGACACGACGCCCCAAGGGGCGGACCACCAGCATCGGATGCGCGGCGCTTCGTCGTCCGTGTCGATGAGGACGAGCTCGGTCGAGCCGCCGCCGATATCGAAGATGAGGGCGGGGCCGTCGCCGGGCTCGAGCAGGCGATGGCAGCCGAGCATGGCGAGCCGCGCTTCCTCCTCGGGCGAGATGATGTCGAGGACGATGCCCGTTTCATTGCGCACGCGTTCGACGAAGTGGCGGCCGTTGACGGCGCGGCGGCAGGCTTCCGTGGCGACCGAGCGGGAGAGGGTGACGCGGCGGCGGCGCAGCTTCTCGCCGCAGACGGTGAGGGCGGCGAGCGCCCGGTCGATCGCCGCCTCGGAGATCTTGCCGCTGGTGGCGAGCCCTTCGCCGAGGCGCACGACGCGGGAGAATGCGTCGATGACGACGAAGCCGGTGTCGGCTGGGCGGGCGATCAGGAGCCGGCAATTGTTGGTGCCGAGATCGAGCGCGCCATAGGTGTGGCGCTGCTGCCGCTTGTGCGGCGCGTCGATCGTGGCCGTCTCGGCCGGAAGATCCTCCGGCGGCTGCGGCGACGTGGCGGCGTTCTGCGCCATTCGCACACTCTTATGTTCTCGTTGCGGACGGCGGGAGGCCGCCGCTGACTTGGGGCCGAGACTACACAAGGGTTGGGGGCACGGCAAGGATGGGGCCGGGGGGTAGCTTCCGTTCGTCCTGAGCTTGTCGAAGGACTGTTCTTCCTTTCCGGCGCTTGGAAGAAGGACAGGGCTTCGACAGGCTCAGCCCGAGCGGTGTGGGGGAGGGGCCGAGCGACGTGAGGAGGCGGCGGCGAGCAGGGCTTCCGCTGGCCTCCCCTTGCGACGGGCATTGCGGCTCTGGCGCCTGGATCCTAAGGCTCCGGCGCCTTTCGGGGGAACGATGTTTCGACCGCTCTACAATTGGACGTTGCGGCTCGCCCGCCACCGTCACGCCATTCCGGCGATGGCGGCGATCTCGTTCGCCGAGAGCAGCTTCTTCCCGATCCCGCCCGACGTCATGCTGGTGCCGATGGTGCTGGCGCGAAGATCGCAGGCCTATCTGATCGCGGCGGTGTGCACGGTTTCCTCCGTGGCGGGCGGGCTGTTCGGTTATGCGATCGGCTATTTCCTCTACGACAGCGTCGGCGTCTGGCTGGTCGACCTGTACGGCATGCACGACGCGGCGGCCGAATATCGCGAATGGTATGACGATTACGGAGCCTGGGTGATCCTGATCAAGGGCCTGACGCCGATCCCGTTCAAGCTGGTGACGATCGCGAGCGGGCTGGCGCATTTCAACCTGGGGCTTTTCGTGCTGCTGGCGGCGATCACGCGCGGCGTGCGCTTCTTCGTCATGGCGGCCTTGCTGAAGCGCTGGGGCGAGCCGATCGAGCGCTTCATCGACGAAAGGCTGACGCTGGTAAGCTGGGGCTTTCTCGGGCTGCTCGCCTGCGGGTTCGCGGCGGTGACCCTGATCTGAGCCGGCCCGCCGCCATCCTCGCCTTCGAGCGCCTGTTCCTCGCGAGCGTCGCGCTCGGCGCGGTGCAGGCGTGGATCGGCTGGGACGAGCTTCGCGCGCGGACGGGCGCGGGGGAGATGCTGGCGCTCCTGGGCCTTACCTTCGCGACTCTGACCGGGCTCGCGCTCCTCGTCTCGCTCGGGCGGAGCCGGTCGGCGCAGTGGGTGCTGCTCCTGCTCTGCGCGATGGGCCTGCCGATGATGCTGGGGAGCTACATGCGGGGAAGCATCGTCGGATCGCTGCCGCTCGCCTTGCTCCAGGCGGCGCTGCAGGTCGGGAGCCTGGCGCTGCTGTTCACAGGCTCCGCGCGTAAGTGGCTTGCCGGGGGCGGCTGAGCGGCTAAGCTCCTGGACAGGGGAGGGGCGGCGCAATGAAGGCGGAAACCGTGCATGCGACGCTGGACGGCGAGAAGCCGAGCCTGCGCGCCCGAGTCCACCATGAGCTCAGCCCCGAAGGACGGATGACGCCGACCGCGCGATTCCTGATCGCCGCGATCCTCGTCGCGACCCTGCTCGCCATCCTGGAGACCGAGCCGATGGTTTCGGGAGGGCGCGAGTTCTGGTTCACGGCGGCCGAGCTCGTCTTCGCCGTGATTTTTTCGGTCGAATATGCGCTTCGCCTGTGGTGTGCGCCGGAGGCGGGCATGTCGCGGCTTCGGTGGATGCGCACTCCGACCGCGATCATCGACCTGCTCGCGATCCTCGGCTCGTTCGCGCCCTTCGTCGGGCAGAACACGATGCTGCTCCGGCTGCTGCGCGTGATCCGGCTGGTCCGCATCGCGAAGCTCGGCCGCTTTTCGCGGGCGTTCGGGATCATGGAACGGGCGGTGCGATCGCGGGCGAGTCATTTCGCGGTCACCTTCATGCTGTTCGCCTTCTTCCTCGTCGCGGCGTCGGCCGTCATCTATCTCATCGAGGGCGAGCATCAGCCGGACAAGTTCGGATCGATCCCGCGCTCGCTCTGGTGGACGGCGGTGACGATGACGACCGTCGGCTATGGGGACGTCGTGCCGGTGACGGTGATCGGAAAGGCTGTCGCCGCCATCGTGTCGATCGGCGGGATCGTGCTGATCGCGATCCCCACGGGCATCATCGCCGCCTCGTTCAGCGACGAATTCGCGGCGGAGGAGCGGCTGCGCGCGGAGCGGCTGCAGGGGCCGAAGCACGGGAAAGGAAGCCATCCATGAACCTCGCGATCGCCCTGGCCGCGCTGGCGGCGGCGGCGCAGCCGGCACCTGCCGCGGCGGCGCAGCCGGATCTCGACTGGCTGGCGGGATACTGGCTCTCCTGCGAGGACGGGCGCGACGTCTCGGAAACGTGGAGCGTCAGGCGCGGCGGAGTCCTGCTCGGCTTTGCGGTGACGACCGGAACGCAGGCCTTTTCCTGGGAGCAGATGCGGATCGAGGCGGGGCTGCCGGGCCCGAACGACATGAGCTTCTTCGCTCAGCCGCGCGGGGCGGAGACGGCGACGCCCTTCCGGCTGGTCCGTTCGGGGCCGCGGGAAGCGGTGTTCGAGAATATGGCGAACGATTTCCCCAAGCGGGTGATCTACCGCCGGGAAGGCGACCGGTTGACGGGCCGGATCGAAGGGGCGGAGGGACAGGCGCTCGAGTGGCGCTACAATGCGGCACCGCTCAACAGCCGCTGCCCACGCTAAAAGCAGGAAATTATTTTCCGGTTCCCTGTCAGACACTTAGCTACTGGCGAGCGCCCAAATCATCCTGAAACAGGGTGCCAGATGGGCTAAAAGCGCTTGACAGCGTCACGCTGCTATGGCACATTCTCTTCACGCTCACAGAGGTGTAGGCGAATCGGGCGGCAGAGCGGGCGCGGCCTGGAGCGGCCCGTTCATCTCGCGATAGGCGATCGCGCCGGCGAAGAAGACGAAGCCGACGAAGGCCAGGACCAGGATCGTCCAGTAAGGCTGCGCGCGTCCCCGGCGCGGGAAGCGGTTGTTGCCCCACACGATTTCGCCGGCGCGAAGCCACTTCACGACGAGGTAGAGGCAGGTCGGAGCGAAGATGATGCCGGGGGCGAGCTGTGCCGAGCGGTCGCCGCCGAGTGCTCGTGCCAGCATCCACAGGTGCAGCGCGGCGATGGTGACGAGCAATGCGACGACGAGCCAATAGCCTGCCGGATCCGTTCGGCGCGACTCGCCCTGGGCGGAGCCCTTCACCAGCGCATATACAGAGAAGCCGGTGAAGAAGAGGGCAATGAGCCCGAGCATCCAGATTTCGAAGGACATGGCCGCAGCCTAGCAGGGCCGGACCGAGCGCGCGAGCGGACCCTGCGGCGCGGCGTGCGCGGGCCCCGCCCGGCGACCTGCTGGATTGCTTTGCTTTGTCTCGCAACGAGTGGCCCGCGACAGGTGGACGGAGAGCAAACATGAAATTCTGGTTCGGCAGGAAGGCCGCGCGGGAGACTGCGCGGCCTTCGCTTTTTCGCGCATGGGGGGCGGCGCCCTCCGTGGGAGACTGGCCGCGCTCCTACGAGGCGCAGGTCCGGGACGCCTATCTGGGCAACCCGATCGCGCAGCGGGCGGTCAGGATGGTGGCGGAGAGCGTGGCGTGGGCTCCGACTTATGCTGCGGCGGGCGAAGGCGCTTCGACAGGCTCAGGGCCAGCGGCGGGTGCCGGGTCCGATCGCGCCGTGTCGCTTGTTTCCCCCGCGCTGCTCGAGACCCTGGCGTCGCAGCTGCTGCTGCACGGCAATGCGTTCGTGCAGGTGATCTGCGACGCGGCGGGGGAGCCGGCCGAGTTGTTCGCGCTTCGTCCGGAGCGGGTGAAGGTGGAGGCGGACGCGGCCGGATGGCCCGCGGCCTATCTCTACCGCGCCGGCGAGGCCAAGAGCCGGCTGCCGGCGCGGGACGGGCTCGGCCGGCCGGGCGTGGTGCACCTCAAGGCGATGCATCCGCTCGACGATCATTATGGGCTCGGCTGCCTGGGCGCGGCGGCGGGCGCGGTGGCGGTGCACAATGCGGCGGCGCGCTGGAACAAGGCCCTGCTCGACAATGCGGCGCGGCCTTCCGGCGCCCTCCTGTTCAACGGCGGCGAGGAGGGGGCGCTCACGGCAGATCAGTTCGCGCGGCTGCGCGAGGAGGTCGATTCGCAGTTCTCAGGGGCGGAGAATGCCGGGCGGCCGATGCTCCTCGAGGGCGGGCTTCGCTGGGAGGCGATGAGCCTGACGCCCGCCGACATGGACTTTACCGGCCTCAAGGCGGCGGCGGCGCGGGAGATCGCCCTCGCATTTGGCGTCCCGCCGATGCTGCTGGGGCTGCCGGGTGACTCGACCTACGCCAATTACCGGGAGGCGAACCGGGCGCTGTGGCGCCTCACCGTGCTGCCGCTCGCGGGCAAGATCCTGGGCGGGATCGGCGATGCGCTGGCCGCCTGGTGGCCGGGGCTGAAGCTGGCGGTCGACGTCGATCAGGTGACGGCGCTCAGCGAGGATCGGGAGCGGCTCTGGGCGCAGGTCGCCGGGGCGGGGTTCCTGAGCGATGCGGAGAAGAGGGAGATGCTGGGGTTCTCGGCGGCGGCGGTGCCTCCTGCGTCGCGAGCCTGAGCCATGCCCTCACCCTCCCACCCGCTTCGCGGGTGGGCCCCTCCCTCTCCCGCAAGGGGAGAGGGGTTTGTTGCAGCGGAGATTTTTGATGGCGAGCGACAATGCGCCGGTGATGGCGCGGATGATGGCGCAGGCGGAGGGGCAGGGGGCGGATCTCGTGACCCTGCGCGCGCTGGTGGAGGAAGCGAGCGAGCTCGGCGCTGCGCGGGCGCTGGAGTCCCTGGGGCTCCAGGATGCGCGGGCGCGGCGCGACATGGACGAGCTGAGGGAGCTTCTCCAGGCGTGGCGGGACGCAAAGAAGACGGTCTGGAAGGAAGTCGTCGCCTGGGGAATCCGCGTTCTGCTGACCCTGCTCGTCGTCGGGATGAGCATCCGCCTCGGCCTCTGGGAGCTGGTGCGGTGAGGTTCGCGGGCTATGCGGCGGTGTTCGACCGGCCGGACCGGGGCGGAGACGTGGTGCGGCCGGGCGCGTTCGCCCGGGCGCTGAAGCGCGGCGCGGGGGCGGTGCCCCTCCTCTGGCAGCATGAAGCGGGCAAGCCGATCGGCCGGATCGAGCATCTGAGCGAAGACATGAGGGGCCTGCGCGTGATCGCCAGCCTCTCGGCAAGCGCGAACGGGCGCGAGGCGGCCGGGCTCCTCGGCGAAGGCGTCGTGACGGGGCTGAGCTTCGGCTACCGGGTGCGCGAGGCGAAGGGCGCCGCGGCGACGGGCGAAGGCGCGGGGCTGCGGGAGCTAATCGATCTCGATCTGGTCGAGGTCAGCTTGGTGACGCTGCCCATGCAGCCCAAGGCGCGGGTGCACTCGATCGAGCGGTCGGGCGGCTGACCGGCCGCAAGGCGAAGCGACAGGATCAGGAAAACGCCCCCTTCCGGCACGCGAGGCAGGGGAGGCGCGTCGGCGCGTGCACGAGAAAAGGAGACAAGGGAATGCTCGAAGTGAAGACGGATCCGCTGGAGGCCTCGTTCGAGGTGCTGGAGCGGGAGGATGAGGATCTGGCGCAGCTCCGGGAGGAGATGGCGCAATTGAAGGCGCGGGTGGATGCGCAGGCGGTGGCCGCGGCGCGGCCGGCGCTGAGCGGGGCGAAGGCGGCGGAAAGCTCGGCCTTCGTCGACAAGTATCTGAGGAAGGGCCTCGAGGCCGGAGTCGAGCTCAAGGCGGTGTCGGGGCTTTCCGACAGCGCCGGCGGCTATGCGGTGCCGGAGGAAATCGACGCGGCGATCGACCGGGTGCTGACGTCCGTCTCGCCGATCCGGGCGATCGCCAACGTCGTGAAGGTCGGCTCGGCCGGATACCGCAAGCTCGTGACCAAGGGCGGCACGCCGTCGGGCTGGGTCTCGGAGACGGCGGTGCGGCCCGAGACGGGAACGCCGGACTTCGTCGAGATCGCGCCGCCCTTCGGCGAGCTCTACGCCAATCCGGCGGCGAGCCAGTCGATGCTCGACGACGCGGCCTTCGACGTGGAGGCGTGGCTTGCGCACGAGATCGCGACTGAATTCGCGCGGGCGGAAGGCGCGGCCTTCGTCGCGGGGAGCGGGGTCAACCGGCCGAAGGGCTTCCTGGCGGCGCCGACCAGCGCGGCCGGAGACGCTTCGCGGGCGTTCGGGACGATCCAGTATATCGGCACGGGCGTCGCCGGCGGCTTTGCGGCCGGCAATCCGCAGGACAAGCTGATCGACCTCGTCCAGGCGCTGCGGCCGCCCTACCGGCAGGGCGCGGTGTTCGTGATGAACTCGTCCACGGCGGCGCGCATCCGCAAGTTCAAGACGGCGGACGGGGCGTTCCTCTGGCAGCCGTCGCTCACGGCGGCGCAGCCGGACACCCTGCTCGGCTACCCCGTGGTGGAGGCCGAGGACATGCCGGACGTGGCGGCGGACAGCCTGTCGGTGGCGTTCGGCAACTTCCGGGCGGGCTACCTGATCGCCGAGCGGACCGAGACGCAGATCCTGCGCGATCCGTTCACCAACAAGCCGTTCGTCCACTTCTACGCGACGAAGCGGATCGGCGGTCAGGTGGCGAATTCCGAAGCGATCAAGCTGCTGAAATTCTCGGCCTGAGGTCGGGTCTCGAGAACGGAGCCGCGCCGGCGATGTCGGCGCGGCTTTTTCATGTCTGGCTGAAACGGAGGGCAATGTGGACGATCTGTTCTTTGCCGACCTGGTGCGCGAAGCGTGCTGGGCGACGGGCCCCGGCGATCTGGCGCTCGGCGGCGCGATCGCCGGACACAGGCGCTTTGCCGATGTCGTGCCGCCGGGCGCGCGCTTCCATTATTGCATCGCCGGCGTGACCCATTCGGGAGAGTGGGAGGTGGGCGAGGGCGAGCTCGGCAGCGGCGACACGCTGCTTCGATCGCCGATCGTCTCTTCCGCGGGCGAAGGCGAAGCAGTCGTCTTTTCGGCGGGGCTGAAGAGCGTTGCGCTGACCGTCGCCGCCGCCTGGTTTGCGGCGCATGGCGGCGGGGCGAGCGGCGGAGGCGGCGCGATCGAGGACGTTGCCGGGCTCCAGGAGGCTCTCGATGCGAAGGCGGCGCTGTCGCACGGCCACGCCTTTGCGGCGCTGAGCGGACGGCCGACGACGATAGGCGGTTACGGGATCACCGACGCCCAGCCGCTCGATCCGGACCTCACCGCCATGGCGGCGCTGGACACGGAGGCGTTCGGCCGGTCGCTGCTCGCGCTTGCGGACGCCGGGGCGCTGCGGGAGGCTGCCGAGACGGACATGCATTATCTGCGGCGGCGCAGCCTCGGCGTGAGCCTGCTGGCGCGGTACCCGCTGGCGAACCGCTATTATCCCGCGACCGGGTGCACCTTCGGGACCGGGAGCGGCGTGGCGGTGACCTCTTCCAGCCTGGTCTACGCGCAGGCCTTCGATCTCCGAATCCCGCTGACGCATGTCAGCTTCGAGGTGACGGTCGCCGGGGCTGCCGGCGCGAGGGTGCGGGTCGGCCTGTACGATTGTCTCGAGAACGGCCTGCCGGGCGCGCTGCTCCAGGACGTGGGCGAGGTCGCGGTGGACAGTGCCGGGGTGAAGCATGCGGCTCTGCCGCAGGTCTTCGCGGTGGACCGGCCGGTCTGGTTTGCCTTCGTGAGCAACGATCTCGCGTGGCAGACGCGCTGGTACGACATCCTCGCCTCGGAGAACCAGCGGGCGTTCGGAGTCTCGGCGCTGAGCGGCGGCGGGACCGTGGCGGGCCTCCGCGGCAACCACGCGTTCGGACCGCTCCCGCAGGCGTTTCCGGCGATCGCCAGCACCTACAGCCAGTGCCGGGCCTTCGCCGGGCGCGGGTCCGGCTGATCCGGGAGCGGAAACGATGAACGGAGAGGCGATCGCCTCGCAGGCGCTTTCGGAGGGCGGCCTGCGGACGCTGGCGAGCGAGATCCGCGGGCCGCGGCCGGCTGCGACTGCCGCGGCCTCGGATACAGAGGCCGAACGGCGCAGCGCCGCGCCGGCCAGGGACGGGGAGAGCCGCGCGTCGCGGCCCTGAGAAGGAAGAAAATCATGACATTCTACCTCAAGGACCCGCATTCGCGGGTGGACTATGCCGTGGACTGGGGCGCGCACTATCTCGACGGGCAGACGATCGTCGGCAGCGGTTGGGCCGTGGAGCCGGAGGAGCTCGGCGGCGTCGAGATCGTCGAGGAGAGCTACGATCTCCTGCGCTGCGCCGCGCGGATCGGCGGCGGGATTGCGGGGCACGTCTACAGCGTGTCGAACCAGGTGGCGCTTTCGGACGGGACGTTCGACCGGCGCTCGATCCACCTTCGCGTGGAGGGACGGTGATGGCGAGCGCGGCGAAGCCCCCGGCGCCGCTCGTGCCGGTCGAGGAGGTCAAAGCCTATCTGCGGGTCGCCGGGAGCGAGGAGGATGCGCTGATCGCGAGCCTCGTCAGGAGCGCGACGGAGCTGTGCGAGGCGTTCACGCGCACCGCGCTGGTCGAGCGCGACGCCGTGGAGACGATCGAGGCCCGGGCGGCGTGGACGCGGTTGTCGCTGGCCCCGGTTCGGGCGATCACCGGCGTGTCGGCGCTGAGCGTCCTCGGCGCCGAGAGCGCTCTTGCGGCCGAAGATTACGCCATCGACATCGATGCACGCGGCGAGGGCTGGGTGCGGGTGCCCGGCTCGGCGGCGGGCCGTGTGGCGGTCCGCTACCGGGCAGGGCAGGCGGCGGGGTGGAACGGCGTGGCCGAGCCGCTGCGTCAGGGCGTCGTCCGAATGGCGGCGCATCTCTACGCCCACCGCGACGGCGCGGACGGGCGTGGGCCGCCGGCGGCGGTCACCGCCTTGTGGCTGCCGTACCGGCGGCTGCGGCTTTGCTGAGGAGCGGGACGATGTTCGAACGGTTGCAGGAACGGGCACGGCGTTCGGCCGAAGCGCGCGCCGGGCGGCGGCGCGCGCAGGTCGCGCAGCGGCTGGCCGAGGAATTGCCCGGCGGGGCCGCAGTGACCGAGAACGAAGACGGGGTCACGCTGTCGGGGCGCGGGCTGCGGCGGCGCCTGGCGCTCGATCCGGCGCTGCGGGCGCTGCTCGGGAGGCTGCGGTGAGCGGGGCGGGAGAGGCGCTGCGCGGCGCGGTCGTGCGCGCGCTGTCGGAGGTGGACGGGATCGGGCGGGTTTACGATGCGCCGCCGCTCACGGCCGCCGCGCCGCACGCGCTCGTGGAAATCGACGCGGAGGCGGACTGGGGCCACAAGAGCGGCGCCGGGCGGGAGCTTCGGCTGGCGGCGACGCTGACCGGAGAAGGCGAGCGGCCGGTGCGGCTTCGCATTGCGGCGGGCGCAGCGGAGGCGGCGCTGCGCGGGCTCGGCGGCGCGATCGGCGGCTGGCAGCTGGTGACGATGCAGCACGTCCGGACGCGCGAGGTGCGCCGTCCCAAGGGCGGCGGCTGGGCGGCGGTGATCGAATTCAGGGCGCGCTTACTGGCTTCGGCCTGAGGGTTCGGGCTGGGCGTTGCGGAAAAGCTCTTTGTAGTTGGCGCGCAGATCCTCGACCTCGGTGCCGGCGTCGCGCTCGGCTGCCGTGCGCGGGTCACCGGCTCGGGTGGCAGCGGCGATGTAGGCGGCGCGATAGGCGGCTTCCTGCTGCGCGCAGGCACCGGCGACGGCGGTGTCGAACGCTTCGGGAGCAATCCGTTCCTCAAGCTTGGTGTCGACGAAGCCGCGCAGGCAGCGCGAGAGCTGCTGGCGCTCGTTGCCTGCCATCATCTGCGTGCTGAGCAGCAGCGGCACGATCAGTGAAGCTGAAATCATGTTCAATTCCAATCCTCTAACTGGAACGAAAAGGGAGAGTGAGCCATGGCGGCGGAAAAGGGAAGTGCCTTTTTGCTGAAGGTCGGGAACGGCGGAACTCCGCCGGTTTTCGCGACGGTTGCGGGCATGCGCACGACGCAGATGTCGGTGAACGGTGAGGCGGTGAACGTCACGAGCAAGGATTCGGGCGGGTGGCGCGAGCTCCTGTCGGGCGCCGGCGTGCGATCGGTCTCGGTCGGCGCGAGCGGCATCTTCACCGGTTCGGCGGCGGAGGTCCGGGTGCGCGGCAACGCGCTTGCCGGGCTCGTCGACGATTACGAGCTGAGCTTCGAAAGCGGCGAGCGGATGCGCGGGCGATTTCTCGTCACACGGCTCGATTATGCCGGCGATTACAATGGCGAGCGCAACTACAGCCTGAGCCTCGAAAGCTCCGGCCAGGTGGTGTCGCTGTGACTGCCGAGCGGAGCGGCGCGAATGCGGCGCGCGGCGAGGCGCAGATCCTCGTCGGCGGCGAGCGGCTGACCTTGCGCCCGACCTTCGCCGCCCTGGTTGCGGCGGAGGACGAACTCGGGCCGCTCTTCGCGCTGATCGAGCGGGCGGCGGACGGGGGGCTGCGGCTCGCCGAGATCGCCGGTCTCTTCTGGCACTGCCTGGCGGTGCGGCCGGACGGGCTGACGCGCGAGCGGCTCGGCGAGGCGATCGCGCAAGGCGGGCTCGCAAAGGCGACACCGGTCCTCAAGGTGCTGCTGACGCAGATCCTGCAGGGCCGTGTTTAGCGCGGCGGCGCGGCGGCTCGCCGGCATGGCGGGCGCGCTGCTCGGCTGGCAGCCCGACGAATTCTGGAGCGCGACTCCGGACGAGCTGGCGGCGGTGATCGAGGCGGTCGCAGGGCGCGGCGGCGGCGGCGAGCCGATGGGGCGCGCTGAGCTCGAGCGCCTGGAAAGGATGTTTCCCGATGGATGAAGAGGTCGAGACGCTGCTGGTGCGGGTGCGGGCGGACACGGCGACGTTCGCCAAGGATGTCGCCGAGATGCGCGGCCAGCTGGAGGGGCCGCTGGCGAGCGGGATCGAGCGGGTCGGGCGGGCGATCGAGACGGCGCTGGTGCGCGCGGTCACGACGGGCAAGCTCGGTTTCGAGGATTTGAAGCGGATCGCGCTCAGCGCCATGGAGGACATCGCGTCCGCGGCGATCAGGAGCGGCATCGGCACCGTGCTCGGCGGGGTGGGGGCGGGCGGCGGGCTCGGCGGCCTGTTCGCCGGGCTGCTGGGGCTGCCGGGCCGCGCGCACGGCGGGCCCGTCGCGCCCGGCCGCGCCTATGTAGTCGGCGAACGCGGGCCGGAGCTGTTCGTGCCGACGGCCAGTGGCCGCGTCGAACCGGGCATGCCCGGCCGCGGCAGGGACATCCGGATTTCCATCAACGTCAATGCGCCGGAGGGCGCGGACGCGCGCGCGCTGGCGCAATCGAGCCGGCAGGTAGCGCGGGCGGTGAAGCGGGCGCTCGTCCAGATGGAGGATTGAGATGCCTTATTGCCTGGCGGCGCCCGGCAGCGCGCAGACGCTCGGAACGGTGAAGAGGTTCGACGCGCGCTACTGGACGGTGGACTTCCCGCGGCCGATGATGGCGAGCGTCGTGACCACCGGACCGCATTCGCTGCGGATCGAGGCCGTCTTCTACCGCGCGGACGATCTTGCGGGGCTGATCTGGGAGGCGGAGGACCGGCACGACCATCCGCTCCTCGCTTATGAAACGAGCCGCGACTTCCGGCACTGCACCCTGCGCTTCCGGTGGAAAAGCACGGGGCTGGTGCCGCTCGACGCGGTGCACGGGCCGACGCTGACCATCGAGGGGCGGGACGCCGCGGGCTCGCCGCGGAGCTGGTACGTGCGGCTCTGGAACCATGCCGAAGGCACGCCCGAGAATGCGGCGGTGACGATCGACTTCGGCGACGTGGCGGGCGGCTGGGCGGGCGACGACGCGGTCTGGGCGGGCGACGTCGACCGGATGTTCGTGTCGCTGGTCGCGCCGGGCTATTCAGGTGCGGCGGCGCCGCTCCCGGCGCCGGCGGAGGGCTGGGCCGAGCTCAGCGAGATTTCGTGCGACGGCTCGGGATCGGTGCTCGCGATCGGCGACGGGCTGCTCCCCGAACACGGGCTGCGGATCGCGAGCGGCTATGACGACAGCTACCACCTGACGCCGGCGCGGCTGCTTCGCAACGCGCTGGCGCTCGGGTGGCGCGGTCTCATCAACCATTATGTGGGGATGAGCCACTATTTCAGGCTCGACGCGGACTTGAAGGTGACCGCGGCGCTGAACGGTCCCTGCGCGGCCTGGCACAGGGATTTCCTCGCACGCGCCGAGGCGCTCGGCTTCGAGGTGATCCTGTCGCTCTCCTACGAGCTTCTCGACGCCCATTGTCCGGACGCCTGGAAGCAGCGGGCGCAGAATGGCGAGCCGGCGCTGACCGGATGGTCGCCGCCGTCCGCCTTGCTGTCGCCGGCGCATCCGGGCGCGATGGCGTACCTGCGCGGCATCGCACTCGCCTTTGCCGGCCTGGCCGCAGAGGCGGGCCAGCGGGTCCGCTTCCAGGTCGGCGAACCCTGGTGGTGGGTGATGCCCGACGGGCGGATATGCCTTTACGACGCGGCGGCTCTGGCGGCGCTGCAGCCGGTCGCCATCGCGGACATGCGCGCGCCGCTCGGAACGGCGCAGACGGCGACGCTCGATGCTGCGGGGGCGCTGCTCGCGGCGTCGACGGCTTCGCTTTGCGCGGCGATCAAAGCGGAGCATCCGGAGGCGGAGACCTTGCTGCTCGCTTATCTGCCGGCGGTGCTCGACCCGGAGATGCCGGAGGCGCGGCGGGCGAACCTGCCGACCGGCTGGGCGTCCCCCGCCTTCGACGTGCTGCAGCTCGAAGATTATCAGTGGGTCACCGAAGGGCGGGGCGCGCGCTCGCGCGCCGCGCGCGCCGACGCCGCGGACCGGCTCGGCTACCCGCTCGACCGGCAGCATTACATTTCGGGGTTCGTGCTGCGGAGTGAGGAACGGGCGCAGTGGGCGCCGATCGCCGCGGCGGCGGCCGCAGCCGCCAGCTCCAGCATCGACGAGACCTTCGTCTGGGCGCTGCCGCAGGTGCTGCGCGACGGATTCGTCTATTTCGAGGGAGAGCAGGCGATGGACGCATTCGATGACGTGCGCTTTCCGGTCGCGCTCGGCCGGGAGGCGAGCGTGGAACCGTCATTTTCGACCGATGTCGTGACGACCGGCGGCGGCGCGGAGCAGAGGAACAGCGCCTGGGCGGACGCCCGGATGCGCTACGATGCGGGGCCGGGGCTGAGGGGCGAGGCGGACCTGCACCTCCTTCTTTCCTTCTTCCGCGCCCGACGCGGGGCTGCGGTCGGCTTCCGTTTCGAGGATCCGCTCGACAACAGCTCGAACGGCATGACCGGCACGCCCGGTGCGGCGGATCAGCCGATCGGCACCGGCGACGGCATCCGCACCGAATTCCCGCTGGTGAAGCGCTACGGCGCGCAGGAGCGGCGGATCACGCGCGCGGTCCCCGGGACCGTGCGGGTGACGGTCGCGGGCGTGGAGCGGGTCGGCGGGTGGACGATCGAAGAGGGCGGGGTCATCGCCTTCGATGAGCCTCCGCAATCGGGCGAGGCGGTGGAAGCGGGATACCGCTTCGACGTGCCGGTGCGCTTCGCGGAGGACCGGCTGGGCTTCAGCCTCGCCACCTTCCGCGCCGGCGAAATGCCGACTGTTCCGCTCATCGAGATCAGGGAGGGCACGCCGTGAGCATCGTCGACAAGGCTCTTACGGCGATCGCCTTCTGCTGGCGCATCGAGCGGCGGGACGGGGTGACGCTCGGCTTCACGAGCCACGACCGCGACATCGAAGTGGACGGGCTCCGCTGCCGGTCCGCACCGGGAATCCTGCCGTCCGCGATCGGCCTCAGCGCCGGTTTCGAGATCGACCGGCTCGACGTGAAGGGCGCGCTTACTTCGGACGCGATCACGGCCGAGGATCTTGCCGCGGGCCGCTGGGACGGCGCCCGGCTGTCGATCTTCATGGCCGACTGGGAGGACCCGGCCGCCACTCCGGTGCCGGTCGCGCGCGGTGAGCTCGGCGACGTGGTGGTGCGCAGCAGCGCCTTCGAGGCTGAGCTGTGCGGCGCGACCGCAGCGCTGGAGCGCCCGGTCGTCGAGCAGACCTCGCCCGAATGCCGCGCGCAGCTCGGCGACGCGAGGTGCCGCGTCGACATGGCGGGGCGGACGAGCGTGACCCGGATTGCGGCGGTCGAGGGCGAGACCGCGGTCAGGGTCGAACGCGCGGCGGAGGCGGGCGTCTACGGCTACGGCCGGCTGAGGTGGATCGGCGGCCGGAACAGCGGACTCGCCTGCGCGATCGCGCGTTCAGACGGGTCGCTGCTGACGCTGCGCGACGCGCCCCACTTTCCGCCCGCCGCGGGCGACCTCGTCGAAGTCTCCGAAGGATGCGACAAGAGCTTCGCCACTTGTGCAGGCCGCTTCGCCAATGCGGCGAACTTCCGGGGCGAGCCCCACCTGCCGGGCGTCGACCTGCTCACACGCTACGCGGGAGGCTGAGGCAATGGAGCGGGACAGGCACCCCGTCGTGGAGCGGGCGCGGCTTGCGCTCGGAACGCGCTTCAGGCCGCAGGGCCGGAGCATAGAGGACGGTCTGGACTGCGTCGGGCTTGCCGCTTTGGCCTTCGGCGTGGCGGAGGCGGACGTGCCGCGCGACTATGCGATGCGCGGAACGAAGCCGGGCACGCTCGCGCGGCTGCTCTCCGCGCACGGGCTGGCTGCGGTCGAAGACGGTGACCTCCGCGCCGGCGACCTGGCGGTGTTCGAGCCGGGGCCGAGGCAGGTGCATCTCGCCATCGTCGCCGGCGCGACGTTGATCCATGCGGACATGGGACTTCGAAGGATCGTCGAGCGGCCGTTGCCGGCGCCGTGGCCTCTCGCGGGGCTGTGGCGGCTTCGAGCGGAAGGGGAGCAAGGCTGATGGCGACTTTGGTCCTCACCACGGTGGGTACGATCATCGGCGGCCCGATCGGCGGCGCGATCGGCGCGCTGGCCGGCCAGGCGGTGGACCAGCGGGTCTTCGCCCCCAAGGCGCGGCACGGCCCGCGGCTCGGCGACCTCAGCGTCCAGACATCCTCCTACGGGAGCCAGCTTCCCAAGCTCTTCGGCACGATGCGGGTGGCGGGGACGGTCATCTGGGCGACGGATCTCGTCGAGACGCGCACGACGAGCGGAGGCGGAAAGGGCCGGCCCAAAACGGCAGGCTACAGCTATGCGGCGAATTTCGCAGTGGCGCTGTCGTCGCGGCCGGTGGGCGCGGTCCGGCGCGTCTGGGCGGACGGCAAGCTGCTGCGCGGTGCGGGCGGCGATTTCAAGACGCGGGTCGGCGCCTTCCGGCTCCATGGCGGCGGTGAAGACCAGGCGATCGATCCCTTGATCGCGTCAGCCGAAGGGATCGGGCTTTCGCCTGCGTATCGCGGCATTGCCTATGCAGTGTTCGAGGAGCTTCAGCTCGAGGACTATGGCAACCGGATACCGTCGCTCAGCTTCGAAGTGGAGGCCGATCCGTCGCCGCAGCCGATCGGCCGTATCGCATCCGTTCTCAGCCGCGGTGCGATCGGCGACGGCGGGACCCCTTCCGTGAGCGGGTATGCGGCGACGGGCGACAGCGTGCGGAGCGCCGTCGAAGCGCTTGCCGATGCCGTTCCGCTGACGCTCGTGGATGCAGGCGGGACGCTGTCGCTCTGCGCCCCGGCCGGGGCTCCGGTGGCGCTCCGGCGCGCGGACTGCAGCCTCCCGCCCGAAATCTCCCGCCGCGCGGCCGGAGGCGTGGCCGGAGAGGTTGCGCTCGGCTTCTACGATCCGGCCCGGGACCACCAGGCGGGCCTCCAGCGCGCCTTCCGCGACGGTCCGACGGGGCGGGCGGACAGCCGGGCGCTCGCCGCCGCGATCGGCGCGGAGCAGGCGAAAGGCTTTGCCGAGGCGCGCCTTGCGTGGCTCTGGGCGGCGCGCAGCACGGCGAAGCTGCAGCTCGGCTGGCGCGGAGCACCGCTGAGGCCGGGCTCGATCGTTGCGATCGAGAGGGAGCCGGGACGCTGGCTGGTGGAGCGCTGGCTGCTCGGGCCGATGAGCGTCGATCTGGAGCTTGCGCGCCTCCCGGATGCGGGCGCCCCGGTGCCGGAGGCGAGTTCCGGCCGCGCGGTGAGCGAGCCGGATCTCGCGCACGGGCCGACCGTGCTCCGGATGTTCGATCTGCCGCTGCCTGCCGAGCGGGAGGGGCAGTGGCTTGCGGCGGTGGCTGCGGGCACGTCGGCGGGATGGCGCCGCGCACTCCTGACCGCGAGCTTCGACGGCGGCGGGAGCTGGCAGGATCTCGGCCCGACTGCGGGCGCCGCGACGATCGGCACGGCGACGAATGCGCCCGCCGCGGCATCGGCGGCGCTTTTCGACGACGCGAACGCACTGGAGGTGGAGCTTCTTCACGGCGGAATGAACCTCGAAGGACGGAGCGATTCGGCGCTGGCGGCAGGCGCCAACCTCGCAATCCTGGGATCGGAGCTCATCCAGTTCGGCGGCGTGGACAGGATCGGCGAGCGCCGCTTCCGCCTGTCGCGCCTCCTTCGCGGCCGCCGGGGCACGGAATGGGCCGCGGCGGGGCATTCCGCAGGCGAGACGTTCGCGCTTCTGGACGGCGCCGCCGTTCTTCCGATTCCAGTGCCGCCCGGGGCGACCGGTGCCGAGGCGCTGCTTGCGGCGGTCGGGATCGGCGACGGGAGCGCCGGGGCGCACGCTTCGTGCCTGGCCTCGGCGGAATCGCTGAGGCCGCCTTCGCCGGTGCACCTGTTCGCGCGGCGGCTCGCCGGCGGCGACGTCGTGATCGGCTGGACTCGCCGGAGCCGGCTCGGCTGGACATGGCCGAGCGGCAGCGACACGCCGCTTGCGGAAGAGCAGGAGCTGTACCGGGTGACGCTCGCATCCGGCGCGGCCAACCGGACGGTCGCCGTGGCCGAGCCGCACCTTCTCTATGCGGCCGCGGAGCAGACGGCGGACGGCCTGCAGGGGCCGCTGGCGATCACGGTTGTCCAGGTCGGCACCTACTCGGCTTCAATGCCGGCGCAAATCCAGCTCGGCTGAACAAACCAAAGGAGTTTCACCATGAGCGAAGCAACGCCGCGCTTCGGGCTGCCCTTCATCCTCGCGGGGCAGGCGCAGAAGGAGCTGTTCCACAACGAAGCGCTGATCGCCGCCGACGCGCTGATCCATCCAGCCGCGGAGACGGCGCCGGGAGTCGTGCCGCCGGCGGCACCGCAGCCCGGGCAAAGCTGGATCGTCGCCGCGGGCGGTTCGGGAGACTGGGCCGGGCGGGATCACAATCTCGCGACGTGGACCGCGGGCGGCTGGCGTTTCGCGGCGCCGGTTCCGGGCATGCGGGTCTGGATCCAGAGCCTCGCTTTATGGGTGCACTGGACCGGTTCCGCCTGGAGCGACGGCGAGCTGCGCGGTTCCCGCATGATCGTCGCCGGGCAGCAAGTGGTCGGGAGCCGGCATCCCGGGGTGCCAAGTCCTTCAGGTGGAACGATAATCGACGCCGAGGCCCGGTCAGCGATCGCAGCGGTGATTGTGGCTTTGAAGTCACACGGGCTGATTGATTGACTGCCGGCGCTGCTGCACCGCAACCTGTGGGGTGGGCGACCGTTGTGTGCTCGTCTGGAAAACCGCAGCTCCTGATAGACATGAACTGCGGCTTTTCAGCAACATTTGTGGGGATAAGCGTGCTTGCACGGAAACTCCGCATACCGTAATGAGTTCATGTCGTTCCCTCCAGGGACGAAGAAGAAAGGGGAAATTTATGCGGAAGCTCGCCATCGCAGTGGCGCTGTCATCCACCGTGCTCGCGACGCCGGCACTTGCGCGCGATGGCGCCTGGTATGTCGGCGGCGATTTCGGTGCCATGATCGTGGAAGACGTCGAACTTGACGTCGGTGCGACCGAAGACGCGATCGTCTTGGACCATGAATATGGTTTCGACGGCTCGGGTTTTGTCGGTTATGATCTCGGTGCGTTCCGTCTCGAGGCGGAAGTCGCCTACAAGAAGGCCCGCCTCGACGAGATCGAGACGGTTATCGGCCTTCCCGGCGCGACCGGCCAGGGCATCACCGTTGCCCAGACGTTTGCAAATGCGGGCGGCGGGAACACCACCGCTCTCAGCTTCATGGTCAACGGCATGCTCGACTTCGGCGACGATGACGGCATCAGCGGGTTCGTCGGCGGCGGTGTCGGTATCGCCCGGGTGAACTTCAACAACCAGCGTCAGTTCGCCAACCAGGGCGCCTTCCTCGACGATTCGGACACGCGCTTTGCGTGGCAGGTCGTCGCCGGCGTGCGCCAGGCCGTGTCGGACAACGTCGACATCACCGTTCGGTATCGTTTCTTCAACGTGTCCGATCTCGAGATGGTCGGCTTCCCGAACGGGGCGGGTTACACGACCCGTCTGCGGACGCACAGCCTCCTCGGCGGCATCACCTTCAACTTCGGCGGTGAGCCGGATGTTGCCAACCAGACCTGCTGGGACGGTTCGGTGATCCCGGTGACGTCGATGTGCCCGCCGACTCCGCCGCCCCCGCAGCCGCCCGTCCAGCCGCCGGCTCCGCCTGCGGACGTTCGCTGCCCGAACGGCACCACGGTTCCGGCCGGCTCGACGTGCCCGGTCATCGGTCCCTTCATCGTCTTCTTCGATTGGGATCGTGCGGACATCACGCCGCAGGCTGCCGGCATTCTCGACAATGCCGCCGAGCAGTATCGCACGAGCGGCAATGCGCAGGTCGTTCTCGCCGGTCACGCCGACCGTTCGGGTTCCGATCAGTATAACGTCGGTCTGTCGCAGCGTCGCGCCGAAGCCGTTCGCCAGTATCTGGCGGGCCGGGGTGTCGGCGAGGCCGCGATGCGGACCGAAGCGTTCGGCGAAAGCCGTCCGCTGGTCGAAACCGCCGACGGTGTGCGCGAGCCGCAGAACCGCCGCGTGGAGATCACCTTCGGCCCCGGCTCCGGCTGGTAAGAAGGCGGCTGCTGCTTCGGCAGCACGCGAATCAAAAGAGGGAGCCGGTCCGATGGGCCGGCTCCTTTTTTTGTCTGCAGGACCATGACTCGTCGGGCCGGCCTGTCGCCGAGGCCGCCAGCCACCACTGCATGCCTCGTGCGCCGGCGGCCCTATGTACCCGACCGCCAGTCCCGCCCCGTGAGCTTCGGACCGAACGTCGCGTACGCGAGGCGCGGGAAGCGGGCTGCACCAAAGGACGAAGGCGCCCGCCTGGCATCGCTGATCCTGGTGCATGCGCCGCCAAGGCGATGCTCACCGGCAAAAGCGCCGGAACGCCTGCCTGCCGATTGCGGATGACGGCTTCGAGCCCTGCCCGCCGTGCCTGCCGCTGATTGGCAATTGCCCTGAAGGCCTCACGCGCTGGCGCAGCCGGCTTGCGCCACGAAGGGTCTCGCTGCGCCACCCGGAAGCCCCACCCAGAGCCTTCGTTGCGCGCTCCACCGGGTTGCCCGTGGCGACCGGCAACCATCGCCATTACCTCCGCGGACATCTCAGCGGTGCTGCACCACGCGCGCACCTTGTGCGGATCGCACCGCAGTCGGCGCGCCGACCCAAACAAGATCCCGGCGCGCAGCGGGTTCGGCCCCGCCGGCGGGAAAGACAAGGAGCTGACTGGCACGCATTCGCCAGCGGGCCGGCATCGGCGTGGCCGCCGGCTGGACGTTCTTCTCACCCCACTGCGCGCGGCGCCTGCGATCCGCCTGGCCGGTACGGTCCCGAAAAGGCTGTTCGGGTGGGCGCCGCTTTGTTAACCCGGCGCCGTTTCGCCGAGTTGGGGAGCTACAATGCGTATTGCGATCATCGGGACGGGCTATGTCGGCCTCGTTTCCGGAGCCTGTCTCTCCGACTTCGGGCACGATGTCATCTGTGTCGACAAGGCAGCGGCGAAGATCGAGTCGCTCGAAGCAGGCGTCATGCCGATCTTCGAACCGGGGCTCGACCAGCTCGTTCGCCGCAACGTGGCCGGCGGCCGGCTGACCTTCACCACCGACATTTCGGCCGGCGTGCGCGACGCCGAAGCGATCTTCATCGCGGTCGGCACGCCATCGCGCCGCGGCGACGGCCATGCCGACCTCAGCCACGTCTTCGCGGCGGCGGCGGATATCGCGGGCGCGCTGACCGGCCCCGCCGTCGTGATCACCAAATCGACGGTTCCGGTCGGCACCGGCGATGAGGTCGAGCGCATCATCCGGGAGGCGCGGCCCGATGCAAAGGTCGCGGTGGTCTCAAATCCCGAGTTCCTGCGCGAGGGCGCGGCGATCGAGGACTTCAAGCGACCCGACCGGATCGTCGTCGGCACCGACGACGAGCGCGCCGCCGAGATCATGCGCGAGGTGTACCGGCCGCTTTACCTCAACAAGGCCCCGCTCGTCTTCACCAGCCGCCGCACGGCCGAGATGATCAAATACGCCGCGAACGCCTTCCTGGCGACGAAGATCACCTTCATCAACGAGATCGCCGACCTGTGCGAAGCCGTCGGCGCCGACGTGCAGGACGTCGCCCGCGGCATCGGGCTGGACAACCGCATCGGCTCGAAATTTCTCCATGCCGGGCCCGGCTACGGCGGATCCTGCTTTCCCAAGGATACGCTCGCGCTGCTGAAGACGGCCGAGGACTATCAGACCCCACTTCGGATCGTAGAAGCCGTCGTCCAGGTGAACGACAGCCGCAAGCGGGCGATGGGTCGCAAGGTGATCCGCGCGCTGGGCGAGGAACCGCGCGGCAAGATCGTCGCGCTGCTCGGCCTGACCTTCAAGCCCAATACCGACGATATGCGCGACGCGCCGTCGGTGAGCATCGTCCAGGCCCTCGAGGATGCCGGCGTGACCGTACGCGCCTTCGATCCGGAAGGAGTCGAGCAGGCGCGACCGATGATGCCGAACGTCCTGTTCTGCGGCAGCCCGTATGAGGCTTGCGAAGGCGCGGATGCGGTCGTTCTCGTGACCGAGTGGGACGTGCTCCGTGCGCTCGACCTGGATCGCATTGCCGGCGCGATGCGGACGCCGGTGCTCGTCGATCTGCGCAACGTCTATCCGGGCGAGGAGGTCGAAGGCGCAGGCCTGGCCTGGCACGCGATCGGAAAGCCCGCGCGTACGCCGGTCTGAGCCGCGAAACCGTTGCGCTTCCGGCTCGTTCACCCTTCGACATCGAGGAGGACGGGATGAGACGGACAGGGATGACGATCATGGCGGCGCTGGCAGTGGGCGCCTGCGCGAGCGCCGGGCGCGACGAGAGCGCCACCGAAGGGCTCGCGGCGCCGAGCGCCGTGCAGGCCGACGTTCGCGACACCGCCGGCAACACCGTCGCGCGCGCTTCGCTGAGCCAGGTCGGCGACGCGGTTCGGGTCCGGATCGAGGCCGCCGGCCTCTTGCCCGGCACCTACGGCGCGCACGTCCACAGCGTCGGCCGCTGCGACGCCCCCGCCTTCGAAAGCGCCGGCCCCCACTGGAACCCGACGGGCCGGCTGCACGGGCGCGACAATCCCGGCGGCCAGCATCTCGGCGATCTTCCCAATCTCATGGTCGGGACGGACCGGCGCGGGAGCTTCGAATTCACGATTCCGGGCGCGACGCTCGCCGGTGGCGGCCGGCCGGTGCTCGACGGGGACGGCGCGGCAATCGTCGTCCACGCGCGCGCCGACGATTACCGCACGGACCCGAGCGGCAACAGCGGGACGAGGATCGCCTGCGGCGTGCTCGGCTGAGCTAGATCGCCTCGCCGGCTTCGCGCGCCCGCTCTACCTTCGTCGCCTCGAGAGCGGCGATGTGGCGCGAGCCGATCCAGAGGCCGATCAGGGTGAGCGGCGGCATCAGGTAGAGCATCGCGATGCCGGTCGGCAGGCTCCCGGTCAGGACCGACATCTTTCCTGCATAATAAGGCCCGAGCGCGAGGCCGACCATCGTCGTGCCGAGAATGTAGGTCGCGCCCGCGGTGGCGCGCATCCGCGGCAGCACGACGTCCTGCAGGGTCGCGACGGCGGCGCCGACCCACGCGGATGCGAAGAGATGGGCAAGCGGGTTGATCCAGTAGAAGGCGGCGAGGCGGTCGGTCGTGAGCATGAACGCGACGAGCGGGATCGGCAGCACAGCCGAGATCATGTTGACGAAGATCCGGCCGCGCGGATCGCGCTGGCGCCAGAGATCGGAGACGTAGCCGCCGAGGATGACGCCGGCGGCGGCGGAAAAGGCGGCGGACCAGCCGATGATGAAGCCGACTTCCTCTTTCGCGGTCAAACCGTCGATGAATTGCGACGCGGCCGTACCGCCGCCGTAGAAGCGCGCCTCGACGAAGGGCGGGATCCAGAAGCTCGTCGCATAGGTGACGAACGATATGCTGCCGAAGGCGATGGCGAGAATGACGACCACTGGCGAGCCCCAGATGAGCCGGTAGGTCGGCGCATCCCGGTGCTTGAGGGACTGGATCCAGGAGAAGATCGCGTAGACGCCGAGCCCGTAAGCGAGCCATTGCGGCCAGTCTCCGGTCAGCTTGAAAAGGCCGTAGCCGGCTGCGACAACGCCGGCGAGGACGATGACGTTGGTCTTGAGCGCGCCGGGAATGCGCGCGGCGTTGAAGAGGGTCAGCGGCGGCAGGATCGCGAAGAGCTCGCGCCCGAAGTCTCGCCAGGCGTTCGGCCGGACGATGGGCTGCGGCAGTCCGTCCGATGCACCGCGCTGCGGCTCGCGCAGGGTCAGCACCCACAAGGCAAGGAGCAGGCCCGGGAGTCCGACGGCGAGGAACGCGGCCTGCCAGCCGGCAAGGCCGAGCGGTGCCGTCTCCGGATTGGGATAGGCCGCCGTCCAGCGGCTGACGACGAAGCCGCCGATCGGCAGGCTGAGCGCGCCGCCGATGTAGAGGCCGCTCGAATAGATGGAGAGGGCCGTCGCACGACGCTCCTTCGGGAAGCTGTCGGAAATCATCGAATAAGCGGCGGGCGAGGCGCTCGCTTCGCCGATGCCGACGCCGATCCGCGCCGCGGCGAGCATGCCGAAGCTGTTGGCGAAGCCTGAAAAGACCGTCATCGACGACCAGAGCGCCAGGCCCATCGCCATCAGCCGCCCGCGATACCAGCTGTCCGCCAGCCGCCCGAGCGGGATGCCGAAGAGTGCGTAGAAGACTGCGAATGCGGTTCCGTAGAGGAAGCCGATCTGCGAGTCCGAAACCTTGAGATCGGCTTTGATATCGGTGACGAGGATCGACAGGATCTGCCGGTCGATGAAGTTGATGATGTAGACCAGCACCAGCACGAACAGGGCGTACCAGGCATAGGCGCCGATCTTGGGGCGGGCCGCCGGCTGGGGAGCGGCAGGTTCTGCGGTGTCGGCCATGGCTCTCCCCCTTTGTGCTTCTTCCGCCTTCTGGCTAGCACAGGCCCTTGTGGCAAGAAGGGGATTGCGAGTGACGCCGTCGGTGCTGTTCGTCTGTCTCGGCAACATCTGCCGCTCGCCGCTTGCAGAGGCGGCCTTCCGGATCGAGGCGGAGCGGATCGGCCTGGACTCCGCTGCCGACTCCGCCGGCACGGCCGAGTGGCATGTCGGCAGGCCGCCGGACCGACGCGCCGTCGCGGCCGCGGCCCGGCAGGGCGCCGACATCTCTCAACTTCGCGCCCGGCAGGTCGCCGCCGACGACTTTCTGCGCTTCGACCACATCGTGGCGCTAGACGAGAGCAATCTCGCCGCGCTCGAGGCGCTGCGTCCGGTGGGAGCGAAGGCGCAACTTTCCCTGCTTCTCGATCATGTGCCCGGGCGGGAAGGGGAGGCCGTTGCCGATCCTTACCATGGCGAAGACGCGCATTTCGATGTCACGTGGCGCGACGTTGCCGAGGGTGCCGCGGGGCTCGCGCGCCGGATCGCGGAGGAGCGGCGATGACCGCTTTCGCCCGCCGCGTCGCAGAGTTGACGGGAGCGCCCGAGGACCGGCTGGAGCGGCTCTCGGGCGGCGATCTCTCCGAAGTGCTGCTGCTCCGCCGGCCAGACGGCCGCTGCACGGTTGCCAAGGGCGGCTCCGCAGTCGCCACGGAAGCGGCGATGCTTCGGGCCATCGGCGGCGCGGGAATCCCCGTCCCGCATGTGGAGGGGGAGCATGAGAATGTGCTCCTGCTGGAGCATGTGCCCAACGATGGGGTGCTCAGCCCGAAAGCGTGGGTGGACATCGCCGCTTCGCTGCGGCGGCTGCACGCGCGGACCGCGGACAGCTACGGCTGGCCGGTTAACTACCGGATCGGAACGGTCGAGCTCGACAACCGGCAGGGCTCGAACTGGCCCGTCTTCTGGGGCGAGCAGCGGCTCGTCTCCACTGCGGCGCTGCTCGACCGGCCGTGGCGCGAGCGGGTCGATGCACTCGCGCGCCGCCTCGGCAATCTCCTCCCGGCCGCGCCGCCCGCCGCGCACCTCCACGGAGACCTGTGGACCGGCAACATCCTCGTCTCGGAAGGGCGGCTGGCGGCGCTGATCGATCCCGCCTGCTACCATGGCGACCGGGAGGTCGATCTCGCCATGCTCGCCTTGTTCGACACGCAGCCGGACGAATTCATCGAAGCCTACGGCCCGCTCGAGCCCGGCTGGCGCGAGCGGCGCGTGCTTTACCAGCTCTTTCCGGCACTCCTTCACCTGCGCCTGTTCGGCCCCGCCTACGCGCCGATGGTCGAGCGGCTGCTCTCCGCCGCAGGCGCCTGAGGTTCAGCCGAGCTTGTAGCGTTCGATCGCCGAATAGACCGCGCCCTCCGGCGTGAGGTGGCTCTCGTAAAGCGCGAAGGCGTCCACCGTAAACGCGGGGGACGAGAGCCCGCCCGCGCCAGCGATCAGCTCGCGGACCGGCCCCGACGTCCGCTTGAGCCGCGCCAGCGTGATGTGCGGATGAAAGGCGCGGCGGTCCGGCTCGACGCCGGCGCGCGTCAGCGCCTGGTCGACCTTCTTGTGAAGCGCGGCGAGCGGCGCGTGCGGCGCCAGGCCCGCCCAGACGACCTCCGGCCGGCCGCGCACCTCGAAGGTGCCGAGGCCGCTCACCGCAATCTCGAACGGCGCCTGGTGGATCGCGCCGAGCGCGGCATGGATGTCGCTTGCCTGATGCCGGTCCACTTCGCCGATGAAGCGCAAGGTGATGTGGAGCTGCTCGTCCGGCTGCCAACGCGCGCCGCTCACGCCGCCCATTGCGGCGAGGAGGAGGCTGCGGATCGTAGAGGGCGGCCGGATGGCGACGAACAGGCGGTGCATGGTCCAAACCCACTAACGGGACGCAAGGCCGGTGCGAACCGGTTTTCCTTGAATCCGGCGGCCGTTCCCACGATATTGCAACGGTATCGGCAGGGGATTGTCGGCAAGAGGAGAGTTTGAAATGGCGAATTGGTCTGACCCGCGGATGGGTGCCGCGCCGCATCCGGCGACGACCGCCGGCCGCGACGTCGCCTTCGATGCAGGCCTGCGCAAGCACATGCTCAGCGTCTACAATTACATGACCTCGGGCGTTTTGCTGACAGGCATCGTCGCCCTTCTCTTTTCGCAGTGGGAAGGCGCACCGGCGGTCCTGTTCGGACCCGGACCGCTCAAGTACCTGATCATGTTCGCGCCGCTCGCCTTCGTGCTGGTGCTGAGCTTCGGCATCAACCGGCTTTCGACGGGGACGGCCCAGGCGCTCTATTGGGCGTTCGCGGTGGCGATGGGCCTGTCCCTCGCCTCCATCTTCTTCGTCTACACCGGTTCGTCGATCGCCACCGTCTTCTTCGCGACGGCCGCCGGCTTCGCCAGCCTCAGCCTTTGGGGCTACACGACGAAGCGGGATCTGAGCGGCATGGGCACGTTCCTGCTCATGGGCCTCGTGGGCCTGATCATCGCCTCGATCGCGAACATCTTCATGCAGAGCGGACCGCTCGGCTATGCGATCGCAGCTATCGGCGTCCTGATCTTCGCGGGCCTCACCGCCTACGACACGCAGAAGATCAAGAGCCTTTACTTCGAGCTCGCCGGGACCCAGTTCCTCGGCAAGGCGGCGATCATGGGCGCGCTGACCCTGTACCTCGACTTCATCAACATGTTCCTCTTCCTGCTCCGGCTGTTCGGCAGCCGCGAATAAGCGAAAAGGGACGGTCCAAACGAAAGGGGCCCGGCGGCGACGCCGGGCCCCTTTTCGTTGCACCGGCACCGCGCCGGCTAGCGCAGGTGCCGCGCGAAGAAGGCGAGCGTCGCCGCCCAGGCCTGTTCGGCCGCCGGGCGGTTGTAGCGCGCGGCCGACGTGTCGTTGTGAAAGGCGTGGTCGACGTCGGGATAGGTGATCGCCTCGACACGCTTGCCCGCCGCCCGCAGCGCCTCCACCCAGGGAAGGGCGGTGCGGTTCACCCTCTCGTCCCGCCCGGCGAGGATCACGAGCAGAGCGGCTTGGACTGAAGCCGCCTGCGCCGGGTCCGGACCCGGCCCGTAGAACGAGACGCCGCCGTCGAGGCGGTTCCCGGCGGCGACCGCGAGGCGGTTCACCATGCCTCCTCCCCAGCAGAAGCCGACTGCGCCGACCCG
Organism: Allosphingosinicella sp.; assembly: GCA_036399655.1. Lineage (GTDB taxonomy): Bacteria > Pseudomonadota > Alphaproteobacteria > Sphingomonadales > Sphingomonadaceae > Allosphingosinicella. The sequence continues at coordinate 37,224 of DASWMS010000087.1, read as the reverse complement.
GCGGTGCCCGCCGCCGGCGCGCGAGCGCAGCCACGCCGCGGTCCCGACTGCGTCACCGACTGTGGCCGCGGCATCGAGCGCTCCGATCATCGTGCGCGCCTGGTCCTCGTCAGCGGGCGTACCGCCGGCAGGCGACAGGAAATCGGGCGCCACGGCACGGTAGCCGGCAAGCGCCGCGCGCCGCGCGACGTCGCGCGTATGTTCGTTCAGGCCGCGATTCTCGTGGATGACGATCACCGCCGGGCCGCCGCGCCGCCAGCCCGCCGGCGCGGCGGAATAGCCGGTCATTCGCCGCCCCGGCGCCGTCTCCCAGCTCACATCGCCCGTCGCCAGCGCCGCCTCGCCCTCGGCCGCGACGGGCGGCGTGGTGCTGCAGGCGGCGACGCTGAGCAGCAGCGCATTGGCCGCCGCCGTGCTTCCGGCAAGCTTCGTGAGCTCCGCCATGAACGCCCGCCGGTCGAGCGTCTCATGCGTGAAGCGGTCGTAGAGCGCGATCGCCGCGCGCTGCAGGTCGTCGCTCATTCCGCGCCGTCCTTCTTCGGCATCAGCGCGTCGTCGATCTCGCGCGCACGCACCGCCGCCGGCCGCGACTGCAGCCGCCCGACATAGTCGGCAAAGGCAGGGCGCTTGTCGATCGTGCCGAACATCATGCCCCAGCCGATCTGCGAGCCGACATAGACGTCGGCGGCGGTGAAGTGGTTGCCGGTCAGGAACTCGCAATCCTTCACGGCCGTCTCGAGCGCGCTCATCACGTCCTCGAACGTGCCGTAGCCCGCCATCGGCGCCTTGTCGGGCGGGGCGAGCAGCCCCAGCGCCTTGCCGGTCACGACCGCTTCGAGCGGCCCGGCGGCGAAGAACATCCAGCGATAATAATCGCCGCGGCGCGGATTGCCCGAGGGCGGGGCGAGCCCCTTGTCCGGGAACATGTCGGCCAGATAGGCGCAGATCGCCGCCGCCTCGGTGACGACGGTCTCGCCGTGCCGGATCGCGGGCACTTTCCCCATCGGGTTGATCGCCAGGTATTCGGGCGCCTTCATCGTGGTGCCGTAATCGAGCAGCACCGTCTCATAGGGCTCGCCCACCTCTTCCAGCATCCAGCGGACGATCCGCCCGCGCGACATCGGATTGGTGTAGAAAGTCAGGCTCTCGCTCATCGATCCCTCCTCGCGGTTCGATCCCGCTCCTCGGTACGCGCCAGCAGCTCGCCGACGGTGACCGCCCGCAGTCCCTTGCGCCTCAGCCCGTCCAGCACAAGCGGCAGCGCAGTACGGCCGGTCGCATTGCCTCTGTACATCACGTGCATCAGGATGATCGAGCCCGGCCGCGCGCGCGCAACGATGTGGTCGGCATAGGCCCGCGGATCGGCGAGGTCCGCCTCGCCCACGTCCCACATGATCATCCGGTGTCCCTGTCGCCGCGCGGCGAGCGGCAGGCCGAACAGCTTCTTGCCGAAGGGCGGCCGGAACAGGCGCGGCCCGCGCGCGCCGAGGCGGTGCAGGAGCGCCCCGGTGCGGGCGATCTCCTCGTCGTACCAGGCCGACGAGCGACCCATCATCCGCTTGTGCGACCAGCTATGGTTGCCAACCTCATGTCCCGCCGCGAGGATGCGCCGGACCTCGCCCGGATGGCGCTCGATATGCCTGCCGATCAAAAAGAAGGTCGCGCGCGCACCGCCGCGTTCGAGGGCTGCGATCGCCGCCGCGGTGCCCTCCGGCGTCGGCCCATCGTCGAGGGTGAGCGCGACGATCGGCTCTTCGGTCTCCGCGCGGCAGGTCACCTCTCCCGCCAGCACGAAGCACCAGGCTTTGGAGGCGCGCCAGAGGCCGGTTCCGACGGCGCTTAGAAGCAACGCGCCCGCGACTAAGGTGAAAAGGACGCGCTTTCGCGGGCCCGTGAACCTCAGCCGCATGCCAAACACGTCATCCCGGCGAAGGCCGGGATCTCAGCGGGTGAGGAGCACGGCGCCTTTGCAGCGCGCCACATCCGCCGGCGCTCTTCACCCCCTGAGATCCCGGCCTCCGCCGGGATGACGTCTCGGACCGGCCGACCAACGCAGCCTCAAGCCTGCGCTTCCGGCTCGCCCTGCTCGCCTTCCGGCTCCACCGCCTTGCGCGCGCCCTTCTTCTTGGACGCCTTGGGCGGCGCGGAGATGATTTCGAAGGTCGGCTGGTTTTCCTTGATCCGCACCTTCACTTCGCCGCCGTGGATGAGCTTGCCGAAGAGCAATTCCTCGGCGAGCGGCTGCTTGATCTTCTCCTGGACGAGGCGGCCCATCGGCCGCGCGCCGTAGAGCTTGTCATAGCCCTTGTCGGTCAGCCACTTGCGCGCCTCGTCGTCGAGGTGGATGTGGACGTTGCGGTCGGCAAGCTGCAGCTCGAGCTGCAGGATGAACTTGTCGACCACGCGGGCGACGACTTCCGGCGGAAGGTAGCCGAACGGAACGATCGCATCGAGCCGGTTGCGGAATTCCGGCGTGAACATCCGCTTGATCGCTTCCTCGTCCTCGCCCTCGCGGGTCATGGCGCCGAAGCCCACCGCCTCGCGCGCCATGTCGCTGGCGCCCGCATTGGTGGTCATGATCAGGATGACGTTGCGGAAATCGACCGTCTTGCCGTGGTGGTCGGTGAGCTTGCCGTTGTCCATCACCTGGAGGAGGATGTTGAACAGGTCCGGATGCGCCTTTTCGACTTCGTCGAGGAGGAGCACGCAGTGCGGCTGCTGGTCGACCGCGTCGGTGAGAAGGCCGCCCTGGTCGAAGCCGACATAGCCCGGAGGCGCGCCGATCAGCCGGCTGACCGAGTGGCGCTCCATATATTCGGACATGTCGAAACGCTGCAGCGGCACGCCGAGGATCGAGGCCAGCTGGCGCGCAACCTCCGTCTTGCCGACGCCCGTCGGCCCCGAGAAGAGGTAGTTGCCGATCGGCTTGTCGGGATCGCGAAGGCCCGCGCGGGAGAGCTTGATCGCCGAGGCGAGCACGCCGATCGCCGCGTCCTGGCCGAACACCACGCGCTTGAGGTCGCGGTCGAGATGCTCCAGCGTCTTCTTGTCGTCCGCGCTGACGCTCTTCGGCGGGATGCGGGCGATGGTGGCGATCACCTGCTCGATCTCGCGGGTGGTGATCGTCTTCTTGCGCTTGTTCGGCGGCACCAGCATCTGCATCGCGCCGACCTCGTCGATCACGTCGATCGCCTTGTCCGGCAGCTTGCGGTCGTTGATGTAGCGCGCGGAGAGCTCGACCGCCGATTTGATCGCGTCGGGCGTGTACTTGACGCTGTGATGCTCCTCGAAGGCCGAGCGCAGGCCGGCGAGAATCTTGATCGTGTCCTCGATGGTCGGCTCGTTGACGTCGATCTTCTGGAAGCGGCGGAGGAGGGCCCGGTCCTTCTCGAAATGATTGCGGAACTCCTTGTACGTCGTCGATCCGATGCAGCGGATCGTCCCCCCGCTCAGCGCAGGCTTGAGGAGGTTGGACGCATCCATCGCGCCCCCGGACGTGGCGCCGGCGCCGATCACCGTGTGAATCTCGTCGATGAACAGGATGGCGTGGGGCAGCTTCTCAAGCTCGTTCACCACCGCCTTCAGCCGCTCCTCGAAGTCGCCGCGATAGCGCGTGCCGGCGAGAAGCGAGCCCATGTCGAGCGAGTAGATGACGGCGGGCTTGAGCACTTCGGGCACGTCGCCCTCGATGATCTTCCTCGCGAGGCCTTCCGCGATCGCCGTCTTGCCGACGCCCGGATCGCCCACATAGAGCGGGTTGTTCTTCGATCGGCGGCAGAGGATCTGCACCGTCCGGTCGACCTCCGGCCCGCGGCCGATCAGCGGATCGACGCGGCCCTCGGCGGCCTTTTCGTTCAGGTTCACCGTGAACTGCTTGAGCGCGCTCTCCGGCTTCTTCTTGCCGTCGTCGCTCTTCGCTTCTTCCGTCCCCTTGACCTCGGCCGGCTCGGCTGGAGTCTGGCCCTTGCCGACGCCGTGGCTGATGAAGCTCACTGCGTCGAGGCGGCTCATGTCCTGCTGCTGCAGGAAATAGACGGCATAGCTCTCGCGCTCGGAGAAGAGTGCGACGAGCACGTTGGCACCGGTCACTTCGTCGCGGCCCGAGGACTGGACGTGGAGGATGGCGCGCTGGACGACACGCTGGAAGCCGCTCGTCGGCGACGGATCGGTGTCCGCCTCGACCTTCAGCGCTTCGAGCTCGGTGTCCAGATAGGCGCGGACTGCGTCCCTGAGCTCCTTCATGTCGACGCCGCACGCGCCCATCACCTTGGAGGCGTGCGTGTCCTCGATGAGGGCGAGCAGCAGATGCTCGAGCGTGGCATATTCGTGACGCCGGCCGCTCGCTTCGGCGAGCGCGTTGTGCAGCGTCTGTTCGAGTTCGCGGGCAAAGGACGGCATTGAGTCTACTCCTGGGCGCCCGCACCGATTCACGGACTGCTTGTTGTCTCTAATGTCGGGGCGCGCATTCGGTTCATCAAGCCGTCGCCATTTCGACGGCGTGCGGCCGGACGGGCGCGCATGCGGGTCACTTCTTGAATATCGCGTCGGCGCTTGCGCGGAACTGAACCGAGGCGTCCATCTTCGCTTTGACGCGGGCGATCTCGCCTTCGAGGATCGCGATGCGCGCCTCGAGATCCGCGACCGACAGCGGATCGAGATCCTGCCTGGTCAGCAGGGTCAGCGGGTCGTCCGGCTTCGAGGGGAAGAGCTCGTCGAGGTCCATGGCTTTCAGATTCCACCCTTTCGCACGCTTGTGTCAACCCGCCGCGCGACGGTAGGAGGCGAAGGCAAGCGGAGTGCTTCACCCAAGATGAGCAACCTTCCCGGCCGGATGACGGCGATCGATCCCGACGGCGCCGGCGGCCCGGAGGTGCTCCGCGCGGTCGAGCGCCCGGTGCCGCTTGCCGGGCCGGGCGAAGTGCTGATCGAAGTCCATGCCGCCGGGGTGAACCGCCCGGACATCCTCCAGCGCCGCGGCCTCTATCCGCCGCCGCCGGGCGCGCCATCCATCCCGGGGCTTGAAGTCGCCGGCGTGGTCGTCGCGATCGGCGAAGGCGTGGTCGACCTGATCGAAGGCCAGGCGGTCTGCGCCCTCGTCTCCGGCGGAGGCTATGCCGAATATGCCGCGGCGCCCGCCGGGCAGTGCCTGCCCGTTCCCGAGGCCCTGAGCATGGTCGAGGCGGCGGCGATGCCCGAAACCCTCTTCACCGTCTGGACCAACCTGTTCGAACGCGCCTTTGCGCGCGAAGGCGAGCGCGTCCTCATCCACGGCGGCACCAGCGGCATCGGCACGATGGCGATCGCGCTCGGTGGCCTGTTCGGGCTGGAGACGATCGTCACCTGCGGAACGGACGAGAAATGCCGCCGGGCCGTGGCGCTCGGTGCCGCTCATGCGATCAACTATCGCGACGCGGATTTCGCCGGGGAGGTGAAGAGGATCACGGGCGGGGAGGGGGTCCAGATCGTCCTCGACATGGTGGGCGGCGATTATCTGCCGCGCAACCTCGAATGCCTGGCCGAGGAAGGCCGCCACGTCTCGATCGCCGTCCAGCGCGGCGCTGCGGCGGAGATCAACCTTGCAAAGGTGATGATGCGCCGCTTGACGCTCACCGGCTCGACGCTCCGCGCCCGGTCGGTCGATTTCAAGACGCTCGTCGCCGACGAGCTCGCCCGCAACGTCTGGCCGCATGTCGAGGAGGGGCGCCTGAGGCCCGTGATCGACAGCGTCTTTCCACTCGCCGAAGCGGCCGAGGCCCACCGCCGCATGGAAAGCGGCGAGCATGTCGGCAAGATCGTCATCGAGGTGAGGCGCTGACCGATACGTCTTTCGCCGCAGGATAGGCGCAGCTCCGGAGCTGCGCCTGTTTCCCGCCGGTCGGCACGACCACTGCGATCGTTATTTCTTTGCGCTTTTGGCCGGCGGCTTCGGGTTGGGCTTGCAATATATGTCCCACGTGGTGCCGTAATTGGCGCCGGTCCCGTCCTCGTTCGCGACGATGGTCACCATCGAGGCGCAATTGTTGTTGCAGCCGATGTCCGCCGGGGACGACGGAAGGGGCAGCAGCTTCTGCTCCTTCATGTTCGGACCCGATGCCACTGCTACTAGGTTGAAGACGCCAGCGAGGTTCGGCGTCTTCAGCATCGATCCGCTTCCCTGCTTGGAAGTGATCTGGCCGGTCCAGTTACCTTGCGTGAAGGTGACGACCCAGTCCGTCACCACCTTCGCCGTGTCGTTGTGCGGCGAGATGTAGACCGTGAACTGTGCGCCGTCGCCGAGAGTCAGTTTCGTCATCGTGCGTTCCCCCAATTACGCGTTGAGGAACGATCGTACATCATTCGAATGACGAAACAAGCAGCGGCGCGGTGCCGACGGTGCGCCCGCGGGCATTGCCGGCAAGCGCTTATTCGTCGTCGGTCGAGCAGATCTGGCCGCCGCCGCAGAGCGCGTAGAGCGAGAAGACGGTCACGGCGACGACGCCCACGCCGATCGCCACCCAGCCCACGGTCGAGACGTTGCGGCGATCGCCATTGGGACCGACCGGGCTGACGATGTCGCGCACCGGCTGGCCGGCGAAGCTGAAGCCTGCGGGGCGGCGGTCGCTCATCCCGAACTCGAGACCCTCGCCGAAGCGCAGTGCCGACGAGCCGTCGCCGCGCAGGTCGTGCCGTGTCGGCGCGACGGTGAGGCCGGCGCGGACGCGCTCGCGCGGCTCGGCGTCGAGCGAGACGCGGAGGCGGGCGCCCGCGAAGCCGCCCGGGCGCATGCCCTCCGACGTGCGCGCGTCGACGAGGTCCGCCGCCTGGGCCGGAACCGCAATCTGCGCCGCCAGGAGAGCGGCAATCATCAACTTTTTCATTTCACAATCCCCATTCGCGAGGCGCCCCCGCGCCCGCCACGCCCTTACAATTGCGCGACTTTCCGGCGAGGTAAAGCCGGTTTTCTCGTCTCCGCATCGTTTGCCTGGAGGCAGGGACTCGGCTTGCCCTCGCCGCGGTGCCGGGTTAAGGCTTGGGGCAACCAGTGGCCGCTCCGTGAAGGGGCGGCCCTTCTTTTGTCCGGAGAATACCGGTGGCACAGCCGCTCATGCCCCACGCGACCGCCAGCTGGCTGGTCGACAACACTGCCCTCACTTTCGAGCAGATCGCCGAATTCTGCGGTCTCCACATCCTGGAAATTCAGGCGATCGCGGACGACACCGCCGCGACCAAGCTGACCGGGCGCGACCCGCTCCGCGCCGGCGAGCTCACTCAGGAGGAGATCGACCGCGGCCAGCTCGATGCCGGCTACCGGCTGCGCATGCAGAAGGAGCCGGACAAGATCACCCGCACCAAGGGACCGCGCTATACGCCGGTTTCGAAGCGACAGGACAAGCCCGACGGCATCAACTGGATCATCCGCAACCATCCGGAAGTGACGGACGGCCAGATTTCGAAGCTGATCGGCACGACCCGCACGACCATCGCGGCGATCCGCGACCGCAGCCATTGGAACATCGCCAACATCCAGCCCAAGGACCCGGTGACGCTCGGTCTCTGCTCGCAACGCGAGCTCGACGCCGTCGTCGCCAAGGCCGCCAAGGCTGCCGGCCTCGAGCCGGTCGTGGACGACGGCCGTACCCAGCGCGACCGCGAGTCCCTGATCGAGGAGTTGCGCGCCCAACGCACTGCCGCCGCCAATGCCGCCGACGCGGCGCTGAGCGGCGACGCCCCGGGTGCCGAGCCGACCGCCGAAAGCATCTTCCGGAGCTGAGGGGCCTGCTCGCCGGCTTCCGTCTGAGGTGCAGCACAGCAGCCTCGTTCGTCCCGAGCGAAGTCGAGGGGCGCAGATGATGAGTCGGTGCAGCGCCCCTCGACTTCGCTCGGGACGAACGGAGGTCTGAATGGCTGACACGCCCGATCCTGCCGCTTCGGGTGCCGCGTTGCCCGATCCTGTGGTTCCCGGGCCGGTCTCGCCGGACGCGGCGCTTGCCGACGTCGCCTACAGCCACAAGGGCCTCACCTACCCGCTCGGACGGCGGGTCCCGGAGGCGGGCGAGATCATCGCGGTCGCCGAGGGCGTGGGCTGGGCGCGGCTGCCGGTGCCGGGCTCGCTCAAGCACATCAACGTCTGGGCGCTGGACGACGGACCGGAGGGCGACGGCGGCGTCGCACTCGTCGACACCGGCCTCGACATCCCCGTCTCGCGCGAAGCCTGGGAGGCCCTCTTCGCCGGTCCGCTCGCCGGACGGGCGGTGACTCGGATCATCGTCACCCATTTTCACCCCGATCATATCGGCCTCGCCGGCTGGCTGACCGAGCGGTTCGGCGTGCCGCTCTGGATCACGCGCGAGGAGTGGCTGTTCGCCCGCATGCTGACCACCGACGTGCGCGACGCGCCGCCCGAAGCGGCCGTCGCCTACTGGCGCGGCGCCGGCTGGAGCGAGGAACGGATCGAGCAGGAAAGAGGCAAGGGCTGGGGCCGCTTCGCCGCCGTGGCGAGCCCGATCCCGGTGAGCTTCGTCCGCCTCCGCGACGGGGACACGCTGCGGACCGGTGCCCGGGACTGGCGCATCGTCGTCGGCAGCGGCCACTGCCCCGAACATGCCTGCCTTGTCGACGCAGCGGGCGGCGTGATGATCGCGGGCGACCAGGTGCTGCCGCGCATCACCTCCAACGTATCGCTGAGCCTCAGCGAGCCGCTCGCCGATCCGCTCGGCGACTGGCTCGCCTCGATCGACAAGCTCCACACCCTCTCCGACGAGCTCCTCGTCCTCCCCTCGCACGGCGAGCCCTTCACCGGCCTTCACGCCCGCCTCGATGCGCTGAAGCACGGCCATCTCGACCGCCTTGACGCCCTTCACAGCCATCTCGAAGCGCAGCCCCGCCGCGCCGTCGACTGCTTCTCCATCCTGTTCGGCCGCGCCATCGACGACTCGATCCTCGGCCTCGCCACCGGCGAAGCCATGGCGCACCTGCGGTGGCTGGAAGTGCAGGGGAGGGCCCGCCGCGAGGAGCGGGACGGGGTGCTCTGGTTCGGGGCGGCTTGATCAGGTAGCTACTTGGAGCTACCTTCGCGAAATGACGATCCATGTGCCGATAAAGGAAGCCAAGAACCGGCTGAGCGAATTGGTGCGCGCGATGGAGCAGGGCGAGCGGGTCGTGGTTACCAGGCGCGGCGAACCTGTTTTCGAGATGGTCACTCCCCGCCGCGGGGGCGCCGATTTCGACGGATTGGATCGGTTCAAGGAGTCACGCGGTCTCCCGCACAATCTCGTTGGAGACATCCCGGCGGACTTCGACGACCCGCTCCCCGAAGACTTCCTGATCACACCCATCACCTTTCCAGATGAGGTCGAGCGGCCGTGAGGCTGCTGCTCGATACCAACATCCTCATTCCGATGGTCGACGGGAACGGGCGAAAGCTCCCGGCTGGCGTCCTTGCCCTCCTGCAACGCGACGATGTGGACCTGTGGGCGAGTGCCGCCTCGGTCTGGGAGGTCGCCATCAAGCACCGGCTGCAGAAGCTGCCGCTGCCGTGTCCACTTCCCGAGTGGCCCTTGGCGCTTACAAGTCTCAACGTGATGGTGATGCCCGTCCGGATTGCCCACACCGTTGCCGAGCCGGAGCTTCCTTTGGAGACGAAGGACCCCTTCGACCGCCTTCTGATCGCGATCTGCGGGCTGGAGATGATGCAGCTCGTAACGTTGGACAAGGCGCTCCTCGACCATCCCCTCGCCTGGCGGCCCGCCTCCGCTTGACCCCCGCCGCCGCCGCCGCCAAAGCTCGGCCCATGTCCGACCAGCCCCAGCCCCAGCCCATTGCCGAACTCTCCTTCGAAGCCGCGCTGAAACGTCTCGAGGAGATCGTGCGCAAGCTCGAAAGCGGCGACGCCTCGCTCGATGAGGCGATCGAGCTTTACGGCGAGGGCGATCGCCTGCGCCAGCAATGCGAGGCGCGGCTCCAGGCGGCGCAGGCGCGGATCGAGAAGATTCAGCTCGGCCGCTCCGGCGAACCCGCCGGCACCGCACCCTTCGACCCCGCCTGAGCCTTGTCCCAGCCGCCGCCCGTCAGCCTCGCCGCCGCGCTCGAGCAGGTGGGCGCCGAGATCGACCGCGCATTCGACAGGTTCCTCGCCGTGCCGCCCGATGCACGGGCGCGGCTCTATGAAGCGATGCGCTATGCCGCGATTGGCGGCGGGAAGCGGATGCGTCCGCTCCTGGTCGTCGCCGGCTGCAACCTCTTCCACGTCGCGCGCGAGCGGGCGATCCGCGTCGCCTGCGCGGTCGAATGCGTCCACGTCTATTCGCTGATCCACGACGACCTCCCCAGCATGGACGACGACGACCTGCGCCGCGGCAAGCCGACGCTCCACCGCGCCTTTGACGAAGCGACGGCGGTTCTCGCCGGCGACTCGCTCCATGCGCTCGCCTTCCAGATCCTGGCCGAGGAGGAGACGCACGAGGACCCCTTCGTGCGGGCCGAGCTCGTCCTGGAGCTCGCCCGCGCCGCCGGCCCCGCGGGCATGGCCGGCGGGCAGATGATGGACCTTTCCGGCGCCGCTGCCGGGCTCGACCTCAATGCCGTCACCCGCCTCCAGCAGCTCAAGACCGGAGCGCTCATCGGCTGGTGCCTCGAAGCCGCCGCGATCATGGGCCGCGTGCCGCACGAGGGCCGGACGAGCCTGCGCGGCTATGCCCGGGACGTCGGCCTCGCCTTCCAGATCGCCGACGATCTCCTCGACCATGAAGGCGTCGAGGAGAAAGCCGGCAAGCGCGTCGGCAAGGACGAGGAGGCGGGCAAGCGGACCTTCGTCTCCCTGCTGGGTGCCGAGCGCGCGCGCCGGCAGGCCGGGATGCTGGTCGAGCAGGCCGCCGCGCACCTCCATGCGTACGGCGCCGAAGCCGATCTCCTTCGCGCCATTGCCCGTTTCGCGGTGGAGCGGGATCACTGACTGCGATAAGGGGGCAGGGGATGAGAACAGGGGTTTATCCAGGGACGTTCGATCCCGTCACGCTCGGCCACATGGACATTATTCGCCGCGGCGCGAAGCTCGTCGACAGGCTGGTGATCGGCGTGACCACCAATCCTTCCAAGTCGCCCATGTTCACGGTCGAGGAGCGGCTGGCGATGGTCCGCCGGGAAGTCGCCGACGTGGGGGGCGACATTACGGTTGTCGCGTTCGACTCGCTCCTCATGGACTTCGCCGAGCGCGAAGGCGCCTCCGTCATCGTCCGGGGCCTGCGCGCCGTCGCCGATTTCGAATATGAGTATCAGATGGCGGGGATGAACCAGCAGCTGAACGATCGGATCGAAACCGTGTTTCTGATGGCCGACGTATCCTTGCAGCCGATCGCGTCGCGGCTGGTCAAGGAGATCGCCATCTATGGCGGCGACGTTTCGAAATTCGTCACGCCGCCTGTCGCCGGCGAGATCGCGGCGCGGGTCGAGACGCTGGGGCGCAGGGGCGGCTGACGCTTGCCCGCGCCGCCGCCGCCGCCTATTCTGCCGGTGATCTGAAACGGAATCGGGCGGGAAAAGTGTTGTTCATCAGGAAGTTCGCAGCGTTGATATGCGCGGTGCTGGCGCTCGCGGGCACGGCCGCCCACGCCCAGACGGCCGCCACGCCGATGGCGGCCCCGCCGCCCGAGAACGTCTGGCACCTCGATCTCTCGACCGGCGGCCGCGTCTCGATCCAGCTTCGCCCGGACGTCGCGCCGAACCATGTCGAGCGCATCCGCACGCTGACCCGGCAGGGCTTCTACAACGGCCTCGTCTTCCACCGGGTGATCGAGGGCTTCATGGCGCAGGGCGGCGACCCGACCGCCACCGGCCAGGGCGGCTCGCCGCTGCCCGATCTCGCGCCGGAGTTCAGCCCGCTCCCGCACCTTCGCGGCGTCGTCTCCATGGCGCGCGCGCAGGCGCCCAATTCCGCGAACAGCCAGTTCTTCATCGTCCTCCAGCCGACGTTCACCCTGGACGGGCGCTACACAATCCTCGGCCGCGTCTTCGCCGGCATGAATTTCGTGGACGCGATCGAGCGCGGCGAGCCGCCGGCCAATCCGAGCCGGATCGTCCGCGCCTCGATCGGAGCGGACAATGTGCCGCCCCTTTCCGCCGACGAACTGCGCGCCGCCGCCGCCGCTCCGCCGCCCGGGGCGACCGCCACACCCGCTCCGACAAGCGTCATCACGCCGCCGCGGTAAGTGCGCGTCGATCTCTTCGACTTCGATCTCCCGGCCGAACGGATTGCGCTGAGGCCTGCGGCGCCGCGCGATGCGGCGCGCCTGCTCAGGGTGGGTGGGAACGGCGGCGGCGGCGTCCTCTCCGATCATGTCGTGGGCGACCTGCCGAGCCTGCTCCGCGCCGGCGACATGCTCGTCTTCAACGACACGCGCGTCATTCCCGCCCAGCTCGAAGGGCGGCGCGGAGAGGCGCGGGTCGGCGCCACGCTCCACAAGCGCGAGGGGCCGCGAGCCTGGCGCGCCTTCCTGCGCAATGCCAAACGCGTGCGCGAGGGCGACCGGATCGACTTCGGCGCCGGGGTGGCGGCCACCGCGACGGACAAGGCCGAGGACGGCACGATGCGCCTCGACTTCGAAGGCGACGAGCCGGCCGAAATCCTCCTCGCACGCGCCGGCCGGATGCCGCTCCCGCCATACATCGCCGGCAAGCGCGAGACGGACGCCCGCGACGCCGAGGATTATCAGACGATGTTCGCGCGCGAAGCCGGAGCCGTCGCCGCGCCAACCGCCGCGCTCCATTTCACGCCGCGGCTCATGGAGGCGCTGACCGCCGCGGGCGTTGGCCACGAGACTCTCACGCTCCACGTCGGCGCCGGCACCTTCCTGCCGGTCAAGGCGGACGACACGGCGGAGCATCGCATGCACAGCGAGTGGGGCCGCATTTCCGCGGACGCGGCCGCGCGCCTCAATGCGGTGCGGCAGGGCGGCGGGCGCATCATTCCGGTCGGCACCACCTCGCTCCGCCTCCTGGAAAGCGCCGCCCGCGAGGACGGCGAGATCCTCCCCTTCGAAGGCGACACGGACATCTTCATCACGCCGGGCTACCGCTTCCGCGCGGCAGGCGGCCTCCTCACCAACTTCCATCTGCCGCGCTCGACCCTGTTCATGCTGGTCTCGGCGATGATGGGCCTGGAGACGATGCAGGCGGCCTATGCGCACGCCATCCGCACCGACTACCGCTTCTACTCCTACGGCGACGCGAGCCTGCTGCTGCCGGGGTGAGGGGGACGGCCCCGCGCCGGCATTCGGCTCGATGCCACGTTTGCGTGATCCCCGCCGCTGGCATAGGGGCGCGGGATGAAGATCCACGGCGACTATCATGCCCAGGGCTATGCGTTGGCCTCCGACCTGTTTCCTGCCGAGGTCGCACAGGCGCTCCTCGAGCGGATCGAGACGGACCTCAAGGCGTCCAACTTCGGTTTCAAGGATTTCGCGAAGAAGCTGGACCTGATGCAGAAGCCGACCGTGGAGATCAGCGGCCATCTCTACGCGCCGCTCATCACCTTCCTCTGGGCGCTGACACCGACGATCAGCCAATTGGTCGGACGCGAGCTGCTGCCCAGCTACAATTATTTTCGCATCTATTCGGAAGGCGACATTTGCCGCCTCCATTCGGACCGGCCTTCGTGCGAGCACAGCTTGTCGCTGACGCTCGGCTACAGCGACGCGAAGCCGTGGCCGCTCGACATCGGCTCCATCCCGATGGAGGCGCCGGACTATTTGCGCGAAAGCTTCGGGGAGGAACCGTTCGCTTCGATCCCGATGAAACCCGGCGACGCCGTCCTTTACCAGGGGGTGCGCTACCGGCACGGGCGCCTGACGCCAAATCCGAACCGCTGGTCGGCACACCTGTTCCTGCACTGGGTCGACAGGAACGGACCCTATCGCGCGCACGCTTTCGACGCTGAGCGCATTGCCGCCGAGGCGGAGCGACTCGGTGCCCGCCCGGCGCACGGTTCGTGACGAAACGTTCTGCTCCTTCCGGCGAAACCGGCCAGCCGCCGTGTCGGCGTTCCATCTTGTAGCCTGGTGCGGCTTCTCGCCGGCGGCGTGAGACGATAGGGGCGGGGACATGCCTCGTTTCAGCTTCACCATCGCCGCGACCGACGGCGCCGCGCGCACCGGCATGCTCGCCATGCACCGCGGCGAGATTCGCACGCCCGCTTTCATGCCGGTCGGCACGGCCGCGACGGTCAAGGCGATGAAGCCGGCAGACGTGCGCGCGGCAGGCGCCGACATCATCCTCGGCAACACCTATCACCTGATGCTGCGACCCGGCGCCGAGAGGGTGGCGAAACTCGGCGGCCTTCACCGCTTCATGGGATGGGACCGGCCGATCCTGACGGACAGCGGCGGCTACCAGGTGATGAGCCTGTCCGAGCTCACCAAGGTCACGGAAGAAGGTGTCGCCTTTGCGAGCCACCTCGACGGCAGCCGCCACATGCTGAGCCCGGAGCGTTCGATCGAGATCCAGCGCCTGCTCGGCTCCGACATCGTCATGCAGTTCGACCAGCTCGTGCCGACGACCTCGTCGCGGGACGAGCAGGCTGCGGCGATGGAGCGCTCGATCCGCTGGGCCAGACGCTCGCGCGCGGCCTTCGACGGCGGCGGCGAGCATGCGGCGCGCGCCGCGATCTTCGGCATCCAGCAGGGCGCGCTCGACGAGGGCATGCGAAGGGCTTCGGCGGACGGGCTGCGGGAGATCGGCTTCGACGGCTATGCGGTGGGCGGCCTTGCGGTGGGCGAGGGGCAGGAGGCGATGTTCGCCTGCCTCGATTTCGCGCCGGCGCAGCTTCCGGCCGACCGCCCGCGCTACCTGATGGGCGTCGGCAAGCCCGACGACATCGTCGGCGCGGTGGAGCGCGGCATCGACATGTTCGACTGCGTCCTTCCCACCCGCTCCGGCCGCACCGGCCAGGCCTTCACCGCCGACGGCCCGATCAACATCCGCAATGCCCGCTTCGCCGAGGACGAAGCGCCGCTCGACCCCGAATGCGCCTGCCCGGTCTGCGCCGCGTGGAGCCGCGCCTACATCCACCACCTCGTCCGCTCGGACGAGATGCTCGGCGCGATGCTGATGACCGAGCATAATCTTTATTTCTACCAGCAGCTGATGGTGGGCCTGCGCGCTGCGATCGCGGAGGGGCGGCTGAAGGCGCACGCGGATGCATTCCGCGCGCGCTACAAGGCACCGAAGGGTGCGAAGCCGGGCTGTTGATGCGTATCCGCAGCGCGCGCGAACCGGGCTTCGACAGGCTCAGCCCTAGCGGGGTGAGGTTCGACTTGGCTTGTGTGATCCGTGCGGTGCCTGCTCTCCCGCTAGCCCTGAGCCCGTCGAAGGGCGGGTTGACCGGCTCCGCGCTCTTCGAAGCCGGGCTTCGACAGGCTCAGCCCTAGCGGGGTTGGGTTCGGCTTGTATCGTTGGTGCGGTGCTCCCACCTCCGCTAGCCCGGAGCCTGTCGAAGGGCGGGTTGCAGGGCTCCTGGCTTGAGAACTTCAGGTCTGCCAGTTCCGGGCGAGCAGTTGAAACTCGTCCCAGTCGCCGCGAATGAGAGCTTCCTTCTTGCGCTTGCCCTAGCCTTTGATGCGCCGTTCCGCTTCTTTCGCTTCGATGCGCGCGGCGAAGCTGTCGCTCCAGGCGAGCGCGACCGGGCGGCGCTTGAACGTGTAGCAAGAGGGATCGTGGCCGGACTGGTGCTGCGCGACCCGCTGCTCGAGATCGTCCGAGCTCCCGCAGTAATAAAGCCCGTCCGAGCAGCGCAGGATGTAGGCGTAGAAGGCCATTCGCGCTGTGTATTATGGCGAACCGGACTTCGACAAGCTCAGCCCTAGCGGTGATGGGTGCGCTCTGCGATGCTGGACTGGATGCTGGCTTCAACTTTCCGCTAGCCCTGAGCCTGTCGAAGGGCGGGTTGACGGGCTCGGCGTCCTTGGAAACCGGGCTTCGACAGGCTCAGCCCTAGCGGGGTGGGTGAGGAGTGACATTGATCCGGGAGGTCGGCTAGCTTCGCGCAAGATCAGCTGAGAGGGCACCATGACGACGAGAACAGCACGCTGTGAATGCGGGGCGCTCACAATCGCCTGCGAGGGAGAGCCGGTGCGGCGGTCGGTGTGTCACTGCCGGTCTTGCCAGCGGCGGACGGGGAGTGCGTTTGCGCTTTGTGCGACCTGGCCGGAGGCGCAGGTTCGCGTCGCGGGGGAGAGCCGGATGTTCGAGCGGCTGGGGGAGGAGGGGCATTGGGGACGGAGCCACTTCTGCACCAACTGCGGCACGACGCTCTTCTGGCGGATCGAGCGGAGCCCGGGGATGGTCTATGTGGCGGTCGGCGGCTTTGCCGACCCGGCGTTTCCGGAGCCGGAAGTCGCCGTCTATGGCGAGCTTGCGCCGCCTTGGCTCAAGTTCGAGACGGCGGTTCCCATGCGGCGGCAATGAGGCGATTGACGGCCCCTGTGCGCTTGCGCAGGATCGGTGCAGCAAGAGGAGCAGGCGAGTGATGCGGAGCGACACGGTCGGAGCGCAAGCGGCAGCGGTGCAGGCGGCGAGCCCACCGGCGCGGCCTTCCTGGCACCTCGCGGCGGCGGCGGGCGCGGTGTTCGCGCTCATCGGAGGCGGCGCCTTTCTGTACACGTCCGGCGGATCGCGCCCGGCTGCGGAGCCTGCGGCGGCGCCCAGCCCTGCGGTCGCACTCGTCGAGGCATCGGCAAGGCAGCTTCAGGCGGAGGGTCCGGTACGGATCGATGCGTCGACGAGGCGAATCGGCGTCTCGGCCGAGGGAAATCGCCTGGTCTACAGAATGGAAATTGCACGCCGGGTCGGCGCCGCCGAGATCGGCGCCATCCGGGCGCGGGACGCCGCATCGCTATGCGGCGCGATCGATCCGAGCCGGTTGATCGCGCTCGGCGGCGCGATCGAGCTTCGCTACGCCGATGCGGGCGGCAGCCGGTTCGGCAGCGTCGTCGCCTCCTGCCCGGGCGGGGGTGCCGCTGCCAGGGCAGCCATGCCCGTCGCGCTCTAAGGCTTCTAGCTACCGAAACCCTGGCTGAGGAAGCTCGGCACCGGGCCGTTCCAGCCGTCGTCGGCGCTTTCCAGCGCGGGCTCGTCACGGCGCGAACGATCGTCGCGGCGCGGGCGCTCCTCGCGGCGGGGACGCTCTTCGCGGGGACGCTCGGCGCGTTCTTCGCGGGGGCGCTCGGCCCGGTCTTCGCGCGGAGGTTCGGCGCGCTCTTCGCGGGGGCGTTCGGCGCGGCGGGGGCGCTCGGGGCGCTCCTGGCGTTCTTGCAGGCCCGGCTCGGCGGCCGGCTCTGCTTCCTGCGGGGCTTCGGACCGCTCCTCGCGGGGCGTTTCAGCACGCTCTTCGCGGCGGGGGCGGCGCTCGCGGCGGGCGCGCTTCGGGGGCTCCTCGTCGCGGGCTTCCTCGGCGGGCGCTTTGTCAGGTACGGGGGCGGTGTCGGCCTCGGCGGGTGCGGGGCCGCGGACGGGGGCATCGAGCGTCGGGATCTTCGAGCCGATCAGCTTCTCGATGGTCTCAAGCGCTTCGCTGTCGGCCCCGGTCACCAATGTGATCGCGGTGCCGGTCTTGCCGGCGCGGCCGGTGCGGCCGATGCGGTGAATGTAATCGTCGGGCTGCCACGGCACGTCGTAGTTGAAGACGTGGCTGACGCCCTTGATGTCGAGGCCGCGGGCGGCGACGTCGGAGGCGACGAGGATGTTGATCTCGCCCGCCTTGAAGCGCTCCAGCTCGCGGATGCGCTCCGGCTGCTCCATGTCGCCATGAATGGGTCCGGCCTTGAAGCCGCCGCGCTGGAGGCTGGTCGTCAGCTCGCGCACGGTCGTCTTGCGGTTGGAGAAGATGATCGCGGTGGTGACTTCCTCGCGGCGGAGGAGATCGCCCAATGCATCGCGCTTCTTGCGGCTGTCGACGCGCACCACGCGCTGGTCGATGAGAAGGTTGGACGAAGCGGGGCGGGAGACCTCGATCGTTTTGGGATTGGTCAGGAAGCGGTCGGCCAGCTTCTTGATCGGGCCGGGCATGGTCGCCGAGAAGAGCAGGGTCTGCCGCGGGGACGGGAGCTTGGTGCAGATCTCCTCGATGTCCGGGATGAAGCCCATGTCGAGCATCCGGTCCGCCTCGTCGATGACGAGGAGGTTGCAGCCGTTGAGCATGATCTTGCCGCGGCCGAACAGGTCCATCAGGCGGCCAGGCGTTGCGATCAGCACGTCGACGCCCTTTTCGAGCTTCTTGATCTGGTCGGCCATGTTGGTGCCGCCGATGAGGAGCGCCATCGAAAGCTTGTGATATTTGCCATAGGCTTCGAAATTCTCGGCGACCTGCGCTGCGAGCTCGCGCGTCGGCTCGAGGATGAGCGAGCGGGGCATGCGGGCGCGGCTTCTGCCTTCGCCGAGGATGTCAATCATCGGGAGGACGAAGGCGGCGGTCTTGCCGGTGCCGGTCTGGGCGATGCCGATCAGGTCGCGGCCCATCAGGACGGACGGAATGGCCTGGCTCTGGATGGGCGTGGGTTCGGAATAGCCCGATTCCCCGACCGCGCGGAGCAATTCGTCGGAAAGGCCGAGATCGGCAAAAGTCATTGGGAATCCGATGTTCGAGAGATGGTTTCGAGGGGCGTTCCCGCGAGCGCCTGCGGCGCTTGCGCCTGGAGCGCTTGGAAAGTCAAGATAAAGGGCTCGAAGGCGCTAGCGGGAGGAGGCTAGCGGGCGGGGGTCAGAAGCCGGAACTGGTCGATCCCGCACTGCCCGCCCATGCGCGAGCGGACGGCGTCGCGGTCGGCGCAGATCATCCCGTCCGCCGTCCCGTTGACATAGAAGCCTCCGTAGAAATCCAGCCCCCCGCATCCCCTGTCCAGCTTGACGCGGACGCGGCTGCGGTCGCGCAGGACGAGGTCGACGCTGTTCTGTCCCAGAAGGGTCGCGCCGGCGACGGAGCGCGCCGCGATGCAGCGCGGGCCCCGGCTTTCGCGCCAGACGACGGGCGCGGACATCGGGGCGCCGCGGACCGCGCGCGGCACGCGGATGATGACCTGCTGCCTGACGGTGACCTGCGCATGGCTGGTCCCGGCGGGCGGCGCGTCGGCCGCGCCTCCGAAGACGAGCATCAGCCATGCGGCCGTGCCGGCAAAGATCATTCCCCACGCTCCATATCCCGTCGCCTTCGGCCCGCCCGCTTGAACGCGCGATTAATTTGCGCCGCGCCTCCCGCCCCTCTATCGCGGCGGCGATGACCTCCCAGCCGACGCCGCAGCTCCTCGCGCGCCTCGCCGACCTGCTCGGGCCCAAGGGCTTCACCGACGCGGCGGAGGAGATGGGGCCCTGGCTCACCGACTGGCGGCGGCGCTACCGGGGGGCGGCCGCGGCGCTCCTTTCGCCTGCGTCGACAGAGGAAGTCGCCGAGATCGTCCGCCTCTGCGCCGCCGCCCATGTCGCGATCGTGCCGCAGGGCGGAAACAGCTCGATGGTCGCGGGCGCCGTGCCCGACGACAGCGGCGGCGCGATCCTCCTTTCGCTGCGCCGCATGAATCGGATCCGGAGCCTCGATCCGCAGGGGAACCTCGCCGTCGCCGAAGCGGGCGTCATCCTCTCCGCGCTGCACGAGGCGGCGCTCGACGCGGGACGGCGCTTTCCGCTGACGCTGGGGGCGAAGGGCAGCGCGACGATCGGCGGCCTCGTCTCGTCCAATGCCGGCGGCACGCAGGTGCTTCGCTTCGGAACGATGCGCGCCCTCGTTCAGGGCATCGAGGCGGTGCTTCCCGACGGATCGGTCTGGCACGGCCTCTCGCCGCTCAAGAAGGACAATCGCGGCTACGATTTGAAGCATCTCCTGATCGGCGCGGAGGGAACGCTGGGCGTCGTCACCGCGGCGAGCCTGAAGCTCGTCCCAGCCGTCGGTGCCCGCGCGGTCGCCTGGGTCGGCGCCGAGACCCCGGAGGCCGCGCTCGCTCTGCTGCGCCACTGCGAAGAGGCGCTCGGCGATGCGGTCGAAGCCTTCGAGCTGGTGCCGAAGAGTGCGCTCGACCTCGTCCTCATGCATGTTCCGGGCACGCGGCCGCCGCTTGCGGGGGCGCATCCGTGGAACGTCCTCATCGAGGCGGTCGCGCCGGTCTCCGCGCCCGAGCCGGAGCCCGCGCTCTACGAAGCGCTGCGATCCGCTTTCTCGCTCGGCCTCGCCACCGACGCCGCCATCGCTTCATCGGAGGCGCAGGCCGAGGCCTTCTGGCGCATCCGGGACGGCATATCGGAGGCCGAGCAGAAGGACGGCGCGGCAGCGAAGCACGACATTTCCGTGGAGGTCGCGAAGATGCCGGGCTTCATCGTGGAGGCGGCGCGCGCGGTCGAGGCGCGCTTTCCCGGCACAAGGGTCAACGCATTCGGCCATCTCGGCGACGGCAACGTCCACTTCAACGTCCGCGCGCCCGCCGATCTCGCGTCCGCGGACGGCGCGGAATGGCTCGCCGCAGAGGCGCCGCGGATCACCGCGCGTGTCCACGATCTCGTCACCGCGGCCGGCGGCTCCATCTCGGCCGAGCACGGAATCGGCCAGATGAAGGTGGCCGAGCTCGGACGCCTCGCCGATCCGGCGCGGCTCGCCGCGATGCGCGCGATCAAGGCGGCACTCGATCCGGCCGGCATCATGAATCCGGGAAAGCTCGTGCCGCCCGCTCCTCTGGCCTAGGCGATCTCCCGGCGAAACAAGCGCAGGCGAAGCCTTGCGGAAACAGTCATCCGCCCGTAGACCACCCGCGGCTTAGCGGCTTCCTTCAGGAGGACCCGCGCCCTCATCTTTTGGAGACCGACATCATGGCGAGCCAGCCGCCGGCCAATCTGCCGCTTTTCTACCAGGACCTCGTGCCGCTCTCGAGCTCCGTCCACGCCAATTACCGCGTCAAGAACGCGGACGCCGCGCCGTTCCTTTCGACCGCGCATGCGATCCCGATCACGGTCGATGAATTCATCACTGCGCAGCGCTTCTTCCCGATCGTCTTCTCGGTCGGCGAGAATCCGGTGCCGCTCGCGCTCATGGGCCTGAACGAAGGCGTCAACGTCTTCGTCGACGCCGAAGGCCGCCTGCTCGGCGAGACCTATGTGCCGGCCTATGTCCGCCGCTACCCGTTCCTCCTTGCCAAGCTCCAGCCGCAGGCCGAGGAGCTGTCGCTCTGCTTCGATCCGTCCAGCGGCCTCGTCAACGAGGGCGGCGAGGGCCTCGCGATCTTCGACGAGCAGCAGCCCAACGACCAGCTTCGCACGATCCTCAAATTCTGCGAGGAGTTCGAGATCGCGGCGCAGCGGACCAACGCCTTCGTCAAGGAGCTTCAGGAGGCCGACCTCCTGATCGACGGCGAAGTGACGATCCAGCCGGAAGGCGCGGCGCAGCCCTTCGTCTATCGCGGCTTCCAGATGATCTCGGACGAGAAGCTTCGCGACCTCCACGGCGACAAGCTTCGCAAGCTCAACCAGAACGGCGCGCTGCCGCTCATCATGGCGCACATGTTCTCGCTGCCGATGATCCGCGAGATTTTCGGCCGCCAGATGCAGCAGGGCAAGGTTCCGCAGCCGGAGCTCGGCTTCAACGGCGGCGGCGCCGGCGGCAACGCCTGAGCGCGCCTCCGCCCATCCGATAAGAAGCCGGCGCGGCGGCGCTCTTGAACCGCCCGCCGGCCTCCCTATTTTCAGGATAGCAGCCGCTTCTTCCCCCCTTTGAAGCGCTGCCGCGCCCCGTCAGGGCGCTCCTCCCTGAACCTTGGCCGCTCCGTGGAAACACGGGGCGGCTTTTTTTACGCGCCCACGCCTTTCACCGCTGAGATCCCGGCCTTTGCCGGGATGACGGCGTCGCATGAGCCTTCAGTTGAATCGGATCCTCGCACGAACGTGTGCTGCAATCCGCCCTTCGACAGGCTCAGGGCTGGCGGTGGGGTGGGCGTGGCACGAGGGCTGGTTCTCTCTCACCCGCCAGGGCTGAGCCTGTCGAAGCCCGGTTGCAGCGCTCCGGCCGTCGCGGCTAAGCGCCGCGGATGCGGCAGGCCTCCACCATTCTCGATTTCGCGACGCGGGGTCAGGGGCTCGTCGAGGTGACGGAGGACGTGGCCGGGTGGGTGGCGGCGCAGGGGATGGAGGAGGGGCTGCTCACCCTCTTCTGCCGCCACACGTCGGCGTCGCTCCTCGTGCAGGAGAATGCGGCGCCCGCGGCGCGCGCCGATCTCGAGCGCTTCTTCGCCCGGATCGCGCCGGAGGGGCCGAACCTCTACGCGCACGACGAGGAGGGGCCGGACGACATGCCCGCCCACATCCGCGCCGCGCTGACGCAGGTGCAGCTCTCGATACCTCTCGCCGCCGGGCGGCTCGTGCTCGGCACCTGGCAAGGCATCTACCTGTTCGAGCATCGCCGCGCGCCGCACCGGCGCACGATCGCCCTCCACCTGATCGGGGAATGAGCGGATGAGCCTCGCAAGCGTCCGCGCCGATCTCGCCGTCCGCGCGCCGGACCTCCCGATCATCGAAGTGGCGGAAAGCACCGCCACCGTTGCCGATGCGGCGAGGGCGCTCGGCGTCGCGCCGGCGCGGATCGCCAAGACGCTGGCGGTGCGGGCAGGCGACCTTACCTTCCTCCTGGTGACGCGCGGCGATGCGCGGCTCGACAATCGCAAGACGAAGGACCGGTTCGGCGCGCGCCCGCGCATGCTCGGCGCCGAGGAGACTCTGGCGCTGACCGGCCACCCCGTGGGCGGGGTCTGCCCCTTCGGCCTTGCGACGCCGCTCGCCGTCTTTTGCGACGTCAGCCTGCGCCATTTCGACATCGTCTATCCGGCGGCGGGATCGCTGACGTCGTCCGTCGAAGTCTCCCCGGCGCGGCTCGCCGAACTGGTCTCGTCCGCCTGGGTCGATCTCTGCCGCATCCCGGATGCCGCTTCGGGCGTTGAAGGGGGCATGGACCAGGACAAGAAGCCGGAAACGGAGCCGCCAGGCAGCGGCGATTCGATCGAGGATGCGGCGCGCGAGGCGGCCGCGGAGATGGAGAACCGGCCGGACGGCGCGGGCCACGCCGGCGTCGGCGACGGCGGCTGACCGCGCTAACCAAATCCTAACCCATGCCCACTAGGTAGAAACACGGTACGCGACCGGGGGGGCGGGAACGATTCGTTCGTTTCCGCCTCTTTTTTTGCGGCAGTTCCGGGCGGGGCAGCCAGGATGGCCAAGAACCTGCACGAAAACCGTGCCGCCGCAGCACATTAACCGTGCTTCTTAGCAGTCCGTAAACCTTTTCGCGGCAGAGATGGACGTGCAGGACGGCCGGTTCGCCGGCCCCGGACTGCCCCTCGAGTCGCGTATCGAGGGCGGGGCCGGCTTTCCTCGGGAGGCCGGCCCCGACTTGTTTCGGGCTCCCGTGCGCTGCAACCCGCCCTTCGACAGGCTCAGGGCTAGCGGTGGTGCGTGCCGATCTATTCAAAACCGCTAGGGCTGAGCCTGTCGAAGCCCGGTTTGCACCGCTAGGCGCCAGTTAGACCGGAATCTCCGTCGTATATTTCACCTGCCTCAGCGCGAAGTCCTGCTGGCGGTGCGCTGCGATCCGCCCTTCGACAGGCTCAGGGCTAGCGGGGGTGGGGGCTGTCGTGTGGCGATGCGACCGATCTTTCAATCCGCTAGGGCTGAGCCTGTCGAAGCCCGGTTTGCACCGCTGGGCGCCAGTCAGACCGGAATCTCCGTCGTATATTTCACCTGCCTCAGCGCGAAATTGCTCGCGGCGTTCGCGACGCTCGGGTGCGCGAGGACGCCGCGCATGACGAAGCGGTCGTAATCGGCGACGTCGCGGACCGCGATGCGCAGCAGATAGTCCCACTCGCCCGACATGGCGTAGCATTCGACGATCTCCTCGCGCGTCGCGATGAACTCCTCGAAGTCCGACCGCGCCTCGACCGACTGGCGCGTCATCCTGACCTGGCACAGGACGTTGACGGCGCGGCCCAGTCGCTCGGCGCTGGCGAGACGCACGCTCTTGCCCAGCACGCCGTCCGCCTCGAGGCTCCGCACCCGCCGCCAGACCGAAGCGGCCGAGGCGCCGACGCGCTCGCCAAGCGCCGCGTGGCTGAGGCTCGCATCGCGCTGCAGTTCGCGGACGATCTTGCGGTCGATGGCGTCCATGTGAGGCGTTTCTTTCATCTTTTGGAGAATAGATGAAGCCTTGTTTCATTTCCAGCGCATAAGGCGGCAAAACTGGCGGGCAACCGGAGCGACGTTGCGCTACATGCAGGCTCGGGGCTAGGGCTGCCGCTCGAGCTTCGAGCAGAGGAGGGTGGGTTGGCGGATTCTTTCGGTTCCGGCGGGACGAAGCTCTTCGAGCAGCTCGAGGAACAGAAAGCGGATTCGCTTCTCAACCTGATCGCGCTCTGCGACGCGGACAAGCGCGCGGACAAGATCGATGTCGGCGTCGGCGTCTACCGCGACGCGGCGGGCGGCACGCCGATCCTGCGCGCGGTCAAAGCGGCCGAGCGGATCCTGTGGGAGACGCAGGAGACCAAGGCCTATCTCGGATCGCGCGGCGACATCCGCTTCACCGATCTCATCAAGCCGATCGTCTTCGGCGAAGCGGTTGCGAGGGACGACCGCATCGTCGGCGTGCAGACGCCGGGCGGCTGCGGCGCGCTCCGCCTCGGCGCGGACCTCATCTCCAAGGCGAATTCGAAGGCGCGGATCTTCGTCGGCCAGCCGACCTGGCCCAATCACGGGCCGCTGATCGAATGCGCGGGCGTCCACATGGAGGCGCATCCTTATTACGACCGGGAAAGCCGCAGCATCCGCTTCGACGAGATGATGGACGCGCTGGAAGGCGGCGAGGCGGGCGACCTCGTCCTCCTCCACGGCTGCTGCCATAATCCGACCGGCGCGGACCTCGCGCCCGACCAGTGGCAGGCGGTGGCCGAGCTGGTCGCGCGCAAGGGCCTCATCCCCTTCGTCGACCTCGCCTATCAGGGCCTCGGCAACGGCCTCGAAGCGGACGCGGCGGGGACGCGCCTCGTCGTCGAGGCCGCGGAAATGGCGCTCGTCGCGCAGAGCTGCGACAAGAATTTCGGCGTCTATCGCGAGCGGACCGGCAACCTCTTCGTCAAGGGGACGAGCGCCGCCAATGCCGACGTGATCCTGGGCAATCTCGTCCAGCTTTCGCGCACCATGTGGTCGATGCCGCCCGATCACGGCGCCGCCGTCGCCCGCATCGTGCTCGACGACCCTGCGCTCGCCGCCGATTGGCGCGCGGAGCTCGGCGAGATGTGCGCGCGCATCCGCAGTCTCCGCGCGCGCCTCGCCGCCTTCGATCCGCGGCTCGCCTATATCGAGGGGCAGAACGGCATGTTCTCGATGCTGCCGCTTTCCGAGGCGGCGGTGCTCGAGCTGCGCGAGGAGCGGGCCATCTACATGGCGAGTTCCGGCCGGTTCAACGTCGTCGGCCTGTCGGACGAGAATGTCGACGTCTTCGCCCGGGCGGTGGTGGAGAAGATGGATGGCTGAGATGCAGGCGGAGGCGCTGAGCGCGGCGGACGCCGCACCGGATCCCGCCTTCGACTGGCGGCGCATCGCCTATCTCGTCCAGGTCAGCCGCGCGATGGACAAGCTCGAGGAAGAGAAGCTCGTCCCCGAAAAGAAGATCCTCTATCAATTCTCCGCCCGCGGCCACGACATGGCGCAGGTCATGCTCGGCACCCGCCTCACCCATCGCCACGACGCCGCCTGCGGCTATTACCGGTCGCGTCCTCTGCTTCTCGCCCTCGGCGTGCCGCTCGAGGACGCGCTTGCGTCCGGCATGGGCAGGGAAGGGGGCTATTCGGACGGGCGCGATATCGGCGTCGTCTTCAACTATCCGAACCCGCAAGGCTGCCCGGCGTTGCCAATGTCGGGCGGCGTCGGCGCTCAGTACACCCCGACGGCGGGCTGGGCGCAGGCCATCGCCTACCACCGCGCCGTCTTGGGCGACCGCGGCTGGGACGGCGCGATGGCGGTGGTGCTGGGCGGCGACGCCTCCTGCGCGACGGGCGGCTTCTGGGCGAGCCTGACGATTGCCACCACGCAGAAGCTGCCGATGCTCTTCTACGTCGAGGATAACGGCTTCGGCATCTCCGTCCCATCGTCCTTTCAGACGCCCGGCGGCAACATCGCTGAAAACCTCGCCAGCTTCAAAAACCTGACCATCTTCTCAGGGGACGGCACCGATCCGGCCGAAGCCGCGCGCCTCGTCGCCGAAGCGACGGCCTATGTGCGCACCGACAACGGCCCGGCGCTGCTCCGCCTCACCGTGCCGCGCCTCCAGGGACACAGCTTCCAGGACACGCAAACCTACAAGTCCGATGAGACCGTGCGCGAGGAATGGACCCGCGACCCGCTGCCCAAGTTGAAGGCGCACGTGGTCGGCGCCGTCATGTCCGAGGCGGAGTGGGACCGGATCGAGGCTGACGCGCAGGCCGCCGTCGAAGCCGCCCGCGCCGAGGCGGAAGCGCGCGGCGTTTCGCAGCCCGAACAGGTGCTCGACCACGTCTTCTACGAAGGCGAGATGCAGGCTCGCGGCGGCCAGTGGACCGAGGGCTACCGCGCCCCGCCCTCCCACGAGGAGCCGAAGCCTGAAGGCCAGCGCATCAACATGGTGACGGCGATCCGCCGCACGCTCGACCGCGAGCTGGAATTGAACAAGCGCGTCGTCGTCTTCGGCGAGGACGTCGGGCCCAAGGGCGGAGTCCACGCCGTGACGCTCGGCCTCCAGGAGAAATATGGCGAGCAGCGCGTCTTCGACACCAGCCTCAACGAGGAAGGGATCGTCGGCCGCGCCGTCGGTATGGCGATTGCCGGGCTGATGCCGGTGCCGGAGATCCAGTTCCGCAAATATGCGGAGCCCGCGACCGAGCAGATCAACGATTGCGGCACGATGCGCTGGCGGACCAACAACCGCTTCGCCGCGCCGATGGTGCTCCGCATCCCCGGCGGTTTCTTCAAGGTTGGCGATCCCTGGCACAGCCAGACCAACGAAGTCGCCTTCGTCCACAATCCCGGCTGGATGGTCGCCGTGCCCTCCAACGCCGAGGACGCCGTGGGCCTGCTGCGCACCGCCCTGCGCGGCAACGACCCGGTCGTCTTCTTCGAGCATCGCGCCATGCTCGACGATGCCTGGGCGCGGCGGCCCTACCCCGGGGACGATTACGTGCTCCCGTTCGGCCGCGCGAAGACGACGCGGCAGGGCGACGACATCACGATCGTGACCTGGGGCGCGATGGTCCCGCGCTGCGAGGAAGCGGCGAAGGACGTCAGCGCCGACGTGATCGACCTCCGGACGCTCGTCCCCTTCGACAAGGAAACGGTGCTCGCCTCCGTGCGCCGCACCCGCCGCTGCCTCATCGTCCATGAGGATCTGAGGACCGGCGGCTTCGGCGCCGAGATCGCCGCGATCGTCGCCGACGAAGCCTTCCTGGACCTGGATGCGCCCGTCGCTCGCGTCACCATGCCGGACATCCCAAGCCCGCATAATCCGGTGCTGCTCAACTGGGCCGTGCCGAGCGTCGACCGCATCCGCCACAAGATCGACGAGCTGGTGGGGTTCTGACGATGAAGGGCAATCCGACCTTCATCGTCATTCCCGCGAAAGCGGGGATCCAGCGGGCGTGTCCAGCTGCTCCGCCGCATCTTACGCCCAACTGGATTTCCGCTTCCGCCGGAATGACGGGGAGGGGGCCATGATCGACGTGATCGTTCCCGTCGAGCAGGAGGGCACGCAGGCCGTCGTCCGCGCCTGGCTCAAGCAGGTCGGCGACCGCGTCGAGATCAACGATCCGCTGGTCGAGCTTGAGACCGACAAGGTGGCGGTCGAAGTTCCGGCGCCGGCGGCGGGGGTGCTGCGCGAAATCCTGCTCCACACCGACGCGGCGGCGGTCCCCGGTGCGGTCCTTGGGCGGATTGCGCCCACTGTGCACCTCGCCGACCTTGAAGCGGCCAGCGGAGAGCCGCAGTCGCAGCCGGGAGACCACACGCCTGACGCCAACGATGCGATGGATGATGACTCCGTTCGTCCCGAGCGAAGTCGAGGGGCGACTGCTCCGAGCCCGAGTTCGCGCCCCTCGACTTCGCTCGGGACGAACGAGGCTGGGCGGCCCGATCTTACTCCCGAAATGCGCCTTTCCCCCGCGGTGAAGCGCGCGTGCCTGCAGCACAATGTCGACCCGCGCACCATCGAAGGCACCGGGCGGGACGGGCGGGTCACCCGCGCGGACGTCGATCGCGCCGTCGAAGCGGCGTCGCGCGCACCCGCTCCTCCGCCGGCACCCGCCGCGCCGCCGACCGACTCCTCGCTCCGCTCGCACAGCGTCCCGCACGATCGCATGCGCCTCAAGATCGCCGAGAACATGCTGAACTCGCTGACGTCCGCGCCCCACGTCACGGCGGTCTTCGAAGCCGACTTCTCCGCCATCATCGCCCACCGCGAGCGCCACAAGGCGGCGTGGGCGCGGAAGGGCGTGAAGCTCACCTACACCGCCTACATCGTCGCGGCATGCGCGGAGGCGATGAAGGTCGCGCCGGCGATCAACAGCCGCTGGCATGCCGACCGGCTCGAAATCTTCGACGACGTCAATATCGGCGTCGGCACCGCGCTCGGCGAAAAGGGCCTGATCGTCCCCGTGCTGCGCGGCGTGCAGAAACTGAACCTGAAGGGCATCGCCGCGGGCCTGGAAGAGCTGATCGAAAAGGCGCGGGGCGAGACGCTGACGGCGAAGGACGTGTCCGGCGGCACCTTCACCATCTCCAACCACGGCGTGTCGGGGTCGCTCTTCGCCTCGCCGATCATCATCGCCCAGCCGCAATCGGCGATCCTGGGTGTCGGCAAGCTGGAGAAACGGGTCGTCGTGCGCGAGGTCGGCGGCGTCGACACGATCCAGATCCGCCCGATGGCCTTCGTCTCGCTGACCATCGACCACCGCGTCGTCGACGGCCACCAGACCAACGCCTGGCTCTCGCGCTTCGTGGAAGTGCTGGAGACGTGGCCGGCGGAATGAGCGACACGCCGCCGCCGCACCTTCTCGAGCCGGGCGACGCGGCGCCCTGGTTCCGCGCACCGGCGCTGGACGGCGCGGCCAATTACGCTTTCGACACGGCGGCGGGCCGCCCGATGCTGATCCTGTTTTTCGGGAGCGCCGCCCTGCCGCAGGCGCAGGCGGCACTCGCCGCCGTGGCGGCAAGCCGCGCGCTCTTCGACGACACGAACGCCTGCTTCTTCGGCGTGACCTGCGATCCCGAGGACGCCGCCCGGCGCCGCATCGCCCAGCTTCTTCCGGGCATCCGTTTCTTCCTCGATTACGACCGCGCCGTCAGCCGCCTCTACGGGGCCGCGCCCGCCGGCGACGGATCGGAATACCGCCCGCACTGGCTGCTCCTCGACCGCACGCTTCGAGTCGCAGCCCGCTTCTCGATCGACGCCGGAGAGGCGGCGGTGCGGGCGCTGTCCGTCCTCGCCGCCGGTCCGTCGCTACCCGACTGGGCGCCCGTCGCCATGGCGCCCGACGTCTTCGAACCCGCTTTCTGCCGCCAGCTCGTCGCGCTCTACGAGCAGAATGGCGGAGAGGAATCCGGGTTCATGCGCGAAGTGGACGGCAAGACCGTCCTCCTGACCGACCCGAACCACAAGCAGCGCCGCGACTTCGACATCTCCGACGAGGCGCTCCGCCGCCGGATCGTCGCCCGCATCAACCGCCGCCTCGTCCCCGTCGTCCGCCGCGCCTTCCAGTTCGATCCGACCCGGATGGAGCGCTATCTCGTCGCCTGCTACCAGGCAGGCGCGGGGCATTTCCGCCCGCATCGCGACAACACGACCAGGGGCACGGCGCACCGCCGCTTCGCCGTCACGATCAACCTCAACGCCGATTACGAGGGCGGGGACCTGCGCTTTCCCGAATTCGGCCCGCGCACCTACCGCGCCCCGCCCGGCGGCGCGATCGTCTTCTCCTGCTCTCTCCTCCACGAGGCGACGCCGGTCACGAGCGGCAAGCGCTACGCCTTCCTGCCCTTCCTCTACGACGAAGCAGCCGCCGAGCTTCGCGAGGCGAACAACGCCTTCCTCGGCGACGACATCGGCCGCTACCGCCGCGACGCAAGCTGAGCGATTGGACAATCCGGCAGTTGCGTCCCGGCGCGTCATCCCGGCGAAGGCCGGGATCTCAGGGGGTGAAGAGCGCCGGCGCAGATGGCGCGCGCTGCAACGTCCGCTTCTGCCTTTCACCCGCTGAGGTCCCGGCCTTCGCCGGGACGACGAGCCTTGCTCAGCGCCTGCTGGGCGCCGCTGCCTCGATGTCGATCTCGTAGAGCTGCGCCCAGTTCTTGCCCGTGACGAACAGGCGGTCGCCGGCGCGGTCGTAGGCGATGCCGTTCAGGACGTTGTCGCCGTCGCCGCGGGCGGTCTGCTCGACGATGGGGGTGAGGTCCAGCCAGCCGGTGACGCGGCCGCTCGCCGGGTCGATCCGGGCGATGCGCGGCGTCATCCAGACGTTGGCGAAGATCTCGCCGTTGACGAATTCGAGCTCGTTGAGCTTCTCGACCGGCAGGCCCGCGTCGCTGACGCTCACGCGGCGCACTTCGCGCATCGTCGCGGGATCGAGGAAGCGCAGCACGGCCGAGCCGTCGCTCATGATGACGTGGCGCCCGTCCTGCGTCAGGCCCCAGCCTTCATGCGCGTAGTTCCAGCTTCCGGTCTGGCGGAAGGTCCGGCGGTCCCAGCGGAAGCCGGCATTGTCCTGCCAGGTGATGGAAAGGATCTCGTCGCCCCAGTTCGTGATCCCCTCGCCGAACAGGCCTGCCGGGATGTCGGTGCTGCGCAGCACGCGGCCGGTTTCGAGATCGACTTCGCGGATCGTCGACTGGCCGACGAGGCCGGTGCTTTCATAGAGCTTGCCGCCCAGCCAGATCAGCCCCTGGGTGAAGGCCTGCGGATCGTGCGGGTAGGTGCGCACCACCCGCACGGCCTGGACGGGGGCCGCCGCGGCCGCCGGCTGCGCGGCCGCGGGCGCTTGCGACGGCGCCGGCGCTTCCGAGCAGGCGGCGAGGCCGAGGAACATGGCGAGAGCGCTGCGCATGGATGTCGTCCTAGGGCGTGTTCATGGTGAGGAGATCGTAGGTCGCGACCACCTCGTCCTCCTGGTTATAGACGTAAACCGCCCAGCGCACCTCGCCTTTCTCGGCATCGCGGACGCTTTTGGATTTCACCGTCAGCTCGACGCGCATCGAATCGCCCGGATAGAGCGGCGTCTGGAAGCGCAAATTCTCGAGGCCGGTATTGGCGAGCACCGGGCCCGGCGCCGGATCGACGAACAGGCCGGCGGCGAAGGAGAGGATCAGATAGCCGTGCGCGACGCGGCCGCCGAAGATCGGGCTCGCCTTCGCGGCCTCCTCGTCCATGTGCGCGTAGAAGGTGTCGCCGGTGAAATGCGCGAAATGCTCGATGTCGTCGAGGCTGACGGTCCGGCTCGCCGTCTTGAGCGTGTCGCCGATGTCGAGCTCGGAGATGCGCTTCCTGAACGGGTGGACGTCACCCTCTTGCTTCTCCGCGCCCGGCAGCCATTGCCGGACGATCGCGGACAGGAGGGCGGGGGAGCCCTGGAGGGCGGTGCGCTGCATGTAATGGGTGACGCCGCGGACCCCGCCCATCTCCTCGCCGCCGCCGGCGCGGCCGGGGCCGCCGTGGACGAGGACGGGGAGGGGGGAGCCGTGGCCGGTCGACTCCTTCGCCGAGGTGCGGTCCACGATCATCATGCGGCCGTGATAGGCGCCGGCGCCGAGCACGAATTCTTCCGCGACATTGCGGTCGAACGTGAAGAGCGACAGCGCCAGGCTCCCCATGCCGCGGTTCGCCAGCGCAATGGCGTCGTCCAGGTCGCGGTAGGGCATGATCGTCGAGACCGGCCCGAAGGCTTCGACGTCGTGGACGGCGGGCGATCCCCACGGATTGTCGGAGCGAAGCAGGATCGGCGACATGAAGAAGCCGCTGCCCGCAACCGGCGAGGCGTCCGGATCGCCGGAGACGATCCGCGCCGACCTGGAAAGCTCCGCTACGGCTTCCCTCACCGACGTGAGCTGCGCGCGGCTGGCGAGCGCGCCCATCGTGACGCCTTCTTCGCGCGGGTCGCCGATGCGGACCTTGCCCAGCCGCTGGCGCAGCGCCTCCTCGACCGCATCGATATGCTCGGCCGGCGCCATCGCGCGGCGGATGGCGGTGCATTTCTGCCCCGCCTTCACCGTCATCTCGCGCGCGATTTCCTTGACGAACAGGTCGAATTCCGGAGTCCCCGGCCCTGCGTCCCGCCCGAGCACGGAAGCGTTGAGGCTGTCCCGTTCCGCGATGAAGCGCACGCTCTCACGTGCGATCACCGGATGGGTCTGGAGCTTCATCGCCGTCTGCGCGGAGCCGGTGAAGCTCACCACGTCCTGCAGCGTCAGGTGATCGAACAAGTCGCCCGTCCCGCCCATGATGAGCTGCAGCGCGCCGGGCGGAAGCACGTTCGCCTCGATCATGATCCGGAACGCCGCTTCGGCGAGATAGCCGGTCGCCGAGGCGGGTTTGACGATCGCCGGCACGCCCGCGAGCAATGTCGGCCCGAGCTTCTCGAGCATCCCCCAGACCGGGAAGTTGAACGCGTTGATGTGAACGGCGACGCCCTGGAGCGGCGTCCAGACATGCTGGCCGACGAAGGTCCCGCCCCTGGACAGCGGCTCCATCTGCCCGTCGATCAGGACGCGCTGGTTGGGAAGCTCGCGCCGGCCCTTCGACGAGAATGAGAAGAGCGTGCCCGCGCCGCCTTCGATGTCGATCCAGCCGTCGGTCCGCGTCGCGCCGGTCTCGTAATTGAGCTCGTACAGCTCTTCCTTCCTGGCCATGATCGCGTTGGCGAGGTCCTTCAGCATCCAGGCGCGTTCGTGAAAGGTGAGCTTCCTGAGCGCGGGTCCGCCGACGGTGCGGGCGTGGTGGAGCATGGCGCGGAAATCGATGCCGCCGGAGCCCGTCAGCGCCATCGTCTCACCGGTGAGCGCGCTTTCGATCTCGGCCTGCGCGCCGTCTCCCGCAATCCAGCGGTCGGCGGCGTAATTGAGGAGCTTCAGCGTTTTCATCTCACATCCTCGAAAGGGCTAGGAACAGGAGACCCGTTCGGTCCGAGCGAAGTCGAGGACCGCTGCCGAGCGAAGTCGAGGCCCTTCTTCCTTTTATCGGGCGCCCGCTTCTCGCTACGCTCGAAGGCGGTTCTCGACTTCGCTCTAACCGAACGGAGTGGGTCTCCAAGGCAAATCATTTTCCGGTGAAGTT
This sequence comes from Allosphingosinicella sp., assembly GCA_036399655.1. Lineage (GTDB taxonomy): Bacteria > Pseudomonadota > Alphaproteobacteria > Sphingomonadales > Sphingomonadaceae > Allosphingosinicella. The sequence goes on along the minus strand of DASWMS010000087.1, from coordinate 3,899 downwards.
TGGCGCACGTTTCTCCATGAAGGCCGCCACGCCTTCGCGGTAGTCATCGCTGTACCCCAGCTCCCGCATCGCGTCCCGCTGCAGCACCAGCTCTTCGCCAAGCGAATGCTCCCAGCTTTCGCGGATCATCTGCTTGATCCGCGCCAACCCCCGCGTCGGCGCGCTGGCGAACCGCGCCGCCAGCGCGTCCACCTCCGCATCCAGCGCCTCGTCCTCGACAGCCTTCCAGATCAGCCCCCACTCGGCGGCGCGTTCGGCCGGCAGCGGCTCCGCGGTCAGCGCCAGCCCCAGCGCCCGCGCCTGGCCGACGAGGCGGGGCAGGACCCACGTTCCCCCGCTGTCGGGAATGAGGCCGATGTTCGCGAACGACTGGATGAACTTCGCCGATTTCGCCGCAACGACGATGTCGCAGGCGAGTGCGATGTTGGCGCCCGCACCCGCGGCGACGCCGTTCACCCGCGCGATCACCGGCATGGGCAGCGACACGAGCCGCCGCACCAGCGGATTGTAGCGAAGCTCCACCGACTCGCCGAGGTCCACCGCCTCGCCGGGCGCCACCGCGCGGTCGTTGAGATCCTGCCCGGCGCAGAAGCCGCGGCCCGCCCCGGTCACCACGAGCACCCGCGCCTCGTCCAGTTGCGACAGCGCGTCCGCCACCTCCTCGTGCATCTGCACGGTGAAGCTGTTCAGCCTGTCCGGCCGGTTGAGCGTGAGGCGGGCGATGCCGCCTTCGTTCGTGAAGAGGATGGTCTCGTAAGCCATGCTGCCTCCCTAGGCAGCCGGCGGAGCGATTGGAACACCGTTCGCACCTCACCACCCGCCGGTCCGGGTCCTTCGACGTCGCCTGCCGCATCGCTCTGGATAAACGGGCCCGACGATCCCCTGACGTTCCCGGCCTTCCGCGGGACGACGTGCCGGGGGCGACCGCCCGCTCATTGCCAAAGCCGTCCACATTTCCGCAGCGCAGCACTGCGGTTGACTTGCCACCACCCCCTTTCTAAAGGAACCGCGCCTTGGCGGGTTCGTTCGCCGGCATGTCCCACGCCCTGTCGAGTCGCTGAATAAGAGGCGCTTTTTCGCGGGAGTAAGGCATGACGGAAGACGGGCCCGGGCAAGACCACCAGGATTCCCGCCTGGACGCGCTGGAACGCAAGTTGCGGCAGGCCGAGCGGGACGAGGCGGTACGGACGGGCAGGGCGCGCAAGCCGGTGGACGAGAGCTACCGGATGGGCAACCAGGTCCTGTCCTACCTCATCGGCGGTCTCGTCGGCGGAGCTTTGATCGGGTGGGTCGTCGACCGCCTGCTCGGCACTTCGCCCGGCTTCCTGATCGCGCTGACGCTCCTCGGGGTGGCGGCGGGGTTCTGGAACATCATCAAGATTTCCAACCGGCGCCCCGGCTGAGCCGCGGGCGCTTCTGGTACAAGAACGGGAAACGACGTGGCGGCCGAAGAAGGCAAGATCGATCCGATGCACCAGTTCGAGGTGCAGTCGATCGCCGACCTCCATCTCGGGGGCTGGAACCTGAGCTTCACCAACAGCGCCCTCTGGATGCTGATCACGCTCGTCGTGCTCTGGGTCTTCATGCTCGGCGGGATGAAGCGCGAGCTCGTCCCCGGCCGCTGGCAGGCCGCGGTGGAAGGCGTCACCGGCTTCATCTCGTCGATGATGACGACCAACATCGGCCCGGAAGGCCGCAAGTACACGCCCTACGTCTTCTCGATCTTCATGTTCATCCTGATCGCGAACCTGCTCGGCATGCTGCCGCTCGGCCTGCTTTCGCCGGCCGTCCACGGCGTGCCCGTTGCGGAGCAGATCGCCCACCCCTTCACCGTGACGAGCCACCTGACGATCACCGGCGTCCTCGCCATCGTGTCGTTCGGCCTCGTCCTCGCCGTCGGCTTCGCCCGCCACGGCTTTCACTTCTTCTCGCTCTTCGTGCCGCACGGCGCCCCCTGGTGGATGCTGCCGATCCTGGTGCCGGTCGAGTTCGTCTCGTTCATGGTGCGGCCGTTCAGCCTCGGCCTCCGTCTCTTCGTCGCGATGACGGCGGGGCACATCCTCTTGAAGGTGCTCGGCGGCTTCGTGATCAATGGCATGAACGCCGAAGCTTTCTGGGTCGCGCCGGTCGTCGCCTTGCCGAGCTTCATCCTGATGATCGGGATCAGCGCGCTCGAGCTGCTCGTCGCCGTCATCCAGGCCTATGTCTTCGCGCTGCTGACCTCGCTCTATCTGAACGACGCAGTCAATTTGCACTGAGTTTGTCACCAACGATTTTCTTCGAATTCAAAAAAAGGAGTTACTAAAATGGACGCAGAAGCCGCAAAGCTGATCGGTGCCGGTCTCGCCGCCATCGGCGTCGGCATGGCCGCCCTGGGCGTCGGCAACGTCTTCGGCTCGTTCCTCGAGAGTGCGCTTCGCAATCCGGGCGCGGCCGACTCGCAGCAGGGCCGCCTGTTCATCGGCTTCGCGGCCGCCGAGCTTCTCGGCCTGCTCGCGTTCGTCGTCGCGATGATCCTGCTCTTCGTCGCTTAAGAGCGCGACCGCGCCCCGCACCCGCTAGGGCTGAGCCTGTCGAAGCCCGGGGTTGCAGCACACTGCAATCCGTCCTTCGACAAGCTCAGGACTGGCGGGGAGGGGGTCATCCGGACACCCGTTTTCCGGACCATCCAGGAACACCAGGCTCATGCCTCAAATCGCCCAGATCTCCGAGATTTTCGCCAGCCAGTTCTTCTGGCTCGCGATCGTCTTCGGCCTCATCTACTTCGTGATCGGCCGCTCGATGCTGCCCAGGATCGAAGCGACGGTGGACGCGCGCGACGCGCGGATCGCCGAGGACCTCGCCGAAGCGGAGCGCGCCCGCGCCCGTGCCGACGAGATCGAGGAAACGAACCGTCTCGAGACCGAGCGGAGCCGTGGCGAGGCCTTGAAGGTGACCCAGGCCGCCAAGGACGCCGCCGCCCGCGATCGGGAAGCGCGCGTCAAGGCGTCCGACGCCGAGACGGGCGTCCGCGTCGGCGCCGCCGAAACGCGGATCCGCTCCGCCGCCGACGCGGCCCTGGCCGAGATCGAGACGGTCGCGGCCGAAGCGGCGCAGGACATCGTCCAGCGCCTGTCGGGCGCCGGCGTCTCGCGCGAAGAGGCTCAGAACGCAGTAAGGGCTGTCCTTTCCAATGGCTGATCCGCACGCATCGTCACCCGAGGCGAACCTCACCGAAGCCTCCACCAAGGGCGAGCACGGCGCGATGCCGGAATCGGGCGGCGCGCACGGCACCGCCGGCACCGGCGCCGACGGCGGCCCTCCCCATGCGGAGCCGGCCGCTCTCGGCCTCAACGCCACGGCCTGGGTTGCGCTCGCCATGGCGGTCGTGATCGCCATCATGCTCTGGAAGAAGGTGCCGGCCGCGATCGGCCGCGCTCTCGACCGCAAGATCGAAGGCATTCGCGAGCAGCTCGACGAAGCCAGGCGCCTGCGCGCCGAAGCCGAGGCGCTCCGCTCCGAATATGAAGCCAGGCAGGCCGGTGCCGCGGCCGAGGCGGCAAGCCTCCTCGACGGCGCGCGCCGCGAGGCCGACGCGATCCGCGTCCAGGCCGAAGCGGACGCCGCCTCGCTGATCGAGCGCCGCACCCGCATGGCCGAGGACAAGATCGCCGCCGCCGAGCGCGCGGCCCTCGCTGCGGTCCGCGCCAAGGCGGTGGACGCCGCCGCCGCCGCCGCCGAACGCCTCATCCGCGACCGCCACGACGCCGGCGCCGACCGCGCCATGATCGACGAGACCATCGCGGGGCTGGGGCGCACGCACTAGGCGCGGCCCTTCGGTTCGAGGGTACGCACGGCCTTTGAGCCCCACTCCGTTCGCCCTGAGCCTGTCGAAGGGCTGTCCTTCTTTTTCTTCCTCG
>DASWMS010000086.1:0-69853 GCA_036399655.1 Allosphingosinicella sp. | reverse complement strand
CCCCGAACGGGTGGGGAGTCTTGAGCGCTTCTCCTTAGACTTTCCCCGCCGCCCCCCTATATCCCTCCCATGACCCTCATCGCCGATCCCCGCCGCTTCCTGTACCGCCCGGAAGGGCTCGACCCGGAGGCCGCGAAACGCCTCACCGCCGACGCGCTTCGCGCCTGCGACGACGGGGAGCTCTACCTCCAATATACCGCGTCGGAGAGCTTCGCCTTCGACGACGGCCGCCTCAAGACCGCGGACTTCAACACCCAGGCGGGCTTCGGCCTGCGCGGCGTGTCCGGAGAGACCACCGCCTTCGCCCACGCCAACGAGCTTTCCGAAGCCGCCATCCGCCGCGCGGCCGAGACCATGTCGGTGCTCGATGCGTCCACTTCGTCCACTTCGCCGCCGCCGCGCCGGACCAATGCCGCGCTCTACACCGCGGACGATCCCCTCAGCCTCGTCCCCTTCGCCCGCAAGGTGGCGCTCTGCCAGGAGATCGACGCCGCCGCCCGCGCCCGCGATCCGCGCGTCGCGCAGGTGTCGGTCACCCTCTCCGGCTCGTGGAGCGTGATCGAAATCGTCCGCGCCGACGGCTTCGTCGCCCACGACGTCCGCCCGCTGGTGCGCATGAACGTCCAGATCGTCGTCGAGCAGAACGGCCGGCGCGAGACCGGCTTCCACGGTCTGGGCGGCCGCTATCTCTACGCCGATCTGTTCCGGCCCGAGAGCTGGAACCGCGCCATCGACATCGCGCTCGACCAGGCGCTCGTGAACCTCGACTCGATCGCCGCGCCCGCCGGCGAGATGACGGTGGTGTGCGGCCCCGGCTGGCCCGGCGTCCTCCTCCACGAAGCGATCGGCCACGGCCTCGAAGGCGATTTCAACCGCAAGGGCACCTCCGCCTTCGCCGGCCGCATCGGCGAGCGCGTCGCCGCGCCGGGCGTCACCGTGGTCGACGACGGCTCGCTCGGCGGCCGCCGCGGCTCGCTCACCATCGACGACGAAGGCACGCCGACGCAGTGCAACACACTGATCGAGGACGGCATCCTGAAAGGCTACATCCACGACCGGATGAACGCCCGGCTCATGGGCGTCGCGCCGACCGGCAACGGCCGCCGCGAGGATTTCGCCCACGCGCCGATGCCGCGCATGACCAACACCTTCATGCTCGGCGGCCGTGACGATCCCGGCGAAATCCTCGCCCGCGCGAAGAACGGCATTTATGCCAAGAGCTTCGGCGGCGGCCAGGTCGACATCACCAGCGGCAAGTTCGTCTTCTCCTGCACCGAAGCCTATCTCATCGAAAACGGCCGCCTCGGCGCCCCGATCAAGGGCGCGACCCTGATCGGCGACGGGCCGACGGTGCTCACCCGGGTGGCGGCGATCGGCAACGACATGGCGCTCGACGAAGGCGTCGGCATCTGCGGCAAGGGCGGCCAGTCCGTCCCCGCCGGCGTCGGCCAGCCGACCCTCCTCATCGAAGGCCTGACGGTCGGCGGAACGGCCTGATGGGGGTTTTGGCCTGATGGGTTGGGCGCGCGACGTCCTGGCCTTCTGGTTCGCCCAGCCGCCGGAGCGGTGGTGGACGCGCAACTCGGAATTCGACGCCGAGATCACCCGCCGCTTCTGCGAGCTATGGACCGAGCAGCGCCAGAGGGAGGTCAAGGAGTTCGTCGAAGCGCCCGATCATGCGCTCGCCGCCATCATCCTGTTCGACCAGTTCCCCCGCAACATGTTCCGCGATCACGCCGACCAGTTCGCGACCGACCACCTGGCGCTCGCCATCGCCAGGGCGGCGGTCGACCGCGGCTATGACGACGGCATGGCGGGCGAGCGGCGCCAATTCCTCTACATGCCGTTCCAGCACAGCGAAAACATCGCCGACCAGCGCAAGTCGCTGCTCCTGTTCGCGGCGCTCGGCCAGACGGAGCAGATCCGCTTCGCCCGCCTCCACCATGACGTGATCGAACGCTTCGGCCGCTTCCCGCACAGGAACGCCGTGCTCGGCCGCAAGCCGACAGCGATGGAAGCCGCGGCCGGCGACGTGGTGCCGTGGTAATGGCGCTCGTCCAGCTCGCCCGCTTCTACAACAGCTTCGAGGCCGGCCTCGCAAAGTCGCGCCTCGACGTCGAGGGCATCGATAGCGTCCTCTTCGACATGGAGATGAGTTGGGAGGGCCTCGGCGGCCTCATCCCGATCCGCCTCATGGTTCTCGACGAGGACGAAGCGGAAGCGCGGCGCGTGCTGGAGACGCCGGGGGAGTGAGCGGGACGGGGGCCGAGCGCTGCAAACCGTCCTTCGACAAGCTCAGGACTAGCGGCGGTCTGCCAGTGACGGTGCCGAGACCCCCCCCGCCAGGGCTGAGCCTGTCGAAGCCCGGTTCACCCGCACCGTGCCAACTCTGCCAAGGCTGAGCCTGTCGAAGCCCGGTTCACCTCTACCGAACCACCCACCCCCGCTTGACACGCCCAGTGTCTCAATGCTCTCATACACCCCGGAGCCGAAGCGCGAGGGGTACATCCGGAAATGAACGAACAAGGCGCGCCGGTTCTCGAACTGGCCGATCTCAGCAAGACGTACGGACGGCGCGGCAAGGGCGTGGCTGCAGTGAAGGGCGTCAGCCTCTCCGTCGGCGCGGGCGAAGTGTACGGCTTCCTCGGGCCCAACGGCGCCGGCAAGTCGACCACCATCCGCATGCTGATCGGCCTCATCGCGCCGACCTCCGGCGAAGCGCGGCTGTTCGGCGAGGATCTGCGCACGAACCCGCATGTCCTGCGCCGCGTCGGCTCGCTGGTCGACGGCGGCAATTTCTATCCATTCCTGTCGGGCCGCCGGAACCTGGAAGTCCTCGCCAAGACGCAGGGCCACGGCGCCGATCGGATCGACGCGCTGCTCGACCAGGTCGGGCTCGCCGGCTCCGGCAAGCGCAAGGTCAAAGGCTATTCGACCGGCATGCGCCAGCGCCTGGGCGTCGCCTCGGCTCTTCTCGGCGATCCCGATCTCGTCATCCTGGACGAGCCGGTGAACGGCCTCGACGTCGCCGGCATCCAGGAGATGCGCGACCTCATCCGCAGCCTTGCGACCGATCACGGCAAGACCGTCTTCCTCTCCAGCCACCTCCTCCACGAAGTGCAGCAGGTCTGCGACCGCGTCGCGATCATCTCCAAGGGCGAGATCGTCCGCGAATCCACCATCGAGGAGCTCCTCCGTCAGGATGACGGCCTGCGCATCGAGGCAGCCCCCGCCGATGTCGCCGAAGCTGCGCTTGCCTCGCGCTGGGCGGTGGAGCGGGACGGCGATGCGCTGATCGTCCGCGCCGCCCGCGCCGAAGCGCCCGAAGTGGTCCGCCGCCTCGTCGGCGCCGGTGCCGATCTCTTCCGCCTCACGCCGGAGCAGCGCAATCTCGAGGAGGTCTTCCTCTCGATCACCCAGGAGGGGATTCCCGATGCTTAACGCCCTCTCCGCCGAAGCGCTCAAGATGCGCACCCACAAGGCGACCTGGTTTCTCGTCTGGCTGTTCCCGATCGTCTTCGCGATCATCTTCTTCATCGCGATCATGATCGGCCTGTTCGGCGGCGAGGCGCCCGAGCAGACGCCGCTGGCGGAATGGATCAACGACACGGCGGTCATCTGGAAGATCCCGCCGAACAGCGTCGGCCGCTATCTGATGGCCGCGTTCGTCGCGGTGGTCTTCGCGGGCGAATATGGATGGAACACCTGGAAGCTGATCGTTCCGCACCGCGCCCGCGCCTCGCTTGTCGCGGCCAAATATGCGCTGATCCTGATCCTCCTCCTATCGAGCTTCATCCTCACGGGCCTGATCTCGATCGCCGGGAACTGGTTGGACGACGTGCTGACGGGAGACACGATCCCTGCCGGCATCACTGCCGCCGGTCTCCTGCGCGCGCACTGGCTGGGCCTCCTCGCCTCGCTCGGCCCGATCCTCGTCACGATGGCTTATGCGAGCCTCGCCGCCGTCCTCACCCGCTCGACGATCGCCGCGCTCGTGATCACGATCGTGCTCACCACCATCGAGCAGATCGTCTTCAACCTCGGGCCGGTGATCAGCGTCACTTTCCCGGCGATCACCCATTTCCTCTACCACGTCCTGCCCGGCTATCATCTCGGCAACCTCGAATCGTGGATTTCGGAAGGCACAGCCTTTCGCGGCGAATTTCCGAGCGGACGGGTGGTGGCGCTCCCCTGGGGAACGTCGCTCGCGGTGGTCGCCGCCTGGGTCGTGTCGCTGGTGACGGCGACCTTCGCCGCCTTCAAGCGCCAGGACATCAACTAAGGCCGCAGAACTAAAGGTAGCTGCGGATTGGGCTGAAATCGTAGCCCGCCGCCTCCGCTGCGGCCACGATCTCCTCCGCCTTCCCGCCCCGCTCGGCGCGGGCGAGCGCCCAAAGGTAGCAGGAGCGGGTGCCCGATTTGCAAAAGGCCAGCACGCGCCCTTCGCCGGCCGCGTCCAGCGCTTCGGCCATCGCGAGGATATCGTCGCCGTTGAAGCCGCCGGCAATCGGAATGTGCCGATACCCGAGCCCCGCCGCCCGCGCCGCCGCCTCGACCGCCGCCGCTGCCGGCTGCGCCGGCTCTTCGCCGTCCGGCCGGTTGTTGACGATCATGGTCACGCCTGCAGCCGCAAGCGCCGGGATGTCGGACGGCATCACCTGCCCCGCCACCAAAGTCTTCGAATCGAGCTGCTTCACCGCCACCTCTCCCGTCATTCCCGCGAAAGCGGGAATCCAGACGAACTCTCCACCCGCACCGCCCGTTCACGAACGCCCGCTGGATCCCCGCTTTCGCGGGGATGACAATCAGGCGAAACCGCGGATCACCTCGACGAAGGCGTTTCCATAGCGCTCGAGCTTGGCGGCGCCGACGCCCGAGACTTCGGACATCGCGCGCAGCGTTGCGGGCTTCGCCGCCGCCATCTCCCGCAGAGTCGAATCGTGGAAGATGACGTAGGGCGGGACCGAGGCTTCGGCGGCGAGCTCGCGCCGCCGCGCGCGGAGCGCTTCGAACAGCGGATCGTCGCCCGCTGCCCAGGCGCCCTCGCCGCCGCTCCGCCGCCGGCGCTTTTCACGCCTGGGCGGTACGACGAGCTCGACTTTCTCCTCGCCCTTGAGGATCGGCTTGGCGCCCGGCCCGAAGGAGAGGCCGCCATAATCGTCGGCACGCAGGGCGTCGCGGGCGAGTAGCGCGCGGGCGACCGGCTTCATCAGCGCCATGTCCGCTTCGGTGCCGATCCCGAACACGGAAAGCCGGTGATGCGCGTTGGCGAAGATCTTGTCGTTCTCCTTGCCGGCGAGAACGTCGCACAGGTGGCCGAGGCCGAAGCGCATCTCCGTCCGGAAGGCGGCCGAGAGCAGCTTCCGAGCCGCCTCGGTCGCGTCCACCGTCGCGGGCGGCGCGAGGCAATTGTCGCAATTGCCGCAGCTCTCGGGCGGCGTTTCGCCGAAATGGCGGAGCAGGATCGCGCGCCGGCACGTGCCCGCCTCGACGAGGGCGGCCAGTGAATTCAGGCGCAGCCGCTCGCCCGCGCGCCGGTCCTCCGGCACTTCCGTCTCGATCCGCCGCCGCGCCCGCGAGAAATCCTCCGCGCCCCAGAACATCCACGCGTCCGCAGGCTCTCCGTCGCGCCCGGCGCGCCCCGTCTCCTGATAATAAGCCTCGATCGATTTCGGCAGGCCCGCATGGGCGACGAAGCGCACGTCCGGCTTGTCGATCCCCATGCCGAAGGCGATGGTCGCGACCATCACCATCTCTTCCGAGCGCACGAACGCCGCCTGGTTGCGCGCGCGCACCGGCGCGTCGAGCCCGGCATGATAGGGCAGGCAGGGCCGTCCGCCGCTGCTGAGCTGCGCCGCCAGCTTCTCCGCCTTGTCGCGGCTCGGCACGTAGACGATGCCCGGCCCCGGCCGCTCGTCCATCAGTGCCTTCAATTGCGCGCCGACGCCGTCGCGCGGCCTGATGTTGTAGCGGATGTTGGGACGGTCGAAGCCGGCGAGGATGAGGCCGTCGGGATCGATGCCGAGCTGGACGAGGATGTCGGCCCGCGTCTGCCGATCCGCCGTCGCGGTGAGCGCGAGCCGGGGCACGTCGGGCAGGCTGTCGAGCAGCGGGCGGAGCAGGCGGTAGTCCGGCCGGAAATCGTGCCCCCATTCGGAGACGCAATGCGCTTCGTCGATCGCGACGAGGCTGAGCTTCGTTTCGCGCACGAGGCTGCGGAAGCTCTCGCCGGTCGCCCGCTCCGGCGCCACGTAGATGAGGTCGAGGTCGCCTGCCCGAAGCCGGCGCATCGTCTCGCCGCGATTTTCGTCCGCGGAAGTCAGCGACGCCGCCTTGATCCCGAACGCGTCCGCGGCGCGGATCTGATCGTGCATCAGGGCGATGAGCGGCGAGACGACAAGCGCCGTCCCGGGACGGGCCAGCGCCGGCACCTGGTAGCAAAGCGACTTCCCCGCCCCGGTCGGCATCACCGCCAGCGTATGCTGCCCCGCCATGACGCGCGCGATCACATCCTCCTGCACCCCGCGGAAATTGGGAAAGCCGAAGGTCGAGCGGAGGATCGAGAGTGGGTCGTTCACGGCGGCGGCTCTAGCGCCGCCGGCCGCCGAACAGAAGGGCCGCTTACTCGCAGCGCGGCGCGCCGCCTTCCCAGGCTTCGAGGCGGAAGCGGGTGAGCTCGATCCGCTCGATCGAATAAGGCCAATGCTCGTAGGCGCGAAGCCCGGGCAGGACGACGCAGACGTCCGTCGGCGCCCCCCGGCCGCGCTGGAAGATGCGCGCGCGATAAGCGAGGGCGCGCGTGTGGCCGTTCTCGAGGATGAGGAACGTCTCCTTGCCGCCCGACACAGGCACGAAGGCGATGCGGACGACGCCGGCCGCGATCGGAGGCGGCGACTGGCGCAACTCGCGCTCCGACAGGGGGCGCGAATTCGGTCCGAGCGCATCCTCGACGCTGCCGGTGGTGAGGTTGTGCAACGCCGCCTGATCGAAGGCGGAAAGCGGCGCCGCCCGGCCGCGCGCGGTGACCGAGGTCCGTCCGCCGTCGTCGAACGCGATCGTCGCCTCTTCGCCCGCTGCGAGGGACACTGCGTCGGCAGCGCGCGGCTGCCGGGCCGAAGCGGGCGCCGCAGCGGCGATGACCGCCAGAGCCGCGGCCAAAATGATGCGCATCTTCCCTCGTCCTCCTCGGCTCACGCCGCAGGAGAGCGCATTCCGGTCGGCGGCTCAAGGCAATTCCGCCTGGCAGGGGAAGCGGCTATTCCGCCGCGACGGCCTCTTCCTCGGCCTCGCGCTCGGATTGCTGGCGTGCCCACATCTCTGCGTAGAGGCCCTGCTTGCGCAAGAGCTGCTGGTGCGTCCCGCGCTCGGCGACGCGACCTTCGTTCAGCACCACGATCTCGTCTGCATCGACCACGGTCGAAAGCCGGTGCGCGATGACGATGGAGGTGCGGCGCGCCGTCACCTTCCTCAGCGTCTCCTGGATCGCCGCCTCGGTGCGGCTGTCGAGCGCCGAGGTGGCTTCGTCGAGGATCAGGATCGGCGGGTTCTTGAGCAGGGTCCGGGCGATCGCCACGCGCTGCTTCTCGCCGCCCGAAAGCTTGAGCCCGCGTTCGCCGACCATCGATTCGTAGCCGTCCGGCAGGCTCATGATGAAGTCGTGGATCGCGGCGCCCTTGGCCGCCGCCTCGATCTCCTCGCGGCTGGCGCCGTCGCGGCCGTAGGCAATGTTGTAGCCGATCGTGTCGTTGAACAGCACCGTGTCCTGCGGGACGATGCCGATGGCCGCGCGAAGGCTCGCCTGTTTGACCGACGAGATGTCCTGCCCGTCGATCGCGATGCGGCCCGCCTGCGGTTCGTAGAAGCGGAACAGCAGCCGCGAGAGCGTCGACTTGCCCGCCCCCGAAGGCCCGACCACAGCCACCGTCGCCCCAGGCGCCACGTCGAGATCGATTCCCTTCAGGATTTCGCGCTCGGGATCGTAGGCGAATTGGACGTTCTCCAGCCGGACCCGTCCCGCCGTCACCTGCAGCTCCGGCGCGCCGGGCGCGTCGGCGATCTCGGCGGGCGTGTCGAGCAGGGCGAACATCTGCTCCATGTCGACGAGCCCCTGGCGGATCATCCGGTAGACCCAGCCGAGCATGTCGAGCGGCCGGAAGAGCTGCGCGAGCAAAGTGTTCACCAGCACCACGTCGCCGGTCGTGAACTGGCCCCGGCTCCAGCCCCAGACGGTATAGCCCATCGCGCCCGCCATCATCAGGTTGGTGATGAAGGACTGGCCGATGTTCAGCCAGGCGAGAGACGTCTCGTTGCGGACGCCGCGTTCGTTGAGGCCGCGCAGCGCCGCGTCGTAGCGCTGCGCCTCGCGCTCCTCGGCGCCGAAATATTTCACCGTCTCGTAATTGAGGAGCGAATCGACGGCGCGCCCGACATTGCGGTTGCCGAGCTCGTTGATCTCGCGCTGGAGCCGCGACCGCCACTCGGTCACCCAGCGCGTGAATCCTATGTAGGCGACGACCATGACGAGCGTCGCGGCGACGAGGCCTGCCCCGAACTTGACGCCGAAGATGACGCAGATGACGACGAGCTCGATCGCCGTCGGCCCGATGTTGAACAGCAGCGAATAGAGCAGCATGTCGATGCTCTTGATGCCGCGCTCCACCAACGCGGTGAGCGCGCCCGTACGTCGCTCGAGGTGGAAGCGCAGCGACAGCGAGTGGATGTGGCGGAAGACCTGGTCCGCGAAGCGCCGCGCGGCGTCGAGCCCGACCCGCTCGAAGACGGCGTTGCGCACATTCTCGAAGAACACGCCCGTGAAGCGCGCGCCCGCATAAGCGACGACGAGGGCGATGGCGAGGCCGACGGCCGCCTCCATGCCGCTCGTCATCCGATCGATCGCCTCCTTGTAGACGAAGCCGGTCGAAAGCGAGACGCCTTTGGCCGCGAGGACGAGGACCAGGGCGATGACGACGCGCACGCGCAGCGCCGGCGCGTGCCTCGGCCACAGATAGGGAAGGAAGCGCGCCAGCGTCCGCCAGCCGCCTTTCTCCTCCGGAACATTGCGTAAGTCGGGCGCGGCCATCGCGCCCTAGATAGGGAGCGAGGCTCCGGGCGCCAGCCCACGCGTGCGACGAACCGTGGAACGCCCCTTGCAAGTCAATGGTTTAGGCCTCGTAGTATTTGGGAGCGTATCGATGAACCCGGCACTTTATGTGATCGCCATCCTCGGCTGCGGCGAAGGCGAGGCCCAGTGCCAGCCCGTGCAGGTCGTCGAGACGCGCTACGAAAGCCGGGAAGCCTGCCTCGCCGCCACCGACGGCGCGCTCGCCCGCGTCGACGTCGATTTCCCGGTGGTCGTCGCCGAATGCCGCCCCCAGGGCGCCGCCGCGACCCCGCTCGGCGCGGCCGACGTCCGCCTCCCCGACCCCGACCGCCGCCCCAGCGCCTGGGACCAGTAAGGGCGGGCTCGCCCTCTTTCCGGACCCGGGCTTCGACAAGCTCAGCCCTGGCGGGGGTGGCGACGTCGCCGAAACCGCTGGCCCTGAGCCTGTCGAAGGGCGGATTGCAGCGCCTCGAGCTGGAACCCTGGAACGCCCCGCGCCCGCGGCGGTTGTCCTCTTCGAACCACCCTCTGTCCCGGAGAGCGACATGTCCAAGAGCCAGCACAATCACGACGACATGCAGATGACGCAGAACCAGAAGAACCAGATGTCCGAGGATCCGGGCGACGGCGCGCGCGGCAAGGATGCGACGACGAAGGAAGGCAAGGAGCCGACCAACCAGATCCCCGAAGAGCAGACGCAGAACCAGGGCACGATCGAGGCGTTCGGCGACCAGGGCGCCGGCATCGCCGCGAAGGAGTGACGAAGGTGAGCGGCGCCTCCTTCGATCCGCCGATTCACGAGGACGCCCTCCCCGGCCACGAAAGCGCGCTTGAGCCCAGGCCCGACTGGGAGCCGCTCTACCCCGGCTCCGGCCGCCTCGCCGGCAAGGTCGCCCTCATCACCGGCGCCGACAGCGGCATCGGCCGGGCGGTGGCGGCGCTCTTCGCCCGCGAGGGCGCGGACGTCGCCATCCTTTATCTCTGCGAACATGACGACGCCGCCGAGACCAAGCGGATCGTCGAGGCGGAAGGCCGCCGTGCGATCGCGATTCCCGGCGACGTCGGCGACAAGGGCTTCTGCGAGCGCGCCGTTGCGGAGACGGTGGAGACGCTCGGCGGCCTCGACATCCTCGTCAACAATGCCGCCGAGCAGCACCCGGACGACGACGTGCGCGACATCACCGAGGAGCAGCTGCGCCGCACCTTCCAGACCAATATCTTCGGTTATTTCTTCATGGTCCAGGCCGCCCGCCCGCACCTCGGCAAGGGCGCGGCGATCGTCAACACGACGTCCGTGACGATGTACCAGGGATCGAAGAACCTGCTCGATTACTCCGCCACCAAGGGTGCGATCACCGCCTTCACCCGCTCCCTCTCCGAAAACCTCATCGAGGACGGCATCCGGGTCAACGCCGTCGCGCCCGGGCCGATCTGGACTCCGCTCAATCCCTTCGGCGGCTCACCGCCCGAGAAGATGAAGGATTTCGGCGAAGACACGCCGATGGGCCGCCCCGGCCAGCCGAACGAGGTGGCGCCGAGCTTCCTTTTTCTCGCCTGCGATGATTCGCGCTACATGTCGGGCCAGGTCCTGCATCCGAACGGCGGCACGATCGTCGCGGGCTAGGCCGGCGTGACGGGGAGGAAAGCGGCGGCGAAGGGGAGGCTGACCCCCCGCCGACGAACATGTTATAGCCCGCGCCGCTCCATCCCAGAGGATTCGATGAGCCGCTACAGAAGCTTCCGGGAATTCTGGCCTTTCTACCTTCGCGAGCACGCGAAACCCGCGACGCGCCTGTTCCACGTTGCCGGGACGAGCCTTGTCATCCTCCTCGCCCTCGCCGCCCTCCTGACCCGCACCTGGTGGCTCGTCGCCGCCATGCCCGTCGCCGGCTACGCCTTCGCCTGGGGGAGCCACCTCGCCGTCGAGCGCAACCGGCCGGCGACCTTCACCTATCCGCTCTGGTCGCTGCGCGCGGATTTCCGCATGTGGCGCCTGTGGCTGACGGGCGGCCTCGCCCGCGAGCTGCGCGCGGCCGGCGTTCCGCGCGAACCCGGCCCGGAGACGGAGGCGCGAGATGACCGCCGATAGCGATCCCGTCCATCGCCTGCTCCTCAAGCTGCGGGCGCGCGACGAGGTCTCCGCGCAGGAGGAAAGGGTCCTTCGCGCGGCCGTCTCCGACACCGCCGAATTCGCCGCCGGCAAGACGATGGTGCGCGCGGGAACGCCCCTCACCCACTCCACCCTGACGATCGAGGGCATCGTCGCGCGCTACAAGGACCTTTCGGACGGCCAGCGCCAGATCCAGGAGCTCCACGTCGCCGGGGACTTCACCGATCTCCACGGCTTCCTCCTGAAGCGGCTCGATCACAATGTCGGTAGTCTTACGCGCACCCGCGTCGCGATCGTGCCGCACGATACGATCCGCCGGATCACCGAGGAAGAGCCGCATCTCGCCCGCCTGCTCTGGTTCTCGACGCTGATCGATGCGGCCATCCAGCGCGAGAAGATCCTCTCGGTCGGCCGGCGGCCGGCGCTTGCCCGCCTCGCCCATATCCTCAGCGAGCTCTACATCCGGCTCGACACGGTCGGCCTCGTCGAAGGCGGCAGCTTCGCGCTTCCCATCACCCAGCTCGATCTCGGCGACGCGACCGGCCTCACCTCCGTTCACGTCAACCGCATGCTGAAGCAGCTTCGCGACGACCGTCTCGTCACCTTCCGCGGCGGCGCGGTGAGCGTGCACGATCTCCCCCGCCTCCAGCAGGTGGCCGAGTTCGACCCGACCTACCTCTATCTGGATCGCCGTCCTCGCTAGAAGTCAGGCGCGCGCGACCAGGCCCGCCGCCCCTGCGGCCGGGAGCCAGAGCGCAAGCTCCGCCAGGAACGCACCGGCGCTCCCGCCGGCCGCGCTGGCGGCCGTCGCGGCGGCCGCGTGGACGGTGCCGCCGGCTTCGGGCAGCGCCTGCAGGAAGCGGAAGCGACGCTCGCCGAGCGCGGTCATCCGCACGTGCCAGTGGCTGCGCGACACGGCGACGCGCATCTCACGCGCTTCCGGCAGGGCTCCGGGCCCCCCTTCCGCGGCTGTGAACAAGGGCTCGAAATCGAAGCGGAGGCGCAGCAGCCGGACCGCCGCCGGGACGGCGAGCCGCGCGCCTGGAACCAGCGCATAGTCGGCCGTGACGGGCAGCGCCGCCTTCTCGACGCCGCCCGCCCGCAGCGCCTCGCTGCGCGCCCGCTCCAGCCGCGCGAGCTCGGCCGGAATGGCGAGCGGCGACCCCGGCTCCGCGGATTCCGGAGGCGCGGACGCGGCCAGATGGTCGGCAAAACGCGCGCCGAATTCGAACAGGCTCGGCCGGGTCGAAGGGTGGCGGGCGATGTAGGAAGAAGCGAAGAGGTCGAACACGGCGTCGCCGGCGAACCGCCGCAGCGCCGGATACTCGCCGCGCAGCATCTCGGCGAGCCGGGCGCGATAGCCGCGCGCATAGATGGCGACGCGCTCGGCCGGCGTCATGTTCGGGCTCGGCGCCACCACCACGCCGGCATGCTCCGGCGCCGCGCCTCCGGCGAGGACGGCGCGCTGCATCCAGCCCTGGAGCCGATGGAGCTCAGCCACAGGCCGCCACCGGCTCCGGCGCCTCGCCGGCAGCCGGCGTTCCGGGCAGCCAGCCCTCCCGCACCCTCTTCGCCTTTGCGAGCTCGGCGAGAAGATCGGGCCAGGCCGGAATATCGGCATCCCATTCGAGAAGGGTGGAAACGCCGCCGGTCCGCGTCTGCGCCAGCGCGTAGAGCGGCCAGACCTCGTCGCGCACCGGCGAATCGTGCGTATCCATGAGGTAGGTTCCGCAGTCCGTCGGCCCGGCGAGATGGACCTGGACGATATGGCCGGCCGGGATCGCCTCGACATAGGCTACCGGATCGAAGCCGTGATTGACCGAGCTCACCCAGACGTTGTTGACGTCGAGCAGCAGGCCGCAGCCCGATCCTTCCGCCATCCGCGCAATATATTCCCATTCCGGCATCTGGTCGGAGCGGAACTGGAGGTAGGAGCTGGGATTCTCGATGACCAGCACGCGCTCCAGCCGGTCCTGCACCTCGCGGATCCGCCCGACGACGTGGGCGAGGCTTTCCTCGGTGAGCGGCATCGGCAGGAGGTCGTGGGTGTTGAGGCCCGCGATCCCGGTCCAGCAGAGGTGATCGGAAACCCAGGCCGGCTGCACCCGCTCGGCGAGAGCCTTGAGCGCGGCGAGATAGTCGAGATCGAGCGGCTCCGCCGATCCGATCGACATCGAGACGCCGTGCATCACGATCGGCCGCTCGGCTCGCACCCGTTCCAGGACGTGCGCCGACCAGCCGTCGTTGTTCATGTAATTCTCGCTGATGATCTCGAACCACTCCGCCTCCCATTGGGAGGCGGGGGTCGACATCAGGTGGGCGAAATGCGGCTCGCGCAGCCCCACCCCGTCGCCGAGGTGGGGCAGCCCGAGCCGCGGAGCGCCCGAAGCGGAAGGCGCCGCGTCCATCAGGTCGATGGCGGGAAGACGAGCCGAAGCACGTTCGGGTTCGGCTTGGGAGGGACCGCCACCTTGCGATATTCCATCACCTTGGCGAAGGCCGCGTAGGCCACGTCCTCCACCTTGTCGCCTTCCTTGTAGGTGATCGTGCCGAGGTCGACGGACTTCCAGCCGTTGGTGCCGCCCGCGTCCGGCACGAAGTCGTAGACGCTCATATTCCATTCGCTGCCCGTGTCGCCGCTCGACGGCTTCGGGTAGAGCTGCGAGGCCGAGATCGGCACAGCGCAGCCGCCGAAGCCCTTGCACTTGTTGTCGCCCGGCGCCGAGTAGATCTTCTGGCTGCTGCAGCCCGGCGACGGCGGCTTGGGGCCGCCGCACAGCGGCCCGGGCGCAGGCGGCTTGGGGCCGCCGCACAAGGGGCCGGGGGCCGGCGGCTGCGGGGGGAGGCCGCAGGTGCCCCCCAAGGGCTGGGCCGGCGGCTGCGTCGCGGGCGAAGCTTGGGCCGGCGGCTGCGGCGCGGCGCAGACGCCGCCGCTGCTCCCGGCGCTCGCATGGTCGGAGTTCGGCTGGGTCGCCTGCAGGCGCACCTGCGCGCCGGCGCAGCTTGCCGAGCCGCCGCAGCTGTGGCCGGTGCCGTCGTTGACGAAGCCGCAGCCGCCTTCGGCATGGCAGTTATTGGAGCCGATGCAGCTGTGGTAGGTCCGGACGTCGGCGCACGCGTTCCCGCCGTTCGAATTGTAGTCGATCCCCTGGCAGCTGTGGCCGAGCATGTCCTTGGGCAGCTTGTCGAGGCCCAATGACAGGTCCGGCGCCGTGCCGAGCGAGGCCCAGATCGTCGCCATCCGGTCGCCGGTTCCGCCCATCGCGGGCGATGGAAAGGCGACGGTGGCGCTGGACCAATAATCGTCGAGCACGTTGGTCATGCCGGCGATCGCCCCGACCACGGCCTTGCTGAGGATGGCGGAATAAACCCTCTCATCGTTCTTCACCGTGTTCCAGGCATTGGCGAGATCCTGCTGGGTCGGGAGCCCGTAGGGATTGGCGGCGGGCGATCCTTCCGCGGGTGCGGGCTCGGCGGCCGCGGGCGGCGCGACGAAGTCGGCGGCGGTCCAGTTTCCCGCCTTGCCGGCCTTGTCGCAGGTGACGATGCCCGGAAGCATGTTCCGGAGCAGGCCGAAGCGCTCATAATGGTCGTTGGCGTCGGTGTCGCAGCGGGCATTGGCCTGCGCCGATTCGGCAAGCTGCTGTCCGTTGCTGTCGTAGCTCGGGTAGATCTTCTCGAGGTTCGGGCGGATCGCCTGGAATTCGGGCTCCACCGCCGTCAGCATGTGCGGATCGGGCAGCGGCTCGAGGATGCTTCCTTCGCCCTGGTCGGTGATCGCGTCCATCATCTTGCACATGTGCGTGAAGGCGCCGGCGCTGTCGCTCGTGTCGAGCTTCAGGTCGAAGCCGTATTGCGGCCCCATGCCGGCGGCCCCGGCAAAGCGGTTGAAATAATCCTGCTGGACGCCGGTCGTGCTGAGGATCGCGTCCCACAGCGTGGTGCCGTCGGTATATTCGATGTGCAGGTAGTCGTAATAGCATTGGTACATGTGGCCGATCGTGCCGAACAGCGGCAGCGGCTGGCCGATCTGCCAATTGTCGAACGGCGCCGGCGGGAAGTATTTGGATTCCTTGTCCTTCAGGATCATCGCGCGCGCCTGCGCATCGGGCTGCTCGATGATCAGGAAGAGCTCGATCCGCTCCGCGTCGAGCGCGCCGATGTTCACCTTCACATGGCTCTGCGTCGTGTCCATCAGGTCGACGATGTGCGGGATCACGGTGAGGTGCGGGCCGTAGCAGGTCCACCCGTTGTTCAGCGTCTGGAGCGGCGGGCCGGTGAAGGTCGGCTTCTGGCCTATCGCGCTCGCCATGTTGGCGGCGAGCTGGAGATGCAGCATCTCCTCGATGAAGACCGAATAGAGGATGTTGAAGGCGCGCTGGTTCTCGGCGTAGGGGCCCGAAGGCTCGGCGGTGGCGGTCGGCCCCGGCCAGATCCACCCCTTGTAGAGGCTGTTCCCGGCCGAATTGATCTCGTGGTTGCCGTAGATCGAATACAGGCTCGTCATGTAGAGCGGGATGGTGAAGAGCTCGACCTCCACGGCGGCCTGCGCGATCTGGCGGACGGCGGCGATGTCGGTGGGTTTCATGCTTGGATCGCGCGGCGTCAGCGCGTTCGAACTCACGGCACGGGCCATGGAGGTCTCCTGTCGGTCCGCCTCCCCTGTCCCGCGAGGCGCGTGCGGCCGGAAACGCCGCATGCCCGGAACCCGAATGGATTCCGTGCCGATGATGCCGCCCCCGTAACGTCAAGCTACATGGCCGATGGGGTTGCGGCCACAGGGAGAAAGGTCCGAAATCGGACCGAACATGGATTAATTATCGAGACAGGCAAAAGGGGCGGCCACCGCGTGGTGGCCGCCCCTCGTTTCAGCTTCGTCCGGACGGCGCTCGGCCGCCCTGTTCGATCAGTCGAACAGCTCCTCAAGGAAGCTCTTGCGCCTCTTGTGCGGATAATGGTGGCCGCCGTGATGGCCGCGATACGGGTCGCCGTAATGCGGCTGGTGCGGCGGCGGCGCGTACTGCGGCTGCGGAGGCGGCACGTAATTGGGCGGGGGCGGCGGCGCGGCGGCGGCCGCCGGAGGGGGCGCCGCGGCCGCGGTCTCGGAAAGGCTGCGCTCGATGATCTTGTCGAGCTCGCCGCGGTCCAGCCACACGCCGCGGCAGGTCGGGCAATAATCGATCTCGATATTCTGGCGCGCGCTCATCACCAGGGTCGTGCCGTCCACCGGGCAGGTCATCGGTCCGCTTCTGTCGCTCATGGCCACCTCCTTGTCTGTCCTTCCTAGCTAGGCACCCGCGCCCACCCGCGCAACCGGAGAGACGAGCGTCCAAAGCATGGCGGAATTCGCCAATGCTTGGCGGCCGCCCGGTGAGACGGTTGGCTCCAGTGGTCAGGAAATGTCAGATTTGCGCCGTTTCCACGAATTGGCACGCTCCCTGCTGATGTGTCGGCATGGCAGCCGGACGGTCCGGCCGCCGCACAAAGGGAACAAGACCATGACCTTCGCCAACGTCCACACCGCCGCTTTCTCGGTCTTCGCCGCCGTCGTCACCAGCCTGGTGTTCGTCTCCGCCGCCATCGGCCCGGTCGCCCAGATCGTCTGACGCGGCCGGCCGTCCGCGGCCTCCACCCCACCTCATTCCCACAGGAAACAAGACAATGACCGCCCGTTACGCCCTCGATCGCTCCAATGCGAAGATGATGGGCGTCTGCTCCGGCCTCGCCCGCAGCTTCGATTTCGATCCGACCCTCGTGCGCCTCGGCGCCGTCGCCAGCCTCTTCCTGCTCGGCCCGGTCGCGATCCTCCTCTATTTCATCGCCGGCTGGGTCGCCCCGGACGCCTGAGCCGCGCCGCGCCGGTAGACGCCCCGCCCCCCCGCCGGTAGACGCGCTGGGGTCTGGCGAGGAGGAACCATGCGGATCGGCATCCTGACGGGCGGCGGCGACGTGCCCGGGCTCAACCCCTGCATCCGCTCGGTGACGCTCTCCGCGGACGATCTCGGCTGGGACGTGATCGGCTTCCGCCGCGGCTGGGAGGGCGTCATGGCCATCGATCCCGCCGACCCCGCCAGCATCGCCGCCAACAGCCTTCCCATCACCCGCGAGCGCGTGCGCGGCATCGACCGGATGGGCGGCACCATCCTCCACACCTCCCGCCTCGATCCGCGCACCCACAAGGCGGGCGACAAGACCGGCCACGTCCTCCACGTCCTCGAACGCCTCGGCGTGGACGCCATGGTGACCTTGGGCGGCGACGGCACCCTGCGCTTCTCCGCCCACCTCGCCGAGCAGGGCGTGCCCGTCGTCTCCGTCCCCAAGACCATGGACAACGACGTCTTCGGCACGGATTACTGCATCGGCTTCTCGACGGCGGTCAGCCGCTCGGTCGAAGCGATCAACAGCCTGCGCACGACCGTCGAAAGCCACGAGCGGATCGGCGTCGTCGAACTGTTCGGCCGCCGCAGCGGCGAGACGGCGCTGCTCGCCGGCTTCCTCGCCCAGGTCGACCGCACCGTCATCGCCGAAGTCCCGGCGGATCTCGACACCCTCCTCCCCCTCCTCGCCGACGACCGGTCGAGCAACCCGGCCGGCTATGCGATGTGCGTCATCTCCGAAGGCGCCACGATCGGCGGCGAGGAGACGGGCGACGGCAGCGCCATCTCCAAGCCCGCGAGCCAGCGCGACGACGCCGGCATCGGCCACCGCCTCGGACGCGCCATCACCCAGCGTCTCGGCTGCGGCGTCGTCAACCAGGAGCTCGCCTACCTGATGCGCGCCGGCGAGCCCGACGCCATGGACCGGATGGTCGGCTTCGCCTTCGGCGGCCTCGCCGTCCAGCTCCTCCGCAGCGGCGAAAAGGCGCGCATGGTCACCCTCACCAACGGCAAATACAGCCACGTCCCCGCCGACACGCTCCTTCGCGGCACCAAGTCCGTCGACGTCGACGCCCTCTACGACCGCGAAGGCTACCGCGCCCGCCTCCAGCACGTCGAAGGCATGCCGATGTTCCTTTACTAGCGTCAGGAGGGGATCGGACCCGTCCCACACCCGCTAGTCCCGAGCCTGTCGAAGGACGGGTTGCAGCGCCCCGCCCTTCGAACCCCGGGCTTCGACAAGCTCAGCCCTAGCGGAGTGGAAACGGTCCGAAACGTGGCGGTAAGCGCTTGTCACCCCCGGACCCCTTTGCTAGGAGCCCCGCTCTTGCCAGCGCCGGACCTGTCCGGCGGGTTTCACGTGCGGTCGTGGCGGAACTGGTAGACGCGCAACGTTGAGGTCGTTGTGGCCGAAAGGCCGTGGAAGTTCGAGTCTTCTCGACCGCACCATCATTCCGGTGAAGCCCGGCAAGCCGGCTTCAGCCCGTCCGCGGACGGGCGTGCCGGATCACTCCGCGGTGAACGCGTCCCGACCTGCCTCGTCATTCCCGCGCCACGCTGCCGCTGCCACGGGCTCGAGCGGCAGCATGGGGCCCGGGACCATGCTTGCGCTTGCTCCTTCCACGCTCCAAGCTTCGCACAATTCGGCCTACTGAGTCGCCGGGTGCACAGCGGAGGCGTGGTGACAATTGTGCGCAAGGTGCCGCTCGGCTGCTATCTCACCTCGAGCGAGATCGCGCGGCTACGCGCGTATGCGGAGGGCTTCGAGCTAAGCGCGCCAAGCCTCTGCCGCCTCATCGTTCAGCGGGAGCTCGAAGCGCGCGAGCTCGGCGGGCTCAAGCTCCACTATCTGAAGAAGGTCGGGAAAGAGGACGGCGATCGCTTCACGGCGCGGTTCGCCAACCGCAGGGTGAAGGATCGCTTCCTGGCACATGCCAGGCAGTGCGGCCTCGGGTCCGACGACGCGGTCGGCATCCTGTTCCGTGCGGAACCGATCGAACAAAGACTGCGGCACGCATTGGGTTTTGGAATCGCTGTTGAATCCGACCGTGCGCTCTGATAGACGTGAAGAGGGCGGCTGCTTACCGTTGCCAAGCTCAGCGTTCGGGTTATGTTCTCCGTGCTTGGAGGGATTCAGATGCCGATAATGGCCGTGCAGGACCAGAACGACGCAAGGGGCACGGCGCGTATCCTGGCAGGCGAGGCGATGCGCTCGATCGAGGCATGTGAGGCCACGTCGGCCGCGAGCAGGGTTGCACTCAGCGGTCTGTTCCGCCTCTTGAAGGCGTACCGCGCTCACCAGCTTTCCGGCTTCGAATACCAGCCGCGCCGCGACCATGCCTACGAAGGCATGTCGATCGCCCCGGGGGGCGAAAGCCATGTCGGCGAGCTGCGGTTGGCTCTCGAGCGTGCGCTCACGGAAGTTTACGGACAGAAGCCGGACGAAGGGCTGAATGCCATCGAACGGGTCATTCGCGCGGTTGCGGTCGAAGCTCGGCCGGATACCGCCGAGCTGACGCAGACGACACGATTCCTCGGCTGCTTTCTTCAGAAGCTCTAGGCTGAACCATGACTCCTCTCGAATATTTGCGAGAGGAGCTCGACAGCGTGCGCCGGGCTCTTCGTGAGACGCTCAGGCACGATTTCGGCCCCGATCGAACCCGGTACTTCGAAGAATGCGAGGCTCGCCTCGACTTGATCGAGCGTGCCTGTGGCAGCGAGCCGCCGATGGGCTCGAAGGCCATTGCCGACCGGCTGCACGAGCTGGCGCGGATCGCTGTGCGCGTGGCGCTCATCGAACGCTCCCACGTCGGCGAATTCTTCTGGCCTTTCACAGACATCATCCGCGGCTTCGCCGAGGAGCTGTTCCGCGAGGAGGAACTGTTCCCGCTTGATCCGATCACGCACGTCGTCGCGGAGGGCACCGGCTACCAGGTCGTCGACGATCACCTGCCTCGCGCGGGCACTCGGCGCATCCTGGTGATCGCCTTTCCACGCCAGCTCAAGCACCACGTTCTCATCCACGCCATCTTCGGCCATGAGCTTGGCCACCCGGCCGGGCGGACCGACGATTCCGGCGCCATCGCAAAGGCCGTCCTCGAGAACATGAAGGCGGGGCCTCTCGCCAATCGAGCCACAGCGAAGGCCTGGATCGAAAGCAGCGAGGCGCCCGAAGCCGTCAAGGAGGAGCGCCTCGAGAACTCTCAATGCCTGCCTACGACGACGATCTGGAGGCCTGGCGAACCGAGATTTTCTGCGATCTCTTCGGCCTCTTCCTTTTCGGTCCGGCATTCGCCGCTGCGCACCGGGCAGCTCTGGAACCCTCTTCGCCATGGCCGGAAGAGTTCATCCTGGGCAGCGCGACCCACCCGCCCTATCCAATCCGGCGCCGCGTGATCACCTCTGCATTGAAGCTGCTGTTCTGGGATACGCCGCGCACATCGGAAGAGGACGGTGCCGTTCACCAGGCCGAACGGCGTTTTCTCGACTATATATTGGAGGACGACGGCAATTCCTGGCTCACCGTCTATCCGGATCATATCCTGAAGGGAATCTTACGGGAGATCGAACGCGTCTTCGAGCCGCACGCGGGAATCGCTTACCAAAGTGTCCGGCCGGAGGTCCTCGTGCGGCTCGTGGGTCGGCTCGCCTTGGCAAGGCCGCCCATCGTCGAAGACATCGATGAGGAGGGTCGCGCCACCCAGCAAGTCGTAAGCGTGCAGCATTGCTTGTACGCCGGCTGGACGGCCTGGCTCGGCCGCGATCCGCTGCGCGAAGCCAGCCTTGGCGAGCATCCGAGGCTGAAGACGCTCACCTTCCTGGAGGTGAACCGTCTCTGCGCCCAGGCCATCCTGCAGCAGCGAGCCATCGACACCGTCGCGGAATGGCACCGCAAGCATCCGCTCAAGGAAGAGGAACCTGTCGCGATTTCTGCGGCACCGGTCGGTAAGGCGGCATCGGGCGCTCTCGGCCGATCGGCGATCATCGATCGCATAGGCAGCGGCAACCTGATCGTGTCGCCGCTGCTCGCGCCCGACCAGATCGGCGCGTCGAGCATCGATCTGCGGATGGGCAACGTCGTACTCATCGCGCGTGCGCGCGGTTCGGCCAGCGTCGATCCGCGCGAGGCGATGCGCAAGGCGCGAAAGTCCGGGCATGACAAAGAAGCAGGCTCTCAGCAGAAGCATGAGCGTTACGAGCTCAAGTTCAAAACGCCGTTCCTGCTCCACCCGGGCACGCTTGCGCTCGTGCCGACTCTGGAATGGATCAGCCTTCCCGACGATCTGATGGGTTCCGTGACCGCGCGCTCGACCTGGGCACGGGAGGGCCTCAGCATCGCGACCGCGACGATGATAGAGCCTGGATACCAGGGGATCGTCACGCTCGAACTTGCAAATCTCGGCGAAATCCCGATTGCCGTTTATCCCGGCATCGAACTCGCGCAGATTTCTTTCTTCGATGTCGTGGGTAACACGGGCCGCCTGCGGCGGGGGCAGTTCGAACTTTCATTCGAGCCGCAGGGCGGGAATGTCGCGAAGCGAACGGAATATCCCTTCCTTTCCGATGACGCTTAGCAGAGGCGGCTGCCAGCGGCGTTGATTTCACAGCGCTTTGCGCCCACATGCCAATCGGACCGAAACCATCCGATTGTAGAAGCTCCCGTGCGCCTCACCTCCCTTGCCGACTATGCCGTCGTAATGCTCGCGGCCGCCGCGCGCCACCCGGCCGGCGCGCGCCTCAGCGCCGCCGTGCTTGCCGGCGAGACCGGCGTGCCCCTCCCCACCGCGCAGAAGCTGATGGGCCGCCTCGCCTCGGCGGGCCTCCTCACCTCCGCGCGCGGAACCGGCGGCGGCTTCGTCCTCGCCCGCGGCGCCGAGGGGATCAGCCTCGCCGACATCATCGAAGCGGTCGAAGGCCCGATCGCGATGACCATCTGCGTGGACGACAATCGCCACGATTGCGCGCTCGAGGGCGCCTGCAACGTCCGCCCCCACATGGGAATCGTCAACGCCGCCATCCGCGAGGCGCTGGCTTCCGTCACACTGGCTCGGCTGTCGAACCTCCCCGTTCGCCCTGAGCCTGTCGAAGGGCTGTCCTTCGCTTCTACTTCCTCCCCCAAGGAAGGGCAGGGCTTCGACAAGCTCAGCCCGAACGGGTCCGGAGTCACTGTATCATGAGCGAAGTCCGCAACCGCGAAGCCCAGGACGCCGCAGACCGCGCCGCGACTTACGAATGGGGCTTTTCCTCCGACATCGAGCAGGACTTCGCCCCCAAGGGCCTGTCCGAGGACACCGTCCGCTTCATCTCGGCCAAGAAGAACGAGCCGGAATGGATGCTCGAATGGCGCCTCAAGGCGTACCGCGCCTGGCTGACCATGGAGGAGGTAAGCTGGGCCAAGCTCGACATCCCCGCCATCGATTTCCAGGACGCTTATTATTACGCCGAGCCCAAGCAGAAGCCCAAGCTCGGCTCGCTGGACGAGGTCGATCCCGAAATCCTGCGCGTCTACGAAAAGCTCGGCATCCCGATCGAGGAGCAGAAGGTCCTCGCCGGCGTCGAAGGCGCGCGCAAGGTCGCGGTCGACGCGGTGTTCGACAGCGTCTCCGTCGCCACCACCTTCCGCGCCGAGCTGGAGCGCGCCGGCGTCATCTTCCGCTCCATCTCCGAAGCGATCCGCGAATTTCCGGATCTCGTCCGCAAATATCTCGGCTCCGTGGTCCCCCAGCGCGACAACTACTTCGCGTGCCTCAACGCCGCGGTCTTCTCCGACGGCACCTTCGTCTACATCCCCGAAGGCGTGCGCTGCCCGATGGAGCTGTCGACCTATTTCCGGATCAACGCCGCCAATACCGGCCAGTTCGAGCGCACCCTGATCGTCGCCGACAAGGGCAGTTACGTCTCGTACCTGGAGGGCTGCACCGCCCCGATGCGCGACGAGAACCAGCTCCACGCCGCCGTGGTTGAGCTGGTCGCGATGGACGATGCCGAGATCAAATATTCAACCGTCCAGAACTGGTATCCCGGCGATGCGAACGGCGTCGGCGGCATCTACAATTTCGTCACCAAGCGCGGCGCCTGCCGCGGCGCCCGCTCCAAGATCAGCTGGACCCAGGTCGAGACCGGCTCAGCCATCACCTGGAAATATCCGTCCTGCATCCTCCAGGGCGACGGCTCGGTCGGCGAATTCTATTCGGTCGCGCTCACCAACAACCGCCAGCAGGCCGACACCGGCACCAAGATGATCCACATCGGCAAGAACACCCGATCGACGATCGTCTCCAAGGGCATCAGCGCCGGCCGCTCCGACAACACCTATCGCGGCCTGGTGAAGGTGCTGGCGGGGGCCGAGAACGTCCGCAATTTCACCCAGTGCGACAGCCTCCTCTTGGGCGACCAGTGCGGCGCCCACACCGTGCCCTACATCGAAGTGAAGAACCCCACCGCCCAGATCGAGCACGAGGCCACCACCTCCAAGATCAGCGACGACCAACTCTTCTACGCGATGAGCCGCGGCCTGAACGCGGAGGACGCCGTCGCTCTCATTGTCAACGGCTTCGCCCGCGAAGTTTTAAAGCAGCTCCCGATGGAATTCGCCGTCGAAGCGCAGAAGCTGCTGGGCATCAGTCTCGAAGGGAGTGTGGGATGATTTCGGCTGCTATGGCGTTGGCCCTGTTCCAGGCCGCGGCGCCCTCGCCCGCGCCCGCGCCTCTTGGGCAAGATGCGTCGCCTCCGATTCGGAGGCAGACCTTTTCGGTTCGGGTGCCCGGCATCTCATACCCGGAAGCCCTGCTGCCAATGGTGCGCCAGTATCTGAACTGCACGCAACCGCCGCTCGGCACCTTCGATTCGGAATTGGGCCATGGGGGGATGCTTCGGGCCCGCCTGGAAGGCTGCAGGGCCGTTCGCGATCAGGCGGTCGCGAGTGCCATTGCCGCATACCCGAAGGGCCGACCGGGGGATCCGCGCGCCCACGTCGCCGCGATCTTCGAAAGTTTAGATAGGGGAGCTGTGTTGAACGCCCGCTTCATGGACAGGATGGAGGCTGGGGAAGTGTCGCCTCCGGCCGAGGGGCAGACGATCATCCTTCAGGACGAAGACGACGGGAGCGATGATCGTTGACCATGCTTGAGATTTCGAACCTCCACGCGAACGTCGCCGACAAGCCGATCCTGAAGGGCCTCAGCCTCTCGGTGAACGCGGGCGAAGTGCACGCGATCATGGGCCCGAACGGCGCCGGAAAGTCGACGCTCGGCTACGTCCTCGGCGGCCGCCCCGGCTACGAAGTGACCGAAGGCTCCATCACTTTCGCCCCACCCCCGTGCTCCGGCGAAGGCCGGAGCGCTGCGTCGCAAGCGCTCGGCGCAGACGACCAGGGCTCCGGCCTGCGCCGGAGCACAGTGGGCGAGCCGATCGACCTCCTCGAAATGTCCGCCGACGAGCGCGCCGCCGCGGGCCTGTTCCTCGGCTTCCAGTACCCGGTCGAAATCCCCGGCGTCTCCAACGTCCAGTTCCTCCGCACCGCGCTCAACGCCCAGCGCCGCGCGCGCGGCGAGGCGGAAATGTCGGCGGGCGATTTCCTGCGCCTGGCGCGGACGCAGGGCGACGCGCTCGGCGTCTCGATGGACATGCTGAAGCGCGCCGTGAACGTCGGCTTTTCGGGCGGCGAGAAGAAGCGCAACGAGATGGTCCAGATGGGCATCGTCGATCCCCGCCTCGCGATCCTCGACGAGACGGACAGCGGCCTCGACATCGATGCGCTTCGCGTCGTCGCCGACGGCATCAACCGGATCATGCGCCGCCCCGACAAGGCCGTGATCCTCATCACCCATTATCAGCGCCTGCTCGATCTCGTTGAGCCGGATTTCGTCCACGTCCTCGCCGAAGGCCGGATCGTCCGCTCCGGCGGCCCCGAGCTCGCCCACCAGCTCGAGCGCGAAGGCTATGCGGAGGTGGCGGCGTGAATTTCCGCTTTCCTACAGGCCTTTGTTCATGCTTTGTTCCATCAATGGATCGCGCACTATCCACGACTGTCGATTCGTCATCTTGTCCTGCGGTGAGAGTCGGCCCGGGAAAAATGCGTGAGATCGTGAACATCGTGAACTTCGGCTTCGGGCGCGCCGCCTGATGCTGCTCGATCTCCCCTCGAACCGCGACGAAGCCTGGCGCTGGAGCGACTTGTCGGCGCTGCCGGACATCGCCGCCCGCCAGCCCGCCGGGACCGTACCGAAGGCGCTGCCGTGGATCGACTGCGGCCATGAAGGCCCGCGCCTCCTCTTCGTGGACGGCCGGCTCGCCGCCGAGCAGTCGAACCTCGGCGCGATCGAGATCGGTGCGGTCGAATCCGACCCTGTAGACCATGGATTGGCGAAGCTCACCGGCCGCGACGGCTGGCGCCTCCGCCTGGGCGCCGCCCACGCGCCCCAGGGCCTCGTCCAGGTCGTCCACGTCTCGACCGGCGCCGCCGATCATCTCGCGGCCGAGATCGTCCTCGACGAGGACGCCCAGGCTTCGGTCGTCGAGACCTTCATCGGCTCCGGCTGGACCAACCGCCTGACCAACCTGCGCCTGTTCCGCAGCGCCCGCCTGATGATCTCCCGCCGCATCCTCTCCGAAAGCGGCTTCGTCAGCCTCACCGACCGGGCCAGCGTCGGCGAAGGCGCGAGTCTCACCCTCACCACGCTCGCCGCCGGCGGCGCCGGCACCCGCCTCGACGCCCGCGTCGTCCTCGCCGGCGAAAACGCCTTCGCCGAAGCCGGCGGCGCCCTCCTCGCCCGCGGCTCGCAGCGCCACGACGCCAACCTCGTCCTCCGCCACGAGCAGCCCGGCGGCGTCTCGCGGCAGATCTGGCGCTCGGTCGCCGACCACCGCGCCATCTGCTCGGTCGCCGCCCGCGTCGAAGTCGCCCGCCACGCCCAGAAGACCGACGGCGAGCAGAGCCTGAAGGGCCTCCTCCTCGACCGCGGCGCCACGATCAACGCCAAGCCCGAACTCGAAATCTACGCCGACGACGTCAAATGCGCCCACGGCGCCACCGTCGGCGAGCTCGACCGAAACGCCCTCTTCTACATGGCGAGCCGCGGCGTGCCGGAAGCGGAGGCGAAAGCGCTCCTGACGCAAGCGTTCGTCGCGGATGCCGTGGAGCGAATCGGCGAGGACGCGGTCAAGGAAGCGTTCGCCACTGACGCCCAGGCGTGGCTCGGAGGCCCCAATGGCTGACGCAGCAGAAAAGCCCCTCCCCTTCAGGGGAGGGGTTGGGGTGGGGCATGTCGCAAGCCCTGCCTCAAGCGACATCCCCCACCCCCCGGCCCCCTCCCCTGAAGGGGAGGGGGAGAGGCGCACCTCCCCGCTCGACCACGTCTCGGATTTCCCCGCCATCCCTACCGGCTGGGCCTATCTCGACACCGCCGCCACCGCCCAGAAGCCCCAGGCCGTGATCGACGCGATCCGCATCGGCTATTCCGAAACCTACGCAACGGTCCACCGCGGCGTCTACCAGCGCTCGTCTGAAATGACCCTCGCCTTCGAGGCCGCGCGCCGCCGCGTCGCAGGCTTCATCGGTGCGCCGTCGCCCAACGAAGTCGTCTTCGTCCGCGGCGCAACCGAAGGGATCAACCTCGTCGCCCAAAGCTGGGGCGGCGCGAACCTGAAGCCGGGCGACCGGATCATGCTCTCCCTCCTCGAGCATCATAGCAACATCGTCCCATGGCAGATGATCGCCGAGCGTACTGGCGCAATCATCGACGCCGCCCCGCTCACGCCCGACGGCCGCATCGATCTCGACGCGATGGAGACGATGCTCACCGAGCGGCACCGCATCGTCGCCCTCGCCCACGTCTCGAACGTCCTCGGCTCCGTGCTCGATACGGCCCGCGCCGCCGCCCTCGCCCACAAGGTGGGCGCCCTTCTCCTCCTCGACGGCTGCCAGGCCGTGCCGCGCATGCCCGTCGACGTCGCCGCGCTCGGCTGCGACTTCTACGTCTTCTCCGGCCACAAGCTCTACGGGCCCACCGGCATCGGAATCCTCTGGGCCCGCTACGAGCTGCTCGACGCCATGCCCCCCTGGCAGGGCGGCGGCGCGATGATCGACAAGGTGAGCTTCGAAGGCACCACCTACGCCCCCCCGCCCGGACGCTTCGAGCCCGGCACGCCGCACGTCGTCGGCGTCCTCGGCCTCGAGGCCGCGGTCGGCTATGTCGAGCGCATCGGCCTCGATGCCATCGCCGCCCACGAAGCAGCCCTTGTCCGCGAAGCCCGCGCCGCCCTCTCCACCGTCAACTCCATCCGCCTGTTCGGCCCAGAAGACTCGGCCGGCATCGTCAGCTTCGCGATGGAAGGGGTGCATCCCCACGACATCGGCACCATATTGGACGAGAGCCGGGTCGCCATCCGCGCCGGCCACCATTGCGCCCAGCCGCTGATGCAGCATTTGGGCGTCGACTCGACGGCGCGGGCAAGCTTCGGCGTCTATAACGGCCGCCGCGACATCGAAGCGCTCGCGGCGGGCATCGAACGAGTGAGAAAGATCTTCGGATGAACGAGGAACGGAAGATCGAAGTCGAGGAAGTGGCCGACGTGCCCAAGCCCCCCAAGGCGCGCGTCGACGACGCTGTCGAGGAGGCGCCGCGCGAGACGTTCGAGCGCAAGCGCGACTATCTCGAAGGCTTCCTCGCCACCAAGCCGCCCGAGCCGGAACCCATCGAAGCCGGCGGCGATCTCTACGAGGCGGTGATCGAGGCGCTGAAGGACATTTACGACCCGGAAATCCCGGTCAACATCTACGATCTCGGCCTCATCTACGATGTCGAGATCACCGCCGAGCGCCACGCCTACGTCAAGATGACGCTGACCACGCCCAATTGCCCCGTCGCCGAGTCGATGCCGGGCGAGGTGGAGCTTCGCGTCGGCTCCGTTCCCGGCGTCGGCCACGCCGAAGTCGAACTCGTCTGGGACCCGCCCTGGGACCCCCAGAAGATGACCGACGAAGCCAAGCTCGAACTGGGAATGCTTTGACGATGACCGCGAGCAGCACCGCCGTTCGGTCCGAGCGAAGTCGAGGCCCTTCTTTTTTCTCGGCGGCCCGGTTCTCGCTCCGCTCGAAGGCGGTTCTCGACTTCGCTCGAACCGAACGGAGCGGGGAGGAATTGCCTATGACAGACACCACCACGACCACCCGCGCCCGCCCGTCGGCGCTTACCCTCACCCCCGGGGCCGAGGCGCGCATCGCCGCGCTCATGGCGCGCGCGCCCGAAGGCGCGATCGGAGTCAAGCTCTCGACGCCGCGCCGCGGCTGCTCGGGCCTTGCCTACTCGGTCGATTACGTCACCGAGGAGCAGCCCTTCGACGAGAAGATCGTCACGCCCGGCGGCACCTTCTACGTCGACGCCGCGTCCGTCCTCTACCTCATCGGCAGCAGGATGGACTGGAAGGAAGATGATTTCACCGCCGGCTTCGTCTTCGAAAACCCCAATGCCAAGGGCATGTGCGGCTGCGGCGAAAGCTTCACAGTCTAAGGCTCACTCGGCGGCGAGCGGAACCTCGCCGAGCCTTTCCTCCAGCGCCGCCAGCCGCGCCTTGAGTTCGGCCATCTCCGCCGCATGCGCTTCGGCCGCCGCCTCGCGCTCGCGCACGATCCGGACGGCGCGTGCCACCGGCCCCGTCACCTCGTCCAGCGCCTGCCGCTCCAGCTTGCCGTAGAGGCTCCCGTCCGGCCGCGGCCCGAGCAGGATCGCGCCGAACGCGCTCCCGTCCTCGCGCCGCAGCGGCAGCGACACCGGCGTCTCGCCCGCCCCGCCCCTTTCAGCGATCGCGTGGCCATCCACCACCAGCGCGGCCCGCGTGGCGCGAACGCCGTCGCCGATCCGCTCCAGGACCGTTTCGGCAAGCTCGCGAAGCCGCGCCGTCTCCCGGAGGTCGCCGACCAACTCGGGGAGGCCGTCGCGCATGCGGATCAGCGCCTTCTGGAAGCGCTGCTCGGTCCACTCGGCGACCTTGCGGTGCATCGGCGCGATCAGCATCGCCGCCGCAGCCGCCGCGAGGCCGCCCGAAATCGCGCCCGCCGCGCCCTCGAAATAGCGCTCACCCGCCATCTCCAGCCCCTTCTTCGCCACCGCGAAGCCGGCGACGAGCAGGAGGGTGAGGACGGTGTAGGCCGCCGAACGGCTGATCGCCGCGTCCGCGTCGTAGAGGCGGTAGCGCAGCAGAGAGACAAGCAGGCCGATGGGGATCAGCGACCAGGAGACGGTGCCGACGAGGATGCTGCCGATAAAGGCCGGGGCGCCCTGCCCGGGCACGAAGAAGACACCCGTCACCGACAGCAGCCAGGCCGCGGTCATGATCAGGATCGCGCCGGCGATGCCGAACACCGCCCATTTGATCTGCTGCCGCTCCAGGCCCACCGGCAGCCGGCGGTAGCGGAGCACCAGGGCGACAACCGAGGCGAGCAGGATCGCGCTGCTGTAGATGGTGAGCTGCATGTTGGTGA
Source organism: Allosphingosinicella sp. (assembly GCA_036399655.1). Lineage (GTDB taxonomy): Bacteria > Pseudomonadota > Alphaproteobacteria > Sphingomonadales > Sphingomonadaceae > Allosphingosinicella. The sequence continues at coordinate 40,286 of DASWMS010000086.1, read as the reverse complement.
CCAGCCGCCACTGCCACCCCGCGATCCACAGCAGGAAGACGCTGGGGCCGCCGACAAGCGCCAGCGCGCTCGTCCACCGCGAGGTGAAGCGGCCGTCGGGAAAGGCGCTGAGCGCCGTCAGCAGGGTGGAGTAGAACAGGATCGAGACCACATGCGTTGCATTGTCGAGCCGCAGCGTGTGCCAGAACCAGAAGGCCGATCCGCTCATCAGGCAGAAGGTGAGAAAGGCCGTGCCGAAGAGCAGGGCGACGGGATCGCTGCGCCGCCTGAGATAGAGCAGGATGGCCGCGGCGAGCGACAAAGCGAGCTTCAGATGGTCGCTTCCGAAGAGCAAGGCGCTCCTCTGCCAGCCGTTCAGCCCGGTGCCCGGGATCTCGGCGGAGAATGCGCCCGCCTGGCGCGGCAGCCTGTGGGTGCGCACGGTGCCGTCGCGCGAGCGGGTGACCACCACCGCGACGTCGCCGCCGGTCGCGCCCGTCAGCCGGCCGATCACATGCTCGCCGGCATCGGCGGGCACGCGCGTCCCGTTCACCGCCAGGACGATGTCGTCCTTGAGGATGCCGGAGCGCCGCGCCGCTTCGCTGGTCGCCATGTAGATGCGGACCTGGCGCGGGTCGGGCGCCGTGGTCGATCCCGTGCCTGTCACGAGGCCGAAGGCGAGGTTGTTGGGCGTCGTGACGAAATAGTCGCGCGCCGACATGAAGCCGCCGACCGCCAGCGCCGCTAAGGTCAGCGCAAGGAGGGCGAGATAGGCGGCGCGGATCGCCGCTCCGGTGCGGCCGGCAAGCGGCGGCAAGGCACGAGGCAGCTTCATCCATGTCCCCCTTCGCCGGCATGAAGCCGGCCCCCGGGGACTAAGTACATGGACGCGCTGGCCTATTCAACCGCGGCCGGAGTTGCGGCCCGCGCTCGCTACCAGCCGAGGTTGAGCCGCAGCGCGGCGCCGCGGTCGCTCTCCATCGACTCGATATGCCCCGGCTGGCGCCTCAGGAACGCATTGGCGCTGAGCCAGCCCGCACCGCCGAAAAGAGGCAGTCCGTAGGCCGCCTCGAAATCGATCTCGCGTCCGGACGGCGTCATGTTGAGCCGCCTGAGCTCGTAACCCGCGGTCAGCGTCGCATAATCGTAGCTGGTCGGCAGGTTGAGGAGGTGCCCGCCGCCTGCCGTGCGCAGCGGCTGAGACACGCGCAGCGCCAGCCGGTCGCCGCGCCGCAGCGCCCCCTCGCGCCAGGCGTCGAACGCGAAGGCGTCGCTCGCCATGGTGCCGCCGCGCGCCAGGGCGCTGCCGCCCGGAAGCAGCGACCAGCCGCGCCGGTAGCTCGCCTGCGCGCCCCAGCCGGAGCGGTTCTCCCAGGTCGCGGTCGCGTCCGCAAAGTAGGTCGTCGTCGCGCCCGGCGCGAAGGCGAAGCGGCCGCCGAGCGTCGTGCTCTCCTCCGCAAGCCGCGATCCGCCAAGGCTCACCGCGACATTGCCGAAGCGCCGGTCGAGCGACACGGCGCTGATCGAATAGCCGGGCCTCACCGGCTCCGCGGCGCCGGGAAGAGCCCGCTCGTCGCGGTCCATCCAGACATCGCCATTCTCGGTGGAGAGCGTCACAGCCACGGGGCCGAGGTTGTGGCGCACGGCCGCGCTCGCGCCGCTGTCGGCGTGAAAGCCGGCGCGGGTCAGCGGATCGCGCGCCACGAGGAAGGGCAGCCCGTCCGTGCCGGCGAGCCTCCGCTGCAGCGTCCGCCCGCTTTCCGAAAAGCCGAAGGCCACCGCCGTGTCCGGCGTGATCCGCGACAGCGCCATGCCGGCGATCGCCCGCGCCCGGCGCGTATCCTCGAAGCTCAGCCCCGTCTGGGCCAGCCCGATCTGCGGCTGGCCTGAAAGGTTGCGGCGCACCGTCACCGCGACGGCCGTCCCGCCGGCGCTCGCCCAGCCGGTGCTGAGGTCGCCCTGCAGCCCCTGCGCGAGCGGCCGCTGCTGCGGCGCCGTGCTGAGCGTGCGCGCGAGATCGATCGCATAAGCGCGCGAATAGCCGTCGAGGATCACGGCGCCGATCGGCTCGCGCATCAGCGCGTCGCCGCTCGCGCCGGTGGGCTGGCCGTTGGGGCCGGTGGAAATGGCGACGGTGGTTCCCGCCGCCGTCGTCGTCCCCTGCGGCGACATCGCCCGCGCGATGTTGAGCCGGCCGTTGCCGAACGTCGGATCGCGCCCCGGGGCGCCGATGTCGTCGCCGGTGGTCAGCAGGATCTCGACGATCTGGCGCCCGGTGAGATTGGGAAAGGCCTGGGCGAGGAGCGCCGCCGCGCCGCTCACCACCGGCGCCGAAAAGGAGGTGCCCGAATAGAGATAGCCGGTGCCGGTCTGGTCGATGGTCCGCACCCGGTAGCCGAGCGCCGTCAGGTAATGCGCCGCGCCCGTTCCCGCCTGGTTCGAGAAGCTCGAAATGGCGGACAGGTCGGTGCCGTTCAGGGGATCACCGCCGATCGGAGCGCCGACCGAGCCGGCGATGATGACGTGGCCGGCACCGGCGCGGTTGGCGGTTTCGAGCGCGAAGGGGGACGGGTCGGCCTTGCTGTCGTTGCCGGCCGAGATGATGACCACGATGCCGGCCTGCGCCGCGCGGGAGACGGCGGTGAGCACCGCGCTGCCGACGCCCTCGCCGCCCAGCGAGATGTTGACAACGCGCGCGCCGTTCAGCCGCGCAAGGTCGATCCCGCGCGCGATCGCGCTGTCGCTATGCTTGCAACCGTCGTCCTTGTCGCAATTGTCCGGATTGCTCGAATTGAACGACATGATCGTCGCGTCGAAGGCGACGCCCATCGCGCCCGTACCGTTGCGGGCGGCGGCGATGGTCGCGGCGACGGCAGTGCCGTGGCCTTCCGTGTCGACGACGCCGCGGCTCGTGCCGGCGTTCACGTCCGCGCTCGCCGGATCGATCCGGCCCGCAAATTCGGCGAGGTTCGGGTTGATGCCGCTGTCGATCACCGCGACCTTGACGCCGCGCCCTGTCGCGCCCGCGTCCCAGGCTGCGATCGCGCCCGAGCTCGTCGCGCCGTTCGAGCGGCGATATTCGGCGTCGTTGTAGTTGACGGCGGCCGGAGCCGGCGCGGGCGGCGGCGGCGGGGGAGGAGGGGGCGGCGGCGGCGGCGGAGACGGGGGCGCGATCGGAATCGGCTGGACTCCCGGTCCGCCGCTGCTTCCCCCGCCGCAGCCGGCAAGAGCGAGCGCGGCGGCGCACGCGGTGAGCGCGAGCGCGCTGCGTCGAGACTGGAGCATCATCATCCCTCTCCGGCCAAGTTGTTATCAATGTTGGCTTTTTCCGCGTCCTTCATAGCCGACGCAAGCTTTCTGCTTGATGAAGCGCCGGTGCCCCCTAAGGAGCGGCGATGCTTCCCGCACTCCGCCACGTCGACGCCTGGATCTTCGATCTCGACAACAGCCTGTACCCGGCCTCGGCGAACCTGTTCGCGCTCATAGACCAGCGCATGGGCGAATACATCATGCGCCTGCTCGGCTGCGACGCGGTAGAGGCCCGCAAGGTTCAGAAGGGCTTTTTCCACGAGCATGGCACGACGCTCGCCGGCCTGATGCGCGCGCACGGCACCGATCCGCACGACTTCCTCGAATTCGTCCACGACATCGATCTTGCGCGCATCACCGCCGATGAGCGGGTGGTCGCCGCGCTCGACCGGCTGCCGGGCCGCAAGTTCGTCTTCACCAATGCGAGCGAGAATTACGCCCGCCGGGTGCTGGATCGTCTCGGCCTCGCCAATGCGTTCGACGGCCTGCACGACATCCATGCCATGGACTATGTGCCCAAGCCGCACCCCTCATCCTACGAAGCGATGTGCGCCCGCTACGCGATCGATCCTGCGCGCGCCCTTTTCGTCGAGGACATGGCTCGCAACCTGGAGCCCGCCAAGGCGCTCGGCATGACCACGGTGTGGGTCGACAACGGTTCGGAGCAGGCCGGGCGCGACGCCGATCCGGCCTTTATCGATTACCGCACCGGCGATATCGGCCACTGGCTCGAAGAGATCACCAGAGAGGATTCAGCATGACGGCAGAGCTCCAGCGCATCGTCGACGAAGCCTGGGAGCGCCGCGAGACGCTCGGCGACGGCGACGGACAAGTGCGCGAGGCCGTCGAGGCGGCAATCCAGCTCCTCGACTCGGGCGAGGCTCGCGTTGCGGAGCAGGGTCCGGAGGGTTGGACGGTCAACCAGTGGCTGAAGAAGGCCGTCCTTCTCTCCTTTCGCCTGACGCCAATGGAGCCCATTCCCGGCGGCCCGGGCGGCGCTCATTGGTGGGACAAGGTGCCGTCCAAGTTCGCGAACTGGCGGGCGGACGAATTTGCCGCCGCCGGCTTCCGCGCCGTTCCCGGCGCCATCGTCCGCCGGGGAGCCTTTGTGGCGAAGAACGCCGTCCTGATGCCGAGCTTCGTCAATATCGGCGCCTGGGTCGGCGAAGGCACCATGGTCGACACCTGGGCAACGGTGGGGAGCTGCGCCCAGATCGGCCGCAACGTCCACATCTCGGGCGGCACCGGCATCGGCGGCGTCCTCGAGCCGCTCCAGGCCGGGCCGGTCATCATCGAGGACGATTGCTTCATCGGCGCCCGCTCCGAAGTCGCCGAAGGCGTGATCGTGGAACAGGGCGCCGTCCTCTCGATGGGCGTCTTCATCGGTGCGTCGACCAAGATAGTCGATCGCGCAACGGGCGAGACCCACATGGGCCGCGTTCCCGCCTACAGCGTCGTCGTCCCCGGCACCCTCCCCGCGAAGGACGGCGGCCCGAGCCTCTCCTGCGCCGTCATCGTCAAGCGCGTCGATGCGCGGACGCGGTCGAAGACAAGCATCAACGAGCTGCTGCGAGATTGAGCTCACGAATCGGGCTTCGACAGGCTCAGCCCTAGCGGGGTTGATTAGGCGGCGCGGCCTGTCCACCACCGATAGCCCTGAGCCTGTCGAAGGGCGGTTTGCAGCGCACAGGTTCCGCTACCGCCGCTCCGCTTCCCCGATCAGCCGCAGCGCTCGCTCGCCGTCCCACTCCGCCATGCCGGTCATCCGCCAAACCTCCCGCCCTTGCGCGTCGTAGAGGATGGTGGTCGGCAACGTGTCGATCTTGAGCGCCGTCATCATCGCCATGTCCCCGTCGCGGAAAGGATCGAGCGCGGCGAAGCGGCGCGCGGCGAAGAAGTCCGTGACCTTGGCGCGGTCGTCGCCTTCGCTCAGCGCCAGGACCTGGAGGCGCTCGCCTTCGCGCACCGCCAGCCGGTCAATCGAGGGCATTTCGACGACGCAGGGCGCGCACCAGGTCGCCCATAAATTGACCAGCAACGGCTTGCCGCGGAAATCGGCAAAGGTGGCGGGCTCGCCGTCCGGATCCTCGAACTGGATGCCGGGCGCGGCCGTGCCCGCCTTGCTGCGGTCGAGGCGGCCGGTCGGATAACGCTGCGCGACCGGCGGCGGCGCGGCTGGCGCGGCCGCAGGCCCGCCGCCGCCTTGCTCCGGCGCGGCCTTTTGCCTATCGCAAGCGCCCGTAGCGAGGGCGGCGACGAGCCCGAGGAGACAGGCGATTACAGGCCGCAACGGCAACTCCAGCAAGATGTGGGGCGGACGGTTCGCCGAAGGTCCTTCGGCGCTGATGCGGGAGATAAATGCCTCCATCTCCTTCGACAAGCGGATGTGGCGCCAGGACATCGAAGCGAGCCGCGCCCATGTCGCGATGCTCGGCGCGCAGGGCATCGTCGGCGGCGACGACGTCGACGCGATCTGCGAAGGGCTGGAGCGGGTCGCCGATGAATATGGCGCGGACGGCGTGCCCGAGGATGCCGCGCTCGAAGACATCCACATGCATGTCGAGCACCGCCTCGCCGAGCTGATCGGCCCCGCCGCCGGCCGGCTCCACACCGCCCGTTCGCGCAACGACCAGGTCGCGACCGACTTCCGCCTCTGGACCCGCGAGGCGATCGATCAGGCGCTGGACGGGATCGACGCGCTGCAGCGCGCGCTCGTCACCCGAGCCGAGGAGCATGCGGCGACCCTGATGCCCGGCTTCACCCACCTGCAGGTCGCCCAGCCGGTCACCCTCGGCCATCACCTGATGGCCTATTATGAGATGCTGCGCCGCGACCGCTCGCGCTTCGCCGACGCCCGCAAGCGCATGAACGAATCGCCGCTCGGCGCCGCCGCACTCGCGGGCACCGGCTTCCCCGTCGACCGTGAAGCGACGGCGCTCGCTTTGGGCTTCGACCGGGCGACGGCCAATTCGATCGACTCGGTTTCGGACCGCGACTTCGCGCTCGATTACCTGATGGCGGCGACGCAATGCGCGCTCCACCTCTCCCGCCTCGCCGAGGAGATCGTGATCTGGGCGAGCCAGCCCTACGGCTTCGTGCGCCTCCCCGACGCCTACTCCACCGGCAGCTCGATCATGCCGCAGAAGCGCAACCCCGACGCCGCCGAGCTGGTGCGCGGGCATTCGGGCCGCATCGCCGGCGCGATGAGCGCGCTCGTCATGACCATGAAGGGCCTGCCGCTCGCTTATTCCAAAGACATGCAGGACGATAAGCCGCCCGTCTTCGAAGCGCACGACCTCCTCATCCTCTCGCTCGCGGCGATGACCGGCATGGCCGAGACGCTGACCTTCGACGCCGATCGCATGCGCTTTGCGCTGGAAGCCGGGCACCCGACGGCAACGGATCTCGCCGACTGGCTGGTCCGCGAAGCAGGCATCCCCTTCCGAGAGGCGCATCACGTCACCGGCCGCGCCGTCCGCCTCGCCGACGAACGCGGCGCAAAGCTTTGGGATTTGAAGCTCGAAGACCTCGCCGCCATCGACGCCCGCATCGACCGGCGGATTTTCGATGTCCTCGGGGTCGAGGCTTCGGTAAGAAGCCGGACGAGCTATGGCGGCACGGCGCCCCAGGCGGTCAAGAAGCGCGTCGATGCGGCGAAGAAGGCTTTGGGAATGAACGAATGAAGCGCGCCCTTCTCCTGACCGGCCTTGCAATCCTCGCATCGGCTTGCGGCGTGCGCGGCCCCCTGGAGCCGGAGCCCGGCCAGCCGCTCCCCGTCCAGCCCGAGACGGCGGCCGGTCCGGCGACGACCGAGCAGCTGCTCGAGCCTCCGCCCATCGCCCGCCCGTCGCGAGTCGACGAAGCCCTCACCCGCTCGCAGGAGCGCGAAGAAGACCGCTTCGACCTCCCCCCGCAGTAACGCCATTCGAGCGCGCGGCCGCTGCCGCAGGAGAATTGATGAAACCCGTTCGCAAGGCCGTTTTCCCCGTCGCCGGTCTCGGCACGCGCTTCCTTCCCGCGACCAAGGCGATCCCGAAGGAGATGCTGACCATCGTCGACCGGCCGCTTATCCAATACGCCGTCGACGAGGCGCGCGAGGCGGGGATCGAGGAGTTCATCTTCGTCACCGGCCGCGGCAAGGGCGCGCTCGAAGACCATTTCGACGTCGCCTTCGAGCTCGAAGCGACCATGAAGGGTCGCGGCAAGTCGCTAGAGCCGCTCGACGTCACCCGGCTCCCGCACGGCGCGCTCAAGTCGGTGCGCCAGCAGGAGCCGCTCGGGCTCGGCCACGCCGTCTGGTGCGCCCGCCACATCGTCGGCGACGAGCCGTTCGCCGTGCTCCTCCCCGACGATCTCATGGTCGGCGCGCCCGGCTGCGTCGCCCAGATGGTCGCGGCTTATGAGAAAGTCGGCGGCAACATCGTCTGCGTCCAGGACGTGCCGCGCGAGCGCACCGCAAGCTACGGCATCATCACGCCGGGCACCGCGGACGGCCGCCTTACCGAAGTGACCGGCCTCGTCGAGAAGCCCAAGCCCGAGGATGCGCCCTCCACCCTGGCCGTGGTCGGCCGCTATATCCTCCAGCCCGAAATCATGCGCCTCCTCGATACGCAGGAAAAAGGCGCGGGCGGCGAGATCCAGCTCACCGACGCGATGGCGCGGATGATCGGCACCCAGCCCTTCCACGGCGTCACCTTCGAAGGCGAGCGCCACGATTGCGGCGACAAAACGGGCTTCGTCATCGCCAACCTCGCTCTGGCGCTCAAGCGCGAGGACGTCGCCCCCGCCGTCCAGGCCTTCATCGCCCGGCTCTGATGGAAGGCGGGCTCCTCGTCGAAGACGGCAAGGTCCGCCGTCTGTCCGTCGAGGAGGCGGCCGCCTACCGCGCCGACGGCCTGCTCTGGATCCATCTCGAAGGCCGCGACGAGCAGGATCTGGGCTTCGTCAAATCGCACGACGACATCCCGGACGTCGCGGCCAACGCCCTGATCGCCACCGAGACGCGCCCGCGCTGCGACCAGATCGACAATGGCGCGATCGTCAACCTGCGCGGCCCCGGCGACCTCGACCCCGACGATTCGGACCGGCTCGTGTCGATCCGCATGTGGGTGAGGAAGGACCGCGTCACCTCCCTGAGCCGCCGCACCATGTCGGCGACCGCGACCGTCTACGCCCATGCGGAGGCGGGCAAGATCCTCGATCCCGGCGATCTCGTGGCCGCCTTCGCGCGCGTGATCAGCCGCCAGCTCGATCCGCAGGTCGCCGCCCTCGGCGACAATCTCGATCAATGCGAAAGCGAGCTCGACGACGGAAACCTCTACCGCCTGCGTACGGAGATCGCCCGCTTTCGCTCCGAAGCCATCGCCTACCGCCGCTTCGTCGCTCCCAACCGCGACGCCCTCGTCGAGCTTGCCGGGCTCGACGTCGACTGGCTTTCGGAGGAGGATCGGCTCCACATCCGCGAGGCCGCCGACCGCTTCGCCCGCATGACCGAGGAACTGGAAGCCGTCCGAGAGCGCGCCGCCCTGCTCCACGAGCAACTGACAGACCTACGCGCCGAGCAGCTCGACCAGCGCTCGCTCCTCATCTCCGTCGTCGCCTTCGTCTTCCTGCCCCTGACCTTCATCACCGGCCTCCTCGGCATGAACGTCCAGGGCATTCCCTATGCGGACGAGCCCTGGGCGTTCTGGGGCGTCGTCGCCGTCTGCGTCGGCATCGCCCTTGCCGTCGTCCTCTTCTTCGCGCGCGAACGCTGGTTCAGGCGCTGACCTGAATCCTCGCCTGCCGTGCGGTTCCCCTCGCGTCCAAACCGCGGGGAGGTTTTTCTGGGTCACTGATTTTCAAGGGTTTCTGGCGAGGACTCGGCTCGTTAGAGTGGCAGCCTCTTAGTGGAGTATGAGCGTCGATGGCCATGCATGCGCCGATCGTGCCGCCGGAGCGGCCGCAGCGCATGGCGAACGCCGTCGCCGCGTTCGACTGGGCCGCGACGCCGCTGGGGCCGCAGGAAGCCTGGCCCGCAGAGCTCCGCCTTTCCGCCGACCTGTGCCTTTGCGCCTCGGTTCCGTCCGCGCTCTACTGGGGTCCGGACTTCCGCCTCATCTACAACGATGCCTGGGCGCCGGTCCTGCGCGATCGCCATCCCGGCGCACTGGGCGGAACGGCGGCCGAGGTGTGGCCCGACATCTGGGACCTCGTCCGCCCGAGCTTCGAGAACGTGGCGGCGACCGGGCAAGGCGTCTCCATCTATGAGCAGATGCTGCCGATCCGCCGCGGCGAAGCGGTCGACGAGACTTACTGGAACTACAGCCTCACGCCGATCACGGACGCGGGCGGCAAGGTCCTCGGCATCCTCAATCAGGGCATCGAAATCACAAAAGCCCTGCTCGCCGAGCGCCGACTGTCGTTCCAGATTGCGCTTGCGGACCGCCTTCGGGGCGTGACCGATCCGGCGCTGGTCAAGGACCATGCGACCGAACTCCTCGGCCGCTATCTCGGCGTCAGCCGCGTCGGCTATGCGGAGGTGGACGAGACCAGCGGCACCGTCTCGGTCAAGTCCGACTGGACCCGCGACGCGCGCATCGAAAGCCTCGGCGGGCAGAGCGCGCTGATCGACGTGTTCGGCGAGGAGGCGCTCGCCTTTCTCCACACCGGCGAGACGATGGCGATCCCGGACATTCGCGCCCTGCCGCTCCTCGGCCCCGGGCTGATCGAAGCCTGGGAGGCCGTCGGCATGCGCGCCTTCATTACCGTGCCCCTCGTGCGCGACGGCATACTGAAGGGCCTCCTCTACGTCCACGAGCCGCAGCCCCGCTTCTGGAAGCGCTCCGAAGCCGCCATGGCGCGCGACGTGGCCGAGCGCACCTGGGACGCGGTCGAGCGGGCGCAGGCCGAACAGCGCCAGCGCCTCCTCATTAACGAGCTCAACCACCGCGTGAAGAACACGCTCGCCACCGTCCAGGCGATCGCCTTCCAGACGCTGAAGGGGGAGATCCCGCTCGCCGAAGCGCGCAGCCGCTTCGAAGCGCGGCTCCTTGCCTTGTCGCGCGCGCACAGCCTGCTCACCGCCCAGAATTGGGAAGGCGCGAGCCTCGCCCGGGTCGTCGCCGACGCGACCGAATATCTCGCCGGCGAGCAGGGCCGCTTCGAAGTTTCCGGCGACGAGGTGCTCCTCGCCCCGCGCCCCGCGCTCGCGCTGGCGCTCGCCTTTCACGAGCTCGGCACCAATGCGGCGAAATACGGCGCGCTCTCAGCCGAAGGCGGCACCGTCTCCATCTCGTGGCAGGTGGTGGGCGGGACGCTCCGCATCGAATGGCGCGAGCGCGGCGGTCCGCCCGTCGTGCCGCCGGAGCGCCGCGGGTTCGGCTCGCGCCTCATCGAGCGCGGGCTGACGGCCGATCTCGGCGGCCGCGCGTCGCTCGATTTCAGCACCGACGGCCTCGTCTGCACGATCGAGGCGGGGCTGACCGGCCTCACCGCCAAGGAACCCTCGCTTGCCTGACCGGCGCCTTCGCATCCTCGTCGTCGAAGACGAGATGCTGGTCGCCATGAACATCGAGGACATGCTCCTCGCCATGGGGCACGAAGTGGCGGGCATCGCCAGCCGCCTCGGCCCGGCGCTCCAGCTCGCGCGCGAAGGCGAGTTCGATCTCGCCATGCTCGACGTGAACCTCGCGGGCGAGACCAGCTTCCCGGTGGCCGAGATCCTGCGCGGGCGCGGCATCCCCTTTCTCTTCGCCACCGGCTACGGCGCCGACGGCATCGAGGAAGGCTATCGCGGCGCGCCGGTGTTGCAGAAGCCGTTCCGTGCGCGGGATCTGGAAGGGGCGCTGGCGCAAGCGGCGGGTTAGCGCGCCGTCTCAATCGCACCAGCGAGTCTATGCCGATACCGCTCACTGCAGCTCACCACCGATCGCCCTGAGCCTGTCGAAGGGCGGGTCACCCGCACGAACACCCCGCTCCTGTTGCACTCCCGAAACAGCCGGTTATGTTGCCGCCCATGTGGATGCTCGACAAACTCCTCCGTTCGCTCGTCAAGAAGGGCGAGCTCACCGTCGTCGATCATGACGGCAAGGAATATCGCTACGGCGCGCCCGATCCGAACCATGGGCCGTGCCGCGTCAGGCTTACGGACAAGGGCGCTTCCACCCACATCGTGAAGGACCCGCGCGTCGGCGCCGGGGAAGCCTATATGGACGGCCGGATGGTGATGGAGCAGGGCGACATCCGCGACCTGATCCTGCTCATCCGCTACAATGCGCCGATCGAGCGCCAGGGGCCGCTCAAGCCCAAGGGGCCGGTCCGTAAGGTCATCGGCCATCTCGCCGGGCGCCTCGACCAGGTGAACTGGAAGAGCCGCTCGCGCCACAATGCCGAGCATACCTACAATCTGACGCGCCGCCTCTACGAGCTCTTCCTCGACGAGGACCGGCAATACACGATGGCCTATTACCGGGACGTACGGAACAGTCTCGAACAGGCGCAGCTCGACAAGAAGGCGCATCTCGCCGCCAAGCTCTATCTGAAGCCCGGCATGAAGGTGCTCGACATCGGCTGCGGCTGGGGCGGCATGGCCCTCTACCTCCACCGCCATTACGACGTCGACGTGCTCGGCGTCGCCCTCGCGCCGGACCAGATCCAGTTCTGCAAGGAACGCGCCGAGGAAGCCGGCGTCGCCGACCGCGTGAAGTTCGAACTGGTGGACTATCGCGACGTCGAAGGGCAGTTCGACCGCATCATCAATGTCGGCCTGATCGAGCATCTCGGCACGCCCCATTATCCGGGCTTCTTCAGGAAGTGTCACGACCTCCTCAAGGAGGACGGCGTCATGGTCTCGCACTGCTGCGGGCGCCTCGGCGAGCCGGGCGTCACCGACAAATGGACCCGCAAGTACATCTTCCCGGGCGGCTACATTCCGGCCCTCTCGGAGTTGGTCACCGAAGCCGAGAAGCACCATCTCGTCACCGCAGACGTCGAGCTGATGCGCTACCATTATTCGCACACGCTCGAGGAATGGTACCGGCGGACGGTGATGCACAAGGATGAGATCGTCGGTATGTACGACGAGCGCTTCTACCGCATGTGGCTCTTCTATCTCGCCGGCTCCGAATCGGCCTTCCGCTACGGCGGCATGGGGAATTGGCAGGTCCAGTTCGTCCGCCGCCGCGACGCCGTGCCGATGACCCGCGACTATATGTACGAGGAATCGGCGCGCCTGCGCGCTGCCGAGGAGCCGCCGGCCTGGCATCTCGCCGCCGAATAGGCGCGCAGGAAAGAGTGCCGCGCTGACACGCGCGCGCCGCGCCGCTTGAACGGCGGGCGGCGGCGGGGCAAAGCGCAGACATGATCGCAGAGGGCGCGGCCGGGACCAACGCTGCGTCTCCCGCCTTGCGCTGGTGGGAGCGGCGCTGGGCCGTGGCCGCCTTGATCCTGCTGTCCGCCCTTCCCCTGCTCTGGCCGGACGTGCCGCCTTTGCTCGATCTCCCCGGCCACATGGGCCGCTACGCCGTCCAGCTCCACGGCCGCGAGGCGCCGCTTCGAGACTTCTACACCTTCGAATGGCGCCTCATCGGCAATCTCGGCATCGATCTTCTGATCATGCCGCTCGCGCCGATCTTCGGCCTCGAGCTTGCCGTGAAGCTCATCGTCGTCGCGATTCCGGCGCTCACCGTCGCGGGTTTCCTCTGGGTGGCGCGCGAAGTCCATGGCCGCATCCCGCCGACCGCGATGCTCGCCGTTCCCTTCGCCTACAACTTCCCTTTCCTGTTCGGCTTCGTGAACTACGCGCTTTCGATGGCGCTCGCCTTTCTCGCCTTCGGCCTGTGGCTGAGGCTGGCTCGCCTCCAAAAGACGCCGCTGCGCGCTGCGATCATGGTGCCGCTCTCGATCCTGCTCTGGATATGCCATGCCTTCGGCTGGGGCACGCTCGGCGTGCTTGCCTTCTCGGCCGAGCTCGTCCGCCAGTTCGACCGGGGGCAAGGGCTGGTCAAGTCGGGCCTTCGCGCCGGCCTCCACTGCCTCTCGCTCGCGCCGCCAATGATCCTGATGCTGCTCTGGCGCAGCGAAGGATCGGGCGGGCAAACCGGCGACTGGCTCAATTTCGATGCCAAGCTAGATTGGCTGCGCTCGGCGCTGCGCGACCGGTGGGAGGTTTTCGACACCGTCTCCCTGGCGCTCTGCGGCCTGGTCATCTTCTGGGCGATGGTGAGCAGGCGCATCCATTTTTCGCGCAACCTCGCGGCTTCCGCCCTCTTCCTCTCCATCGTCTTCATCGCCCTTCCGCGCATCGTCTTCGGCTCGGCTTATGCCGACATGCGGCTCGCGCCCTATCTCTTCGCCGTCGCGCTCATCGCAATCCGCTTTCCGGAAGGAACGGGCGCGCGCTTCATGAAGGGCGTCGCAATCGCCTCGCTCGCCTTCGTCCTCGTCCGCACCGGCGCGGGGACGGCGAGCATGGTCCTTTACGACCGCAGTTTCGACCGGGAGCTCGCCGCGCTGGAGCATGTCCCGCGCGGCGCCCGCATGGTCTCCTTCATCGGCCGGGGCTGCCGCGAGCCCTGGGCGATGAGCCGCCTCCTCCACCTCCCCGGCCTCGCCATGGTGCGTCGGCACGCCTTCTCGAACGACCAGTGGACGATGGCCGGCGCCCAATTGCTCGACGTCCGTTACCGCAAGGCGTGGCCGTTCATGCGCGATCCGACCCAGGTCGTGACGCCGCGTCCCTGCGGCCGCGAAGTCTGGCGCTCGATGAACGAGGCGATGGCGCATTTCCCGCGCGGCGCCTTCGATTATGTCTGGACGATCGACCCGCCGCGCTTCGATCCCGCCTTTGCCGACGATCTCCAGCCGATCTGGCAAAGCGGCCGCAGCCGACTCTACCGCGTCATGCGCGAACCCGATGACAAGCTCAGGCGAACACCCATCGCCGGTTGAGCGAAAAGGTGAGCAAAGGCGTCACGAACACGATCGGGATCACCGACCACCAGACCGGGCCCTCCATCTGCTTGACGAGCAGCCAGACGAAGAATTGGTTGGCGAGGAACCCCGTCGTGTTGACGATGAAGAAGCGGATCGTGCGCCTCTTCGGATTGTCCCGTGCGCCGTGCCCCTTGAAGCTGAAGCGGCTGTGGAGGACGTAGCCGAGCGCGGTGAACACCACGTAGTTCAGCGTCATCGACAGCATCGGCTCCACGCCGAACACGTCCGCAGCGATCCAGTAGCCGCCCGCGACGAGCAGGGTCAGGAGCACGCCGGTCATCCCGAAGCGGATCACCTGCGCGATGAAATCCCTGTTCTCCCTCAGCAGCCTCATCTGGTCACCGGCCCCGCCCTTGCCCTTTGTTCCCGACCGACTAATGCGCTGAGGGAGGCTTGGAAAGCGGGGACGGCGGGTGGCGCTTCGGGGGGTGCAGAAGGCTGGAGACCTGCTCGGCGCCCAGATCGAGACGCGCTGGCGCACGATCACCGCCCTTTTCTGGATCGGCGCCGCGGCCTGGATGATCTCGCAGCGCTGGTGGGGCATCCACTGGTTCGCGCTCGGCGACACCGACGACAATATGCGCATGATGCAGGTCCGCGCCCTTCTCGAAGGGCAGGGCTGGTACGATCTGCGCCAGTACCGGATGAACGCTCCGGAAGGCGCGAACATCCACTGGTCCCGCCTCGTCGACCTGCCGATCGCGGGGATCAAGCTCCTCCTCGCGCCGTTCATGGGCGGCGCGCCGGCGGAGCGCGTGGCGGTGACGCTCGCCCCGATGCTGCCCCTCGCCGTGCTGATGACCGCGCTCGCGGTGACCGCGCGCCGCCTCGTCTCGCCTTTCGCCTACCCGGTCGCGCTCGCTCTCCTCCTCTGCGGTGGGTCGGTCCGCGGCATGTTCCTGCCGCTCCGCATCGATCACCACGGCTGGCAGCTCGCCATGGTCGCGCTCTGCGTCATGGGCCTTTCCGATCCGAAACGGGCGCGCGGAGGCGTCGTTCTCGGCGTCGCCACCGCGCTCTCCCTCACCATCGGCATGGAGATGCTTCCCTATCTCGCCGTGGCGGGGGCGGTCGCCGTCTTCATGTGGATATGGAGCCGCGACGAGGCGCGACGCCTCTTCGCCTATGGCGCGAGCCTCGCCGGCGGCTGCGCGCTCTCCTACCTCCTCTTCACCTCGGAGGCGAACCGCGCGGCGGTCTGCGACGCGCTCTCGCCGGTCTGGCTCTCCTCGATGATCCTCGCCGGCGCCCTGTCGGTGGCGCTCGCCGCCTGGTCGCCCGAAAAGCGCCTCGTCCGATTCGCCGCCGCCGCGGCCGGCGGCGTCGCGGTCGGCGTCGCATTCGGAATCACGTGGCCGCACTGCCTCGGCCGGCTCGAACAATCCTCTCCCGAGCTCGAGCGGCTGTGGCTGAGCCGCGTGCGCGAGGCGATGCCGATCTGGCGCCACGGCTGGAAGACCGCGGCGAACACCGGCACGCTCCCGCTCCTCGGCCTGATCGGCTATCTCGTCATGATGTGGCGCAGCCGCCGGGATCCCGACCGGACGATCCTCTGGGCCGGCCTCTTCCTCCTCGGCCTGCTCGGCACCGGGCTCCTCGCCTGGCAGACCCGCGCCGGCCCGGCCGCCCAGCTCCTCTCCATCCCAGGCGCCACGGCGCTCGCCTGGCTGGTCCTCTGCTGGTTCCACGCGCGGCGCAGCGTCGCGCTCGCCGCCGCCGGCGTCGCGGTCGCGGTGCTCCTCTTCTCGGGCTACGCGACGACCTACGCGATGCGCCTCGTGCCCGAGCCGCCCGCGGTCCCGCGGCCGCTGGTCGAAAGCGCCAACCGCCGCTGCCCGACCATTCCGGCGCTGCGCCCGGTCGCGCGCCAGCCGAAGGGCAATGTCCTCACCTTCGTGGATCTCGGGCCGCGGCTGATCACGATGACGCACCACAACGCGATCGCCGGGCCCTATCACCGCAATTCGCGGCAGATCATGGACATCATGCTCGCCTTCCGCGGCACGCCGCAGCGGGCGCTGGAGACGGTGGACCGCTACCGGATCGACTATGTCCTGATCTGCCCGCACCTGTCGGAGTCGACCGTCTACGCCTCGGAAGCGCCGAACGGCTTCTACCGCCAGCTCATGCGGAACCAGGTTCCCGCCTGGCTGGAGCGCGTCCCGCTCCCCGCGGACTCGCCCTACCGGATGTGGCGCGTCGTCAAACGCTGATCGCGATGTTGATCCCGTCGATCACGAACTGCGCCGCCAGCGCGGCGAGGATCACGCCCAACAGGCGCGTCAGCATCGCCTCCATCCTGTGCCCGAGGAGCCGCATCAGCGGCCCCGCGGCGAGCAGCGACAGGCAGGTCAGCACCAGCACCGAAGCGAGCGCGGCGAAGACGACGAGCGTCTGCTGAAGCCCTTCGCTGCGCCCGACGAGCAGCATCACGGAAGCGATCGAGCCCGGGCCGGCGATCATCGGAATCCCCATCGGGAACACCGACACGTCGTCATGCTCGGGGCTGGCGCTCACCTCCTGCGCCCGGTTCTCGCGCCGCGCCGTGCGCCGCTCGAACACCATGTCGAGCGCGATCATGAACAGCATGATGCCACCCGCAATCCGGAACGCCGGCAGCCCGATACCGAGCACTTCGAGCAGGTCCTCGCCGAGCAGGGCGAAGAAGACGAGGATCCCCGCCGCGATCGTCACCGACCGCACCGCCATCGCCCTGCGCTGCGGCGCCGGACAATCGCGGGTCAGCCCCGCGAAGATCGGCGCGCAGCCCGGCGGATCGATGATCACGAAGAGCGTGACGAACGCCGAGACGAAGAGGGCACCGAGCTCGTTCACGGCAGCGACCGCGCGCTTTTTGGGTGCCGCTCCGTGGGCTGGTGCAGGTCCACGAACCCGTTCGCCCCGAGCGTAGTCGAGGGGCGCACGCTCTGGCTCGGTGCAGCGCCCCTCGACTTCGCTCGGGACGAACGATGTTGGATTACCTGGTCTGACACCACCGCATTCGTGCCCATCACAGCCCCTCCGGCGGAGCGAACCCAGCACGCGCATGCGCCGCGACCAGGGTGTTCCTGAGCAGAACCGCAATGGTCATCGGCCCTACCCCGCCCGGCACCGGCGTCACGGCGCCCGCGACCGCGCACGCGCCCTCGTAATCCACATCGCCCACGAGGCGCGTCTTGCCTGCCTCGGCACCCGGCACCCGGTTGATCCCGACGTCGATCACGGTCGCGCCCGGCTTCAGCCAGTCGCCCTTCACCATCTCGGGCCGACCCACGGCGGCGACGACGATGTCGGCGCGGCGCACGACTGCGGGCAGGTCCCGCGTCCGGCTGTGCGCCAGCGTCACCGTGCAATTCTCGCGAAGGAGAAGCTGCGCCATCGGCTTGCCGACGATGTTCGAGCGGCCGATCACCACGGCTTCGAGCCCGGAGAGGTCGCCCAGCCGCTCCTTCAAAAGCATGAGGCAGCCGAGCGGCGTGCACGGCGCCAGGGCCTCCTCGCCGACCGCCAGCCGCCCCGCATTGATCGGGTGGAAGCCGTCCACGTCCTTGGCCGGATCGATCGCTTCGATCACCTTGCGCTCGTCGATGCCGGCTGGAAGCGGAAGCTGGACGAGGATCCCGTCTACGCGCGCGTCGGCGTTGAGTGCGCCGACCAGGGCCAGCAGCTCCGCCTCGCGCGTGTCGGCGGGGAGGCGGTGCTCGAAGCCTTCCATTCCGGCTTCGACCGTCGCCTTGTTCTTGGAGCGGACGTAGACCTGGCTCGCCGGGTCCTCCCCGACCAGCACGACGGCAAGCCCGGGACTACGCCCTGCCTGCGCGGCGAAGGCGGGCACCGCGGCGGCGATCCGTTCGCGCAGGCGCTGCGCGAACGCTTTCCCGTCGATGATCGCGGCGGCCAAATCGCACCTAATACGGGGTTGGCGCGGGGCCGAAGAACAGGAGCGGCAGGATCACCCGCTGGAGCATCATGATCAGCAGCAGGACGACCAGCGGCGAGAAGTCGATCCCGCCGAAGTCCGGCAGGATCTTGCGGATCGGCCGGTAGAGCGGCTCGGTGAGCCGGTCCAGCGCACCGATCAGGTTGCGGATGAAGTCGCTCTGCGTGTTGATCACGTTGAAGATGATCAGCCAGCTGAGGATCGCCTGGCCGATGATGATCCAGGACAACACCGAAAGCAGCATGCTCAGGATGTTAAACAGCTCAACCATGGAAACTCCGATCCTCGCTCCCTTCGCCCTCTAGACGCGAGGCACCGCTGCGGCAATGGCGGCGGCTTCTAGGGAGCGAAGCGCGCCGCCTCCGCCTCCGCGAGGATCAGCGCGAAATTGTCGCCCTCGTCCGTCCACTCCGCAACCGGGCTCCAGCCCGCGGCGCGCAGCAGCAGCCGGGCGTCGCGAGGCCCGTATTTGTGGCTGTTCTCGGTGTGGATCGTCTCGCCCATCCGCATCGAGAAGGCGCGGCCCGCAATCGTGAACGACACGTCCCGCACCGCCTCCAGGTGCATCTCGATCCGGCTCATCGGCTCGTTCCAGGCGGCGCGGTGCCGGAAGGCGTCCACCGGCACGTCGCCGTCCATCTCCGCATTGATCCGGTGCAGCAGATTGAGGTTGAAGGCGGCCGTCACGCCCGCCGCATCGTCATAGGCCGGGACCAGCACGTCGGCCGCCTTCGCGCGGTCCATGCCGATCAGCAGGTAGGCGCCGACGCCGAGCGCGGCCTTCATCGCGCGCAGCAGGTCGACGGCGGTCTTGGGGATCATGTTGCCGATCGTCGAGCCCGGGAAGAAGCCGAGCTTCGGCTCCCCCGCGACAGCGCGCGGCAGCGGAAGCTCGACCATGAAGTCCGCTTCCACCGGATAGATGGGCAGGTGCGGAAACGCGCTTTGCACCGCCTCGACGGATTCGCGCAGGAACGCGCCGCTGATGTCGACCGGCACATAGGCGGACGGGCGGGCGGCGCGCAGCAGGATCGGAGTCTTGACCGCCGATCCGGCTCCGAACTCGACAACGACGTTCCCGGCTCCTGCAATCGCCGCCACCTCCCCGCAATGCGCCTCGAGCAAAGCGGCATCGACGCGCGTCAAATAATATTCCGGAAGCCGGGTAATCTCCTCGAACAGCTCGGATCCGCGCCGATCATAGAGCCAGCGCGCCGGGACCGCCTTGTTCGGCTGCGCGAGCCCCGCCAGCACGTCCGCGCGGAACGCGGGATCGGCGGCGGCCCTGGTCGTCGTTCGGTGCGTCACGTCAGCCGTTCCTTGCGAGGCGCAGGCCGGAGAACATCCAGCGCTGGTGGGGATAGAAGAAGTTGCGATAGGACGCCCGGACATGCCCGCGCGGGGTGGCGCAGGAGCCGCCACGCAGCACCATCTGCGACACCATGAACTTGCCGTTATATTCGCCGACCGTCCCCTCGGGTGCCGCGAAGCCGGGGTAGGGAAGGTAGGCGCTCCCGGTCAATTCCCAAACGTCCCCAAAGAAGCCGGCAGCGGCCGGCGGCGACTTTGTGGGGCGGGGCGCGCAGGCTTCGTCGAGCTGGTTGCCGCCGTGGCGGTCATGTGCCGAGGCGGCGGCTTCCCATTCGGCTTCGGTGGGGAGGCGGGCGCCGGCCCAGCGGGCGTAGGCCTCCGCCTCGTAATAGCCGACGTGGCAGACCGGCTCGGCCGGATCGACGGGCGCCAGGCCGTCGAGCGCGAAGCGGTGCCACTCCCCGTCACGCCGCTGCCAGTAGAGCGGTGCCTCGACCCCCTCCCTGCGCACCCACGCCCAGCCGTCGGCGAGCCACAGCCGCGGATCACGGTAGCCGCCGGCTTCGATGAAGTTCTGCCACTCGCCGTTCGTGACGACCCGGTCCGCCAGTGCATGGCGCTGGAGGAACACCCGGTGACGCGGCCCTTCATTGTCGAAGGCGAAGCCCACGCCCTCGTGGCCGATCTGCACGATCCCCGCGCGCCCTTGGGTCCAGCCCATCTCCCGCGCCGCGCCCGTCGGAGCCCGCGGCCGCGCCTCGAACATGGCCGGAAGCAGCGGATTGGCGGCGAACGTCGCGAGCATGTCCATCAGCATCAGCTCCTGATGCTGCTGCTCGTGGTTGATCCCGAGCTCGACCAGTGCCAGCGCCTCGAGGGGCAGGTTCGGCAACAGGCCCGCGACGGCATCGTCGACATGCGCGCGCCACGCCCGGATCTCGTCCAGCGAGGGCCTGCTCAGCATCCCGCGCCGGTCCCGCGCGTGCCGCTCCCCCTCGCCCTCATAATAGGAGTTGAAGAGGTAGGCCCAGCGCTCGTCGAAAGGCCTGCGCCCCGGCACATGGTCGCGAAGCACGAAGGTTTCGAGGAACCATGTGGTGTGGGCGAGGTGCCACTTGGCCGGCGACGCGTCCGGCATCGGCTGGAGCGTCGCGTCCGCGTCGGAGAGCGGCGCGGCGATGGCGAGGCTCAGCGCGCGGACGTCGCGGAAGCGGTCGGCCAGAGCCGGTTCGGCGCGGAGATTCGTAGCCATCGATCTCCCGAACGGCTGACCTATGTTAATGGCTCCGAGTAGCGCCGGGCGCCCACAATATGTCGCCGCCCGCCGCTGACGCCGCGGCCCGCGCCACGACGAAGAGATGGTCGGAAAGGCGGTTCAGATAGATCAGCGCCAGCGGGTTCAGCGCCACTTCGCGCGCCGCCGCCACCGCCGCGCGCTCTGCCCGCCGCGAGATCGCCCGGGCGAGGTGGATGTAGGCCGCGCCAGCGCCGGCGCCGGGAAGGATGAAGCTCCTGAGCGGCTCCAGCGTCTCGTTCATCAGGTCGATCTCGCGCTCGAGCCGGTCGATCTGGTCCTGAACGATGCGCAGCGTCATTTCCGACGGCGCGAAATCCTCGCCCGGCGTCGCCAGGTCGGCCCCGAGATCGAACAGCTCGTTCTGGACCGCGCGCAGCATGCCGGCGAGCCGTTCGTCCGTCACGTGGAGGAGCGCGATGCCGATCGCGCTGTTGGTCTCGTCGACGTCGCCGATCGCCTGCGCGCGGGGATGGTCCTTTGCAATGCGGCTGCCGTCGGCGAGGCCGGTGTCCCCCGCGTCGCCGGTTCGCGTGTAGATCCGGTTCAGCCGCACCATGATCAGCCGCCGCCGCGCATCATCAGGAGGAGGAGGGCGGCGAGCAGGATCGCGGCGCCCTGGAAGAGCACGCGCTTGCGCATCAGATCCTGGCTGCGCGCGCCGCTCAGGTCGCGGCCCTGCGCCATGCCGATCACGCCCTTGACGAGCACGAACAGGGTCGCGCCCGCGGCGGCGACGATGAGGAGGACGAGGAGGACGTTCATGGAACCTATCTAGGTATCGCGGGGCGAATATCCACACGGCATTTCGCCCATGCGCAGCGCCGCCGCCAGCGCCCTGGGATCGGCGCCGCCCGCGCGCAGATCGGCCAGGCTCGGCGCTCCGCTCCGCTTGGCGAGCCGCCGCCCGTCCGGCCCGGTCAGCATGGAATGGTGCCGGTAATGCGGCGTCGGCAGCCCGAGCAATGCCTGCAGGAGCCGGTGCACGTCGGTCGCCGCGTAAAGGTCGCGTCCCCGGACGACGTCGGTCACCCCCTGCGCCGCATCGTCCACGGTGACGGCGAGATGGTAGGAGACGGGCGCGTCCTTGCGCGCAAGCACCACGTCCCCGAAGGCGTGAGGCTCAGCGTGCACCTCGGTGTCGCCGTCCTCCCAATAGAGCAGCGGCGCGGTCGCGACGGCTCGCGCCATGTCCAGCCGCCAAGCGTGAGGTTCGGCGGCCATGCGCCGATTGCGCTCGTAGTCGGATAACCGCCGGCAAGTGCCGGGATAACGCGGCCCATCAAGCGCCGGAGAAAGAATCACGCCCCCCCCGACCGTTCGGGCTGAGCTTGTCGAAGCCCTGCCCTTTCTTCGGGCGCAGGAGAAGGAGAAGGGCAGCCCTTCGACAAGCTCAGGGCGAACGGAGCGGGGGTCGAAGGTCCGGGCGTTCCCGAAGGCGCACCATGCGGCGCGGAGGCGCTCGCCGCGATTTCGACCGCGATGGACGAGCGGGTGCAGAAGCAAGGATAGACGAGTTCGCGCGCCTTAAGGCTCCGGAGCGCGTCCGCGTAAATTCCCAGCCGCTCCGACTGGTACATGATCTCGCCGTCCCAGCTTAGTCCGAGCCACGCCAGATCCTCCATGATCCCGTGGACATGCTCCGGCCGGCTCCGCCCCGGATCGATGTCCTCGACCCTGAGCAGGAAGGCCCCGCCCCTCTCTCGCGCGAAGTCGTGGGCGAGGATCGCCGAATAAGCGTGGCCGAGATGGAGGCGGCCCGTGGGCGACGGCGCGAAGCGGGTGACGACCTGTGTCACGAACTTGGCTCTTGACCGCGAGTCGCGGCATATGGTGTCATCATGGCGTCACGCGGCTCTGCCAGCGTGGCGGAACAGGAGAGGACGGCCGGAAGCGCCAGAGACTCCCACGTTCTGGGTGCGACAGGGCCGGGAGCGGCGTTTCGGGAGAGCGTGTCTCCGACGAAACGGGAGGCCTGTGCTTGTACCACCCCGATATTCTCCGCCATCCCGACAGCTGTCCCGCGCTCGTCCTCAACGCCGATTACACGCCGCTCAGCTATTACCCCCTGAGCCTGTGGCCCTGGCAGACCGCGGTCAAGGCGGTGTTTCTGGAGCGTGTCGACATCGTCGCCAACTACGAGCGCGAGGTGCACAGTCCGACGCGGGTCATGCACCTGCCTTCGGTGATCGCGCTCAGGCAATATGTCCGCCCGTCCGAATATCCGGCCTTCACCCGCTTCAACCTGTTTCTGCGGGACCGGTTCGAATGCCAATATTGCGGGGACCCCAGAGACCTGACCTTCGACCACGTCGTCCCCCGCGCCCAGGGCGGGCGGACGAGCTGGGAGAACGTCACCGCCGCCTGCGCGCCATGCAACCTGCGCAAGGGCGGCCGCACCCCCGCCCAGGCGCACATGCACCTCCACCGCCGCCCCATTCGGCCGACGAGCTGGCAGCTCCAGGAAAACGGCCGCAGCTTCCCGCCGGGCTACCTCCACCAGACGTGGCGCGACTATCTCTACTGGGACATCGAGCTGGAGGCTTGAAATTCTCCCTGTCCCGGGGAGGATGCTAACGCTTCTTCCTTCTTGTCGGGGCGTGGAAGTCGGGATCCTTGTCCCTCACCCACTTCACGAACTTGCCCACCTCCGCATGCGCCCGGAGCGCACCGGCGGTTGCGAAGTCCTTCTCCAGCTCCTTGTTTGAAAGCGCCGCATGGATCGTCCGGTGACAGATCGGATGCACCGGCACGGTCTCGCGCCCGCCGCGGCTCTTGGGCACGGGATGGTGCCATTCGATCCGCCGCCCCAGCGGACGGCTGCATAGAAAACAGGTTTGCTCTTCCGTTTCGCTCAACGCGCTCTCACCGCCAGCGGTGCGCCAGCCCAGAGCGCAACCGCCGCTCACTTGCAACGCCCCCTCATCGTCATCCCCGCGAAAGCAGGGATTCAGCGGGCGTGCATCGAAAGCCCGCGCGGGCGAGAAACTCCCACTGGATTCCCGCTTTCGCGGGAATGACAGCCCCGCAAAAAGGAAGCGGAGCGGCCCTTTCGAGCCGCTCCATTCCTCGTTCAGCTTCGGATCGGATCAGCGAACGCCGATCGGATCCGGATTGCCGTCCGGATCGCCGGCGACCGTACCGTCGGCGCGAACGGCGCCGAGCAGGAGCAGGCCGGCGAAGTGCGGCGTCGCCATCGAGGTGCCGCTGATCGTG
Source organism: Allosphingosinicella sp. (assembly GCA_036399655.1). Classification (GTDB taxonomy): domain Bacteria; phylum Pseudomonadota; class Alphaproteobacteria; order Sphingomonadales; family Sphingomonadaceae; genus Allosphingosinicella. Next base: position 16,263 of record DASWMS010000086.1, on the reverse strand, counting down.
TTGTAGCCGCCCGAAAGCCAGGTCGACTTGATCGACACGCCCGGCTCCGAGAAATCGACCGGCGGGTTGCCGTAGTTCGAGAAGCTCGCCCAGCGGTCGCCGATCTGGAAGGCCGAGATGGTGAACACGTTCGGCCCGTTGGCGCGCGCCGGCGAGTGGTTGTTGGCGTTGTCGGTCTCGTTGCCGGCCGCCAGCGCGAAGCGGACGCCGCCCGCCGCCGCGTTGACCACGGCAGTGTCGAGCGCCGTCGAAACGCCGCCGCCGAGGCTCATGTTGGCGACGTCGCCCGGGCGGCCGTTCTGCGCGACATAGTCGACGCCGGCGATCACGCCCGAATTGGTGCCGCTGCCACGGCGGTCGAGCACGCGGACCGCGACGACCCTGGCGCCCGGCGCAACGCCGACGACGCCGATCGTGTTGTTGAGCGCGGCGATCGTCCCGGCGACGTGCGTTCCGTGGCCGTTCTGGTCGACAGGCGACGTGTCGCGATCGAGGAAGCTGCGGCTGCGGGCCGTGTCGATGTTGAGGTCAGGATGCGAGGCGATGCCCGTATCGATCACCCACGCCGTGCCGGTGGTGCTGCCGGAGCCGCCGCCGACCCGGGCGATGCCCCACGGAGTCTCCTGCGCGGGCTGGACGCCGCCGCCGCCGCTCGGCGGGGCCGCGGCCTGGATCGGACCGGTGGTGACGATCTGGTCCTGCTCGCAATAAGCGATGTTGGGATTGTTCGCCCGCATGCGCTCTGCGCCCTGCGCCGACATGCGCGCCGCGAAGCCCTGGATGGCGACGCTGTAGACGTGCGAGACCTGCGCGCCGGCGGAGTGCGCCGCGCGGTTGGCTTCGGCCTGGGCGTTGCCGCGCGAGACCGCGCCGCGCTGGAAAACGCAAATGTAGCTGTCGGCAATCTTGTCGCCCGCGCGCTGCGCCTGGGCAGGCTGCGCCAAAGCGATCATCGGCAAACCCGCAAGCGCGAGTGTTGTAAGTTTAAGCACCCCTTGATCTCCTGTTTATCGGCGATGATCGAAGCTGTCGTCGCCTGCGAACAGAGACTAGAGGCGGATGGCGTCTTGTCGACTCAAAAATGGTTAATAACAAACGGCTTAGCTGATTTTTTCTCAACTCGCCGCAGCAGTCACTGCGGCTGTGTCGCCGGGACCGTATTTTCCGCAGCAGGTTCGGCCGTGGTTTGTTCGAAGCGGCGGTGGCGAACGATGCGCGGCGTAATGACGATGTAGAGCTCGGTTCTTGAGCGCGTGGAACGACGGTTGCGAAACAAGTTGCCGACGACTGGGATGTCGCCGATGCCGGGGATGCGCGATCTTGAGGAAAGCGAGTTTTCCTGCGTCAGCCCTCCGATCACGAAGGTCTCGCCGTCGCGGACCGATGCCGAGGTCTCGGCCTCGCGCTGGCTGATCGTCGGATAACCCTGCGAATAGCCGGTCACCGAGGAGACGACGCCGTAGATCTGCGAGGTGACGAACCCGTCGGGGCTGACCCGCGGCGCGATCTGCAGCGTCACGCCGACGTTCACATATTGCACCTGCTGAGAAACGCCGTTGACGCCGGACAATGTGATGTTGGTGAGGATCGGAAGCGCATCGCCGGTGATGATCTTCGCGGTCGATCCGCTCTGCGCCGCGATTCGCGGGCGCGAGACGATGCGCCCTTCGCCGCGCTGCACCTGGGCGTAGATCGCCGCCTGGAGCGCGCCCGAAAGGAGGATCGAGGTCGGGTTGGTCCCGAACGGCAGGTTCGCGCCCGTCGCCGCGCTGCCGACTCCGAGCTGGCCGGCGGCGTTGTTGAGATCGATGCCGATATTGCGCACGCCCTGCTCGGTCAGCTCGACGAACTGCGTCTCGAGGATGACCGAGTCGACCGGTACGTCGATCAGCGCGATCTGCTGCTTCACCCGCTCGATCCGCTCGGGCGTGCCGGTGACCCAGATCGCGTTGAGCCGGCGGTCGACGCCAAGGCCGGTGCCCGGGAAGGACTGGCCGAGCGGGATGCTTTCGCGCTGCGCCTGGTTCTGCGCGCTGGTGTAACTGGGCTGGCTGCTCGAGGCCGGCGATCCGAAGCCGGGCTCGCGGCGGATGAAGACGTTGTTGGGCTGGATCGTCTCGCCTTCGACGAGGAGGCCGATCACTTCGCTGACGTCGGCATAGCGCAGGTGCACGAGCTCGTAGGAATCGCCCGGCGTGTAGCCGGGGATGCCGCTGCCGCCGGTGTAGGCCGGAAGGTTGCTCGCCGGCACCACCTCCTCGCCGGCCGAGCCCAGCGGCCGGGTCCCCGCCGCTTCCTCGGTTGTGATTCGCGAGATCGTCACCTGGACGACGCGGTCGCCCGCTGGCGCCGCCGCGACTCGCGACGGCTCGGACGTCTCGAACCGGGCGACGAGATCGCCGTTCACACTTTCGAGCGTCATCCGCCGCACGAGGCTGTTCCAGCCGCGGCTCTGCAGGACGCGCGGTGCCCGCAGCGTGCCGCGCATCACCAGCTCCGGCCGCACCGGATTGGCGTTCACCGCCGCGTTGAGCGGCTCGGCCGGCGTGAAGCGAAACAGGAAGGAGGCCTGGTTCGCGTCCTGCGTGACGAGCGAAATCTCTTCGAGGACGGAAGGAACCTGCGCATGCGCGAGAGGTGCGGCGAAGAACGCGCAGAGCAGCAGGAAGATGCCGGCTGGCCGGCTCCAGAATGCTGCCAATCGTGATTGCAAAATGCCGCCCACGCCAACTCCACGCAAGCGGGCGAACCTAGAGCCGGCAAGGAGAATGGCAAGCCCGATTGAGGCAAGTCGAGGTAAAAACAGGAAAAAATGAGTTTTCGCACATAGTGGCGCATCTCCAATGCACCGCCGCGTCTTGATCCGGAACAGGGTTCTTCCTGGCCGCGCCGTCATCCCCGCGAAAGCGGGGATCCAGCGGGAGTCCGCCAAAGGGCGGGGCGGGTGGAAACGCCCTCTGGATTCCCGCTTTCGCGGGAATGACGCGGAGGATTTAGGCCAGCGCCGCCTGCTTCTCTTCCGCGATGCGGTCCAGCTCAGCCCGGCTCTTCTTCTCGGCCGCGCTCTTGAGCTGTCCGCACGCCGCCATGATGTCCCGCCCGCGCGGCCTGCGAATCGGCGCCGATATCCCGCCCTCGTAAACGAGGTCCGAGAAGCGCTGGACCCGATCCGGATCCGAACATTCGTAGATCGCGCCCGGCCACGGGTTGAACGGGATGAGGTTCACCTTGGCCGGCAGCTTGTACTTCTTGATCAAGCGGACGAGCTCGCGGGCGTGCTCGTCGCTGTCGTTCTTGTCCTTCAGCATCACATATTCGAAGGTGATGCGGCGGGCGTTGTTCGCGCCGGGATAGTCGGCGCAGGCCTGGAGCAGCTCCTCGATCCCGTACTTGCGGTTCAGGGGCACGATCTCGTCGCGGATTTCCTTGGTCACGGCGTGGAGGGACACGGCCAGGTTCACCCCGATCTCCTCCCCGGCCCGCGCCATCATCGGTACCACGCCCGACGTCGATAGCGTGATCCGGCGCCGCGACAGGCCGAGCCCGTCGCCGTCCATGACGATCTTCAAGGCGTCTCGGACGTTGTCGAAATTGTAGAGCGGCTCGCCCATGCCCATCATGACGATGTTGGAGAGCATGCGGCCCTCCGGCTGGCTGGGCCATTCCCCAAGCGCATCGCGTGCCAGCATCACCTGCCCGACGATCTCCGATGGCTCGAGATTGCGCACCAGCCGCATCGTGCCGGTGTGGCAGAATCGGCAGTTGAGCGTGCAGCCGACCTGGCTCGAGACGCAGAGCGTGCCCCGGTCCGCGTCGGGGATGAAGACCATCTCGTAATCGTGGCCGTCGCGCGTCTTGAGCAGCCACTTGCGCGTCCCGTCGGTCGAGACCTGCTGCACGACGATGTCCGGCCTGCCGACGACGAAGCGTTCGGCGAGCCAGGCGCGCTGCGGCTTGGCGATGTCGCTCATCGCCTCGAAGCCGGTTGCGCCGCGATTGTAGATCTGGTGCCAGATCTGCTTGGCGCGAAGCTTCGCCTGCCGCTCGTCGAGCCCGGCTTCGGCAAGAGCCGCGCGGATCTGCGCCTTGGAAAGGCCGACGAGGTCCACGCGCGCGTCCTCGGAAGGAACGACGGGGCGCGGCACGGGGACCGGGTCGATGTGACCGGGGATCGTCATCAATGCTGTCATGAGACCGCCCATGTAGGCGATATCCGGGCATTTTTCCAGCCGTCGTGGGGGCGTGCGCGGGATCGCCCGCGGGCAGCGCTAAGGCAGCCGATCCAGCTCCTCGCGCTTTGCCTCGGCGCCCTGCTGCAGCGCGCAGGCGAAGAGCTCGTCGCGCAGCTCCGCCAGGGTTCCATTGTCCTCGCCGCAATCGTTGCAGCCGATCGCGCTCGCATCGTCGCCCTTTGGCGGAAGCGAGAGGTTGGCACTGCCGCATTTGTCGCAGTGGAGTTCGACCGTCACATCCATGCGGCCAGCAACGTGGCGGACCGCATTTGGCTCCCTCAGCCTTCGCGCATCGCTTCGCGGGCCAGGCTTTCGGCTTCCAGCAGGAGCGCGTCTTCGGTCAGGCCCTGCGCGGTGCGTTCGCGCCCGATCATGACGAGGACCGGGACGGCGAGGGGCGAGACGCGGTCGAGATCGACGTGGACCATGGTGCCGGCGGCGCGTTCGAGGAGGCTGGCGAGGCGGCCGACGTCGGTCATGCGCTGGCGGGCGTCCTCCCAGGCGGCGCGCAGCAGCAGGTGATCGGGCTCGTAGCGGCGCAGTACGTCGTAGATGAGGTCGGTCGAGAAGCTGACCTGGCGCCCGGTCTTGCGCTTGCCGGGGTGGTGGCGCTCGACCAGCCCGCCGATCACCGCCACTTCGCGGAAGGCGCGCTTCAGGAGGTTCGACTGCTGGACCCAGTCGACGAACTCGTCCTCCAATATGTCGGCGGAGAGAAGAGCGGCGGGATCGCGGATCGGCTCGAGGCCGTAACAGGCGAGGGCATAATCGTTGGAGACGAAGCCCAAAGGCTTCAGGCCCGCATCCTCCATGCGCCGTGTGATCAGCATGCCGAGCGACTGATGGGCGTTCCAGCCTTCGAAGCTGTAGATCACCATGTAGTGGACCTTCTCGTGCGGGAAGGTCTCGACGAGCAATTGGTCCGGCTCGGGCAGGGTGGAGCGGCGGCCCTGCATCTCCAGCCAGTCGCGCACGTCGTCCGGGAAGCGCGGCCACTGCGCGCGGTCGTGCAGGAAGGCGCGGACGCGGCCTGCGAGGTTGGTCGACATCGCCATGCGGATGCCGAGATAGGTCGGGATTCGCGCGCCCTTCTTGGTCGCGTGAACGATGAGGTCGGTGCCGTCGGTCTTCTCGACTTCAAGGACGAGGCCGGAGAAGAAGAAGGTGTCGCCGGGGCGCAGGGTGGCGCCGAACTGCTCCTCGACGGTGCCGAGGCGTCGGCCGTTGCGGAAGCGGACGTCGAGGAGGGGCGCGTCGACGATGATGCCCGCGTTCATCCGGTGCTGCTGGATGAAGCGCGGGTGCGCGACTCGCCAGGTGCCGTCGGCGTCACGCGTCAGGCGGCGGAAGCGGTCATAGGCTTTGAGCGAATAGCCGCCGCTTTCGATGAAGCCGAGGACTCGGGAGAAGGTGTCCTCCTGGAGGCCCGCATAAGGCGCGGCGGAGCGCACTTCGGCGAGGAGCTCCTCTTCCCGGAACGGTCCGGCGCAGGCGGCGGCCATGACGTGCTGGGCGAGGACGTCGAGCGCGCCGGGGCGGAAGCTTTCCTGGTCGAGCTCATCCTCGTCGATCGCGTCGAGCGCGGCGCGCGCTTCCAGATATTCGAACCGGTTGCCGGGGACGAGGATGGCTTCGGAAGGCTCGTCGAGGCGGTGGTTGGCGCGGCCGATGCGCTGGACGAGGCGAGACGAGCCCTTGGGCGCGCCCATCTGGATGACGAGGTCCACGTCGCCCCAGTCGACGCCGAGATCGAGGCTGGCCGTGCAGACAAGGGCGCGGATGCGGCCGTCGGACACCGCGGCTTCGACCTTGCGCCGCGCTTCGATGGCGAGGCTGCCGTGGTGGATGCCGATGGGGAGCTGCTGGTCGTTGATCGTCCAGAGGTCCTGGAAGATGAGCTCGGCCAGCGAGCGCGTGTTGCAGAAGACGAGGGTGGTCTTGTGGCGCTCGATCTCGCGCATCACCTGCTCGGCGCCCCACCGGCCGGAGTGGCCGGCCCAGGGGACGCGCTCGTCGGCCGGGAGAAGGATCTTGATGTCCGCCTCCGCGCCCGGATCGCCGCGGACGAGGTCGACCGCCTCGAAATCGGCGTCAGGGGCGAGCCAGCCTTGATAGGCTTCGGCATCGGAGACGGTCGCCGAGAGGCCGACGCGGCGGAGCTTCGGCGACAGCTTCTGCAGGCGCGCCATGGCGAGGCTGAGGAGGTCGCCGCGCTTGCCGGCGGCGAAGGCGTGGATCTCGTCGACGACGATCGTGGAGAGGTTGCCGAAGAGGAGGTGGCTGTCCTCGTGGCTGAGGAGGAGGCTGAGCGATTCCGGCGTGGTGAGCAGCATCTGCGGCGGGCGGACGCGCTGGCGCTGCTTGCGGTCGGACGGCGTGTCGCCGGTCCGCGTCTCGACGCGGATCGGGAGGTCCATCTCCTCGATGGGCGTCAGGAGGTTGCGCTGCACGTCGGTGGCGAGCGCCTTCAGCGGCGAGACGTAGAGGGTGTGGAGCCCGTCGGTCGGCGCTTCGATCAGCTCGACGAGGCTTGGGAGGAAACCGGCCAGCGTCTTGCCCGCGCCCGTCGGCGCGACGAGGAGGGCGCTGCGCCCGGCGCGGGCGGCGGCCAGCATTTCCTTCTGGTGGCGGCGCAGCGACCAGCCCTTGCCGGCGAACCAGCCGCTGATGGTGGGCGGCAGGCCTTCGGGCTGCACCTCAGGCAAGGCGGACGTGGTTTACGGGCCCTTCTCGCTGGAGCCGCGGCGTTCGGCCTCTTCCTGCTCATAGAGGCGGTGCGTCGCCTGCTCGGTGCGGTCCTTCGATGCCTTGGAGGCGCCGCGGTTCTTGAGGAGGGCCCAGAGGATCACGACGGCGAGCAACGCCGGCCCGATGATCGTCAGCAAGGTCCAGTCGAATCCACCCTGGCTCATCTCTTGTCGCTCCTTCGTTTCCAGTCGGCCGGTTCGCCGCGGTTGGCGGCGGGCGGCCCTCCTGCCATATAGCTCCCAATGGCGCGTCTCGGTTCCTGGATCGAGCCTTTTCCGGAAGGCATCTATGTGAAGCCGGCCGACGCCTGGGTCGATCCGTCGGAGCCAAAGGCGCGCGCCCTCGTCACCCACGGCCACTCGGACCACGCCCGCGGCGGCCACGGCCGCGTCTGGGCGACGGCCGAAACGCTCGCGATCATGGACTGCCGCTACGGGGAGCAGGGCGATGCCGGCTGCGCCGTCGCCTACGGCGAGGTGGTGCGGGTCGGCGAGGTGGACGTGAGCTTCGTTCCCGCGGGACATGTGCTCGGCTCCGCCCAGATCGTGCTGGGGCATGCGGGCGAGCGGGTCGTCGTCTCGGGCGACTATAAGCGCCGGCCGGACCCGACCTGCGCGCCGTTCGAGCCGGTGCCGTGCGACATCTTCATCACCGAAGCGACCTTCGGTCTCCCCGTCTTCCGCCACCCGGACACGCCGAGCGAGATGGACCGCCTCCTCGCCCGCCTCCACGCCAATCCGGAGCGCTGCGTCCTGGTCGGCGCCTATGCGCTGGGGAAGGCGCAGCGCGTCATCGCCGAGCTTCGCGCCCGCGGCCACGCCGACCCGATCTACATACACGGCGCCCTCCAGCGGCTTTGCGACCTGTACGAGGAGCATGGCGTCGCGCTCGGGGACATCCGACCGGCCACCGGCGCCAAGAAGGACGAGCTCAGGGGCAAGATCGTCATTGCCCCGCCCGGCGCGCTGAACGACCGCTGGTCGCGGCGCCTGCCGGAGCCGATCACGGCCATGGCATCGGGGTGGATGCGGGTGCGCCAGCGCGCCCGCCAGCGCAACGTCGAGCTCCCGCTCATCCTTTCCGACCATGCCGACTGGGACGAGCTTACCTCCACCATCCGCGAACTCGCCCCAAAGGAAGTCTGGATCACCCATGGCCGCGAGGATGCGCTGAAACACTGGTGCGCCCTCCACCAGATCAAGGCCCGCGAGCTTAACCTGGTCGGGCGGGAAGACGAGGACGATTGAGCGCCCGCCAGGCCGGGCTCACCCGCCGCCGCGTTTCCAAACCGACTGAACTGGACACATGCATCCGCGAGCGGGCGGCATCCGGGGCCTGCGAAGTTCACAACGTTCACGATGTCCCGCAAAATCCGCAGCCACGGGAGGTGGAGCCAATTGCGCGCCGCTCGATCGCTCTTCGTTTCACCGTCGTCATCGCCGCAGGCACTCCCTCCGGAGCCGAGGTGAGCAGCTCAAATCCTACATTGCAAGGCGGAGAGCCGCGCACTGCCGCGATTGAAGATGCGCCGCTGGCGCGCTATATCTGACCAAGTCGTTGGTCAGGAGCCGCCGCCATGGATGCCGTCAACCTGTCCGATGCGAAGGCGCGCCTCAGCGAACTTGTGGATCGCGCCGAAGGCGGCGAGGAAGTGACGATCACCCGCCGCGGCAAGCCCGTCGCGAAGATCGTCGCGATCGAGCAGCAGCGGGGGAAGATCGATCTCGCAGCCTTTCGCGCCGTGCGGGAAAAGATGCCGATGTGGGAGGATCCCGACGGGCTCAGCTTCGTGGAGCGCTTGCGCCGCGACGACCTGCTCTGATGCTCTACTTCGACAGCTCGGTCGCCGTCGCCTTGCTGGTCAACGAGCCCCACTCGGATCGAGTGGAAGCTTGGTTCGCCGCGCGGGCCGGTGAAGACCTTGCGCTCAGCAGGTGGGTCGAGACGGAAGTGGCAGCCGCACTGTCGGCGAAGGCGAGGCACGGCAGCGTCGACGGCCGGGTGCTGGAGGAGGCGCGGATGAATTTCGCGAACCTCGCCGGCTCGGCGCGCCAACTTCCAATAGAGGCCCGTCACTTCGAACTCGCGACACGCTTTGCCTCTACGCGCGAGGCGCTGCTCCGCGGGGGCGATGCCCTCCACCTCGCAATCGCTTCCGACGCCGGTGCGACATTGTGCACACTCGATCGCAGGCAGGCCAAAGCGGCCGCGCTCTTACACGTTGCCTCCGAGCGGGTCTGAGATCAGCGGCTGAGGTCGGCGACCGAGAAGAGGATCAAGGCCGCGACGACAAGGATGCCCCAGCGCACCGCGCGCTCGGTGGTGAAGTTGCCGGTGCGCGAGAGGGTGAGGGCGCTGGCCGGCATGATGATCAGGAAGAGGCCCACTGAAAGGGCGAGGCCGGCGTGCCAGCCGACGCGGAGCAGGCCGAAGACGGCGAGTGCGACCCAGGCCAGGCAGAAGAGAGCGGCCTCGGGGTAGAATTTCGGCATCTCAGTGGGCGACCTGCTCGCCGCGGGTGAGGCCGGAGGCGGCGAGCTGTTCGTCGATCTGGGCGATCAGGCGGTCGAGGCCGGCCTGGTCCTTCGCTTCTGCCCGGGCGACGAGGACGTCCTGGGTATTGGAGGCGCGAAGGAGCCACCAGCCGTCCTCGGTGGAGACGCGGGCGCCGTCCGTGTCGTCGACGTTCGCGCCCGACGTGCGGAGGCGATCGAGGACTTCGTCGACGACGGCGAACTTGCGGGTCTCGTCGACCTGGAAGCGCATTTCGGGGGTGTTGACGAGCGGCGGCATGGCCGAGCGGAGCGCGGTCAGCGAGCCGCCGAGCTGCGAGACGGCGCGGATCAGGCGGACGCCGGAATAGATGCCGTCGTCATAGCCGTAATATTGGTGGGCGAAGAAGATGTGGCCGCTCATCTCGCCGGCGAGCGGCGCGCCGGTTTCCTTCATCTTCGATTTGATGAGGCTGTGGCCGGTCTTCCACATGAGCGGCTCGCCGCCGAGCTCGGAGACGCGGTCGAAGAGCATCTGGCTCGCCTTGACGTCGGCGATGATCGTCGAGCCGGGCAGCGCTTCGAGCACCGGCGCGGCGAGGATCGAAAGGAGCTGGTCGCCCCAGACGACGCGGCCGGTGCCGTCGATCGCGCCGATCCGGTCGGCGTCGCCGTCGAGCGCGATTCCGAAATCGAGGCCCTTTTCGGCGACGAGGCGCTTCAGATCCTCGAGATTGGCTTCGACGGTTGGGTCCGGATGGTGGTTCGGGAAAGTGCCGTCGATCTCGGTGTAGAGGAGGTGGTGCTCGCCGGGCAGCTTCCTGACCAGCCGCTCGACGACGGGACCGCCCGAACCGTTACCCGCGTCCCAACCGATCCGGAACGCACCGCCGTCGAAATCCTCGACGAGGCGATCGACATACATGTCCATGACGTCCGCGTCGGTGACGCTCCCCGCGCCTTCCGCCCAGTCGGCCGCTTCCGCCATCCGGCCGAGCGCCTGGATCTGCTCGCCGAAGAAGGCGCCGTGCCGGAGCACCATCTTGAAGCCGTTATAATTGCCGGGATTGTGGCTGCCGGTGATCTGGATGCCGCCGTCCACTTCGAGCTCGGCTTCGGCGAAATAGAGCATGGGCGTCGGGCCGATGCCGATTCGGACGACGTCGATCCCGGCGGCGGTCAGCCCCTGGATGAGCCTCGCTTCGAGGCCGGGGGAGCTGAGGCGCCCGTCGCGGCCGACGGCGATGCGGGTGCCGCCGGCGCGGCGGAGCACGGTCCCGAAGCTGCGGCCGACCGCTTCCGCATCGTCCTCGCCCAGCGTTTCCCCGACGATCCCCCTGATGTCGTACTCGCGCAAAGAGGTCGGGTGGAAGCGATGGCTCATCAGGGACTCCGGCGAGGCGGGGGGAACGGGGATCAAGACGCGCGAGGCGTGCGGCGGTTCATTTCCGCGATGAGCGTGTCGCGCGCGGCATTGACCCGCTCGGCAAGCTCGGCCGAGCCGCCCGTGTCCGGGTGGACGCGGGAGATGAGGCGGCGGTGCGCCGCGCGAATGTCTTCAAGGGACGCGGCTTCGTCCAGCCCGAGGAGGCGCCGGGCGTCGGCGGCCGGCATGGCTGGGGCGCGTCGGCCCCGGCTCGTCCACCACAGGTAGACGATGCCGATCAGGCCGAGAAAGAGGATGAGCTTGGTCATCAGTCCGCCGTGGCGGCGGCAAGGGCGGCGGCGCGGGCCTGTGTCGCGTCCTGTCCCTGCTCGGGAACGCCGAGGGCGGAGATCATCTCGCGAAGCTCCTGGCGGGCGGCAATGTGGCTCATGCCCACTTCGCCGATCTGGGCGAGATCGAGGAGAGTGAGGCCCTTGGGGAAGAGCTCGCGGTAGATGACGCGCTCGCCGAGTCCGGGGATGATCCGGAAGCCGACGCGGCGGGAGAGCTCCTCGAGCGCAAGGCCGACGCGCTTCATGTTGCGCGCCTCGATATGCTGCATGCGGTTCCTGAGCACGACCCAGTCGACGCTGGCGCCGTGAGTCTTGGCGCGCTGGGTGCGGCTGCGCCAGACGAGGTCGGCATAGAAGCTCGGGCGCTTCACCTTGAAGGTCTCGGCGTCGACTTCGCCGATGAGATCGAGATCGACGAAGCTGTCGTTGATGGGCGTGACGAGCGTGTCGGCGCGCAGCATCGCGGCGCGGGCGTGCGGATCGTCGCGGCCCGGCGTGTCCACCACGAGGATATCCGCCTCTCCCGCGAGGCGGTCGATGGCGGCGTCGATCTCCTCGCCCTTCGCCGGATCGAACGTGTCGTAGGCGGGCATGGGAAGGTCGACGCCGACGCGGTGGATCGTCTCGGCGCGATTGTCGAGATAGCGACCGAGCGTGCGCTGGCGCGTATCGAGATCGAGCGCGGCGACGCTCCGGCCCGCGGCCGAGAGGGCGACAGCGGTGTGAACCGCGGTCGTCGACTTGCCGGTGCCGCCCTTTTCGTTGGCGAAGACGATGATGTGCGGCACGCCGGCTTCTACCCTCACTTGATCTTGCATCGGGGGCCCGCCTAAGGACCCGGGCTTCGCAAATAGGCCAAGCCTGCATCGGAGGCCAAGAGGCCGTGCAAATTATCCGTGGAAAAGAGGAATTGCGCGCCGCCCTCGCCGCGCTGAAGGCGGACGGCGCCACGATCGCCTTCGTGCCGACCATGGGCGCGCTCCATGCCGGGCACATGGCCCTGGTCGAGGAAGGGCGGCGCCACGCGCGCCACGTCGTCGCCTCGATCTTCGTCAACCCGACGCAGTTCGGGCCGGACGAGGACCTCGCCCGCTATCCTCGGCGCGAGGCGGGCGATGCCAAGATGCTGGAGGATGCCGGCTGCGAGATCCTCTGGGCGCCCGATGCGGCGACCATGTACCCGGACGGGCCGGAGATCAGCGTGCGCGCGGGTTCGGCGGCGGAGGGGCTCGACGGCGACTCCCGGCCCGGGCATTTCGACGGCGTCGCGACGGTGGTGGCGCGCCTGTTCGAGGCGGTGGAGCCGGATGTCGCCCTGTTCGGCGAGAAGGATTACCAGCAGCTCCTCGTCATCAGGCAGATGGTGGAGGCGGAGGGGCTCGACGTCCGGATCGTCGCGGTGCCGACGCAGCGGGATGCGGACGGCCTGGCCCTGTCCTCGCGCAATCTCTACTTGACCGAGGAGGAGCGCCGCGCGGCGCGGGCCCTGCCGCGGGCGCTCGGCGAGGCGGCGCAGGCGATTGCGGAAGGGAAGGCTTCGGCGGCCGACGCGGTCGCCAAGGCGAAGGACGCGCTTGGGCGTGCGGGCTTCGCGCCGGTCGATTATGTCGAGCTGCGGGACGCGGAGACGCTGGCGCCCGTGGAAAGCGCCGAGCGCCCGGCGCGGCTGTTGGCGGCGGCGTGGCTGGGCACGACGCGGCTGATCGACAATCTGCCGGTGAGCGCGGGCTGAGCAAGTCACGTCATCCCGGCGAAGGCCGGGATCTCAGCGAGCAAAAGGCGCGGCGCCGCTGCAACGCGCCATGGGGTGCTCTCCAGGACCCTCCCCACCCTTCACCCCCTGAGATCCCGGCCTTCGCCGGGATGACGTACCGGAACGAACGCCGCCCCCGCATTATAGCTACTTCGGCGTTAACCATTTCTTTGGACGACATGGCCGAAACAGGCTCCGGACAAGCCAGAACAGGGGAGCATGTCATGGGTACGAGCCTCAAATCAGCCACCTTCCTCATGGAAAGCCTGGTTGCCGATGCCGCCGCGGGCGATGCGAACGCGCTCTATGAGCTCGGCGTCGCTTATTCGACCGGGACATCGGGGACCGAAGTCGACCTCATCGAAGCCCACAAGTGGTTCAACCTCGCGGCGCTGAACGGCTCCGAGATCGGCCAGCAATGCCGGGCCGAGATTTCCGAGGAAATGACCGCCCGCGAGATCGCCGAAGCGCAGCGCCAGGCGCGCGCGTGGCTTTCGGAGAGCTGGCGCCGCGTTGCCTGACCTAAGCGTTCGCGCCCTGCAAAGCGCGCTTCGACCGGCTCAGCCCAAGCGGGTTGTGACAGCCAGCATGTAAGATCGCTCGCCTGGGCGTGCGCGCACCGGAACCGCTAGCCCTGAGCCTGTCGAAGGGCGGGTTGCCGCGTCGAAGCGGAGGTCGCGCTCGCGTGTGCTCTCCACCCGGGCATCGACAGGCTCAGCCCTAGCGGGTTGCGAGAGCGCGTACCCAAATTGCTAATGCCGCGATCATTGGGCAGGCGCGCCGCGACCGTGGCGCTCGAACCAGGCAAGGATCGCGCTGACCCGCGCCGCATTCTGCGACGGCCGCCCGACCATGTTGTGCGACGCGCCCGGCACGCGGATGAGGGCGGTCGGCACGCCGCGAAGCTGGAGCGCCGTATAGAGCTGCTCCGCCTCGGTCGGCGGGGTGCGGTTGTCCTCCGCACCGACCACGACAAGCGTCGGCGTCTGCACGTTCCCGACCAGCGACAAAGGCGAGCGCCGCCAATAGGCCGCGTGATCCTCCCAGGGCATCGCCCCGAACCAGTAGCGCGCGAAATAGGGCGTCGCGTCGGCGGTCAGCACCTGGCTCACCATGTTGATGACCGGCTTCTGGACGGCGGCGGCGCGGAAGCGGTTGGTCCGGCCGATGATCCAGGAGGAGAGGACGCCGCCTCCCGAGCCGCCGGTGACGAACAGACGCTGCGGATCGGCATGGCCGGCGGCGATCGCCGCGTCGACGGCGCTGATCAGGTCGTCATAATCGTTGCCGGGATAGGCGCGGTGGATCAGATCGGCGAACGCTTCGCCGTAGCCGGTCGAGCCGCGCGGGTTCACCGACAGCACGGCATAGCCGGCGGCGGCGTAGAGCTGGTTGTCGGTCGCGAAATTGGGGCCGTAGGAGGCCCAAGGGCCGCCGTGGATTTCGAGGATCAGAGGGTGGCGCTGGCCCTCGGCATGACCGGGCGGGAGGGTGAGCCAGGCGTCGATCGGCCGCTGGTCGTGGGACGAGCGCACCTCGATTCGCCGCACGTCACCGAGGCTCTTGTGGCCGAGCAGATCCTCGTTGAGGCGGGTGAGGGTGCGCCGCGCGCCGCCGCGGACCACCGCGACTTCGGCGGGCCGGGTGGGCGTTCCGGCGGTGATGGCGAGGGTGCCGTCGCGGGCGACCGTGAAGCTGCCGCCGGCATACGGCCGGTCGAGGTCGCTTCCGCTGAGGCCCTCGGCCACGGTACGGACGCTGCCGTCGAGGCCGACGCGCGCGACTTCGACGGTGCCGCCCTCCTCGTAGCTCACGTACAGCGCCCGCCCGTCGGCCGACCAGACCGGCGATCCGACGTCACGGTCGAGGCCACCCGTCAGGACGCGGCGGTTCGAGCCGTCCGCGTCCATCACGTGGAGCCGGCTCTGCGTGTAGGCATATTCGCGCTCGTCATAGCCGAGATAGGCGATGCGACGCCCGTCCGGGGACACGACCGGCGAAACGTCCGGACCGTCTCGGCTGGTGAGGGCGGTAACCGCCGCCGTCGCGATATTGACGGCGTAGATTTCGGATTCGGCCGCGTCGCGCTCCCAGCCGGCGGTGCGATTGGCGCTCAGGTAGACGGAGCGGCCGTCGGCGGACCAGTCGATGGGGCCGTCATGGTGGAAGTCGCCGAAAGTGAGCTGGCGCGGCGCGCCGCCGTCGGCGGGGACGACGAAGAGGTGGCGGAAGCCGGGACGGATGAAGCCTTCGCCGTCCGCGCGGTATTGGAGCGAGGTCACCTGCTGCAGCGGCTCCGCCCATTGCGCGCCTTCTGGCCGCGCCGGGGTGCGGCCGAGGCGGGCGCCCTCCTGCGGCACGACCATGACATAGGCGATCTGTCGCCCGTCGGGCGACCAGGCGATGCTGCTCGGCGCGTGCGGCAGGCCGGTGATCCGCACCGCCTCGCCGCTGTCCAGCCAGCGGACGTAGAGCTGGGCCTGGCCGCCTTCCGCTGTGGAGATGAAAGCGAGGCGGCTGCCGTCGGGCGACCAGCGCGGCGAGAAGTGGCTGCCCGGGCCGGCGACCAGCGGCGCCTGCTCGCCCGAGCTCGCATCGACCATCCAGATGGCGGAGCGCATCCGGTCGGTCATGATGTCGCCGGATCGGCGGACATAGGCGATGCGGCGGCCGTCGGGCGCGATGCGCGGGTCGGCGGCGGCTTCGAGACCGAAGAGATCGTGCGCGTCGAAGAGGCGGCTGGGTCCGGGCGCCGGGCCGGCGGGCTGCTGCTGCGGCTCGGCGGCGGCGGGAGGCGCCTGGTCCTGGGCCGAGGCGGTGGTGGCGAGCGCGACGAGCGCTCCCAAAAGCAGGGCTGCGCGCATTCCAGTGTTTCCCCTTGTTCGTCGACCGCAACGATAGCGCGCCGCGCGCGGCCGCGAAAGTCAGGCTTTGCGGAAAGGCGTCAGCGTCTGGAGCGCCTCGATCTCCTCGGCGACGGCTTCGCGCTCGCGTTCGAGATAGTCGGCGACGGCGGCGTGGAGGCGCGGGTCGGCGAGATAATGGGCGGAGTAGGTGGGAACCGGCCGGTAGCCGCGGCTCAATTTGTGGGAGCCCTGGGCGCCGGCTTCGACGCGGGCGAGGCTGCGCTCGATGGCGACTTCGATCGCCTGGTAATAGCAAAGCTCGAAATGGAGGTGGGGCGCGTCGAGCAAGGTGCCCCAATAGCGGCCGTAAAGCGCGTCCTCGCCGATCAGGTTGAGGGCGCCGGCGACCGCCTGATCGCCGCGATACGCCATGACGAGAAGGACCTTGCCGCCCATCCGCTCGCCGAGCAGGG
>DASWMS010000085.1:0-46447 GCA_036399655.1 Allosphingosinicella sp. | reverse complement strand
GAACGAACTCGTGAAGCTGGAGGGGGACTTCTTCCTGCCGCGGCAGGAGCAGTCGAACTGGTGCTGGGCTGCAGTCGCGGTCGCGCTCCACGACTATTTCAATTCTCAGCAACTTGACCAATGCGCGCTCGTCCAGGCTGTGCGTGCGCCGACGGCAGTGGATTGCTGCACTCATCCCTCCGACAGCCGCTGCAACGCAATCGGCGCAATTTCGGCCGCTCTGGCGGAGATCGGGATTTCCCGGAGGAACGCGCCGCCGCAGCCACAAGGCACGTTGGCCTTCCACACGGTCCGCGAGGACCTGGAGCGGGACAGGCCTCTAATCTGCCTGATGAGCGGCGCCGGCGGCCAGGCCGACCATTATGTAATCA
The DNA here is from genome assembly GCA_036399655.1 of Allosphingosinicella sp. GTDB lineage: Bacteria > Pseudomonadota > Alphaproteobacteria > Sphingomonadales > Sphingomonadaceae > Allosphingosinicella. The sequence goes on along the minus strand of DASWMS010000085.1, from coordinate 46,076 downwards.
TCGTCGGCTGCTTCCTGCGGGACAACGTCCCGTGGCTGTTGGTCGACGATCCCGCGGAGGGCGTGCGCAGTGAAGTGCGTTTCAGCCAGTTCTTCTCGTTCGGGGGACGGCGATGGGCGCAGACGACGCGGCTCCAATGACGGAAGACTGGGATTGAGGACAGGGAGGGTGGAATGCTGAATAAGAGCCGGCGCAAGCTGATGGTTTTGATTGCGGTCCCGGCGCTGGTCGCCACGGCGGCGGTGGCGCGGGAGACGCCAACTGCACCCGCGTCGTCCGGGGACGAGGACGGCGAGAAGGAGAAGTCGCCGACGCAGAAAGCACATGAGGAACGGATCGCGCGGTTAGAACGCGAGAAGGAGGTCTATGATGCGCAGAAGGCGCTTCGCGACGCACGCGCGGCGGCCGCAACTTCGGCGCTGGGTCCGCTCGGCGCCGTCGAAGGGCAGAAGGGCACGGTGACCGTCGACGACGGTGCGCGCAGTGTGCTCGAGGCGACGCTTCTCGCATCCGTGGCGCTGGGGGAGGCCAGCGACGAAATGGCCCCGAGGCTGTGCCAGGCGGCCACGGGCCGCGACGCCGCAGACTGCCGCGTCGCATCGCGGCCGATCGTCCCTTCCGCCGAACCGCCTCAGGCCGCACGCGCAGCCGTGACGCAAATGACGCATGCCGAAATGTGCGCCGAGCTGGCAACGCCTGCGGCGGACCTCGTCCTGGCGGGCGAGCAGCGCCCAATCGTCATCGTGCCGGAAGCGACGAAGGCATTGATCGATGCGGCCGAGCTCTTCGACGTACAATCCGCCTCGGTCGGCCGTGGCCTTTGCCGGGCTCTGGACCAAGGGAAGCGACAGCGCGAGGCAACTGCGCTGCTCGCTGCGGTTGCGCCCGTCTCGGCCGAACGCGCGGGCGGCACCGGCTTCGTCCCAGCGGCCTCAGCCGTCATCGACACCGTCGCCAACCTGTTTCGTACGGATTACACCATCTACGGCATACAGGTCGGCGAAGACCAGAACCTCTTCGTTCGGGAGTTTGCGAGGGCTTTCAGGCAGACGGGCGCACGGAACCCCGTCTACGTGCCCGGGCTGTTCCCGCTCAGCCCTTCCACGGCGGACAATCTTGCATTGCGGCGCGTCTCCCTGCTCGAAAGCCTCCGCTCGGAAGCCGCAGAGCAGGTAGGAGCGCATCAGGCGCAATCGGCGGCGTTCGAGCAATCCCTCACGGTGGCCGGGGCGCGCACGCGGGAACTGAACGACGCCAAGAGCGGACATGACGATGCGGCCAAGGCTTTGGAGGAGAGCATCAAGGCGCACGACGCGCTCCTTGCGACCGTCACGACCGCGGCGGACGACGTTCCTGCGGCCTTGCCGGCGATCATCCGCCAGGCGCGGACGGCTGAACTGCTCCGGAGCGGTGGCCTGCTCGTCGTAACCAACGTCCACTTCATCGGCGGGACCTCCTATTCGGCGCAGAACTTCTTCACGTTTCTCGGAGGGATGCCGTATCATGTCTCCGGAGGCGTGCTCGCCAGCTACATCGTGCAAGACGGTCGCACCGGCCAAGTCTACGACACCGTCGCTGTGCCGGTCTCCGGGGGATATGTTCGTCCCACTCAGCTGCGACGGGCCGTCCAGAGGCGCCCGCGCCGCTGATACCAAGGCCGGTCCGGCGTCCGCTTGGATCGCCAGTCAGAAGCGGGCTTCCTTTTTCTTCACCCCCCGCAGCTGCGCAGGGTGATCTGGAAGAGGGGGGTCTGCTCGCGGTCGCGGTAGAGGTAGACGAAGCTGGCGCCGTCCTCGAGCGCGTCGAGATTGGCTTCGACGGCGCAAACCTGGCGAAGCGCCGCCTGGCCGATGGCGATCCGGGCGTTGCGCCGGTCTACGGTCTCGCGCGGGCGCGCGACGGTGAAGTGGTGGACGAGGGTCGGACCCCAGGCTTCGACCGACTCGAAGCGGGTCGTGCGGTCGATCTGGACGGGGAGGCGTGCGTTCAGCCGCTTCGCCAGGGCGCTCATCTCGCGGTAGATGCGCGGTTCTCCCGTCGCTATCTCCGCGGCGGTCAGAACCCGTGCGGCGGCGAGCTCGTCGTGGTGCGGCATCCACATGGCCTCGGCCGGAGTCGCCATCGCCTGCTCGACGAAACCCTCGCCGAGCCCGGCCTTGCGGTAATCCTCGCCCATCTCGCGAATGCCCATGCGGCGCTCGCTTTCGGTCCAGCCGGGGAAGCTGGGCTGGTGGAAGCCGATGCGAGCCATCTGGTCGGCGGTGCGCTCGCGGCCGGCGAGGAGGATGAAGGTGCAGGCGGAAAGGCACTCGCGCTCGACGCGGGTGGCGAGGCCGCGCTGCCGGATCGTCTCGGCGATGCGCAGCGCCTCGAGCTGGCGGCCGCCGGGCGAATCGAGGAGGACCGAGCGCAGCCGCGGCGCCTCGGCGGCGACCGCGCGGAAGCGGCCGGAGGTGCCGGAGGTCAGCATGCCGTCGATCCGGATCGTGGTCCCGTCTTCGCCGAGCATGACCTCCGCGGGCGCGCCGAGCGGATCGCCGCCGAATGCGAGCGCGCCGAACTCGAGACTCTGGAAGGCGTAGTTCTGGACCTGGAGGAAGGTCAGGAAGGCGCCCAGGGCCACCATCACCTGCGCCGCGATCGCCCAGCCGCCGGAGCCGCCATGGTCCTCGTGGCAGGTCGCCGAGCGCCAGGTGCCGACCGCGCCCCAGGCCCAGAGGAGAAGCGTGCCGACGAGGAAGAGAAGCGCCGCGGCGGACAAGGCCTGGAGCGGCGCGCCGGACACTTCGACGCCGCGCACGAGGGCGCCGGCGAGGACGGTGACGAGGAAGACGACGAGGACGGAATTCACCCAGTAAGAAACCGGCAGGCTGATCTCGCCGCGCCAGTGCCGCACCGCCCAGAGGCTGCGCCGCTCGGGCGCCGGCGCCGCGGCAGGGAGCGCCTGGTCGGCGAGGGCGGGCCACACCTTCGCCTCCTCGGCGGCGGCGGCGGCTTCGATCTCGGCATCCTCCTGCCAGTAGAGGGCGAAGGAGCGCCACATGATGAACCAGACGATGACCGCGAACGGGAGGAGGAAGAGCGGCCGCTCCCAGATCCTCGCTTCATAGGCCGAAGGGAGGAAGTGCAGGGCCGCCGAGGCGAGGACCCACGCGGCGAGCGCGGTCACGGCCGAGCGCCGGAGCGGTGGCGCGTTGCGCACCAGGATGCTGCTCAGCGCTGCAGCCGTCGCCGCAACGATCAGCAGGCCGACGAACAACGTCGCGATCAAAGCCGGCAGCATTCGAATCCCCCAATTCCCCGGATCAGTGTCGGACGGCGGCGGCGGCGCCGCAATCCCGAAAATGTTGCGCCTTTCAAATGGCTTCGCCGCTGTTGCCGCGCTGCCGCGCTGCGCCATTGAGGTAGCGGGCGCGGCCGGACTATAGGTCGGCGATGCGGGGATCGAACCAGAAGTGACGAGACGCCTCAAGCCTCTCGCGCGCCTTCAGGGCGACCAGCTCGCCGCCTCGTCTCCGCGCGACCATGCGGCGCTGTCGGCGTCGGCGGGGACGGGCAAGACTCATGTGCTGACCTCGCGGGTGCTGCGCCTGCTGCTCGCGGACGTGGACCCGTCGACGATCCTGTGCCTCACCTTCACCAAGGCGGGCGCGGCCGAGATGGCGCACCGCATCCACGAGCGCCTGGCTTACTGGGTGCGGCTCAAGGACGCGCAGCTCAAGATCGAGCTCGTCGCGCTGGACGAGAAGACGGACGTCGAAACGCTGGGCCGCGCCCGCACGCTCTTCGCCCGCGTCCTCGATGCCAAGGGCGGCGGCCTGCGCATCCAGACCATCCATGCCTTCGCCCAGAGCCTGCTCGCCTCCTTCCCGGCGGAAGCGGGCCTGGTGCCGGGCTTCCGGCCGCTCGAAGGGCGCGAGGAGCAGATCCTCGCCCGCTCCACGCTTGCCGAGCTGCTGGTGCGCGCCGAGCAGGGAAGCGATCTCCCGCTGATCCGCGACCTGCAGGCGCTCAGCCACAGGATGGGGGAGGGCGGCGCCGAAGCCTTCCTGATGGCGTGCGCCCGCAAGCCGGACGCGCTTTCGGCCCTCGGCCCGCGCGAAGGAATCGAAGCCCGCCTCCGCCGCGCCTTCGATCTGCCGAGCGGCGACATCGACGAAGCCATCGCCGACCAATGCTGCGACGACGTGTTCGACATCGCGACGCTCGGCAAGCTCAATGCCGCGAACCGGACCTGGGGCACCGCGACCGGACTAAGCTGCTGCGACGTCATCGCCGCCTGGCAGGGCCGCTCAAACGCCGATCGCGCACAAAGCCTCGAAGAGATCGCCGCCCTCGTTCTCACAAGGTCGGGCGAGCCGCGCAAGGTCACAGCCGGCCTCCTCAAGGCCGACCCCGATTATGCGGAGCACGCCGCGCGCCTGGTCGAATGCTGCCAGCGCCTCACGCGCATGAAGAAGCTCGCCAGCCTCGTCGCCTGCCTCTCCGCCGGCCTGCGCGCCGGCCAGACCTTCGCCCTCGCTTATGCAGCCGCCAAGCGCGCCCACGGCGTGGTCGATTTCGACGACCTCATCCGCTGGGCCGAGCGCCTGCTGACCGAGCCGGGTATGGGCGATTGGGTCCGGTACAAGCTCGATCAGGCGACCGACCATATCCTGGTCGACGAGGCTCAGGATACCAACGAAGCGCAGTGGAATATCGTCGGCGCCCTGGTCGAAGAATATTTCGCCGGGCAGGGCGCTGCCGGACGGCATCGAACGCTCTTCACCGTTGGCGATTACAAGCAGGCGATCTTTGCCTTTCAAGGCACAGATCCGCACGAGTTCGAGCGCGCTCGCAGCTACTTCGAGGCGAAGGCAGGCGCAATCCGCGCGGCAGCGGAAGCGCTCGAGCTTCCCGCGCGCGAGCTTCCGCCGCGTTTCCTCGACCTCTCCATGGACCGCAGCTTCCGCTCCGCGCCGCCGATCCTCTCGCTTGTCGACAAGGTAATCGGCGATCTCGGCCACGAAGCGCTCGGTCTCCCGCGTGCGCCGAACGCACACGTGAGCCATCACGACAAACGCCCTGGCTCGGTAACGCTCTGGCAGCCGTTCACTTCGGAAGCGGCAGAGGCCGAAGACGAGGAGGGCGAGGAAGGTTGGGTGAGCGACGCCGTCCGCCGCTACGCCTCGCGGCTGGCGCGTCAGATCAAGGCATGGCTCGCCGATCCGTTTCACGTCGAGAGCAAGGGGCGGGCGCTCCGCCCCGAGGACATCCTGATCCTCGTCCGCCGCCGCGGCGACCTCGCTTCGCTGATCGTCGCCCGGCTCCACGCCGAGAACGTGCCGGTCGCGGGCGTCGACCGGCTGCTCCTCTCGGCACCGCTCGCCGTCCAGGATCTGCTGGCCGCCGCCCGTTTCGCGGCCCAGCCGCTCGACGACCTGAATCTCGCGGCGCTGCTCGTCTCGCCGCTCTTCGGCTGGAGCCAGGATGCGCTGTTCGCCGTCTCCTACCAACGCGACGGCTCGCTCTGGCAGAGCGTCCGTGCCCGCGCCGCAGACCGGACGGACACGCTCGACGGGCTCCACGCGCTCCTCAACATGGCCGATTTCGCAACGCCGCATCTCTTCTTCGAAACGATCCTCTCCGGGCCGCTCCAGGGGCGGCGGCGCCTGCTCGAGCGGCTCGGCGCCGAAGCGTCCGACCCGATCGACGAGCTCCTCGCCGGCGCGCTGGAGTTCGAGAATGCGGGGACGCCGTCGCTCGAAGCATTCCTCGACTGGTTCGCGCGCGGCGACGTCGAGATCGTGCGCGATCCTTCCGCTCCGCTCGATGCCGTGCGGGTCATGACCGTGCACGGCTCCAAGGGGCTGCAGTCGCCGGTCCTGATCCTCGCCGACGCCTGCGCCGATCCGGACCGCAAGGGCGGGATGCGCGGCATCGCTTCCTTCACTTTGCCGGGAGAGGACGGCCCTACCATCCCGGTGATCCGGCCGCGCAAGGACGAGCTCGCCGAGCCGCTCAAGTCCCAGATCGAGGCGCGCGAGCGGCTCGACCGGGAGGAGCATTGGCGCCTCCTCTACGTCGCGCTGACCCGCGCCGAGGAGCGGCTCTACATCGGCGGCGCGCTCGGCCCCGCCGATCGGAACGGCCCGCCGCAGGCGAGCTGGTACGCGGCCGTGCGCGGTTCGCTGGACGGGCTCGGCGCGCAGTGGACGGAGGATGCGCTGTGGGGCCAGTCCTGCCGCCTCGGCGATCCGGAAGCCGCCGCCCGCGCCGAGCGGCGCCGCGCGGAGATCGTGCCGTCCCTGCCCGAATGGGTCGCCCGCGCGGCGCCCGCCGAGCCGCGTCCGCCGCGCCCGCTGGCGCCCTCCGCTGCGCCCGAGGACGACGTTCCGGACGCGCCGCCCGCGCCCGAGGCGCGGCAGGCGGCGCTCCGCGGCAAGCTCCTCCATTCGCTGTTCGAGCGCCTCCCCGACGTACCCGAGCATGAACGCGGTGCGCTGGCGGATCGCTGGCTGGAGCGCTCCGCCGGCGTCGCCGACGCCGCCTTGCGCGCCTCCCTCGTCGCCGACGCCTGCCGGATCATCGCCGATCCGCGCTTCGCCGACCTGTTCGGCCCCGATGCGCTCGCCGAGGCGCCGATCGCCGCCGTGGTCGCGGGCGGCCTGGTGGTCGCCGGCACGGTCGACCGGCTCCTTGTCGAGGAGGAGCGGGTCCTCGTCGCCGACTTCAAGACGGGCCGTGCCGTTCCGGCTTCGCCGCGCGACATCCCGGCCGCCCACCTGCGCCAGATGGGGCAATATGTCGCGGCGCTGCGGGCCATCTTCCCGGAGAAGAAGGTGGAGGCGGCCTTGGTCTACACGTCCGGCCCGGTGCTCCACCCGCTGGCCGAGGACCTCCTCGCGCCCTGGCTCCCGGGCGCCGCGGCTGCGGCCGCTTGAGCGCGGGCACCCGGCTCACTACATCGCCTGCAACGCATCAGGAGATCATTCGACATGGCTACCAAGTCCGTCACCGACGACAATTTCGGCATGGAAGTGCTGAACAGCGACAAGCCCGTGCTCGTCGATTTCTGGGCCGAATGGTGCGGCCCGTGCCGGATGATCGGCCCGGCGCTGGAGGAGCTGTCGACCGAGCTCGGCGAGAAGGTCACCATCGTCAAGCTGAACATCGACGACAGCCCGGTGACCCCGGCGCGCTACGGCGTGCGCGGCATTCCGACCATGATCCTCTTCAAGAACGGCGAGGCCGCCGCCACCAAGGTCGGCGCCGCGCCCAAGAGCCAGCTCCAGGGCTGGCTGGAAGGGCAGCTTTAAGCGGTAGACAAGAGAGAGGGCCAGAGCCCTCTCTCTTTGTCATCCCCGCGAAAGCGGGGATCCAGCTTTGGCGTTTGCTTTACGGGCCCGGTGCGTTCCGCAGGCTTCGTCTGGATTCCCGCTTTCGCGGGAATGACGGTTAAGAGGGCGGGGCGCATCGGCAGACGCCTGGTGGGCTCCGCGCCGAAGAGCCAGCTCCAGGGCTGGTTGAACGGGCAGCTTCAAGCAGGACGCACGGGGACGAGGTTGCAAGTTCCTCGTTCCCGTCATCCCCGCGAAAGCGGGGATCCAGTTTTGGCTCTTTGTTCCACGGTCCCGGTGCTCTCCTCGCGCTTCGTCTGGATTCCCGCTTTCGCGGGAATGACGGCTGGTGTGAGCGCATCGGCGGGTGCCCTTCTTATGGACGCCGCGGCCTGCAATCACTATGTCGGGGCGGAGCGGCGCCGCAGTCGGTGCTCCGCCTGGAATCATGTTCTTGGAACTGCTGCTCTTCATCTCGGCGATGTTCGCCGGCCTGACAGGACTGATCTCCGGCGAGCGCGGTCTCGACGGCCGGCCGGTCGAGCGTGCGGCCGTGACCGCTGCAGCCGCGATGGAGGTCGCCGGCAGCGTCGCGGAGGCCGCGGCTGAAGCCGCCGCGCCGCGCATCCGTCCGGTCCCCTTCGCTTCTGCGGATGCGCCGTTCCCGGCGCAGGCCGAGCGCCGCACCCCGCGCGAAGCGGCGGTCGATGGGCGCTGGCTGGTCTAGCCGCGCCTTCGGGCTCGCTCGCGCGGGTTCATCGAGAACGATTTACAACGGGCGCGCCGATGACGCGGCGCCCGCTTTCCACTTCAGAATTAGACAGGGATTCCCATGCTCGGCGGATTTGCCAAAGCCATTTTCGGGTCGTCGAACGACCGCTACGTCCGTGCCGCGGGCAAGACGGTCGAAAAGATCAACGCGCTCGAATCCACCATGTCCGCGATGAGCGACGAGGAGCTCGCGCGCCAGACCGAGATCTTCCGCGCCCGCCTCGGCGAGGGCGAGAGCCTCGACGCGCTCCTCCCGGAAGCCTTCGCCACCGTTCGCGAGGCCGCCAAGCGCACGCTCGGCCAGCGCCATTACGACGTCCAGATGATCGGCGGCATGGTCCTCCACCGCGGCGAGATCGCCGAGATGAAGACCGGCGAGGGCAAGACGCTCGTCGCGACGCTCGCCGTCTACCTGAACGCGCTCGAAGGGAAGGGCGTCCACGTCGTCACCGTGAACGACTATCTCGCCCGGCGTGACGCCGAGTGGATGGGCCGCGTCTATCGCTTCCTCGGCATGACCGTGGGCGTGATCGTTCCCAACCTGCCGGATTCGCAGCGCCGCGCGGCCTATGAGGCCGACATCACCTACGCGACCAACAACGAGCTCGGCTTCGACTATCTGCGCGACAACATGAAGTACGACCGCGGCTCGATGGTCCAGCGGCCCTTCAACTTCGGCATCGTCGACGAGGTCGATTCCATCCTGATCGACGAGGCGCGCACGCCGCTGATCATCTCGGGTCCCACCGACGACAAGTCCGAGCTCTACATCTCGCTCGACCGGATCGTGAAGGAGATGGACACGAACGACTACGAATATGACGAGAAGGACAAGCGCGTCCTCCTCACCGAGGAAGGCACCGAGCGCATGGAGCGGCTGCTGGAAGCGGAAGGGCTGCTCGTCGGCTCGAACCTCTACGATTTCGAGAATACGCAGGTCGTCCATCACCTCAACCAGGCGCTGAAGGCCAATGCCGCGTTCAAGAAGGACGTCGATTATATCGTGAAGGACGACAAGGTCGTCATCATCGATCCCTTCACCGGCCGCATGATGGACGGGCGCCGCTGGTCGGAAGGTCTCCACCAGGCCGTCGAGGCCAAGGAAGGCGTGACGATCGAGCCCGAGAACCAGACGCTCGCCTCGATCACCTTCCAGAATTATTTCCGCATGTATCCCAAGCTCGGCGGAATGACCGGAACGGCGGCGACCGAAGCGGCGGAATTCTACGACATCTACAAGATGAGCGTCGTCACCATCCCCACCAACGTCCCCGTCAGGCGCCGGGACGAGGATGACGAATTCTACAAGAACCAGGCGGACAAGTTCGCCGCCATCGCCAAGGCGATCAAGGAAAAGCAGGAGACCGGCCAGCCGGTCCTCGTCGGCACCGTCTCCATCGAGAAATCGGAGCTCCTCTCGGAATATCTCAACGCCGAGAACGTCGCCCACTCCGTCCTGAACGCGCGCCAGCATGAGAATGAGGCGCATATCGTCGCCCAGGCCGGACGCATCGGCGCGGTCACGATCGCGACCAACATGGCCGGCCGCGGCACCGACATCCAGCTCGGCGGCAATGCCGATTTCCGGATCAACGACGAGCTCGCGGAGATGCCTGAGGGCGACGAGCGGACGGCGGCCGAGGAGCGCATCCGCCGCGAAGTCGCCGAGGAGAAGGAGAGGGTGCTCGCCGCGGGCGGCCTGTTCGTGCTCGGCACCGAGCGCCACGAAAGCCGGCGCATCGACAACCAGCTTCGCGGCCGCTCCGGCCGCCAGGGCGACCCCGGCCTCAGCCGCTTCTATCTCAGCCTCGACGACGATCTGCTGCGCATCTTCGGCCCGCAGACGATGTTCGCGCGGCTGATGAACAAGAACCTCGCGGACGGCGAGGCGATCGTCAGCCCGTGGATTTCAAAGGCGATCGAGACGGCGCAGAAGAAGGTCGAGGCGCGCAACTACGACATCAGGAAGCAGGTCGTCGAATATGACGACGTGATGAACGACCAGCGCAAGGTGATCTACGAGCAGCGCGCGGAGATCATGGATTCAGAGACGGTCGGCGAGGTCGTCGAGGACATGCGCACCGAGACGGTGAACTCCATCGTCGGCGAGGCGTGCCCGCCCAATAGCTATCCCGAGCAGTGGGACATCGAGCTTTTGAAGGAGCGCGTCAGCGCGATCTTCGGCTTCGACGTTCCCGCCGAGCAATGGGTGAAGGAGGAAGAGGTCGATCCGGAGATCTTCGTCGAGCGCATCCAGAAGATCGCCGACGACCAGCTCGCCGCCAAGATCGCCGACCTACCGGAAGGCACTTTCGCGAACGTCGAGAAGAGCGTCCTCCTCCAGTCGCTCGACCAGCATTGGAAGGACCACCTTTCGATGCTCGACGCGCTGCGCCAGGTCATTCACCTGCGCGCCTATGCCCAGAAGAAGCCGATCGACGAGTATAAGCACGAGGCCTTCGCCCAGTTCGAGCGGATGCTGGCGGCGATCCGCGAGGACGTGACGTCGGTGCTGTCGCGCATCAGCTTCAACTTCGCGGAGCCCGACCTGCCCGAGATGCCGGACTTCATCACCCACCATATCGATCCGTTCAGCGGCGAGGACGACACGGCCGACGTCGACGCGGCGACCGGCAACATCCTCTCGCGCCTGCCGCCGCTCCAGATGCCGCAGCCGGACCTGCCGCAAGGGGACGGCCTTCCCGCCGGCGACCTCGCCGAGCCGCTCAGCCGCAACGCGCCCTGCCCGTGCGGTTCGGGGCAGAAGTACAAATACTGCCACGGCGCGATCTGAGGGTGAGTGCTTCATCCTCCCCATGCGCTTCGCGCATGGGGAGGGGAACCATGCGAAGCATGGTGGAGGGGTAAATGACGAGGCCTCACCTTTTACCCCTCCACCGTCCTTCGGACGGTCCCCCTCCCCATCGCCTTCGGCGACAGGGAGGATGAAAATAAGGGCCGGCGCTTCCACGCCGGCCCTTCTCGTCTCAGCCTGAACTTCGTGCCCGCGATCAGGCGAACTTGTAGCCTTCCTTGTTCATCATCGAGGTGAGGCGGCTGGACTGCGTGTCGGTCATGAGGCCCTTCAGCATCGGGAAGACCTCATTCTCCTCCATGCGCATATGCTCCTCGATCATGGAGCGGAAGTCGCGCACCCGGGCGAGCCATTCCGGGCTGTCGTTCGGCATCGTCTCGAGCTCGTAGAGATAGGTCTTCACATAGCCGTGCTCGCCTTCCAGCGCGTCGGCGTCGTGGGCGACGTTCGCCTGGCGCAGCGCCGGATAGATGACGTTCTCTTCCTCCAGCGCGTGCTTGGTGAGCTGGTATTTGAGCTTGGCGAGGAGCTGCGAGCGCAAGGTCGTCTGGCTGTCGCTCGTCGCCTCGATCTTGTCGAAGGTGAGGAGCGTCATCCGATGCTCGGTGGCGAGCGCCTCGTCCCAGCTCGCGCCGCCGGTGGACGCCATCTGGACGAAGAGCTTGCGGCCCATGTTCGCCGCGATCCCGACGGCCGCGCCGGCAACGGCGGCACCGACAATCACGCCAGTCTGGCCGGTCGCCCAATTGAAAAGGCCGCCGCCCTCATTGCCGCCGCTGCCGCCGCCGCGGCCGTTCTCATTGTTCCTGTTGCTCTTCGACTCGTTCTTGGTCGCCATTTCGAACCTCCTGGTTGCTTGGCCCCCAAACCGACAGCGGGGGCGGCGGGTTCCGGCACGCCGATGGCGGAACCTAAAGCCGGTGCTCCGGTTTCAGGGGCAAAGCCGAAGGAGCGATTTCATGCTGGCAGCCGACTATCGAGGCCCGTACCGGGTCCGCGCCCAGGAAAAACCGATGCCGACGATCGAGCATCCCCGCGATGCGGTCGTCAAGGTCACCCGCTCGTGCATCTGCGGGTCGGACCTCCACCTCTATCACGGCATGGTCCCCGACACGCGCGTCGGCATGACCTTCGGCCACGAATTCTGCGGCATCGTCGAGGAGGTCGGCTCGGCGGTCGAGAATCTGAAGAAGGGCGATCACGTCCTCGTCCCCTTCAACATCGCCTGCGGCCAGTGCCACTTCTGCAAGCAGGGCCTGTTCGGCAATTGCCATGAGTCCAACCCGCAGGCGACCGCGGTCGGCGGCATCTTCGGCTATTCGCACACGGCCGGCGGCTATCATGGCGGCCAGGCGGAATATGCGCGCGTCCCCTATGCCGACTTCGGCCCGCAGGTGATCCCCGACTGGATGGACCCGGACGATGCCGTGCTCCTCACCGACGTCGTGCCGACCGGCTACCAGGCGGCCGAGATGGGCGGCATCCAGAAGGGCGACACGGTCGTCGTCTTCGGCGCCGGCCCCGTCGGCATCATGGCGGCGCGCTGCGCCTGGCTGTTCGGCGCCGGCCGCGTCATCGTCATCGACCATATCGACTACCGGCTCGAATTCGCGCGCACCTACGCGCCGGCCGAAGTCTACAATTTCCGCGAGCTGGACGACGTCGTTCTGTTCATGAAGAAGACGACGGACGGCCTCGGCGCCGATGTCTGCATCGAGGCGGTGGGCGGCGACGCCGTCGGCAATGCGATGCAGACCCTGTTCGGCAACAAGCTGAAGCTGGAAGCCGGCAACGCCATTCCGCTCCACTGGGCGATCAATTCGGTCAAGAAGGGCGGCATCGTCTCGATCGTCGGCGTCTACGGCCCGACGGGCAACATGATCCCGATCGGCAACGTCGTGAACAAGGGCCTGACGCTGCGCGGCAACCAGGCCGCGGTGAAGCGCCACCTCCCCAAGCTGATCGAGCACATCAGGAACGGGCACATCGATCCCAAGGCTTTGATCACCCACCGGGTGCCGCTCGAGGACATTTCCGACGCCTACCATATCTTCTCGGCGAAGCTCGACAATTGCATCAAGCCCGTCCTCATCCCCAATGCGGCCTGAGCGGAAGGAAAGCCCCATGAACCACGCGCTCGTCGACACGTCCAAGATCCCCGGCTGGGGCGTCGATGCGGACACCGAGAACGATCCCACCTATCCGTATCGCGACCGTTCGAAGGACGATCACAGCGGCCGCTGGGAGCGCCCGGAGCTCCAGGAAAGCGACGTCGAGGTGCTGCGCTCGATCGAGCATGTGCGCCGTCCCGCCGTCTTCGGCACCTCCACCCCGCCGACCGGCCTCAGCGGCGTCATCCGCCGCGCCGCCTTCACCTACAGCGAGTCCCACTGGTTCCACTGGCTGATGCTGATGGGCGCCGACCGGATCAACGTCGTCGAAGGCGTGATCGAGGATCTCGCCCGCGGCAAGGTCCCGAACGTCCCCGCCGAAATGGGCATCAAATCGGAGTGGCAGCACAACAAGAAGGGCCTCGCCAAGAAGGTCGCGGTCACGGCCGCCGTCGCGGGCGTCGGCTATGCGCTGTTCCGATGGGCGAAGAGCGGAGAGGGCGACGACGATGGCGGCGAGACCCGGCGGCGCGTCGCCGCGAAGCGCACGGGCAGCGGCAGCGGCACGGAAAAGCGTGAGAGCATCAAGCTGCCGGAACCGCCCGCGACCACGCTTTAAGGCTCTGTCGCCCCACAGCGGCTAGTGCTGAGCGTGTCGAAGCACGGGTCAGCGCACCACCGCTAGTGCTGAGCTTGTCGAAGCACGGGTCAGCGCGCCACCGCTAGTGCTGAGCTTGTCGAAGCACGGGTCAACGAGCTGCAACCCGCCCTTCGACAGGCTCAGGGCTAGCGGTTTTGGTCAGCAATGCGAAAAAATTGGCTCCCCGGGCCTGATTCGAACAGGCGACCATTCGATTAACAGTCGAACGCTCTACCGCTGAGCTACCGGGGAGCAGCCTTGTGGGCGAGCGGGCCTATAGCAGCGGTTTTCCGCGGGTGGCAAGCGCCGCGGCCCTCTTTTCAGACGGCGAATTGCTCCATCGCGATCCGCTCGTCGAGCGCATGCTCGGGATCGAAGAGCAGGGTCAGCGCCTGGCTGGTGTCGATCCGCACCTCGACCGTGGAGACGTCGCGCACTTCGAGCTGGTCGGCGACGGCCGAGACCGGGCGCTTCACCGGATCGAGCACCCGGAAACCGATCTTGAGCTCGTCGGGGATCAGGGCCCCGCGCCAGCGGCGGGGCCGAAAGGGGCTGATCGGAGTCAACGCCATGAGCTTCGATCCAAGCGGCAGGATCGGTCCGTTCGCGGAGAGGTTGTAGGCCGTGGAGCCGGCGGGCGTCGCGACCAGCACGCCGTCGCAGACGAGCTGCGGCAGCACGACGCGGCCGTTCACCGACACTTCGATCCAGGCGGTCTGGCGGGTTTCGCGCAGGAGAGAGACTTCGTTGATCGCGTGGTTGGTCAGCGTCTCCCCGTCGACGGTTACCGCAGACATGTGGAGCGGCGCCACGGTGAAGGTACGGGCCGCGGCGACGCGCTCGAAGAGGCCGTCGAGGCGCCACTCGTTCATCAGGAAGCCGACTGTGCCGCGGTTCATTCCGAAGACCGGGCAGACGCGGCCGCGCTTCAGCATTTCGTGGAGGGTGTGGAGGAGGAAGCCGTCGCCGCCGAGCGCGACGATCATCTCCGCTTCGGCTTCGGACGCGAAGTCGTAGCGCGCGCGAAGCATCGTCTCGGCCGCCGCCGCGCTTTCGGTGCCGGAGGCGACCAACGCCATCTTCTCCATAAGCACACCGCCCCCTGTCTCGCCGAGCCGCCCCCTGCTACGGTCCGGCGAGCGACACGGCAAGCTGTCCCATGTCGGGCCGGCGCGCGGGGCGCTGTTGGCGCTCCGGTGCCGCTCGGGTAGACGCCCTCGATGGGTGAGTTGAAAGGTCCACGGGAGATGAATGCAGCCGGCCTCGCCGCGCCTCTCTTCATCCTCTCCTTTCGCCACCGCGACGAGCTTTCCCGCCTCGCCGAGACGGCCGGCTGGCAGCCGATCGCCGCCCGCCGCAATGCCAGCGCCGAAGGCCGCTTCCTCGCCTCGGGCGCGAGCGTGGCTTTGGTCGACGCCCGCGGCGCCCTTGAGGAAGGGCGTGAGGCGGTGCGCATCCTCGGCGATCCCATCGAAGCCAATGCCGCGGCCCTCCTCGTCCTCCTCTCGCGCAAGGACGAGGAAGCGCTGGACGATTTCCGCCAGGACGGCGCGACCCACTTCCTGGTGAGCCCGTTCGGCGACACCCAGCTTCTCCAGGCCCTGCTCTTCGCCCGCCGCCATTCCGAGCGGGTCGGCGGCGGCTTCCGGGTCGGGCGCCGCTCCGGCGAGGAGGCGGGGGACGCGGCCTCATGGCGCTGGGAGCCGGGCTCGCGGACGGTGGAGCTCAGTGCCGCCCTCGCGCGCCAGGCGGGGCTCGGCGCCGACGACGGCCGCCGCGTCACCCTGATGGAGCTGTTCCGCAAGCTCGACTCCGACGGCCGCCGCGCCGCCCGCGGCGCTGTCGACCGGCTGGTCGCGACCGGCGAAGCGACCGCCTTCGCGCACAAGGACACGGAAGGGGAGACGCGCCTCGCCCACCATGTCCGCTTCGCCGGCGAGGACGGCGCCGTCGTCGGGCGCACCGAGACGATCGGCGGCACGGCGCCCTGGCAGGGCCGCGATCCGCTCACCGGCCTTCGCGACGGCGCGGCGGCGCGCTCCTGGCTCGCGCGGCAGCTCGGCACGGCAGGGGAGGGGCCCGCCTGCGTCGTCATTCTCCTCGCCGTCAGCCGCTTCGACGCGATCAACGCCGCCTTCGGCCGCGCGACCGGCGACGCCGTGCTCCAGGCGGTCGCCCGCCGCGTCGAGCGCCAGGTGGAGGCCGACAATCGCTCGCGGATGATCGCACGCATGGCGGGCGCCGAGTTCGCGGTGCTGCTCGCCCGGCCGGCGAGCGTCGCCGAAGCGCGCTTCCTCGCCGGGCAGCTCCTCGAAACGATCGCGCGGCCCTTCATGTCGGGCGACCATGCGATCACGCTGGCGAGCCGCGCCGGCCTCGTCGGGGCGACGCCGGGCGACGACGTCGCGAGCCTGCTGCGACGGGCCAGCGCCGCCCTCGCCGAAGCGCGGGTGGCGGAAAGCGCGCCGGTGCGCGTGCTCGACGAACATGCCGAAAGCGACACCGCGCTCGGCGACCAGCTCGCCGTCGACCTGCGCCGGGCGCTCGACCGCGACGAGATCGAAATCCGCTTCCAGCCGCAGGTGGCGATCCCCGGCGGGTGGATCGTCGGCGCCGAAGCGCTGGCGCGGTGGCGGCACCCCGACATGGGCGAACTCGGCGCGATCACGCTCTTCACGGTCGCCGAGCGCTCCGACTATCTCGCCCAGCTCTCCGACCACGTTCAGCGCAAGGCCGTGCAGGAAGCGGCGGCCTGGCCCGAAGCGCTGTCGCGGCTCCGGCTCTCGGTCAACATCACGGCGGCGGACATCGTCCGGCCAGGCTTCGCGGCGCAATTCCTGAAGCTCGTCGCGGAAAGCGGCTTCGAACCTGCGCGCCTCACCGTCGAAGTCACCGAAGGCGGCCTGATCGAGGATCTCGGCGCCGCCGCGCGCCTCCTCGCGGACCTGCGCCGCGGGGGCCTGCGCGTCGCCATCGACGATTTCGGCACCGGCTATTCGAGCCTCGCTTATCTGAAGGCGCTTCCGCTCGATTACCTGAAGCTCGACAAGCGGCTGTCCGAAGACATCGAAGGCAGCCCCCGCGACCGCGTCGTCGTGCGCGGGGTCATCGACATGGCCCGCTCCCTCGGCCTGTCCGTGGTCGCCGAAGGGGTCGAGACCGAGGAGCAACTCGGCCTTCTCGCCCGCGAAGGCTGCAACCTCTACCAGGGCTTCCTCTGCTCGCCTCCCGTGACCGGCGAGGAGCTGATCGCGATGGTGTCGCTCCAAAGTTGATGAAGTTGGTCGGCAGGCCGGCTGAAAATCCTTTGTTTTCAATGGCGCCTCCGGGCCGCTTTGCGGCGGCTCTTGCGGTTGCCGGCGGGCGGCGGTGGCGGTGACGGGGGCGGCGGCGGCGGGGGCGGCAGCGTGAGGGCTTCGATCGCCCGCTGGAGGTCCGCGGCGGGATCGGCCTCGGCCGGCAATTCGCGTCGCGGCGTCGCGTCGAGCACGGCGACGGCGAGGCGGTTGTCGTGCCGGACCCGCTGGCCGAGCAACTTGCCCTTGTAGACGATCGGAATGGTCTCGCCTTCGAGCGACCGGCGAATGGCGACGTCGCGCTGAAAGGAGCGGCCGTTCGCCAGCGCCTGCTCCCAGGCACGCGCGAAGCTTGCCGCTTGCGCGTGCTTGCGCAGAGTGTCGGCGCTTTGCGGGCTCATTCCGACGGCGCGGGCGGAGCGGGCGACGCTTCCGGTCACCGTCAGCCGGTCGATGAACCCGCGCTGCCGCTCCGGCGTCCAGCCGTCGTGGCGCGGCCGGACCGGGACAGGATCGAAGGGTTCCGGTAATAAGCCGGACATTCGCGCAGGGCGCGGGCGGCAGGATGCTGGGGGGCCGAGTCGCTCATCCTGGAGTATGGACGACAGGATTTCCTACAATGGAAGCGCGATTGTCCGCCCCGAGGAGCGCCTGCAGGGAACCCTGCATTGCCGCCTGTGCACTTCACCCGCTGGGATCCCGGCCTTCGCCGGGATGACGATCTGCACGGGAGCCAATGCCGCTCCCCTGGGTTGAGCAACGCCTATGTCCGTTTCCCAGCCGGGCGGCGCCGCGGGTGCGGCCGCGCCTCAGCATCCACTCGTCGGCGTCGCGCTCTTCCTGTTCGGGCTGTTCCTGTTCGCCTGCATGGATTCGACGACGAAATATCTCGCCGAGCGCTACGACGTGCCGCTGATCGTCGCAGTGCGCTACGCGGTGAACTTCCTGCTGCTCGTCGCGCTCGCCGCACCGACGCGCGGGCGGATGCTTGTTTCGACGAACCGGACCGGCCTCGTCCTCGTGCGGGGGAGCTGCCTCGCCGGCGCGTCGATCCTGGTCGGCATGGCGCTGCAGCGCATGCCGGTCGCCGAGACGACGGCGATCACATTTCTCGCGCCCATGATCGTGGTGCTGATCGCGCGGCCGGTGCTCGGCGAGCGGATCGGCGCGCTCGGCTGGACGGCGGTGGTGGGCGGCTTTCTCGGCGTGCTGCTGGTGGTCCGGCCGGGGAGCGGGCTTCATGCCGCCGGAGTCGCCTTCGCGCTCGCCGCGGTGGGGACCAATGCGGGCTACCAACTGCTCTCGCGGCTCCTGGCGGACAGCGAGCGGACGCTGGCGATGATATTCTATTCGGTGCTGATCGGCACGATCGCCTTCGGGATCGCCGCACCCTTCTTCTGGGGCGGGCCGCGGCCGGGGCCGGTGGAGACCCTGATGTTCCTCAGCCTCGGCGTCTATGGCGGGCTCGGCCATTACCTCTTCACCTACGCCTTCCGGCGCGCGCCCGCCTCGGTGCTCGCGCCGATGACCTATTTCCAGCTCCTCTGGGCGACTTTGCTGGGCTGGCTGCTCTTCGGCCACCTTCCGGACGCCGTCAGCGTCGCCGGCATGGCGGTGATCGCCGCTTCGGGGCTGGTCATCGCCTTGAAGCCGCGCGCTCCCGCGCCAGAGGAGGAGGCGCGGTGAGCGGAGGGGCGAACCTCAGCGGCCTGTGGCTCGGGAGCTTCTCCTATCCGGGCGGCGCCGGTCCGACGACGCCGTTCATGGCGAAGCTGGTCGACCAGGGCGGGAGCCTCTCGGGCGAGACGGTGGAGCCGAACACGATGGGGCTCTCCTCCGAAACGCTGGAGGCCTTTCTCGTCGGCACACGCGAAGGCGCCTCGGTCGACTTCACCAAAACCTATGACGGCGCCGCCGACGCCGCCCACTCGATCGACTATGTCGGGCAGGTGTCCGATGATGGCAACAAGATCGCCGGCGTCTGGAGCATGGACGGGCTGGACGGGAGCTTCGAGATGTACCGCGAAGCCGTCTGGGAGGTGGCGGAGGGTAAGGCCGGCGCGGTTATCGAGCTTTAGCGCCGACATGGCACCCGCCGCTCAGCCCAGGATCTTCGCAATCCCGCGCGAAAGCTGGAGGGCGCCGTTGATGCGCTGCGCCGCTTCCGGCCAGTTGCGGGTGATGACGAGCTTCGAGTCGGGGCGGAGCCGCGCCACGCCGTTCAGCCGCTGGACGTAGGCGAGGAGGCCGGGGAGGTCCGGGAAGCTGTCATTGTGGAAGTGGACCAGCGCGCCCTTCGGTCCGACGTCCAGTTTGACGATGCCGGCGCGGCGGCAGTTGAGCTTGATCTCGATGACCTTCAGGAGGTTCTGGGTCTCGTCGGGAAGGTTGCCGAAGCGGTCGATCATCTCGGCCGCGAAGGGCTCGATCTCGTCGGGAGTCTCGAATTCGTTCATGCGCCGGTAGAGGCCCATGCGGAGATCGAGGTCCGGGACGTATTCGTCCGAGATCATGATCGGCGCATCGACGGTGATCTGGGGCGAGAAGCCTTCGCTGGCGCGGTCCCGGCCGCCGCCGGACTTCGCCTCGAGAATCGCCTCCTCCAGCATCGACTGGTAGAGTTCGAAGCCCACTTCCTTGATGTGGCCGGACTGCTCGTCGCCGAGGAGGTTGCCGGCACCGCGAATGTCGAGGTCGTGGCTGGCGAGCTGGAAGCCTGCGCCCAGCGTGTCGAGATTGACGAGGACCTGGAGGCGCTTGTCGGCCGTCTCCGTCACCATCCGCGTCGCAGGCGTCGTGAAATAGGCGTAGGCGCGGGTCTTGGAGCGCCCGACGCGGCCGCGGAGCTGGTAGAGCTGGGCGAGGCCGAAGCGGTCGGCGCGGTGGATGATGAGCGTGTTGGCCGACGGAATGTCGAGCCCGCTTTCGACGATCGTGGTCGACAGGAGCACGTCGTATTTGCGGTCGTAAAAGGCCGACATCTTCTCCTCGACCTCGGTCGGCGACATCTGGCCGTGGGCGGTGACGGCGCGGACTTCCGGCACTTCGTCGCGAATATATTGTTCGAGATCGGCGAGATCGGAGACGCGCGGCGCGACGAAATAGGCCTGGCCGCCGCGATAATGTTCGCGAAGCAAGGCCTCGCGGATCACGACCGGGTCCCAGGGCATGACGTAGGTGCGCACCGCCAGACGGTCGACGGGCGGCGTCTGGATCACCGAAAGCTCGCGCAGCCCCGACATCGCCATCTGCAGCGTGCGCGGGATGGGGGTCGCGGTCAGCGTCAGGACGTGGACGTCGGCGCGCAGGTTCTTCAGCCGCTCCTTGTGCGTCACGCCGAAGCGCTGCTCCTCGTCGACGATGACGAGGCCGAGATTCTTGAACTCGATACCCTTGGCGAGGAGGGCATGGGTGCCGACGACGATGTCCACCTGGCCGGACTGGATCGCCTCCTTCGTCTCCTTCGCCTCCTTGGCGGTGACGAGGCGCGACAGCCGCCCGATCCGCATCGGAAAGCCGCGGAAGCGCTCCACAAAGGTGTTGAAATGCTGGCGGGCGAGGAGGGTCGTAGGGCAAATGAGCGCGACCTGGTGCCCCGCCATGGCGGCGGCGAAGGCGGCGCGCAGAGCCACTTCCGTCTTGCCGAAGCCGACGTCGCCGCAGACGAGGCGGTCCATCGGCTTGCCGGATCCGAGATCGTCGAACACGTCGGAAATGGCGCGGTCCTGGTCCTCGGTTTCCTCGTAGGGGAAGCGGTCGGCGAAGGCGGCGTAGCTGGTGTCGGGCTCGATCACCGCGCCCGGGCGGGTGGCGCGCTCGGCGGCGGTCTTGATGAGCTCGCCCGCAATCGCGCGGATCCGCTCCTTCATCCGCGACTTGCGCCGCTGCCAGGCTTCGCCGCCGAGCCGGTCGAGCGGCACGTTCTCGCCGTCGCTGGAGCCGTAGCGGGACAGGACGTCGATATTCTCGACCGGAACGTAGAGCTTGTCGCCGCCCGCATATTCGAGGGCGACGCAATCGTGCGGGCTTTTGCCGACGGGGATCTGCGTCAGGCCTTCATAGCGCCCGATGCCGTGATCGGCGTGGACGACGAGGTCGCCCTGACTGAGCGTCGACAGCTCCGACATGAAGGCGTCGGCGGATTTCTTGCGCCGGCGGCGGCGCACCAGGCGGTCGCCGAGCATGTCCTGCTCGGTGAGCACGGCCACGTCGGCGGTGGTGAAGCCGTGGTCGAGCGGGATGACGGCGAGCGCGACTGCGCCGGAAGCGCTGCTGCCCAAACCGATCGAACCTGATCCTGACTCGTTCGTGCCGAGCGAAGTCGAGGCGCGCTGCTCGGAGTCGGAGCCTCCGCCCCTCGACTTCGCTCGGGACGAACGAGTCTCTTCACTTGCACCCGACCGCAATCCCGCGGTGACGCCCAGCGCCTCCTGCCAGGTGTCGACCTCGACCGCCTTCTTCAGCCCATGGTCGGCGAGCAGGCACTTCAGCCGCTCGCGCGAGCCGCGGGAGTAGCTGGCGAGGACGACCTTCTTCTTCTGCCGCCGAAGCGCCGCGACATGCTCGACGACCGCTTCGTAGACGTTGGCGTTCTGCGAGCGCTCGGGCGCGAAATCGCGGGCCGCATCGACTTCGAAGTCGGTGACGACCGCGCTTTCCGGCTCGTGATAGGGGGTCGCCTGATGGAGCGGCCGGTCCGCGATCGTGCGCTCCCATTCGCCCCGCGAAAGGTAGAGCGTCTCGGGCTCGATCGGACGGTAGGAGCCGATGTCGGTCGATTGGGAGCGGGCGCGGTTCTGGTAATAATCCGCGATCGCTTCGAAGCGCGCGTCGGCGGCGCCCGCCACGCCCGCGTCGCGGATGACGAGGTCGTCTTCGGAAAGGTGGTCGAACAGGGTCGCGAGCCGCTCTTCGAACAGCGGGAGCCAGTGGTCGACGCCGGCGAGGCGGCGGCTGTCCGAGACGGCCTGGTAGAGCGGGTCGCCCGTCGCGGTCGCGCCGAAGCGCTCGCGGTAGCGGGAGCGGAAGCGCTTGACGCTGTCCTCGTCGAGCAGGGTCTCGGAGGCTGGAAGGAGGGTAAAGCTCTCCGCCGTCCCGGTCGTCCGCTGCGTCGACGGATCGAAGCGGCGCACGCTTTCGATCTCGTCGCCGAAGAAGTCGAGCCGAAGCGCCTCGGTCTCGCCCGCGGGGTAGAGGTCGACGAGGCCGCCGCGCACCGCGAACTCGCCGGCGTCGTGCACCGTGTCGGTGCGGACATAGCCGTTGGCGTTGAGAAGATGCGTCAGCCGCTCGAGATCCGTCCGCTCGCCGGGCGCGAGGCGGGCGACGAGCTGGCGGATGCGGAACGGCGTCAGCGTGCGCTGCGTCGCCGCGTTGACGGTGGTGACGAGGAGCTGCGGCTTGTCCGTCTTGCGCTGGAGGGCGTGCAGCGTCGCCAGCCGCTCGGACGTGGAGCGCAGGGAAGGGGAGCTGCGGTCGTAGGGAAGGCAGTCCCAGGCCGGAAAGCCGAGCACTTCCAGCTCCGGCGCGAAATAGGCCGCCGCCTCCGCGATGTGCCGCATCGCCGCCTCGTCGGGGGCGATGAACACGGCGCGGCCTTTCGAAGCGCGCGCCAGGTCCGCCGCGAGCCACGGCACGAAGCCGACGGGCGCGCCGGCGAGGGTCGTCGGCCTGTCGCCGCGGAGGATCGTCTGGATGTCGGTCACTTAATCGGCATGCTTGATGTAATCGAGTTTCCGAAGCTCTGCCATCATCGCTCCGGCGAAGCGCTCCGGCGGCGCGGCGGTTCCGAGTGCCCAGGCCATGATGTCGACGTCCTGTTCCTCGAGGAGATCCTCGAACCAGGCCGTCTCCGCTTCGTCCCAGCATTCCCCATGCGCGTCGAAGAAGCCGCCGATCATCAGATCCGCCTCGCGCACGCCGCGATGCCAGGCGCGAAAGCGAAGGCGGCGAAGGCGAGTCTCGCGGTCCAGCGGAAGCTCCATGCGGGAAGGGCCGCGCGGGAGAATCCGGGCGGCGTGAGCGGGCGATGTAGGCACGATGGGCTTTCGAGTGAACCCCGTCTTTGGCTCCTCGGCAAAACCGCCACGCCACCACCTCGTTCGTCCCGAGCGAAGTCGAGGGGCGCTGGCTCTGAGTCGGTGCAGTCGCCCCTCGACTTCGCTCGGGACGAACGGACTCATCATTGTTTCGCCAACGTCCCCGGCGCCGGTCGCTTCATCTCCGCTCAGCGGGATTGTTCCGCCGCCGCGCCCGCCTTACCAACCTCCCCATGCGGCCCGAGATCCTCAATCCCCTGTTCGCCGAAGTGGAGGTGCTGAAGGGCGTCGGGCCGGGGCTCGCCAAGCCGCTGAAGCGCCTCGGGCTGGAGCGGGTCGTCGACGTTCTGTTCCACCTGCCGGTGAGCTGGGTGGAGAGGAAGCGCGTGGACGTGCTCGACATGGCCGATGCCGGCGGGCACGTCACCGTGGAGGTGACGCCGGTCGACTACCGGCAGAGCGGCGGGCGCGGGCCGATGCGGGTCCACGCCGTCGACGGCGCGGGCAATTACGTCAGCCTCGTCTACTTCAACAATCCCGCATGGGCGCGAAAGCAGCTTCCCATCGGCGAGCCGCGCGTCGTCTCCGGGCGGATGGAGATGTACGGGCAGGAGCTGCAGATGGTTCATCCGGACTATGTGCTCGCGCCCGGCGAGGCCGCGGACCTGCCGGATCGCGAGCCTGTCTATCCGCTGTCCGAAGGCCTCACCAATCGCCGGCTCGGCGACTTCGCGGGCCAAGCGCTGGCGCGCGTCCCGGAGCTTGGCGAATGGATCGAGCCGAGCCTCCTCGATCGCCGCGGCTGGCCGGCCTGGCAGGACGCGCTCTCGATGGCGCATCGCGGCATGCGCTCGGCGGCGGCCAAGGAGCGGCTCGCTTATGACGAGGTGTTCGCGAACCAGCTTGCCCTGATGCTGGTCAAGGCAAGCTCGCGAAGGCGCCGCGGCGTGCCGCTGAAGGGCGACGGGCGTCTGCGCGATGCGCTCAATCTCCCTTACTCGCCCACCGGCGCGCAGCAGCGGGCGGTGCGCGAGATCGAGGGCGATCTCCAGCAGGAAACGCCGATGCTCCGCCTGCTTCAGGGCGACGTTGGTTCCGGCAAGACTTTGGTCGCCCTGATGGCGATGCTGACGGCGGTGGAAGCCGGCACGCAGGCGGCTTTGCTCGCCCCGACCGAAATCCTCTCCCGCCAGCATTACGAAACCCTCTCGCGCCAGCTCGCCGGCCTTCCCGTCAACGTCGCGATCCTCACCGGACGCGAGAAGGGCCGGGTGCGCGAGGCGACTTTGATGGGCCTGGCCGACGGATCGATCGACATCCTCGTCGGCACCCACGCCATCTTCCAGCAGGCGGTCCAGTATCGCCGCCTCGGCCTCGCGGTGGTGGACGAGCAGCACCGCTTCGGCGTCGCCCAGCGCATGATGCTCGCACAAAAGGCCGAGAAGCCGCCGCACCTCCTGGTGATGACCGCGACCCCCATCCCGCGCACCCTGACGCTCACCCATTATGGCGAAATGGACGTCTCCCGCCTCGACGAGATGCCGCCCGGCCGCCAGCCGATCGAGACACGCGTGCTGAGCCTCGAGCGCCTCCCCGAAGTCGTCGACGCGCTCGCCCGCCACATGTCCCGCGGCGGCCAGGCCTATTGGGTGTGCCCGCTGGTCGAGGAAAGCGAAGCCTCCGACCAGGCCGCGGCCGAGGAACGCGCGCAGGTGCTGCGCCTCCGCTTCGGCGACAAGATCGGCCTCGTCCACGGCCGGATGAAGGGGCCGGAGAAGGACGAAGTCATGGCCGCCTTCTCGCAAGGCGCCATCTCCGTCCTCGTCGCCACCACGGTGATCGAAGTCGGCGTCGACGTGCCCAACGCCACCCTGATGGTCGTCGAAGGCGCCGACCGCTTCGGCCTCGCGCAGCTCCACCAGCTGCGCGGCCGCGTCGGGCGCGGGGAGGGGCGCTCCGTCTGCCTCCTCCTGCGCGGCAATGCGCTCAGCGAAACCGGCCGGGCGCGGCTGGCGCTGATGCGGGAGACCAACGATGGCTTCCGCATCGCCGAAGAGGATTTGCGCCTCCGCGGCGCCGGCGAAATCCTCGGCACCAAGCAAAGCGGCGAAGCCCAGTTCCGCCTCGCCAGCCCCGAACAGATCAACGAGCTCGCCCAGACGGCCAGCGACGACGCGCGGCTGCTGGTGGACAGGGACGGAGGCCTCGAAGGTGAGCGGGGCAGGGCGGCGCGGGTCCTCCTCTACCTCTTCGAGCGGGACTCTGCAGCGGCGTTGCTGCGGAGCGGCTGATTTCCTCCCCGCGCGAAGCGGGGGGAGGGGGAACCATGCTTTCGCATGGTCCCCCTCCCCAAGCGTTGCTTGGGGAGGATTTAGCGGGCCAGGCAGCGCTCCAGCACCGCCAGCATCGCCGATTTCTGCGCCGCCGTGGCGCCGTTCCACATGTCGTTGTGGATCAGCGGTACGCTCTCGATCACCATGCCGAGCCGTGCCTGTTCTTCCACCGTGGGGAGCACACCCGGATCGGCGGCCTGGTCTGACGAGCGCGCCGAGCAGATGCGCGGGCTCCGGGTGCGCGGGAAGGGGAAGCGGCGGCTGTCGAGCGAGAAGACGGCCGCCACCGCGCGGGGGTCGCGCGCCGCGAACAGCATCGAGCTGTCCCCTCCGTTCGAATGGCCGACGAGGAGAACCGGTGCGCGCGAGGCGATGCCGCGCGCGCGCAGGGTCCGGATCACGAAGGCGAGATTGTCGGCGCCCCGCTCCCACCACGGGCGGCGGACGACCTGCGGATCGCCGGTGGTCGGCATTTCCGGATCGCCTTCGAGCTCATGCTGCACCGAGGCGACGACATAGCCGCGCGCCACCAGGGCGTTGGCGAGGAAGGAATAAGCCCGCATCGTCCCGCCGTAGCCGTGCGAGATCAGCGCCAGCGGCCGCGCCCGTCCGGCGGCGCGGCCATAGACGGAGAAGGGGACCGTGCGCCCGCGCGGCACGTCGACCAGCACCATCTCCTGCGGCCCCGCGCCTGCGATGACCTCGGCAGCGGCCGGTGCCGGCGGCGTCGATGCGCAGCCCGCAAACGCGGCGGACGCGAGTGCGGCGAGGGCGATGCGCATCATGGCAGGAGAACGCCGTGCTTCTTCTTGCCGGCCGAGATGCGCACTTCGCCCGCCACCGCGATCATCCGGTCCGCCGCCGCCTTCTCACCGTCTACCTTGGCGCCGCCCTGCTCGGCGAGGCGCCGCGCCTCCTTCTTCGAGGCAGCGAGGCCGAGGCCGACCAGCGCGTCGACCAGCGCGATCTCGCCTGAAACCTTGAGCGTCGGCAACGCCTCGCCCGACGTGCCTTCCTCGAAGGTCCGCCGCGAAGTCTCGGCCGCTTCCCGCGCCGCCGCATCGCCGTGCGCCATTGCGGTCGCGAGGTCGGCCAGCACCTTCTTCGCCTCGTTGATCGCCGCGCCTTCCAGCGCCTCCAGCCGCGCGATCTCGTCCAGCGGCAGATCGGTGAAGCGGCGGAGGAACTTGCCGACGTCGGCGTCGGCGACGTTCCGCCAGAACTGCCAATAATCGTAGGGGCCGAGCATGTCGCCGTTCAGCCACACGGCGCCGGCCGCCGTCTTGCCCATCTTGGCGCCGTCGGCGGTCGTCATGAGCGGCGTCGTGACGCCGAACAGATGCGCCCCCTCGACACGCCGGCCGAGCTCGACGCCGTTGACGATATTGCCCCACTGGTCCGAGCCGCCCATCTGGAGGCGGCAGCCGAAGCGGCGGCTTAGTTCGACGAAGTCGTAGCCCTGCATGATCATGTAGTTGAATTCGAGGAAGGTCATCGGCTGCTCGCGCTCCAGCCGCAGCCGCACGCTGTCGAACGTCAGCATCCGGTTGATCGTGAAATGCGGCCCGATGTCGCGCAGGAAGGAGAGGTAATCGAGCTTCCCCAGCCAGTCGTCGTTATTGACCATGACCGCGCCGGTCGGCCCGTCGTCGAAGCTCAGGAAGCGCTCGAAGACGGTGCGGATCGAAGCGATGTTCGCATCGATCGCCGCGTCGTCCAGCATCTTGCGGCTTTCGTCGCGCCCCGTCGGATCGCCGACCTTGGTCGTGCCGCCGCCCATCAGCACGATCGGCTTGTGCCCCGCCTGCTGGAGCCGGCGCAGCAGCATGATCTGGACGAGGCTGCCGACATGGAGCGACGGCGCCGTCGCGTCGAAGCCGATATAGCCGGGGATCACCGCGCCCGACGCGGCGAGAGCGTCGAGCCCCTCGGCGTCCGTCAATTGGTGGATGTAGCCGCGCTCGTCGAGCAGGCGGAGGAGGGAGGATTTGTACTGTGCCATTGCGGTGCCGCGGTTAGCATGGCCGTGCGCGCTTGCTAAGCCCGCCTGGCGGCGGTGCGCGGCAATTCGCCCTTCGACAGGCTCAGGGCTGGCGGCTTCCAAACTGCACCGGCCGCAACACCCCGCTAGGGCTGAGCCTGTCGAAGCCCGGTGAGCACGCCCGGCCTCAGCTCTTGCGGCTCAGCGACCGCATCGCGTCGTCGAGCCCGTCGAGGGTCAGGCCGAACATCCGGTCACCCATCAGCTCGCGCACGATCGCGGTCGAGGCCGTGTAGTTCCAATATTGCTCCGGCGTCGGGTTCAGCCACACGGCGGAGGGATAGATGTTCGTCACCCGCTTCAGCCAGACGGCGCCCGCTTCCTCGTTGAAATGCTCGACCGATCC
Source organism: Allosphingosinicella sp. (assembly GCA_036399655.1). Taxonomy (GTDB): domain Bacteria; phylum Pseudomonadota; class Alphaproteobacteria; order Sphingomonadales; family Sphingomonadaceae; genus Allosphingosinicella. The sequence goes on along the minus strand of DASWMS010000085.1, from coordinate 18,366 downwards.
GCCCGGATGCGTGACCTCGTAGGGGCTCATCGACGCGTCGCCGACGAAGATCACCTTGTAATCGTGGCCGTATTTATGGAGCACGTCCCAAGTCGGCGTCCGCTCGGAGAAGCGGCGGCGATTGTCCTTCCACACGCTCTCGTACAGGCAATTGTGGAAGTAGAAGAATTCGAGGTTCTTGAACTCCGAATTCGCCGCCGAGAACAGCTCCTCGCAGACCTCGACGAACGGGTCCATCGATCCGCCGACGTCGAGGAAGAGGAGCAATTTCACCGCATTGTGCCGCTCGGGCCGCATCTTGATGTCGAGCCAGCCCTTGCGCGCCGTCCCGTCGATCGTCCCTTCCATGTCGAGTTCGTCCGCCGCGCCTTCGCGGGCGAAGCGGCGCAGGCGCCGGAGCGCGATCTTGATGTTGCGGGTGCCGAGCTCCCTGGAGGAATCGAGGTTGCGGAATTCCCTCTTGTCCCAGACCTTGATCGCGGATCGGTTGCGCCCGCTCTCCTGGCCGATGCGCACGCCTTCCGGATTGTAGCCGTAGGCGCCGTAGGGTGAGGTGCCGCCGGTTCCGATCCACTTGCTGCCGCCCTGGTGCCGTCCTTGCTGCTCCTCCAGCCGCTTCTTCAGCGTCTCCATGATCTCTTCCCAGGAGCCCAGCGACTGGATCTCGGCCATCTGCTCGGGCGTGAGATAGAGTTCGGCGACCTTTCTCAGCCACTCCTCCGGGATCGGCACCGCCTCCGTCCCGTAATCCGCCTGCAGCCCCTTGAAGACCTTGCCGAAGACCTGGTCGAACCGGTCCAGCAAGGTCTCGTCCTTCACGAATGTCGCGCGGGCGAGATAGTAGAATTCCTCCGGTGAGGAGCGGATCACGTCGGCGTCGAGCGCCTGGAGGAGCGTCAGATGCTCCTTGATCGAGGCGGGGATGCCCGCCGCGCGAAGCTCGTCCACGAAGGAGAAGAACATGGCTGGCGGTCAGTTCCGCGGCGCATCGGTCGAAACCGAGATGCCGGAGCCTTGCCCGGACATCGCGACGCTCACCGCCTGGGCCGGCGGCGGGAGGCGGTTGAACGACAGCAGCACGCTCGTCGACGCGCGTTCGAGCAGGGTCATGCCGACGCGCGAACGGCCGCCGCCGCCAGTCAGCGCCTCCAGGCTGATCGCCCGGCCGAGCGAGAGCGCGATGCCGGCGTCACCCAAGGCGATCACATAGGACGTGCGCGAGGCGTTCGGCCGGTAGACTCCATATTGAAGCCCCGAGCCTGCCTCGCGGCAGTAGACGGTGGGGCGGCGGTCCGGGTCGGGCTGCGCCGCCGCGACGCCGGTCAGCGCGTCTATCAGCGATTCGGTCATGTCCGGCCGCAACACGCGCGCATTGCGGAGGCGAAGCGGCTCGGCACATGCCCCGATCGGGACGGCCGCGCGCTCGTCGGGCGCCGGCGCAGGCCAGCGCAGGCCCTCGATGACGCGCCCCAGCAGCGCATCGAGCGCGGCCCGGTCGAGGCTTTGTGCGCTGATCCGGATCTTGAGCAGGTGATTGCCGCCGAGCGGTGCGACGGCCACGGCCGTGCTTCGCAGCGGACCGCCCGAAAGGTCGGTTGCCGTGCGAAGCCCGGAGGCGACGGCCGCGCCCGGGCGCACGAAGGCCGTCGGCGCTGGCAGCGCCGCACCGGCCAGGCCGTATTCGGGCTGGAAGGAGATGACCGCCGCCGCGCGATCGTACCACAAGGCTGCGTCCGGAAGGCCCGTCCGGAACAGGTAGACGGTTACGAAGACGCCGTCGGTCCCGCCGTAGCTCGCGAGCACGTCCATCTCGGCGCGGCCCAGATCCTTGATCTCGCCCCGGGCGAGCCCGGCCACCTGCGGCGGGAGGATCATCTGCGTCTCGGCATGCTGCCAGCTGCTGCGCGCCGGCACCGCCAGCACACGCCCGCGCGCTTGCGGCGCCGGTGCCTGCGCCTGCGCTCCGGCGGCGACGGGAACTCCGGCACCGGCGAGACTCAATGCCGCTGCCCAGACCTTGATGCGCATGAACCGCCTCCTCGAGTGCGTGCCGCTATGTCCGCTTTCTCACAATTCGCCAACCCGCGCGTGAGCGGCGAATGCGCGGCGTTCTCAGTCCTTGTCCGGCGCCGGGCCGGCTGACCGCTCGGTGCCGATCTCGGCAATCCCGCGCGCCCGGCCGAGCACCACCGGGATCGCAGCCGCTATCCCCTCGGCCATCCCCGGCATGCCGTCATAGACGGCGACCACCTGCGTCGACGCGGGAGTGCTCACATAGAGCGCGGCGCGCGCGTCGCCCGCGGCCTCGATCGGTCCCGCCGTCGCCGCGCGTCCTGCATCCCCCAGGAGCGCGACCCAGCCCTTGCCGTCGCGGCGCCGGTAGAGGCTGCCATATTGCGGCGGGACCGCCATTCCGCTGACGCGGCACCAGGCTGTGGGCTCGGCCGCGAGCCCGCTCATGCCGCGCGCTTCGCCGAACGCGACGAGCCCGTAAGCCGACGCTGCAGCAAGCGTCCGCGAATCGACGTTGCCGATCCTGCGTCCACGCATCGCGGCGCCGTCGCCGCCGCAGGGACTGGGCACCGCGAGCGGGTGCGGCGCCGGAATCGGCCTCGCGAACTGAATCGCGCCGACGATCCGGTCCATCCGCTCGGCGAGCCCGGCCCGGTCGAGCCGGTCCGAGGTCATCCGCACCTTCACCAGCCATTCGCCGGCCTGAGCGATCGCCACGCCGGTCGCGCGACCGCCCGGAAGCGCGATCTCCTCGCGCAGCCCGTTCGGCGCCGATGCGCCGCCGAGCGTGAAGGTGCGCGGGTTCGCCGCCTCACCGCCCGCGCCCACGAGCATGTTCATGGCGAGCCGCGTCCGTTCGAACCAGATCGCTGCATTGGGATAGGAGGAGCGGTAGACGTAGACGGTGACCGGAGTGTGCTCCCCCGCATAGGAAAGGACGACATCGTGCCCGCCGCCGCCCGATGCGTCCTGCTCGCGCGCAAGGTTCATGTCGCCGATGCTGCGCGGCAGGCTGATCCCGCTTTCCTCGTGGCGCCACCGCTCGCTTCGGACCGGGCCTTGCGTGTCGGCCGGCGCGGCTGCGGCCGGCTGCGCGAGCGCGGCCGATCCGAGCAGCGCGGCGAGAAGGGTGATCTTCATCGCTCATTTTTTCCTTGCGAGCGCCCTTGGGAGGGCGGTTGGACGGAGGAGACAAGGGTAGACCGCTCGCCGCACCTGGGCAATCGCGGGGGCGATCCTGTCGCGCGCAAATCTTGCCCGTCAGTTCCCGGGAGAAGCCGGCGCGGGCGCCGGTGCGGGCGGCGGTGCGGGTGGTGGTGCGGGCAGGTAGATTGCAGGCGCGCCGTCTGCTGGAAAGCGGGCGGTCACGCGCGGATTGGCGGCGGTGCCGGCCCGGCCGTAGACGAGGTCCGCCACCTGCCGGTCGGAGGGAACGCCGTCATAGCCGCCGAGGATGTGGGTCTCTCCCATCCGGTGCATCATGACGATGAAGCGCCGGAAATTGGGGGCATGGACGACTTCGAGCGCCATGCCGTTGTCGTTGAGCATGGCGACCAGGCGGGTCCGCCCGTCGATCGACAGCGGTTCGCCCGCCGCGCCGCGCAGGATGGGCATCCGGCTCGCTTCCCGATCGATGTAGGAGGAAAGGCACAGGGCGGCCGGGATGCGCGAAGGCAGATTCCGCTCCGCGCCGTTCTCGGTCGCTGGGATGCCGCCGCCATCGAACGTCGCGAGAAGGCCGAGCGCCGCAATCTCCGCATGCGGCGGATCGGCAAGCGGGCGCGCGTCGCGCTCGCCTTCGCCCGCAGCGCAAGGGCGAAGGGCGATCGGCTGCGCGGGCCGCGGCGGGTTGACGCCCCAGCGTATGCCGGCGAGCATTGCATCGATCGCGGCGCGGACGTCGGCGGCGCGGGCGGCAGGCCCCGTGACGTTGATCTTCACGATCCAGCGCCCGGCTTTCACGAATGCGGCGTCCACGGCGTATCGGCCCTGATAGTTTCGATATTGCGTGCGGATCGCCACGCTGCGGGCGCCGCCGGCATCCGCGACCCACGCGTCGACCGCATCCACCGGCTCCGGGGACGTTGCGCGGATCATCTCGCCGGTCGCGATGGCGGCAAGGCCGGCGTGGGGAAGGCCGGGCTGGTAGATGTAGATCCGGCCGCTCATCTCGCGGTCGGCGGATTGGTAGTGAACGCCGTTGTCGATGCCCTGACCTTCCGCGCTCGCTTCGAAATGACGGACGGCCTCGAGCGCGCCGGCTCTGCGCGGGACGGCGAGCCGGGCGGGAACGAAGGCGAGCAAGGTGTCGGACATCGCCCAGCGCTGTTGCGCCTGAGCTGCGGGCGCCTGAGCTGCGGGTCCCTGAGCTGCGGGCGCCTGAGCTGCGGGTGCGGGTGCGGAAGCGGAAGGCGGCTGCGGCATCTGCGCGGCGATTGGTGCTGCGGCGAGGCCGAATAGCGCGATCAGTCTCTTCATGGCGCGCCTTTCCGCGATCGGAGAAGCGGGAAGGCTAGGGCGCGGGCCGCCTTGCCGCAAGCACGGCCATGCCGATCAGCTTCCCGGGCGCCGCGCCATGAAGGCGAGCCGTTCGAACAGCATCACGTCCTGCTCGTTCTTGAGGAGCGCGCCGTGGAGCGGCGGGATCGCTTTTGCAGGGTCGCGCGATTGCAGGATTTCGAGCGGCATGTCCTCGTGGAGGAGCAGCTTCAGCCAGTCGATCAGCTCGCTCGTCGAAGGTTTCTTCTTGAGCCCGGGAACCTCGCGCACCTGGTAGAAGATGTCGAGCGCCTTCGAGACAAGTATTTTCTGAATGCCGGGGAAGTGGACGTCGACGATCCGCTGCATGGTCTCGCGGTCGGGAAACTTTATATAATGGAAAAAGCAGCGGCGCAGGAAGGCGTCGGGGAGCTCCTTCTCGTTGTTCGAGGTGATGACGACGATCGGGCGCTCGCGCGCGGCGACCGTTTCGCCGGTCTCGTAGACGTGGAATTCCATGCGATCGAGCTCCTGGAGGAGGTCGTTCGGGAATTCGATGTCGGCCTTGTCGATCTCGTCGATGAGGAGGACCGGGAGCACGGGCGCGGTGAACGCCTCCCAAAGCTTGCCGCGGCGTATGTAGTTCGAAATGTCGTGCACCCGAGCGTCGCCGAGCTGCCCGTCGCGAAGCCGCGCCACCGCATCATATTCGTAGAGGCCCTGATGCGCCTTGGTCGTCGACTTGACGTGCCACTCGATGAGCGGCGCGCCGACGGCGCCCGCGATCTCGTGGGCGAGGACGGTCTTGCCCGTGCCCGGCTCACCCTTGACGAGAAGCGGCCGGCGGAGCGTGACCGCGGCGTTGACGGCGACCTTGAGGTCCTCCGTCGCGACATAATTGCTGGTGCCCTGGAAGCGCATGGCCGGGGATTAGGGGAGGGCGCGGGGGAGGGCAAGCGGGGTGGCTCGGACCTGGCTTCTTGCATCACTCAGATCATCCCCCCGCCAGGGCTGAGCTTGTCGAAGCCCGGTTCGGAGCACTGCAATCCGCCCTTCGACAGGCTCAGGGCTAGCGGCTGCTTGATCCGCCCGGGCTGGGCTTGCCGAAGCCCGGGTTCACACGCTCAGCCCCCGCGGCGGGCCTGTTCGCGGGCTTCGAGGAGGGCCCAGAGGCCATGGTGCTGGACGAGGATCTGCTCGGCGCCGAACAGCAGCGCCCGCTCGAACGGCGCGCTCCCCGCAGCGGCTTCGGCGACGCCTCTTATCTCGCCGGCCGGCGGCATCCTCGCGGGTGCGGGCTCGACGCCGAGCCGCCTCGCCGCGGCGTCGAGCACGACGCGGATGCGCGCCCAGTCGGCCGCAAGTCCGAGCGCCGCGCCGAGCGCGCAGCCCCGCCGCTCCGAGAGCGCCAGCGTGCCGAGCGCCGCGCGCTGGCTCACCACCGCCGCTTCGCTCGCGCTCCCGCCCGGCGTTCCCGGCACCGGCCCCGCGGCGACCGCGAGGCGCGTCAGGTAGAGCCGCTCGGCCGCGAAGCCCTCGGCGCTCAGCGCCAGCCAGTCCCTGGCGGCCGGCTCGTCGTCGCGCCCGGCGGCGAGATCGATCACGCCGGGATAGCGTCCGTGGAGCATGCACAGGAAATGCACCGCGTCGGCGAGGTTGCGCGCGGCATGGGGCCCGCGCAGCAGCTCCTCGCTTCCGAAATAGATGTGGAGCGCGCTGCCGTGGGAGGCGATGCAGGCGTCGAGCAGCGCGCCGACCCGCGTGCCCGCTTCGCCTACCCTTGCTGAAACCATCGCCGTCTCTCCCGCCGCGCCGCCCTGAACGGCGCCTTCGGGACTTCATCTATATCAAGGGCGTAAAGGCCCGGTTTACGCCGGGCCTCCCGCCGCGCCCGCCGCGACGGCGCCTTCGCCCCTCAGGCGGCGAGCCGCACAGGCTCGGCCCGGGCCTCCGCCTCGACCGGCTCGAGATCGGCTGCGTAGGAGGCCATCACCGCTTCCGGCTCCGCCGCGACCGGTGCCGCCGCCGCAGCAGCGGGGGCTGCGTCGCCCGTGCGCGGCACCGGGAAGACGAAGCGCGCGATCGCCACCACCAGCCCGAGCGCCGCATAGGCGCCGGCTCCGGCAAGCGGGTTCCAGAACAGCATCACGGCGAACCCCATTCTGAGCAAGGTCGGCGGCACGCCCGTGTCCTCGCCCAGCCCCTGGCAGACACCGAAGAAGGTGTCGTCGCGGAAGAAAAGATTGCCCTTGCTCGCCATGTTCGTCGCTCCTTGCGCCTGCGGCGGACCATCCCGCCGATATGCGGCAAGCAAAGCACGAACCGTGCCACGACGGCGGAACCGCGCTCTTTCAAGCATTTGGCCTCATGTGCCGCGGAGCGCCCGCGCCGAGCGCGGCGCCCCCGCACCACAGATTGGCGAAAATCACCAACACGGCGGCGCTGCGGCCGCGGGGGCCGCATGAACCATATCGGCACAAAAGTCTTGACTGGCAGGATTTGACCCTGGCCCAATACGGGAACCAGCAGGTCCGCGCGAAATCCCTCGTCGAACAGCATGTCCGCGTAGCGGATGGGGATAGGCTTCTGCCGTTCGACAGCCAGGCCGCGCCGCACGAACGCCTCCGCAAGCACAGCTTCGTAGACGGACTCGAGAAGCCCCGGCCCGAGCCCGTCATGCACCTTGAACCCGCAGTCCACGGCAATCGTCGCAAGCGCCTCGATATCCACCCGCACAGGCTCCTTCGCGCGTTCGCGTCTTTGCGTGAGTCCACACAGAGTCCGCACGCGCTCAGCGTCGCCAGAAATCTCACGCAAAGCCGCAAAGCCGCTAGGGAAGGCCCGCAAACCCCCGAACATCCCGCCGCAGCGCCCCCAGCGCCGCCTCCCCGAAGCTCAACTCGAACACGCTGTGCCGCACGATCAGCTCCAGCTTCTCCGCCACCGCCCCCAGATCCGGCGCCGCCGCCCGAAGCAGCCGCGACAGCGCCGCATTATGCCGCCCGAGCGCCCGATCGTAGAGATCGTCATCCTCCGTATGCGCCACCCGCTCGAGCCCCAGCACCGCCCGAGCATAACCCGCCGCCGCCCGCCGCCACTTCGCGTCATCCCGGCGAAGGCCGGGATCCATGAACACCGCACTTCGATGTGGAGTCGCGGCGGTGTTCATGGATTCCGGGTCGAGCCCGGAATGACGGGCAAGAGGAACTGCCACCCCCGCACAAGCACCGGCTAGCACCGCGCGGCGCGAGAGCTTATGCTGCCCGCCAGCCATCATGCGCCTCCGCAAAAAAGGGCGTTCGTTGGTCCGAAGCCGAAGGCCGTCCCTGAAGGTCCTCCGCTGCATCTGCAGGGGAGGGGGACCACCCGAAAGGGTAGTGGAGGGGCAACCTTCGTCTTGGTTCTTGTTGCACAAAAACAAAGGGCAGGTCAGTAGCCGGAACGGAAAAAAGAAGGCCCGGCCGCCCCCGCACCGGCATCACGCCGCTAACCGGCGTCCGCATCCCCGCAGAATTGGACGCGAAGCTCAACGCCTGGATCGAAGCCCAGCCGGAGCCGAAGCCGTCGCGCTCGGAGGCGATCAGGCGGTTGTTGGAAATAGCGCTGGAGCGAGGCTAAGCAATTTGAACCAGCTAATTACTTGGCTTGAGGCCCACGACAAACTGGCAGGCTGGGCGCAGTTTTTAGGAGCTGTGATCGCCCTCACCGTGACATATGTAACGGCGTTTGCTCCGATGTGGCGACGGCGGCGCCAGCTGGACCGAGCAGCGATGCGAATACTGTCGAACGGATACGAAGTGATTGAGAGCTACGCCCGCACATCGCAAAAGTTTATTCCTTTCGCGCTCTCTGTTCGCCAAGCCTCGCTGACGATGGCGTCCGTAGCCGATGAGCTGAGTCGCTTTCCTGTCTTTGAGCTGGATGGTCAGGGAAGCAACTCCATCGCCCGCCGTATCGTGACTATGGGCCTGATTCTGAGATCGCTTCGCCTGGTCCTCGATGATCTAGCCGCGAAAATTGAGCACAGGCAGGCAACCGAGGAGGATCAGCAGAACCTGAAATACGTTCTGGACCTTCAGCTTAGAAACGCAAGGGACCTCCTGACCGGTGCTGAACTCCGTCCGCCAGAGTGGCCGGGCACAGATAACGAGATTGCAACGGCACAGCCGTAGGCGATGCCTATTATAATGTACCTCGTTTGGAACGTCTGCGACTAAGATCGTCTACACCTGGAAGGCGTTGCGAGTAGAAATCGTACGCTTCGAAAGACTTTGAAGTGAGCGCGTTCTAGTGCGCAGCTTTGCTGCATAAGTGATAGAATTGTCGCTTAGGCTAAAGAATTCCTCCGCCGTACCGTCCTTGTAAATTCGTCCCGCAACTAAGCCGACAGGGCCGCTCTTCAACTTAGCGTGCTCTGCAAACATCTTTCTGGTATCAGAAACCATCTTCTCTGACCTCGCCACAATCGGTTGAAGCAGGGTCCGGATTTGGGTGTGAACGCTTGCTAAGCCCTCAATGTATTCACGGATGAAAGGCTTAAGGTCCAAAGTTCCCTCCATGGCCTCAAGGTCCTCAATGATTTGCGACTTAATAGAACCATCTGCCTTGAGTTCATCAATTGAAATTATCAAAGCGGCATTGTGCTCGTTTCTCTTGGTGGGCCGATCACCATCAAGCCAACTCGCAATATGAGACATTCCATGTACAGGAAGTCCCCGATGCTGGGAGTAATTGCGTAACGCCTCCATCACACGGTACCCAAACCTGGTGTCGTACTCCTTGCTGAAATATCCTGAAACTTCGACCTTTGTAAGTTGGTCCTTGGGAAACAAGGTGCTGACGTGATGCTTTACCTGGTCAACATAGAGTCTCGCTGAAGAGAGAAGGTTACCGACTCGGCGCGTTATAGTCTCCTTCGCGTCAAATAGATCAGTGACGCTCTCGACGTTACGATACGCGTCTCGGATCGTCACTTGGGCGATCTCCTGCTCGAGCTCTATAAAGTTGCTGTAGAGGATATCGAACTTCTGCTCGATATCAACTACCTCTTTCAGAGTTCTAGTGGACTCGCGCAGCTGGTCGATGATCCCTTGTGGAATTTCAAGGAAATGCTTCTCACCAATCACCCACTGCATTAATCCAATCCTGCCACTCCGTGCCATCTCTACTCCCCAAATGAAACATGCCCAAGGACTACACCTCGAGGAAAGCGGGCGCTAAATCCTGTCCTCGATGCGCAGGAGGGGCAAGAGTTCGGAAAGTTCATCTGCTAGACCGCGCCGCGATATTATGTCAGAGGTGCCATCCTTGTAGTCGATCATCCAGTAGATGGAACCGGTGCTCAGATCGATGCGGCCGTATCCAGGTGCAGTCGCCGGCATGCCGCGTGTTTTAGGAACCTCGTGCTTCGCAAGCGTCATTCGAATAGCTTCGAGCCTGCGGAATAGAGGTTCAACGATCTCTGAGGCTCGCTCAATTCGACCGATCATCTCAGCGGGTGCGTCTTCGGCTTCTTCGAAGGGGTGTAAGTCAAACACTTCAGCAGTCCGGGAGAGTTGAGCCGCGCGCGCAAATTTCTCTCGGAACTCTGCCTTCGTCCCCTCCGGATCCGCGCTTTTCTGAAGTGCCGAGGCATAGTCTCGCACTTCTTTCGCGCGCTGTCTCCACGTTCGCATTAGTTCATAGAAAGCGAACACCCACATTTGACTCCAAGCGGAAACTCTCATCGCACTCATAAGTGGAGTGCGCTCCATCTGTATATATTCTCGGAGGAGAGATCCCTCCATCTCTCGTAAGTCGATGTCGGTAAGTGCGATGTTTTGCGCCTGCATGTTCAGGTAAAGGTGGCCGAAGAGCGGTAGCTCCTCGAAAACCGCATGCAGAGATTCATGAACGTTTCCGTCTTCATCTTCGAAAACTAGTGGCATCCTGCTCCTCCGCCGTAATCGCTTCGCGTCCACCCGCGACACCTTGTCGCCTATGCGTGATCCATCCCGGAAGCCGGGCGCCCGGCGGCGCAGACATAGATTGGCGCTTAGCTGGGTAGAAGGGACGTCGCTCGCCTGTAATACCCGACTGTCTCAACGGGCGCTGCAGCGGAGCACCTTCATTGGAGGGCGGCTGTATATTAGCCGTCTATCGAAACGAAGACCTCCGGAACATAGGTGCCCTTGCTGCTGTCGAGCGTATGTCGCACGTCTTCCACCCGGCCTGTAAAATAATCGCCGGTGGCATTCTGCCCCTGGATGCGATCTCCGCGGTGGGGTATCTCCTCGAAAGTACCGGGCATGCCCAGCACAACGCGATCGCAATCAGGGCCGCGTGGCTCAGCGTCGTGAATGTTGACTTTTATTGCCATTTTCAAACCACCTACTGATCTAGGAAGCTCCGCATCTTTCGCGACCGGCTCGGATGCTTCAGCTTCCGAAGCGCCTTCGCTTCGATCTGGCGGATGCGCTCCCTCGTCACCGAGAATTGCTGGCCCACCTCCTCGAGCGTGTGGTCGGTGTTCATGCCGATGCCGAAGCGCATGCGCAGGACGCGTTCCTCGCGCGGGGTCAGGCTCGCCAGCACCCGCGTCACCGTTTCCTTCAAGTTCGCCTGGATCGCGGCATCCACCGGGATGACCGCGTTCTTGTCCTCGATGAAGTCGCCGAGGTGGCTGTCTTCCTCGTCGCCGATCGGCGTCTCCAGAGAAATCGGCTCCTTGGCGATCTTCATCACCTTGCGGACCTTTTCGAGCGGCATGGAGAGGCGCTCGGCGAGTTCTTCGGGGGTGGGCTCGCGGCCGATCTCGTGGAGGATCTGCCTCGACGTCCGCACCAGCTTGTTGATCGTCTCGATCATGTGGACCGGGATGCGGATGGTGCGGGCCTGGTCGGCGATCGAGCGGGTGATCGCCTGACGGATCCACCAGGTGGCGTAGGTCGAGAATTTGTAGCCGCGGCGATATTCGAATTTATCGACCGCCTTCATCAGGCCGATATTGCCTTCCTGGATGAGGTCCAGGAACTGCAGGCCGCGGTTGGTGTATTTCTTGGCAATCGAGATGACGAGGCGCAGGTTCGCTTCGACCATTTCCTTCTTGGCGATGCGGGCTTCGCGCTCGCCCTTCTGGACCTGGTTCACGATGCGGCGGAATTCGGCGAGGCTCATGCCGGTCGAGGCGGCGATCTCAGCGATTTCGGAGCGGATGCGCTCGATCGCGTCCTGCTCCTGGGTGCAGAAGGCGTTCCACTTCTTGTCCATCGAGCAGACGCGCTCGGACCAGCCTTCGTCGAGCTCGTGGCCCATATAGGCGTCGAGAAAGGCCTTGCGCGGCACCTTGTGGCGCTCGGCGAGACGCAGCATCTGGCCGCCCAGCGCGGTGAGGCGGCGGTTGTAGCTGTAGAGCTGGTCGACGAGATATTCGATCTTCGCCTGGTGGAACTGGACGCTCTCCACCTCGGCGGTGAGGAGATCGCGCAGGTCCTGATATTTGGTCTCGCTCCCCTTGGCGAAGACCTGGCCGGCGCCCATCGCCTCCATGCGGCTGCCCTGGAGCTTGGAGAATTTCTTGTAGAGATCGGTGATCTTGGCGAACTTCTCGAGCGCCTGGGGCTTCAGCGTCTCTTCCATCTGGGCGAGGGAGAGGGTGTTGTCCTCTTCCTCCTCCTCGACGGGGCGCGGGGTGCGGCGCTCGACGAGGTTGCCGTCCTCGTCCTCTTCCTCGTCGGCGGGGGCTTCCTCGGGCTCTTCCTCTTCCTTGAAAGAGGGGCCGGCGGTGGATTCGGAGATGGTGTCGTCGCCCGCGCCGTCCTCCGCGCCGGCGACCTGCTCGGGCGTCGGGCCCTTGGAGAGCATGGCTTCGAGATCGAGGATCTCGCGAAGCTGCATGGTGCCGGCGTTGAGCGCGTTCGACCAGTCGATGATCGCGTTGAAGGTGATGGGGCTCTCGCAAAGGCCCCAGATCATCGTGTCGCGGCCCGCCTCGATGCGCTTGGCGATGGCGATCTCGCCCTCGCGGCTCAGCAGCTCGACGGCGCCCATCTCGCGCAGGTACATGCGGACGGGGTCGTCCGTGCGGTCGACCGTCTCCTTCTTCTTCTCGACGACGAAGCGCTCGGAGCCGTCGCCCGCGCCCTCGCTCTCGGCGGCGTCGTCCAGGCCGGCGTCCGTATCCGGCTCGGCCGGCTCGTCCTCGTCCGCCTCCTCGTTCTCGACGACGTTGATCCCCATTTCGTTGATCGCCGACATCACGTCTTCGATCTGCTCGGAGGACATCTGGTCCTGCGGCAGGGCCTCGTTCAGCTCGTCATAGGTGATGTAGCCGCGCTTCTTGGCGCGGCTCATCAGCTTCTTGAGCTGGGCTTCGTTGAGATCGATGAGCGGCGCATCGCCGTTCTCGCCCTTGTCTTCGCCTTCGGTCGCCTGAGTCTTCGCCATTTAAACGCCTTGTTCCGTGTTCGCCGCCGCCGCTTCGCTCTCGACGAGCGCCGCAAGCTGCCTTTCCGCCTCGCCGCGTGCCTGGAGGAGCCTCTGCTGCTCCACGAACGCGGCATCGTCGCCATCGTCCTTCAGCCGCGCCGTCGCCTGCGCGAGCGCCGCGTCCAGCCCGGGCTGGCCCGCCAACGTGTCGATGACCAGAACGAGATCGCGAAGAGCGCGTTCCGGGTCGGCATCGCGGCGGGTGAAGGAAAAAGCCAGTCCTCGCGTCCGTCGCAGCTTCTCCGCCAGAGGAGCCGCGCCACTTCCCGCCAATATGGTATGAAGGAGGTCGCGATCAAGCTCGGCGTGAGATGGGGCGCGAACCAATTGGCCGCTAGGCACTGCGAACGAGCGAGTCACCGGCCGCGTCATCCTCGCGCGATGACGCTGCGGCTTCGATGACCCTGTTCAATTCCGCCCGCATGGCGTTCCGCGCATCCAACAGCCGCTGCTGCTCCTCCCACTGCGGCGTCTGCAGGTTGTCGCGGAAGCGCTCGCTGGCCGCGGCAAGCGAACGATCGATCTCCTGTTCAGTGACCAGAGTGCCAATCACCTCGCGCAGTTCCCGGCGGCCCCGCTCAGGATCCGTCTTCCGGAAGAACGAGAACGCAAGGTCTCGTGCAAGGTCACGCTTCTCGATCGGCTCGATTTGTGACGATTCGAGGATCGTTTCCATCAGATCTCCATCGAGATCGGGCCTGTCCAAAACTTCCCCGCTGATGATTCCGAACCACTGCTTCATGTGGGGGTCACGGATGTCGAGGAGGCTGGCTGTTTCGAAATTATCGAGGAGCACATCCGGGTAGCGGCTCAGGCCAAGGAGCACGGCGCGCATGACGAGTTTTTCCCATCCTTCACGGCCCTGCCTGGAGGCCGTTATCTCCTCGCTTACCTCGGAAACAACCTTCTTACGCCATCCGAACTGTTCCCAGAACCAATCCCGGAAGGTGCTTTGGTACTGCTCCCGGACGAAGCTGTCCTGAATGCTCGATGCCAATTCCATCAGGCGCTGCTTGATCCCAGCCCGAGTCTCAGGGGTAGACGCGTCGCTCTCGTCTCGTACGCCGTCCCAGATGCGTTTGGCGAGGTCGTCAGGCTTGGCAAGCCTCGCCTGAAACGCCGCAGCGCCACCACCAGATCGAATTACATCGTCAGGATCTTTGCCTTCAGGCAAGCGGATAAAGCCCAGGGAATGGCCCGGCGTGAGCAGCGGCAGCGCGCGATGTGCCGCTCGCAGCGCTGCTTTTTGACCCGGCTTGTCTCCGTCCAGGCAGAAGAGCGGGCGATTCGAGAGGCGCCAGAGTTGCTCGAGTTGAGTCTCGGTAACTGCTGTCCCCAACGGAGCCACGCAATCAGGAAACCCTGCCTGATCGAGTGCGATGACGTCCATTTGGCCCTCGACGACGATGATCCTGTTCGTCTGACGACTGGCTGGCGCAGCTTTGTCGATGTTGAAAAGGGTCCGGCCCTTGTCGAACAATGGCGTGTCGGGCGAGTTCAGATATTTGGGCTCGCCCGCGCCGACGATGCGTCCGCTGAAGGCGATCACGCGGCCGCGACGATCTCGGATCGGGAACATCAGCCGGCCGCGGAAGCGATCATATGGCTCGCGGCTCTCGTCACCGGGTTGGATGAGAAGCCCTGCTTCAATCAGTTTCTCATCACCGAATTCGTGCAGCGCTGCGCGCAATTTACCACGCGCGTTGGGCGCAAAGCCAAAGCCAAACTTACGTTTAGTCGCGTCTGTGATGCCGCGCTGCTGTAGGTAGGCAAGAGCCTCGGCGCCTTCGGTTCCGGCGAGTTGGTCCACATACCAGGTTTGAGCCGCTTCCATGACTTCATGGAGGCTGGTCGCCCGCTCGGCTTTTGCCTGGGCCCGAGGATCGGGAGCAGGGACTTCCAATCCTGCCGCATCCGCCAACTCCTTGACGGCATCCATGAACGGAAGTCCGCGCTGATCCGTGAGCCAGCGAATGGCGTCGCCGTGCACTCCGCAACCAAAGCAGTGGTAGAAAGCTTTCTCGTCATTGACGTAAAAGCTAGGCGTCTTCTCATTGTGAAACGGGCAGGGCGCTTTCCATTCCCGCCCGGCCTTCTGCAGCTTCAGGTTCCGCCCAATGAGAGTCGACAGCGTGGTTCGGGTGCGAAGTTCGTCGAGGAACTGAGGGGTCAGGGACATGGATCGGCTGCCAGGTTACCCCAGATGGTGCACTGCAAAACGGCACACCGATACCGGGTATAATCCGCCACTATCTTGATCCTCGAGACTCTTGTTTACGCTGCCGATCCCGAAGGCCGCGCCCCCGCACGTGCCGCGTAGCCTATCGGATTTCCGATAGGTTCGCACGCGCATAATTTCGCAATCTGCGTAAGAGCGATCCGGCGACAAGCCCCCGCTTTTCGGACTTCCAACCGGTGACTTACCCCTCGCTCAGCCTCGCCTTCACCAGCGCGCTTGCCTTGGACATGTCCAGCGCGGAGGCGTGGCGTTCCTTGAGGACCGCCATGACGCGGCCCATGTCCTTGACGCTCGCCGCGCCCGTATCCGTCACGATCGCGTCGATGGCGGCCTTGGCTTCGTCCTCGCTCATCTGGCGGGGAAGGAAGCTTTCGATGACTTCGACCTCGGCCTGCTCGTTCGCGGCGAGCTCGGCGCGGCCGCCGGTCTCGTACATGGCGATCGATTCGCGGCGCTGCTTGATCATTTTCTGCAGGACCTCGACGACCAGGGCGTCGTCGTCGGCCGGGGGATTGGCCGCGCCGCGAAGCTCGATGTCGCGATTCTTGAGCGCAGACTGGATGAGGCGGATGGTGCCGGTGCGCGCCTTGTCGCCGCCCTTCATGGCGGTGATGACGGCGGCCTTGATGTCGTCGCGAATCATGTCGGTCTACTCGGTGCTCGGGAAAGGGGGCAGGATAGGAGGCATCCGGCAATTTTAATAGATTGACGCTGCGCCGCCCGGTCCGTAGCGACCGAGCCTTAGCGACATCGCCGGTAAATTCGTACGGAGTGCCCCTCGCCATGGCCAACGCCACGCCCACGTCTGCGCCCAAGGGGGCGACCGGCGTCTTGGTATTGGCGGACGGCACGGCGATCTGGGGCAGGGGCTTCGGCGCGGAAGGCGAGGCGGTCGGCGAAGTCTGCTTCAACACCGCCATGACCGGTTACCAGGAGGTGATGACCGATCCCTCCTACGCCCGGCAGATCATCGCCTTCACCTTTCCGCACATCGGCAATGTCGGCGCCAATTACGAGGATCTGGAGGCGGACAATCCCTGGGCGCTGGGCTGCATCGTGCGCGAGGACGTGACGGCGCCGAGCAACTACCGCGCTGTGGTCGGCTTTGGCGAGTGGATGCGCTCGAATGGGCGGATCGGGCTTTCGGGAGTCGACACGCGGGCTTTGACGCGGCTGATCCGCGAGAAGGGGGCTCCGAACGGCGTGATCGCGCACCGTTCGGACGGCGCGTTCGACGTGGAGGCGCTGGCGCGTCAGGCAGCCGAGTGGTCGGGGTTGGAGGGCATGGACCTCGCCAAAGAGGTCTCCTGCCGCCAGATGTACCGCTGGGCGGGTGGCCGCTGGGCGCGGGGCACCGGCTACGGCGAGCATGAGGAGGATGAGAGCCGCCCGCACGTCGTGGCGATCGACTACGGCTCCAAGCGCAACATCTTCCGCAACCTCGCCGACGCCGGCGCGCGAGTGACGGTTCTCCCCGCCACCGCCACCTTCGACGAAGTGATGGCGCACCAGCCCGACGGCCTGTTCCTTTCGAACGGCCCCGGCGATCCCGCCGCGACCGGCGAGTACGCGGTGCCGGTGATCCGGCAGCTCCTCGAGACCGGCAAGCCGCTCTTCGGCATCTGCCTCGGGCATCAGCTCCTCGGGCTGGCCGTGGGCGCGAAGACCGTGAAGATGCACCAGGGCCACCGCGGCGCCAATCATCCGGTGAAACGGCTCGAAGACGGCCGCGTCGAGATCACCAGCATGAACCACGGATTCGTGGTCGAGCGGGAGACGTTGCCGGCGAATGCGCGGGAAACGCATGTGAGCCTGTTCGACGGCTCGAACTGCGGCTTCGAGCTGACGGACCGGCCGGCATTTTCGGTGCAGTACCACCCGGAGGCGAGCCCGGGGCCTCAGGACAGCACGTATTTGTTCGAAAAATTCGTGGACCAGCTCGGCCGGTGATCGGGGCCGCACCGATAGCTCCCTCTTCCCGGCGGGGAGAGGGTTGGGGTGAGGGGGCTCTGAGGTGGAGAGTAAGCGCACGCGCAGAACCCCCACACCCAACCCTCTCCCCGCGGGGGAGAGGGCTTTTCCACCTCTTACTCCGTGCGATTTCGGGCAATCAGGAGTTCCTGGCGGATCGCTTCGAGAACTCCGGCGGTGTTCGCCAGCACGTCGTTGTTCCAGAAGCGCAGGACGCGGTAGCCGTATGTGTCGATGATGGCCGTTCTGGCGGCGTCGCGCTCCGGGTCGTGCTGGCCTCCGTCGAGTTCGATGGCGAGGCGGGCGGTCCGGCAGGCGATGTCCGCTATGTAATGGTCGATCTGGAATTGGCGGACGAACTTCTCGCCCTCGAGGCGGCGGCCGCGCAGGGCGTTCCACAGGCGCTCTTCGGCGTCGGTCTGTTCGGCGCGCAGCTTGCGGGCGAGCGGAGTCAGGCGCTTCTTTCCCATCGCAGAGCCCCCTCACCCAGCCCTGTCCCCGCCGGGGAGAGGGCTTTTCGGCAGAGGGCTGCATAATGCCGAGGCAGATCGGCTTTGCAATCCTCGGCGGCCTTGCCGGCCTCGCCCTCTCCGCCTGCGCCACGACGGCGCGGATGCAGACGCAGCAGGAGATTACCGCCGTCACCCGCACCTGCGGCCTCCCGCTTGGGCATGTGTCGCAGTTCGAGGAGGAGCCGCGGCTCGTGTTCCTGATGATCGTGGAGCGGCCGGAACAGCTCGTCTGCGTGCGGCGGTGGGCGCGGCGGGAGCATCTTCGGCTGGTCTATATCGAGGCGGAAGGCGAGGTCATTCCATGAGGGGCGGGGTCGTCGCTCTCTCCGCCGCCGCGGCGCTCTGCGCCTGCGCGACGGACGGTTGGGCGCGGATGCAGGAGGAGTTCGCCCAGGTGCGCGGCAACTGCCGGCTCCAGGGCACGCGGCTGGAGCGCGACCGCACCGACAAGCGCCTCCTGCGCCTCGTTTTCCTGCACCGGAGCAACATGGCCCTTCAGGCCGAGCAGGACGGGCGCCTCGCCTGCGCGGAAGGGTGGGCGCGAGAGAATGGATACCGAATGACCACTTCCCCTCCCGACATGGCGAGCGATCGATAGATGCCCAGGCGTACCGACATTTCCTCCATCCTCATCATCGGTGCTGGCCCGATCGTCATCGGCCAGGCGGCGGAGTTCGATTATTCGGG
>DASWMS010000084.1:0-42477 GCA_036399655.1 Allosphingosinicella sp. | reverse complement strand
CTGGAGGTCGAGGTCGAGATCGTCATGGATCCTGCGCTCCTCGCCGCTGCGCAGATCCTTGACGAACAGGCGCGACTTGCCGCCCTCGCGCCGAACGAAGGCGAGCATGCGCCCGTCCGGCGACGGCGTCGGGCGGACCGCGCCGCCCGCTCCGCCCGCGACCTGCGTGCGCTCGCCCGATCGCATGTCGTAGCGCTCGATCGCGAAGACCTGCAGGTTCGAATTCTGCGCATATTCGAAGATCGGCCCCGGCGTCGTGTCGCGGCTGAAATAGATGGCCGAGCCGTCGGGCGCGAAGACCGGCTCGCCGAGCTCCTTCTGGTGCTGCGGGTTCGGCCGGGTGACGAGCGGAACGCCCGAGCCGGTGCCGCTCGCATGGTAGAGCCAGATTTCGCCGGTGCCGAGCGAGCGCTGCGTCGTGAAGTGCTTGCGCGCGGCGATATACTGCCCGTCCGGCGACCAGGTCGGCCCGTTCAGGAGCTCGAAGCTTTCGCGCGTGATCTGGCGGCGGTTCTGCCCGTTCGCGTCCATCACCCAGATATTGTCGCCGCCGCCCCGGTCCGACGTATAGGCGATCTGCCGCCCGTCCGGCGAAAAGCGCGGGTGGGCGTCGAACGGAAGCCCGTCCGAGACGTGGGTCGCGCGGCCGCCGGACACCGGAATGGTGTAGATGTCGCCGAGGAGATCGAAGGCGATCGTCCGCCCGTCGGGGCTGACGTCGAGGTTGAGCCAGGTGCCTTCCGAAACGTTGATGTTGACCGATCGGCGCGGCAGCGGCGGGTTCGCCACGTCCCATGTCGGCTGCTGCCCCTGTCCCGCCTGCGCGCCTCGCCCTTGTCGCTGCCCCTGATTGTTGCCCTGGCGCTGCTGTGCGAAGGCGGTCGTGGAGAGAAGGAGCAGCGAGAGCGCGGCGATGCCTTTGATCATGTGCGAAGCTTTCCGGGGCAGTGGCGCGGGGGAGGCGCCGGTGTGGGACTCGGGGGGTTTGAAACCGCGCGGACGGTGCAACATCGCGCCCCACCGCGCAAGGCGTTCCCACCCGCCCGGGTGCGCCGGACACTGGCTCAGGCTCACGAGCCCCCTCCGTTCGGGCTGAGCCTGTCGAAGCCCTGCCCTTTCTTCTTGTTCGGCGCACAAAGAAGGGCAGGGCTTCGACAAGCTCAGCCCGAACGGTTGAGAGAGCGGAGGCTGAAGTTCGATGATCGGGAATCCCACTAACCTGCTTTAGAAGCACCGGTCTGCCCTGGAACCCGCGCGCCGCCGCCGCCGTTTCGTTACCCGTCCGTCACCTTTCCGGCGGTCCGAAACAGGGGAAATCGATGTCGTCCTACGGTCCGGCTCCCATGGAGCTCTGGGGTGGAGTCGAATGCACGATCGTCCGGCTGGGGGACGAATACAGGGACCAGAGCCTCGAGACGGGCCACACCCACCGCAAGGAAGACATCGACATCCTCGCCGACATGGGCGTCACCACCGTCCGCTACCCCATCCTCTGGGAAGCGGTCGCGCCGGAAGACCCCGACAGGCTCGATTTCACCTGGCAGGACGAGCGCCTGGAGATGCTGCGGGAGCGCGGCATCGAAGTCATCGGCGGCCTCCTCCACCACGGCTCGGGCCCCCGCTACACCAGCCTTCTCGATCCCGAATTCCCCGAAAAGCTCGCGGACTATGCGGCCAAGGTCGCGGCGCGCTATCCCTGGATCAAGCTCTGGACCCCGGTCAACGAGCCGCTGACCACCGCGCGCTTCTCGGCACTTTACGGTCACTGGTACCCGCACACGCGCGATTTCGCCGCCTTCATCCGCGCGCTGGTCAACGAGTGCAAAGGCACCATGACGGCCATGCGTGCGATCCGCGGCGCCATCCCCGACGCGAAGCTCGTCCAGACCGAAGATCTCGGCAAGTGCTTCTCCACCGCCCCCTTGCGCTACCAGGCGGCGTTCGAGAACGAACGCCGCTGGATCAGCCTCGATCTCCTCACCGGCAAGGTCGACGCCCGCCACCCGATGTACCGGGTCCTGATCGAAGCCGGCATCGGCGAGGACGAGATCGCCGAATTCGCCGGCGGCGAAGCCACGCCCGACCTCCTCGGCGTCAACCATTATCTCACCAGCGAGCGCTTCCTCGATCACCGCATCCACCTTTATCCCGGCCACGAAGTCGGCGGGAACGGCCGCGACACCTATGTCGACGCCGAAGCGGTGCGCGTGAAGCGCCTCGAGGACGATACGGGCTTCGGGCCGCGCCTGCGCGAAGCCTGGGCGCGCTACGGCATCCCGATGGCGATCACCGAAGTCCACCACGGCTGTCATCGCGACGAGCAGCTCCGCTGGTTCGCCGAAGTCTGGAAGACGGCCAATGCCCTGAAGGACGAAGGCATGGACCTTCGCGCCGTCACCTTGTGGTCGACCTTCGGCAACGTCGACTGGCGCTTCCTTCTCACCAAGCAGCGCGGCTTCTACGACACCGGCGCCTACGACGTGCGCGGCGGCCACCCGCGCCCGACGATCATCGCCAAGGCCGCCAAGGCCTACGGGCACGGCGAGGATTTCGACCATCCCGCGCTCGATTCCCCCGGCTGGTGGCGCCGCCCGCCGCGCCTCTATGCCTGGAACGGCCGCTGCAAATCGATGGAGTGGAACGGCCGCAAATTGCTGATCACCGGCGCCACCGGCACGCTCGGCAACGCTCTCGCCCGCACCTGCGAGGAGCGGGCGCTGCCTTATTGCCTCACCAGCCGCGCCGAGCTCGACATTTGCGATCCCGCCTCGATCGCCGCCGCATTGGACGAGAAACAGCCCTGGGCGGTGATCAACACCGCCGGCTTCGTCCGCGTCGCCGATGCCGAAGCCGAGCGCGACGCCTGCTTCGCCTGGAACGCCGACGGCGCCGAAGCCCTCGCCAAAGCCTGCGCCGAGCGCGGCATCCCGCTCGTCACCTTCTCCTCCGATCTCGTCTTCGACGGCCAGCTCGGCCGCCCCTACGTGGAAGACGATCCAGTGAGCCCCGTCGGCGCCTACGGCGAGTCCAAGGCGGAAGCCGAACGCCGTGTCCTCGCCGCGCACGCCGGCGCGCTCGTCGTACGCACCAGCGCCTTCTTCGGACCCTGGGACCGCTACAATTTCGCCTGGGCCGTGGTCTCCGCCCTGGCAGCCGGCGAAACCTTCCGCGCCGACAGCCGCACCTCCGTCTCGCCCACCTACGTCCCCGACCTCTGCCACGCCGCGCTCGATCTCCTGGTCGACGGCGAGGCGGGCCTCTGGCACCTCGCAAACCAGGGCGCCGTGAGCTGGCACGATTTCGCCTGCCGGATCGCCGAAGCCGCCGGCTTCGACCGCAGCCGGGTGATCGCCGAAGACGGCCCCCGCGACGCCGCGACCATCCTGTCGAGCAAGCGAGGCCTCATGCTCCGCAGCCTCGACGAGGCGATCGCCGACTATGCGCGGGAGGTGGCGAGCCTCATCGAGACGGACGAGCAGATCGCCGCCGAGTGAGGCTCAGCCCTTCCGCGGCCCGGTGATGAGCTCGCTCCGCACCCGCAGCGAGCGCATCGCCAGGCGGATCTCGTAGAGGAACAGCACCAGCCCGGTGATCAGCAGCAGCATGGTCGCGATGAACAAGAGGGCGATCGCCTGGCCGAAGGCAAACTGGCTGAGGTCAGCCACGAACAGGATCGCGACGACGAGGCAGGTGAACAGCGCGGAGGCGGTGCAGGCGCTGATCGCGTAATTGGCGATCTGCATCCTACGGTCGAGGATGCACAGCTCCGCGGCGGCGCGCGCCCTCTGCTCCTCGTCGTAGGAATGGATCTCCCGCTCGAGCACCCGTGCGCGGTCGACCACGCGGGCGAGCCGCGACGCGACGACGTTGAGCAGCGCGCCGATGCCGGCGAGCAGGAAGACGGGGGCGATCGCGAGCTGGATGAGATGCGCGATCTGGTTGACGGGGATCGGCTGGTCCATGCCCCGTCCTAGGGCGGCGCGCTGCGCGCGTCACCCTTCCGCGGTGCCATTCCTGACGCGTTTCGCTGCGTCGTTCAGAGGATGAAGTCGTTCGACGAGAACGCGGCGATATTTTCCGCCTGCACGTCGATGACGAGGTCGGCGAAGCCGTCACCGTCGACGTCCGCCTCGACGATCCAGAGATTGCCGGCCGCGTAGGCGCGCACCTCCCCGCGCGAGCCCGGACCCGAGGCGGAGAAAGCGGCGCTCTTGATGAAGACGAAGGCTTCGTTCGCTTCAGTCCCGGCGATCGCGTCGATGCCGGAAAGGTCGATCGTATCGTCGGCGCCGAAGTCGAGGATCCGGTCGCGCGCCGCTTGGGTCGAGTCCGACGTCTTCGAATAGCGGAACACGTCGGCATTATAGCCGCCCGTCAGCAGGTCTGCGCCGCCGCCGCCGTGGAGCTGGTCGCGCCCGCGGCCGCCGGTCAGTTCGTCCTCGCCCGCGCCGCCGAAGACGCGCAGCACGCCGAACGTCTCGGCGCTTCCGTCGAACGTCATGGTCTCGTGCGCCTGGAGGCGGCTGCCGTTGATCGTCATCGTCGCATCACGCGCGAGCAGATCGTCGTTCCACAGGATGCGGTAGTCGAAATCCCCGTCGCCGCCGCCGACGAACTCGTTGTTGGCGCTGGTCAGGAGGCCGATGCTCTCGATGCCGGTGAGGGCTCCGCCGAACGCCCGCAGGTCGAGATCGTAGTCGCCGCGAAGGTACAGGACATCGTAGCCGCCGCCGCCGTTCACGCTGTCGCCGGGCGCGAAGCGGTTGTCATGGCCGAAGACGAACGAGTCGCCCTGTGCGCCGCCGATCAGCGTGTCGGTGCCGAGGCCGCCGAACACCTGCAGGGCCGCGTCCATTTCGCGGCTGCCGTCGAACCTGAAATTCTCGCCCGCCTGGAGGTGGAAGCCGTTCACCTTCATGAGCGCGCCCGCCGCGACGTTGCCGTCCACCATGGTGAGATCGTAGGAATAGAGGTTGCCCGCCACGTCCCCGTAGCTTTCGTTCAGCCCGGAGAAGAGCGAGATGCTTTCGATCCCCTCGATGCTGCTGGCGCCGCCCGCCACCGCGAACGTCACGACGTAATCGCCCTGCAGCAGCAGCGAATCGCGGTTGGCCCCGCCGTCGATGAAATCCTGCGCCGTGAACGCGGCGCCGAAGTAGAAGCTGTCGACGCCGTCAAGGCCGTAGGCAGTGTGATGTCCTGGAATGTCGAGCATGAAGACGTCGCGCCCGTCGGTGCCGGTGCGCGGCGTCTCGTCGATGTCGGTGACTTCGATCGAAAGGACCTGCGCATCGGACATCGCGCCGTCGCTCGCGGTCACGACCACTTCGTAGAAATTGTCGCCGTCCTCGTCCGCGGGCGCTTCGAAGTCGGGCGCGACGAGGAAGCGCAGCGCCCCCGTCGCCGGATTGATCGCGAACAAGGCGGCGTCCGCGCCGCCGTCGATCGCGTAGACGATCTCCGCCCCGTCCGGATCGGTCGCGGCGACCGTCACATCGAGACTCCCGTGCTCGGAGAGGGTCGCCACCGCCGCATCGCCGCCACCGTTCGAGACGATCTCCGGCGCCGAGCCCAGGTTGAACAGGCGCGCGCGAACCGCGCGGCCGGACGAATCCCCGGTCGAACTCATCCATGTCGCCACGAAGTCGCCGTGTTCGAGCGCCGCCATTTCGGCGAGGCCTTGGTCGCCTGAGCCCTGCACGTTGACGAGGAACTCGCCGCCGTCGCGGGATCCGTCCGCGTCATAGGCCTGTGCCTTGACGGCATAACTGCTTCCGTCCTGCGCCGGATCGGAGGAAACCCAGCTGATCACGAAGCGGCCGTTCGGCAGCGCCAACACGTCCGGCCCGGTCTGGTTGCCGAAAGCGCGGCTGTTGACGAGGAACTCGCCGCCCAGCTTCGCCCCCGCCGCGTCGAAGCGCTGGGCCTTGATCGCCGTGCCGTTGCCGTCCTGCGCGGGATCGCTCGTATACCATACGGTGACGAACCCGCCGCCTGCGAGCGCAGCCGTCCGGCTGATATACTGGGCGTTCGCGCTTTGACTGTTGACCAGGAACTCGGCCCCGCCGAGTCCGGCTGCGCTGAAGACCCGCCCCTTGATGGAAGTCAGGTTGCCGTCGTCCGGATAGCCCGTGTCCCACGTCGCCGCAAAGCCACCGCCGGGCAGCGCCGTCAAAGAGACGTAGCTCTGAATCCATTGCGTGTTGACGTTGACGGCGATCTCGCCGCCCACCCGCGTCCCGTCGCGCGCGAAGATCTGCGCCCGGATTTCCTGATCGTCCCAGCCGATCACGTAGCGCCCGTCGGTCAGGACGGCGATGCTCGGCGCCCCCTGGTCGCCCGCGGTCGTGGTGTTGACCCGGAACTCCGCGCCGACTTTCGCGCCGCTTGCGTCGAAAAGCTGCGCCTCGATGGCGTTGCCGCTTCCGTCCTGGGCCGTGTCGGCCGTTGCCCAGGCGATGACGAACCCGCCGTCGGCGAAGCTCTTCACGGTCGGCGTGAACTGGCTGGCGGCCCCGCGGCTGTTCACGACGAACTCGGCGCCGATCTTCGCGCCGTCGGCACCGAAGCGCTGCGCGACGATGGCGTTGCCGAAGCCGTCCTTCGCTGGGTCGGTCGTCGTCCATACGATGACGAAGCCGCCGCCCGGCAGGACTGCGGCGGACGGGTCCGTCTGGTCCCCGGCCACTCCCGTGTTGACGGCGAACTCCGTTCCAAGCGCAACGACCGGCATGCAATTCCCCCTTCGGCAGCTTCAGGCGCATGTCAGTGCAGTGAAACTGGTTAACGCCGCGATAATCCCGGGCCGGCCTTGAGAAGCGCGCCGTGGCGCCTGACGGGGCGGTGAACGGCCTTGTCCGCCCCCGCCCCGCGCCGCTAGGGACCGCGCATGGCTTCCGAGACCCTTCGTCCGCGCTCGGCGCTGCGCGCCTTTCTCGGCACCGAAGCGGCCGGCGGCATCCTGCTGATGGCCGCCGCGGCCCTCGCGCTGGTCGCCGCGAACAGCCCGCTCGCCGACGCCTACCACCATCTCGTCCATGCCGAGACCGGCCCCGTGCTTTCCGACAAGCTCGGGCCGATGAACGTCCACCTCTGGATCAACGACGCGCTGATGGCGGTCTTCTTCCTGCTCGTCGGGCTGGAGATCAAGCGCGAGCTGGTCGACGGCCGCCTCTCCACCTGGGACAAGCGCCGCCTCCCCGTCATTGCCGCTGCCGTCGGCATGATCGTCCCGGCGGCCATCTACCTTGCACTCACGGGAAGCGTCGACGGCCTCGCCCGCGGCTGGGCGATCCCGGCCGCCACCGACATCGCCTTCGCGATCGGAGTCCTCGCCCTCCTCGGCAGCCGCGCGCCGACCTCCTTGAAGCTCTTCCTCACCTCCGTCGCCATCGCCGACGACATGGGCGCGGTCGCCATCATCGCGCTCGCCTACACGGCCGCGATCGACACCCTGGCTTTGGGCGCCGCCGCCGCGATCCTGCTTGCCATGTACATCATGGGCAAGAGCGGCATCCGTACGCTCTGGCCGTACCTGATCGCCGCCGCCTTCCTCTGGTATGCTGTCCTCCTCTCCGGCGTCCACGCCACTGTCGCCGGAGTCCTCGCGGCGCTGATGATCCCGGTGGTCACGACTCCCGGCACCCCCGACTCCGAGGAATCCCCGCTCCACCGGCTCGAACACGCCCTGGTGCCCTGGGTCGCCTTCCTCATCGTCCCGCTGTTCGGCTTCGCCAACGCTGGCGTCTCGCTCGCCGGCATGGGCTTGGGCGACCTCGTCGCGCCGCTCCCGCTCGGGATCGCCGCGGGATTGTTCGTCGGCAAGCAGCTCGGCATCTTCGCCGCCGTCTGGCTCTCCGTCCGCCTCGGCATCGCCTCGAACCTGCGCGGCGCGACCTGGCTCCAGGTCTATGCCGTCGCCGCCCTGTGCGGCATCGGCTTCACGATGAGCCTGTTCATCGGCGCCCTCGCCTTCCCCGACGATCCGGAGCTGATCGAGGAAGCCAAGCTCGGCGTCCTCATGGGCTCCTTCGCGAGCGCCCTGCTCGGCTATTGCATCCTGCGGTTCGCGCCGCTCCACCCGCAGCAGGCCGCCGAAGAGGCGCGCCAGCGCGACGAAATCGATCGTGACGGAGACGTCACCGCCTGCGAGGACCCAAGATGAAAAACCTGCTCGGTCTCTGCTTCGCCTTCCTCCTCGCCGCCTGCGCGACGGCGCCCGTCACGTCTCCCGCCGTACCCCGCGAGCCGGCGCCGCAGCAGGCCGACAGCATGGACCGGATCGCCGAGGATTACGTGAAGCTCCAGCTCGTCATCGGCGAGAAGGAGGAAGGCTATATCGACGCTTATTACGGTCCGCCCGAGTGGCGCGAGGCCGCCCGCGCCGAGGCCGCCGGCGCGACCCTCCCGCAGCTCGCCGAGCGCACCCGGGCGCTGATCGAGCGCATCGGCGCCGTCGAGGCCTTTACCTCCTACGCCGCCGGATCGATCGAGGCCCGCCGCTCCGGCTTCCTCCAGGCGCAGCTCGTCGCCGCCGCGACTCGCCTCAGGATGCTGCAGGGCGAGCGCCTTTCCTTCGCCGACGAAGCCCGCGGCCTCTTCGGAGTCACGCCCGAGATTCGCCCGCTCGCCTCCTACGACCCGGTCATCGCCCGTATCGAGCGTCTGCTCCCCGGCCCCGGCACCCTCGCCGAGCGCGTCGAAGCCTTCCAGTCCCGCTTCACCATCCCGGCCGACCGGCTCGACGCCGTGATGCGCGCCGCAACCGCCGAATGCCGCCGCCGCACCCTGCAGCACATCCCGCTCCCGCCCGAGGAGCGCTTCACCCTCGAATTCGTCACGGGCAAGAGCTGGTCCGGCTACAATTGGTACCAGGGCAATTATGCCAGCCTCATCCAGATCAACACGGATCTTCCCATCCGCATCAACCGCGCCGTCGATCTCGGATGCCACGAAGGCTATCCCGGCCACCACGTCTACAACGCCCTCCTCGAGCGCAACCTCGCGCGCGGGCGCGGCTGGGTCGAGTACATGGTCTACCCCCTCTACTCGCCCCAGTCGTTGATTGCCGAAGGCTCGGCCAATTACGGCTACGATCTCGCCTTTCCGGGCGCCGAGCGCCTCGCCTTCGAAACGCGAATCCTCTACCCGCTCGCCGGGATCTCCCCCGAAGGTGCGGCCCGTTACCTCGAACTCCAGGAAGCTCTGAACGACCTTTCCGGTGCCCGCTTCACGATCGCGCGCGACTTCCTCGAAGGCCGCATCACCCGTCCGCAGGCGATCGCGCTCAGCCAGCGATACCAGCTCGTCGCCGCCACCCGCGCCGAGCAGCTCCTCGCCTTCACCGAGCAATACCGCTCCTACGTCATCAATTACGGCCTGGGCCGCGAGATGGTCGCCGCCTATATCGAAGCCCAGGGCACGACGCAGTCCGCCCGCTGGGATGCGATGGAACGCATCCTCTCCGAACCCACCCTCCCGAGCGACCTCACGGTGCGCCGATGATCCCCGCCACCGTCATTCCCACCGCCCCTCCCGTCATTCCCGCGAAAGCGGGAATCCAGTGGGCGGCCGGGAAAGGCGGCGCGCGCGGAGGCTCAGACTGGATCCCCGCTTTCGCGGGAATGACGGGGAAGGGCCGATCATGAGGATCTTCTGGGACGAACGGCAGCGGCTCCACGCCCCTGCGGTCGAGCTCCACAACGGGGCCTTCGCCCCCTTCGCCGAACATGGCGGACGGATCGATTCGATGCTCGCCGCGCTCGGCCCGACGGAAACGCCGGCCGATTTCGGCGAGGCGCTGCTGCTGCGCGTCCATCCGCGCGAATATCTCGATTTCCTGAAGAGCGCCCACGCCGACTGGCGCGCCGCCGGCCGCCCCGGCGACGCCGCGGGCTATGCCTGGCCGGTCGTCCGCCGCCGCCCCCTCGCGCTCGACCGGATCGACGCCAGGCTCGGCCGCTTCAGCTACGACGCCTCGACGCCGATCGCCGAGCACACCTGGGAAAGCGCCTACTGGTCCGCCCAGACCGCGCTCGGCGCCCTCGGCGCCGTGCTCGACGGCGAGCGCACCGCCTTCGCTTTGTGCCGTCCGCCCGGCCACCATTGCGGCGCCGATTACATGGGCGGCTATTGTTACCTCAACCCCGCCGCGATCGCAGCCGAAGCGGCCATCGCCGCCGGCCGCCGGCGCGTCGCCATTCTCGACATCGACTATCATCACGGCAACGGCACGCAGGACATCTTCTACGGCCGCGGCGACGTCTTCTTCGCCTCGATCCACGCCGATCCCCGGACGGACTATCCCTTCTTCTGGGGCATGGCCGACGAGACCGGGGAGGGCGAAGGGGAGGGGGCGACCCTCAACCTCCCGCTCCCACGCGGCACCGACATGGCCGCCTACGCGCCCGCGCTGGACCGGGCCCTCGAAGCGGTTGCCGCCTTCGCGCCGGACCTCCTCATCTGCTCCTACGGCGCGGACACTTACGTGGGCGACCCGATCAGCCACTTCCGGATCGAGACCGACGATTACCCGCCGATCGCCCGCCGCATCGCATCGCTGGGCCTCCCGACCCTCGTCGTCATGGAAGGCGGCTACGCCGTCGACCGCCTCGGCGCCAACGTCGCGGCGTTTCTCAGCGGCTTCTAAGCCGGGCGAGAAGCGCCGTTCTGCAAGCCATCAGCAGTCACTTCGGTCCATTTCGGATATACCGACCGCTGCTGCGGGGTGCCTGCCGATGCCCTACGCCATTTGCGACCATGCGGGCGTTCACGCCGTGCGATGGGAGATCGAGGCTCGCCGACCACGGCAATTCTGCGCGGCCGGAGCCTCGGGCAAAGGCATCCAGTGAAGCGGAATAGGCAGTATTTCGAACGTCCTGGCATCCATGAACGTCATTTCCCGGCAGTAGGAGTCGGCGGGAAACGCCAGGGCGACCACGCACTGATTGCCGTAGGACACGAGGATGGGCTCACCCTCGGTCACGTCGCGAGAGATCCTGCGCCACCTCATGGCTCGATTGTCGCCCGGCTGGCCATACGGCGCAACGATCAGTCCGTTTCGGACCAAACTCAGCATCATGCCGCACCAATCCCGGGCGAGGGGCGTCAGGTCGGCGCCGCCGCCTGGAAGGTGGCCTTGATCCAGAGCTCGATGCGCCAGTTCGCAAGCTCCGTGAGCTCGACATAGATGCGGCGGCTGTCCTGGGGGTCCGGCCGCCGCACGACGAGTCCGCATTCTTCGAGCCGGTCCACCCAGCGCAGCGCCGTCGTCTGCGGCACGCTGGCGGCGCTGCACGCGCTCGAGACGCAGACCTTATGCCCTTCCAACCGGCTCGCAAAGAGATCGAGGAGCATGTCCCACGCAGGATCGGCGAACAGCCCTTCCGGGAACAGGCTCTCACGAAGGCGCCGCGCCTTCAGATAGTGGCGGGTCCGGACCGCCAGGCTTTCGCCGCCGGCGCGCGGAGCGTCGTTCGCGCCGACGAGCTGCAGCCGAGGCCGCTGCGTCTCGGGAGGGCTCCGTTCCGCTGCGGCCGCCAGCCGGTCGGCAAGCATCTGTGCCGTCGCGGCCAGATGCACCAGCGGAATGTCCGCACAATCCGCTGCGGCGAGAGGGGGCCTACGGCTCATCGTGAGTTCCCCCGCCGCGTGCCACGGCCGACAACCGAACCCGCCCGGCCGCTCGCCGATCGAGCTCGACCCCAACTAGCAGAGCGAGGGGCATAGGAATCGCCCAGAAGCTGCCCATTGCCCAGTAGATCAAGGGCGCGAAGCTCGGCGCGAGCAAGGAGCTGAGATGGGTCACAACGGCGATCAAATGGAACCCGGTCATCCAGATCGGCCAATACCGGCGACTTGAGATCATCAGTGCGTAAAGCCCGCAGAGCAGGAGCAGGTCGATTGCGAAAATGATCAGTTCCGTCTCGGCATACGACGAGCCCATCAGCATTGGTGGAAGGCTCAGCGCTGACGCCGCAAGAATCAGGAAGGCTGCCCAGCGGCCGTCGCGGCCTCCGAACCCAATGGCGTAGCCGCAGCAAAGCAGCGTTAGCGCCCAGAAGAGCATAGCGATCAACATAGCGCCGGGCGTTCATCGCGCCGAACCACACGTCAAGCGCTGACGGTTGAACGCGGCAGCGGAACAACTTCAGCTGGCGGCGTGACGTCAACGGAGGTCGCGCTGGGTGGGCCGCCGGGGCAGCCATAATCCATGGGCGCGAAGTTGCTGCGGCCCTTAATATCGGTCATCCGCCGAATGGCGGCGACCATGTTGCCACG
This sequence comes from Allosphingosinicella sp., assembly GCA_036399655.1. GTDB lineage: Bacteria > Pseudomonadota > Alphaproteobacteria > Sphingomonadales > Sphingomonadaceae > Allosphingosinicella. Next base: position 30,198 of record DASWMS010000084.1, on the reverse strand, counting down.
GCCGTCGAGCACGCACTGGAGCCCCGAAGTCATCTCCACGAGCAGCCTCTGGCTCTCGCCGACCGGAAGGTTCGAGCCCTGCGTCGCTTCGATCACCGAAGCAATCAGGCGGGCGCTGTTGAGCAGCGCATCGTCCACGGCGGCGACCGCGTTTTTGGTATCGGCGGCCACGACGGGGCCTGCTCCAGGACGGAAATTGAGCATGAGTCTTCTCCTCAGGCTGGAAGCACCAGCCATGGCGTTTGGTGTCGGCAATGTTGAAAGCTCTCAGCTGAAGGTTTCGAAGAGTCCTGCGATTGCCAGAGCGAGTGCGATCACGATCGCTGTCGAGATCACCGCCACCTGCAATGCGTGGAACGTCTTCTGAGACCAGCTCAGATCATGAAAGCCTCCCCCTACCGGAGGAAGGCGGACCCAGCTGGGCCGTGCCGTCCTTTCGGTCGCGGCCACCTGATCGGGCTCCGGAACAGGCTCGGCAAGCGCTGGCGATGGTGATCCCAATTTTTGGGACGCCTCCTCGGCGGCGAGCATCCGTGCGGCATCGCGCCGGTTCGAAGCGCCGAGACGCGCCATCGATGCCTTCAAATAGGTATCGACGGTCTGCGGCGTGAGATCGAGCGCCTTGGCGATCTCCTTCGAGGACATGCCCTGCGCCACCAGCCGCAAGCAGGCCTTCTGCCCTTCGGACAAGCTCATACTCGTATCCGGCAACCTTCAGCTCCCCCCGTCGAAACGCTGGTACGCGGTTATAGCCGCGGTGGGCAGAGCCTGTGGAGTCGCTGCGAACAGAACATGCGGACGGAGAACGCCCCGGAAAGGGGCGCACGAGGGCCGGCCGACATTCGCGGTGAGGGAAGGGGGTAGTCTAGAGCCTCACCCGGAATAATCCGGGTCGAGCGCCCGGTTGAGCCAGTGGGCGAGCCGCACGCCGGCGCGCGTGACCCGGTCCTCGATCACCGGCCGCGCCCGTCCGAAATAGGCTTCGTCGACAAGGACGGTGCGCGGCGCCCGCCCGGCCGTCGTGTTCGCCTCCATGGCCGAGTAGCGGCAGGTCGCGCGGGCGAGGACGCAATATTGCGTCCAGCGCGTCCGCGCGACCGCATAGGATTCGGCGGCCCATTGCCACGGCTGCTGCGCGTTCCACTGCCGCCGTGCCTGGCGCGTCGTCCGCCCGTGCAGGGTGGCTGCCACCGAGCGGACCGCGTCCACCGTCGGCGTGTCGTCCCGGCTCCAGCCGTGCATGCGCTCGAACATGCACGTGTCCCAGGCGGAGTGCAGCTTGACCGGCCCGTAGCGTCCCGGCGGGCAGACGGGGCCGCTCACCTCGATCCGGTTGCCGCCCTGATCGTCGCGGAAGGAGCTGTGCAGCGGCTGGTGCACGTCCCCGATCCAGTGGCCGAGATAGACGAGCGCCGCATGGCGCTGGCGGTCGGTCGCGGAGGCCGAGCGCAGGGTCGCGAAATCCGCCGCGATGGCGCTGACCACGCAGGGCGAGGACACGCCGCACCGGGTGGCGCCGGTGACTCGCCGCAGGTTGCGCGGATAATTGACGTAATGCTCCTGGTCGCGCCGCCCGGGGCCGCCGTCCCTGACGTTGTCGGGATAGGTGCACGCCCATCCGTAATCCGCATTCTGCCGCGTCGGCCCGAGGATCGCCGGATCCGCCTGCAGCAGCCGGTCGACCTCCCGCCTCGCGGTCGGAGTCAGGGCTGCATAGGCGATCGTGCAGACGGTGCGGTGCCCGCTGTTTCCCCAGGCCGACGCGGCCGAGCTCCAGCCGAACAGCAAGGCGGCCGCCATTGCGGTCGCGATCAGACGCAGTGTCGTCATGGCAGATTCCCCCTCGCGGGGACGCTGCGCGCTCAGGCTCGACGGCTCGATTCGAACCGAATCCGAAACGGAGATAGGCGGTGCAAACTAGAACCGGAATGGACCTAGTGGCGCGGCGTGTTTCCGACGGAGGAAGGCGAGGCCAGCGGAACGGCGCTCGCCGCCGGCTGGATGGTACCGCCTGATTGTCCCCTAGGCGGGGCCGGCGCAGCCGCTGCGGCGCTCGCCGTTCACGACCAGATCGGCGGCGAAGGGATAGCGGCGGTCGGACATTCCGTCGGAGCAGCCCGGGGCGGGCCGGATCGTGAGCGCGAAGCGGCGGCCGCCGAGTGCGCCTTCCCAGGTGCCGCCGCCGCCCGCGCCGGCCGTGTAGCGAGCCCAGACACGGGTGCCGGACTGATTCTCCGGGTGCGAATAAGTGACGCAGCGTCCTTCGGTGCGGGCGCCCCAGAATGGCTCCGTGCCGACGGCGCGGAGCGCGGCGGCGCGGATCGGCACGCTGCCCTGCATGTTGCAGGGCCCGCTGAGCATCGGCCGCGGCACCGGCGCTTCGCCGGGTGCGGGCGGCTGGGCGGGAGCCGGTGCTGGTACGGGCGCCGGGGCAGCCGCCGCCGCGCCTTCGCTGCAGGCGGCGACGAAGCCGCGGGCAAGGTCGGCAGGCACGGCGGGATGGGGGCCGCTGGTCTGGGCGCCGTAGCTCGCCGAGACCGGGCCGGCGAGGAAGGCGGCGAGCTGCGCGGGGACCGGGCCGATGCCGCTGACGCCGCCGCGCTGGCGGTCGCCGGCGCTATCCGCAACGAGCGCCGCCGCATCGCCGCCGCCGCCGAAGGAGAGCCGCTCCTCGCTTCCGATCGGGCGGAAGGCGGGGACGTTGACGAGGAGGCGTCCTTGCCGGGACGGGCAGAAAAGGCGGATCGCCGCCGTGCCGCCTGCGGCTGCCGTGACGACGAGGGCGGCGCCCTCGCCGCTCGACTGCAGGTCCCATGCGCCGGTCGTCGGCGCCTGCGCCGAGGCGTGGGCGCCGGCGGCGGCAGGCGCCGCGCCGTTCGTGCCCGACGCGTTGGCTGCGTTCGGCGCCTCCTCGGGCGTGCCGCAGGCGGCGGCGAGAAGCGAAAGGCTGGCGGCGGCGGCAATCGATCCGGACATGCGCATGCAGGCGGTCCTCCCGCGCCGTTGGTCCCATCCCGGGCACGCCGCGTCAACAGCGTCTGCATCCGAAACGACATGCACCGCCGGCCGCGGGCGTGTACCGGGAAAGCCTCGCCCGGCGGGTCGGCCGCCGGCAGCGAAGGAGCGAGCCGCATGACCGTGAGGCAGATCCAGTGGGCGATCGCCACCGTCTTCTTCATCCTCGGCGGCTGGGCCCTCGTCGCGCCCGGGAGCGTGATCGAGCTGACCCTGCTCCCGGAATACCGAACGGGAACGCCGATCCTCCCGTTCGCGATCGCCTGCTTCGGCGCCCAGGCGATGATCTCGGGCCTGTTCGCGGCGTTCAGCCGCTTCACCCGCGCGACCTTCCTCGCCTACGGGATCGCGCTCCTCCCCTTCTTCGCCTTCAACTGGTGGTTCACCTTCGTCGATCCGGTCTTCACCCGGCTCGGGCTGCTCGACGCGGCCGGGAACGTCGTGATGCTGGCGCTCTGCGTCGTCGGCTGGCGCAAGGCGGTAGCGTGAGCGAGGAGAGGAAAGGCCTGCCGATCCTCGCCTTCGCCGATGCGGCGGCGTTCGAGGCGTGGCTCGAGGCGCAGCCCGCGGGCAGCCCGGGCCTGTGGCTGAAGCTCGCGCGCAAGGGCGCGGGCGCGGCGAGCGTGTCGAAGAGCGAGGCGCTCGACGCGGCGCTCTGCCACGGCTGGATCGACGGGCAGCTCGACCGCTACGACGACGCGGCCTTCCTGATCCGCTTCACCCCGCGCCGCGCGCGCAGCAAATGGTCGCAGGTGAACCGCGAACGCGCCCTTGCCCTGATCGAGGCAGGCCGAATGCGTCCGGCCGGGCTCGCACAGGTGGAGGCCGCAAAGGCGGACGGCCGCTGGGACGCCGCCTACGCGCCCGCGAGCCGCGCCGAGGTCCCGCCCGATCTCGCCGCCGCTCTAGGCGCGAACCCGGAGGCAGCGGCCTTTTTCGCGGGCCTCACCGGCGCCAATCGCTACGCCATCCTCTACCGGATCGCGGACGCGAAGCGGCCGGAGACGCGGGCGAGGCGGATCGCCGCGTTCGTCCAGATGCTCGCACGCGGCGAGACGGTGCACTGACGGCTCAGTTGAGCGGCTCGTCCCGCAGATCGTTCATCATGCGGCGGCGGATGTTGGCGCGCTGCAGGCCGGCGGACCTGAAGGCGGGCGACCCGGCCAGGCCGCGCAGGTAGGCGAGGTCCCACTCGGTCAGCGTGTTCGGAACCGACGACCCCATCGGCGCCTCGATCGCGCTCAGGATCGTCGACGCCCGGGTTTGCCTGAGCTCAGCCTCGTCGACCTGGGTGAAGGCGCGCATCGCCGCATAGTCGGCCACCTGGACCGGCGTCAGGCCGGCGATCGACTCGCGCTCGATCACCACCACCGCCGCGATGAAGGCCGGGCGGCTCTGGGCGCTGATCCGGGAGGGGGCGTCCGTGACGTCGAGGACGTAGAAGCCCTGGTTGCGGTCGTAAGGGATGGGCTGGCCGTCGCGGCCGTAGCGCCGCGCCACGTGCCAGGCCGTGACCGGCCCGCGCTGCCGGCTCAGTCCCATCTCGCCCGCAGTGTCTCCGCCGAAATAAGCCGGGTGCTCACGGCGCAGCGCGGAGATGAAGGCGTTCTTGTCGCGGGTAAAGACCACGAGCACGTTCGGGCGGCAATCGGCCTTGGCCGTTTCGAGCGTCGCGGCGGTTGCGACCGCGCGGATCCGCGCCGCGATCTCCGCATTGCGCGAGTCGCTGAGGCCCACCGCGGCCGGGCAGATCGGCGCGACGTCCATCCGGGCGAGCGGCTCGCCGAAGCGGTTGTCGCCGTCCAGGGCGTCGATGAAGTCGCGAATCGCCTCCGCGCGCTCGCGCATGCCGCTGACGACGATCTCCTCGCCCGCCGCGGGCGCGGGCTGCTGCGCGGCCCCCTGCTGCTGCGCCGCCGGCGCTTGCTGTGGCGCCTGCTGCTGCGCAGCGGCCGCCGGCGTGGCCACTGCAAGAGCGGCGATCATCATATATTTCCGCATGTCGGCACCTTCGCGAAGACTCGACCGGAAGTTACCGCGCGCACGCCGCCGCCACAACAGGAAACGGCGCGGGCCCGACGCGGGATGCGCAGGGAGCGTTCCTGGTAGGAGCGTTGCGACGCGCGCGGCCGGGCGCCTAGTCGCGGACTTCCGGCGGCAGGTCCGTTCCGGCCTGCCGGGCCGCGCGGAAGGTGCGGACGACCTCGTCCTGCAGCGCGGGCGAGCGGCGGTTCGCGTCCCAGGCGAAGCAGGCTTCGCTCGCCGGCTTGAACGCCGCCTCCTGCTGCTGCCGGATCTGGAGCCGCCGCGCCTGGCGCGTGCGCTCCTCGGGCGTATCGTCGGCGTCGCAATCGACGGAGACGCCGCTGTCCGGGTCGCCGCAGTCCATCCGCCCCTCCGCCATCGCGGCCAGCATGAGCATCGGATAGGCGCGCTGGACCATCTCGCAGGCCCGCTCGAGCTGCGCGATCCGGCCGGAAGCCGCGCCCGCGCCTTGTCCGAGGGCGAGGAGCGCGAGCAGGGAAGCGATTGCGTTCATTGGGAGGTCTCTCGTTCGGCGGGTGCGAATGCGTCGGGCACCCGGCGCACGGCGTCAAGAGCCGGCCGCGGCCGCAACTTTCCAACGCGGAAAGAAAAGGCTTGCCAGGTTGGAAAGTCGTGGCTACTCATTTTCCAACATAGAAAGACAGGAGACCGACATGGACCGCAACGAAGCCGCCGCCGCATTGGCCGATGTGGGCCGTACGGAGCAGCGGCTGGCGCAGCGTGCGCGCTGGCCCTTTCACCGGCACGCCATGTTCGGCCTGTCCGAGGGGCTGCTCGTCGCCGCCGTCGCCCAGCCGCTCGGCATTGCCGCGCCGATGACGGCGGCCGCAATGGCGCTCCTCGTCGTCTGTATCGCGGACGACCGGCGCCGGCACGGCATGTTCGTCTCGGGCTGGCAGCCCGGCGCGACGCGCCCGCTCACCATCATGCTCTTCGCCTTCCTTCTCGCCATGGTGGCGGGCGCCGCGTTGGTGCGCGACGGCGACGCCGCGCAGCCGATCGGCTACCTGCTCGGCGCCGTCGCCTTTCTGGTCTGCACCGCGGCCAGCCTGCGCTGGGAGAAGATCTACCGCGCCGAGCTCGAAGGGGAGGGTCGTCCATGAGCCGGGGCGGCAGCGGCGGTCTCGACGGCGCCCTCCACGCTCCGGCGCGGCTGCAGATCGCGGCCATGCTCGCCAGGGTCGAGGAGGCCGAGTTCGCGGCGATCCGCGAGGTCGTCGAGGTGAGCGATTCCGTTCTCTCAAAGCACCTCTCCGCGCTCGGCGAAGCGGGCTACGTCCGCCTCCGCAAGGCGGCGCAGGACGGCCGCCAGCGCACCTGGGCCTCCCTCACCCGCGCCGGCCGCAAGGCCTTCGCCGCGCACATGGCCGCGCTCCAGGCGCTGGTCGCCCATGCGCAGGCCGCGGTAGCGGCGGAGTAGCGCGGGGCGTAGGCAGTGCGGGTGATTCGAAGTCCGGCCCTCATTGCCTGGTGCCTGTTGCTGGTCGGCTGCGGCGGCGGCGCGCCGGACGACGCCCCGGCGCCCGCGAACCTGTCGCAGCCCGCGACCAAGTCCGCGACGCGGCGCGCGAACGCGCCCCTTCCCGACATCGTCCGAGTGCGTCTCGAAACGGAGGCCGGCGCCATCGTCCTCGCCCTCGATGCCCGGCGGGCGCCGCTCACGACCGCGAACTTCGTGCGCTATGTGGACGAGCGCCGCTTCGACGGCACCACCTTCTACCGCGCCTCGAAGACGCCGGGCGCGGCGGGCCGGGGCTTCATCCAGGGCGGCATAAGGCGCGACGTGCGGCGGATGCTGCCCGCGATCCTCCACGAACCGACCGGCGAGACCGGCATCAGGCACCGCGAAGGCACGATCTCCATGGCCCGCTCGGAGCTGGGCGCCGGCGCGATCGGCGACTTCTTCATCACCGCGTCGGCCATGCCCTCGCTCGACGCCCGCCCCGGCTCGCCGGGCTATGCCGCTTTCGGCCATGTGATCGAGGGATTGGACGTCGTGCGCCGCATCCTGGCCGCGCCGACCGACGAGGACGTGGGACGCGGCGCCATGCGCGGCCAGATGCTCGCCGCCCCGGTCCGGATCGTCAGCGCGCGGCGCGCCCAGTGACGCAAGGCGCGCGTGCCGCCGCGCCGGAAGGCGGAGACGCCCGCACGGCGACGTTGGCACTGCTCGCCGCGCGGGCGCCGGGCGCGACCGTCTGCCCGAGCGAAGTGGCGCGCGCGGTGGCCGCGGGCGCGGGCAGGGCCGGCTGGCGCGGGGATATGCCGGCCGTCCATGCGGCGGTCGACTCGCTCGTGGCGGAAGGGGCGGTCCGGCTGAGCTGGAAGGGCGCGGCGTTGCCGGTGCGGGACGGGCCGTATCGCATCGGACGGACGACGGGCCCGATGAGGCGAAGAGGAGAATGAGCGTGGCCAGGCACCGCATCTATTCGACAAGCGTCGCGAGCGTCTATCCGCACTATCTCGCCAAGGCCGCGAAGAAGGGCCGCACCAAGGCGGAGGTCGACCGGATCTTCGTCTGGCTCACCGGCTACTCGGCCGAGGCGCTCCAGGCCCGGCTCGACGCGGGCACGGATTTCGAGACCTTCTTCGCCGAGGCGCCGGCGATGAACCCGGCGCGCGCCGCGATCACCGGCACGATCTGCGGCGTCCGCATTGAGGCGATCGAGGAGCCGCTGATGCGCGATATCCGCTATCTCGACAAGCTGATCGACGAGCTGGCGCGGGGACGGCCGATGGAGAAGATCCTGCGGGAGGGGTGACGGGCTCCACGGCCGGGGCAGCGAGCCGCCGTCAGCCCTTGTCCTCCGCGAGCGTGTGCGCGACGAGGGCGTTGGCGTGGCCGTGCCCCATGCCGTGCTCCTGCTTCAGCCATGCAACCAGCTCCATATGCTTGGCCGGTGGCCGGGCGCGCAGCAGCGCCTTCCACTCCACGATCGGGCGTCCGTACTTCTTCTCGATGGAAGGGAAGTAGGAGGCGGGGCCTTTGACCGGATTGTCGCTCATGGGGCGAGACTGGAGCCGCGGCGGGGCGGCCGTCAAGGCACGCGGCGGAGGCGAAGTTCACGATGTTCACGGTTTCGCGCTTTTTTCCTGACGCCGGAGCCGGCCTGCGGTGCGCCTCCCTTCGGACGAAGCGGACGCGGTTGTACGGCTCCGGGCTCCGGTGGCCGGGATTGGCGGCAACGAACGATTGAAAGAGCCGGCCGGGCCGAGGCCCGCGCGGACCCACGCTGTCGGCACAAATCCTACATTGCAAGCTTAAGTTCGGCGGAAGATTCGCGCTCATCGCTCGAACGAAGCAGCGGCGGCGGCGCCGTCACCTGCGCGAAGGCGCGCTCCGCTCCGCCGGCTGCACCAGGTCCCAGAGATTGCCGTAGAGATCCTCGAACACGGCGACGGTGCCGTAGGGCTGCTCGGCAGGCGGCCGCACGAAGCGGACGCCGCGCGCGAGATACGCCTCATAATCGCGCCGGAAGTCGTCCGTCCGAAGGAACAGGAACACGCGCCCGCCCGCCTGATTGCCGATGAAGGCTTCCTGCTCGGGCGAGGAGGCACGGGCGAGAAGCAGGGTGGCCGCGCCCGGACCCGCGCCCGGCGGCGCGACGACCACCCAGCGCTTGTCCTGCTCAGGCTGGTACGTGTCCTCGACGAGCGTGAAGCCGAGCACGCCGGTGTACCATGCAATGGCTTCGTCATAGTCGCGGACGACGAGGCCAATGTGGGCGAGGGATTGGCGCATGAAGGCGGCTTAGCAGAACCGGCGAGCCTTGCCTCCTCGACATCCTAGAGCTCGGCGACGGGCTGTGCTATTTTGACCTGGCTTTCTGAAGCCTTCCAGCAGATATCGGAATCGCGACGCGGGTGACGCGCTCGATGGTCAGGTCGTGCGAGTGCTGCACCAATGTATGGGTCCTACAGCGGCATCTTAGTAGGGTTCGACGAGCAGAAAACGTATACTGTTCCGACATTTAGACTCAGCCGCGTTCTTCACCTGGATCGGCAGGCCTGTGTGATGGAAAGATGTGACCATGCTAGCGCGGTGCCGGCTCGCATGGCGGCACAGCGGGCGTCGTTGAACGCAATTTCCTTGACACTGGCGCGCGGTTGTGACTCCTTGCTGCGCATGCCCGAAGCTTCAGATGTGCATCAGCAGGTTGAACCTCTGAATTGGTCGAAGCTCGCCGTTTGCAGATTCGCGGGCGACTTCGCTGACATGCTCAATCTTAGTCCCGGTGCAGACTTAGAGCCCGTGGTTCACATGTACGGCGGTGTGATCCAGTATCAGGATGTTTTCGAGGCTGAGGATTCGAAGGACGGCTCGATCGTCATTGAGGCGGATGGTCGTTTCGTCGTGTACCTCCCTGATTACGTTTCGGTGGAAAGGAATCGATTCACGCTTGCCCACGAGCTAGGCCATTATGTCCTCCACAAGGTAATCGCTGAAAAGAACGTGCCGCTCAGAGCCGCGCGGATGACGAACGCCGAAAACGGAAGGGCCGAGTGGGAGGCGAATTGGTTTGCTGCCGGGTTCCTCATGCCTCAAAAGCAGTTTTCGGCCTACGTCGAAGCCGCGCAAAACGACATTGTGTCTGTCGCTCGCAAATTTAAGGTTTCGCTGGAAGCTGCCAGGTATCAAAAAGAGTTCTATGAGCAGAACCCTCTCACACCAAGCTGAAGGCGCGTTCATACGACCTCGCCTGCGTGTGTTTCTGTCAGCTGATCTAATCGGATCAACACAGTATAAAATCGATCATGCGGCCGGCCATAAGGTTGACGACGAGACGTCGTGGCCGCTTGTCACGATGCTCTTCTATTCGCAGTTTCAAAAGCTCTTTTTCGAGAATTTCGCTGAATGGTCGAATCGGCCGTGTACTGACAGCGGCGAGCTTCGTGTCGGACCAGCCCCCAAGCTGTGGAAGGTTTTGGGTGACGAGCTTATATTCTTTAAAGAATGTTGGGAGCCCCGTGAAGTCTTCGGCATAATACAAGTGTGGAGAAAAACTCTTATAGACTTCGCCGCGTCGTGGCCATTCGATAAGTTAAAGATAAAATCTGGCTCTTGGTTAGTAGGAACTCCAATTCGAAATTGGGAAGTTGCATTTCTCAGGTCAGAGTTGACAGAATCGGATGAAAATCTGTCCAATAATCCAGTTGCCTTTAATTTCCACTTGTTAAAGGAATATTATTCAGGAAACGAATCGCGGAAGATTAATATCGATTTTGTGGGGCCAAGTATGGATTGCGGTTTTAGGCTGCTTGGTCACTCCGATGAGCGCAGGATGGTTCTATCTGCAGACCTTGTGGAAATACTTTGCGAGGAAATTGCGTGGTGGGAGCGTCAGCAGTTCCAGAATCTATATCCTCCGCTGAAGTTTTATTATTCTGGCACAGAGACACTGAAGGGTATTTCCCGCTTCGGTATAAAATATCCGATTATATGGCTAGACAATTTTGATGGCGCGCAACCGTCGGACACGTCTAAATACGCAGACGCGATTGATAAATTGGATAGCCGAGCACCCGTTACAGACTCTAAGTTGCGGCAATTTTTAGCAACCTATCTTGCGGACATGGGCGGCTTTCCGAGCCGCCCCTACATCGCCTTCGTGTCAGAACAGGGAGAAGTGATCAATACTCATTCTGAGCTGCCAGAGGAGGATGCGCAGCTCATTGAGAAATACCGTGAAATCTATCTCTCGAATATGGAGGCTGAGAAATCTGTTCAAGAATCACTGAAGTCCTCTGGATCCGCAAAGGGAGCCGAGCCGGTAGATTTGGCAGTGCTAATCGAGCAGCTTTTACGGCCAGCAACTCACCGCCCGCTGGGGGGTAAGACAAAAAGTTAACTCACTCGTGAAGAGTGGACGTCGGCTTCTTTTCCGCAAAACATGTCCGCGCGTCTTAAGCCAATCCGTGCGTGCAGCTGGCCATTGTGGCCGGTGTCGCACGTTGGATGAAGTCGCTGACTGATATTCCTTTCCGTGCAACCCCTCGCCTATGCGAGTCTATATCGCTTCAAATTTGAGCCGGCGCACGGAGCCCGCGCGGGTGCATTTGGCGCCTTCTGCGGGCAGTGTGTCGTCGCGTTCTCGTCGGCAATGTCGGAGCTGGGCGGCGGCGGAACCGGTCGCGCCACCCCCACCCTAGCGAGGGGCTAGTGCGCCGCGCCGGGCGACGCCCCGCCGCGCGCGCCCTCCGCCTCACCCTTGATCAGCTCACGCCGCAGCGTGTCCGCTTCCGCGGTCACCGCCTCGCGCAGTTCGTCCGGGACCTCGGCGTCTTTCATCGCCACGTCGGCGACGACGGTGCCGATGCGGGCGGCGCTGTTGGCGATTTGGGGGGTGGCGGGGGACTGGTAGACGGCGAGGCCGATCTTGAGGGCGAGGAGGCCCAGGGCGCAGAAGATCGCGAAGATGACGAGGAGGACCGTCATGCCGATGCGGCTGAGGCGGCGGCGGCGGCGTCGCGGGGGCTCGGCCCAGTCGTAGGGGTGCGGCGGCGCGTGGTGGAAGGCCCGGGCGTGCGGGACGGGTTCGTACACGGCGCGGGCTCCTCTCGCCTGGGCGGCGCCCGGCGCGGCGGCCGGGCGCTGTTGCTTTTGCGGGCGCAGGCTACGGGCGGGGCGCTTAACGCGGGGTAAAGCGGCCCCGCCCGGGGTTAGTCCGCGGCGGGGAGGTAGATCTCGCCGCCTTTTTCGCGGAATTTCTCGCTCATCTCGGCCATGCCTTTTTGCGCCTCGGCTTCGCCGAGGGGACCCCTCTCCCCGCTCGCCTGCGGCGAGTCGCCCTCTCCCACAGGGGGAGAGGGGGTGGCTGCCAGGAATGCATCCGCCGGTTGGTTCTGCCGGGCGGCGAAGTCGCGGACTTCCTGGGTGATCTTCATGCTGCAGAATTTGGGGCCGCACATGGAGCAGAAGTGGGCGGTCTTGGCGCCTTCCGCGGGGAGGGTCTGGTCGTGATATTGCTCGGCCGTGTCGGGATCGAGGCTGAGGTTGAACTGGTCGCGCCAGCGGAATTCGTAGCGGGCGCGGCTGACGGCGTCGTCGCGCATTTTGGCCGCCGGGTGGCCCTTGGCGAGATCGGCGGCGTGGGCGGCGAGCTTGTAGGTGACGACGCCGACCTTGACGTCGTCGCGGTCGGGGAGGCCGAGATGCTCCTTGGGCGTGACGTAGCAGAGCATCGCCGTGCCGAACCAGCCGATCATCGCGGCGCCGATCGCGCTGGTGATGTGATCGTAGCCGGGGGCGATGTCGGTGGTGAGCGGCCCAAGCGTGTAGAAGGGCGCTTCCTCGCAGGCTTCGAGCTGCTTGGTCATGTTCTCGCGGATCTTGTGCATCGGCACGTGGCCGGGGCCTTCGATCATCACCTGCACGTCGTGCTTCCAGGCGATCTTGGTGAGCTCGCCGAGCGTGTGGAGCTCGGCGAACTGGGCTTCGTCGTTGGCATCGGCAATCGAGCCGGGGCGCAGGCCGTCGCCGAGGCTGAAGGCGATGTCATACGCCTTCATGATCTCGCAGATTTCCTCGAAGCGGGTGTAGAGGAAGCTCTCCTTGTGGTGGCTGAGGCACCATTTCGCCATGATCGAGCCGCCGCGGGAGACGATGCCGGTGACGCGCTTCGCCGTCATCGGGATGTAGGGCAGGCGCACGCCGGCGTGGATGGTGAAATAGTCGACGCCCTGCTCGGCCTGCTCGATGAGGGTGTCGCGGTAGACCTCCCAGGTCAGGTCCTCGGCGACGCCGCCGACCTTCTCGAGCGCCTGGTAGATGGGGACGGTGCCGATCGGGACGGGGCTGTTGCGGATGATCCATTCGCGCGTGTCGTGGATGTTGCGGCCGGTGGAGAGGTCCATGACCGTGTCGGCGCCCCAGCGGATCGACCAGACCATCTTGTCGACTTCCGCCGCGACGTCGGAGGCGACGGCGGAATTGCCGATATTGGCGTTGATCTTGACGAGGAAGTTGCGGCCGATCGCCATCGGCTCGCTTTCGGGGTGGTTGATGTTGTTTGGGATGATGGCGCGGCCCCTCGCCACTTCGTCGCGGACGAACTCCGGGGTGACGTAGTCGGGGATGGAGGCGCCGAAATCCTGCCCGTCGCGGATGTGGCCTGCGATGGCGTCGCGGCCCAGGTTTTCCCGCACAGCGACATATTCCATCTCAGGCGTGATGATGCCCTGCCTCGCATAATGCATCTGGCTGACGTTGGTGCCGGGGCGGGCGCGCAGGACCGTCTTGCGGACGTTGGGGAAGGGCTGGACGCCGCCGGAGCGGTCGGGGCCGAGCTGGCCGTTATCCTCGGGCTTCACCTCGCGCTGCGGGACCTCCTCGACGTCGCCGCGGGCGCGGATCCAGTCGCGGCGCAGCTCGGGAAGGCCGGCCATGATGTCGATGCGGGCGTCGCCGTCGGTGTAGGGGCCTGAGGGGTCGTAGACGCGCAGGGGAGGCTCGCCGCAGGACGGCTCCAGCATGATCTCGCGCATGGCGACGCGCACCTGAGGATTGGTGGGCGAGCCGACATGGACCTTGCGGCTGCCGCGGATCGGGCCGGTGGTGACCTTGAGTTCGGTGCGGGCGGGAATGTCGGCCATGTCTTCGCTCTCCTCAGGTGGAGTGAGAGCGGGGGCACCCGTTCTCCCTCCCTACGCCGGTGTCAGCCGGATCAGGTTCGACGGGTCGAAGGCTGCTGCGGGTTCCATGAAAGTGATACTTTCATGGGTGCCCTGCCTTCCTCTCAACCGCGCATGAGCAGTCCCCCGGGGATGAACCGGGTCTAGGCGCGAACGGGGCGGGGGGGAAGTGGGATCGCGCACGGCTCAGCGCGTTCCGCCGGCGTGGAGGGCGCGGGCGCGGCGGGCGGCTTCGGGCCAGGCGGCTTCGAGCATGCGGGTGCGGAAGGTTCGGCCGTCGTTGGCGCGCCAGCCGAGGAGCAGATCGGGGATGACGCCGCTGACTTCGTTGGAGCCGTCGGCGCGGAGGCGGGCGCAATCGGGGAGGGTGAGTGTGGCGCCGCTGTTGGGCAAGCGGGTCGGGGTGCCGCCCCAGGTGTGGCCGCAGCCCGAGCCGCCGGTGCGGGCGCCGACCAGGAGGGCGGCGCGATTGTCCTGGAGAAGGGCGGCGAACTGTTCGGCGGCGGACCAGGTTTCCTGGTCGGTGAGGACAATGACGGGGCCGCGCCAGGCGCCTTCGCGGTAAGGGTGCTGGCCGGCGTTGAAGATCCAGGGGCCCCATTCCTTGTCGAGGAACTCGCCCTGGCGGGCGCGGCCGACCAGGCCGGTCGAGAAGCCGGCGCGGCCGAGCCAGGGGCAGGCGGGGTCACCGGTGGGCGGGCAGCGGCGCTGCGCCTCCGCCTTGGCGGCGGCGGCTTCGGCGGCCCAGGCGAGGAGGCGGGTGCGCTCGGCGCCGCTCGCCGTCGCCGCAAAGCCGCGCAGCCGCTCTTCAAGGCGGCCCCAGGTGCCGGCCCAGTGCGCGCCGCGCACGAACGCCATGCGGGCGGACTGGAGCGGGCGGGGCGTCACCATCCGGGCGGCGGCTTCCGTCCATTCGGAGCCGCCGCCGTTGCCGGTGATGTCGACGAGGAGAATCTCGGCGCCGGCGGCGCGGAGAGCCGTGAGGCGCTCGATCATCGCGGCGGTGAGGCGGCGGTAGGCGTGGGTGACGATCCGGTCGTCGCAGGTCTCGTCGCAGGGGCGGTCGAGCGGGATGGAGAGCGCGGCCACGCCGTCGGTGCAGAGGGTGGGGAAGCCGTGCGGATCGAAGACGCCGATGCGCAGGATGCCGTAGCGCGTGCCGCCCGCGCTGAAGGTACCGGCCGGGAGGACCGGATCGGCGTCGAGGGGCGTGTAGCCGGTGAGCGCCGGAGCGAGGCCGGGCGAGGCCTGGCCCGGATCGTAGCCGCGGGCCCGGCAGAAGTCTGCGGCGGTGGGCGGTGCAGGTGGCGCGTTTGCGGGCGCGGCAGCGGGCGGCGCGGGCGGACGCGGCCAGTTGAGGGCGACGTGGCCGTCGGCGATGCGCTGGATCAGGCGGTTGAGGATGGCGACCGCGTCGGCGTCGCTGCGCGCCGTGCCGAGGAGGCGTTCGGCGCGGGTGAAGAGGCCGTCGAGGTCGAACTCGCGCTCTTCGAGGAGCCAGGGGAGGTTGGCGAATTTCGTGCGGAAGGCTTCGCGGATCACCGCGAGGTCTTCCAGCCAGGGCTGGGCAGAGAAAGCGGGCGCGGCGGCGGGCGACTGTGCCTGGGTGGGCGCGGCCGTGAGGAGCGAGGCTCCGAGCGCCGCGAGCGCGAGAAGATGTTTGAGCATGTCCGTCCCCCTTGGAGGGGAGACTAACGGGGACATCCGGCGCCGCAAGAGCATCGCAGCCCGTCATCCCTGCGAAAGCGGGGATCCAGGTTTCGTAGGGCCGGGGGGATGGAAGCTTCCGCTGGGTTCCCGCTTTCGCGGGAATGACGGATGGGGTGTGGCGGCGGTGCCTGTTCTCGCCCTTCGTTCCCTTACCCTCCCGCTCCAGAAATGGGAGAGGGGCTAGCGCGGGCTGAGGCGCTGTCTTGCCTGGTGACTGGGCCAGGTTTCGAGGTCGAGGCGGCCCGCGGTTCGGGCGGCGGTTTGGACGAGGGTGCGGTCCAAGAGGGAGAGGTGCCAGTCCCCGGCGAGGTGGAGGTGCTGCGCGAGGCCTGGCGGCAGGAGGGAGACGGCGGCCTTGAGGAGGGGGCGCTGGAGGGGGCGGGCCGCCACGGGAAGAGCCGGGACGCGGCGCATGATGGCGAGGAATTCCTGGAGAGTGGCGGAAGGTTCGAGCTTGGGACGCATGCGCCGGATGAGGGCGTGGGCTTCGGCGTCGGTGCGCGGGGCGCCGGTCGCGCCGTAGAGGGCGGCCACGGGGGCGACGTCGGCATAATAAGTGTCGCGGTCGGCTCGAGTGACGAGGGTGTCGAAGGCGGAATAGGCTTCGAGGAAGCCCCAGCTCGCAGTCGTCTGGACCCAGTCGAGGAGCTCGGGGTCGTCGGCGCGGTAGGGTGCGCCGGCGTCGGTCAAGCCGGAGACTCGGGCGTGGAGGCGGCCGATGCGTTCGATCATCGCGCGGGCGGCGGAGGCGGGGCCGTAGACGGTGACGAGGGCGGCGAGACCGGTGCGCTTGAGGCGCGCGAGCGGGTCGGTCCGGAAGCTCGAATGGTCCCAGACGCCGTGGCGGACGCGGGGCTCGGCGAGTTCGAGGAGGACCGCGGCGACTCCGCCCACGAACAGGGTGACCGGATTGGCGAAGACGCGCCAAGCGGGTGAGGCGGCGGGGACGAGGGCGGGCTCGCCGGCCGGGCTGGTGAAATCGGGCGGCGGGGCGCCGGGGACGGTGAGCAGGTCCCGCGCCAGCGCTTCCAATGGGCGCTGGAGGAGGCCGGGGAGGCGCAGGCTCAGAGCGGAAGCTCCAGCTCGCGCGGCGGCTCGGCGGGATCGTCGCTGAAGTTGGACAGGCCGGCGCCGAGGAGGCGGATGCCCATCTCGGGCGGGAGGAGGGTCTTGAGCAAGGCAGCGGCGGTGCCGGCGAATTCGTCGGCGCCGGTGACGTTGCGGGCGAGGGAGCGGGCGCGGGTGACGATGCGGAAGTCACCATACTTGACCTTGATGCTGATCGTGCGGCCGGCGAGGCCTTTCTTCTCGATCCGCTCCCAGACGTGGCGGGCGATGCGGTCGAGCTCGGCGAGGAGGGCGTCCGGAGTGCTCAAGTCCTCCATGAACGTGTCTTCGGCGGAGACGGATTTGTAGGGGCGGTCGGCCTTGACCTGGCGGTGGCAGATGCCGCGGGCGAGGTTCCAGTAATAGTCGCCCGAGCTTCCGAAATGATGCTGGAGAAAGGCGAGCGTCTGGGCGCGCAGGTCCGCGCCGGTTTCGATGCCGAGGCCGGCCAGCTTCGCGGCGGTCTTGGGGCCGATGCCGTGGAAGCGCTTCACCGGAAGCGCGGCGACGAAGGCGGGGCCTCTGGCGGGCGTGACGACGCACATACCGTCCGGCTTGTTCTGGTCCGAAGCGAGCTTGGCGATGAACTTGTTGTAGGAGACGCCGGCGGACGCGGTGAGGCCGGTTTCGGCCTTGATCCGGGCGCGGATCTCCTCGGCGATTCGGGTGGCGATGCCGATGCCCTTCAAGTCTTCGGTGACGTCGAGATAGGCTTCGTCGAGGCTGAGCGGTTCCACGTGCGGCGTGTAATCGTGGAAGATGGCGCGGATTTGGCCGGAGACTTCGCGATAGGCGTCGAAGCGCGGCTTTACGAAGATGAGGTCGGGGCAGCGGCGCTTGGCGGTGACCGATGGCATGGCGGAGCGGACGCCGAACTTGCGGGCTTCGTAGGACGCGGCCGCGACCACGCCGCGCACCCCGCCGCCGACGGCGAGCGGCTTGCCGCGCAGCTCCGGATTGTCGCGCTGCTCGACCGAGGCATAGAAGGCATCCATGTCGACATGGATGATCTTGCGCAAAGGCGGCGTGGCCGGCGTGTGGGGCGGCGCTTCGGGCGCGGGGTCGGCGGGCGAGGCGTTCACCTTCTGTCTTCTAGCGGGGCGGGGGCGGAGTACAAAGGCAAAGATGGAGGCCGGCGCGGTGCAAACCGCCCTTCGACAGGCTCAGGGCTAGCGGTTTCGTAACCTGACCCGTCGATCATCCTCTTCCGCCAGGGCTGAGCTTGTCGAAGCCCGGTTCGCCCGCTCTGCGCGCTGCAAACCGCCCTTCGACAGGCTCAGGGCTGGCGGTTTCGTAACCTGACCCGTCGATCGTCCTCCTCCGCTAGGCTGAGCCTATCGAAGCCCGGTTCGCCCGCTCTGCGCCCGGCAAACTGCCCCTCGACAGGCTCAGGGCTGGCGGTTGTCAGTGCGATCTTACCCGTTCGTCTTCCGCGCCATCCCACCCCCGCCAGGGCTGAGCTTGTCGAAGCCCGGTTCGCCCGCTCTGCGCCCGGCAAACCGCCCTTCGACAGGCTCAGGGCTGGCGGTTTTCCTGGGCGCTAACCTTCTGGCGGGAGTTGGCGAGGCGGCGCAGGTTGGTGGACAGGCGCCAGAGGGCGAGCACTCCCAAAGCGAGCAGAAAGGCGATCGCGAAAAGGACATAGGCAATGACCTCGAGCCACTGGGCGGACCGTTCTTCGGGCCCCGGAGGCTGCGGCGGGGCGGCGGCGGTCACGGTCGTTTCCCCGGAGCTGCCGGAGCGGCGGAGGCCGTCTCGGGCGGGCTCGGGCGCTGGGCCTTCAATGCGGGGCTCCGGCATGGCGCTCGGGCGCGGATCGAGCGGAAAGGCGGGGCGGCCGCCGCCTTCGGACATGGCGGCGATCGCGCCGAGGATAGAGAGGGTCACCATGCCGGCGAGGACCATGGCGACGATGCGGACGAGCGTGTCGAGTGCGGTGCGGCGCATGTGCGGGAGATAGGAAGGCGGAGGCGGATTTCATGGGCGCGGGCGGATTCCCTCCCCCTCGATGGCGCAGGGTCAGGGTGGGGGTGGAGCCAGCGGAAAGGGCCGGGAATCGATGCAGGCGGCGGGTGCTGACTTGAGGCGCGCAGTCATTCCGGAGACTCCACTCCGCCCCAAACCCCTCCCCATCAAGGGGAGGGGCTTTCCGGCTCAGACTCGGGTGACTTTGTGCGGAAACGCACAGACTCTGCCGGGCCGCACCCGTAATCGCCTTGCAGTCGGGGCCACCGCCAAGGCGCCGGCACAAGGGCGGCCGCCCTCGGGATTCTTCCATCGGACCCGGGGGCGGCCTACTCTCGCTGCAGACCGCGCCGCGGCGCGGACCCCTTTGGCGCCGCCGCTCGTTCCTCGGGTGCGCGCCTCCTGCCGGGCGGCTTCCCATAAGCGGCGCTCTGTGCTTTAGGGCCGCCACGTCTCCAGCCGAGGACCATCCCCCACCCATGAACATCCACGAATATCAGGCGAAGGAACTGCTCGCGAAATTCGGCGTGCCGGTGCCGGCCGGCCACGCGGCGATGAGCGTCGAGGAGGCCGTCGCGGCCGCCGGGACGCTGCCCGGGCCGCTCTATGTCGTGAAGGCGCAGATCCATGCCGGCGGGCGCGGCAAGGGCAAGTTCAAGGAATTGGGGCCGGACGCCAAGGGCGGCGTCCGCCTCGCGCGCACCCTCGACGAGGTTCGCGCGGCGGCCGGGGAGATGCTGGGCAACACTTTGGTGACCATCCAGACCGGGGCCGAGGGCAAGCAGGTCAACCGCCTTTACGTGACGGACGGCGTCGACATCGCCAAGGAATTCTACCTGGCCCTGCTCGTCGACCGGGCGACGGGGCGGATCGCGATGGTGGTCTCGACCGAAGGCGGGATGGACATCGAGGAGGTCGCTCACTCGACGCCCGAGAAAATCCAGAACATCACCATCGATCCGGCGACCGGCTTCATGCCGCATCACGGGCGCGCGGTGGCCAAGGCGCTCGGCCTTGAAGGCAGCCTCGCCAAGCAGGCGGCGAAGGTCGCGAGCCAGCTTTACGACACGTTTCTCGGCACGGACGCGGCGCAGATCGAGATCAATCCGCTCGCCGTCACCGAAGACGGGCAGCTCCTCGTCCTCGACGCCAAGGTCGGCTTCGATTCGAACGCCATGTTCCGGCACCCGGACCTGATGGCGCTTCGCGACGAGACGGAGGAGGATCTGGCCGAGCTCGAAGCTTCGAAATACGACCTCGCCTACATCAAGCTGGACGGGACGATCGGCTGCATGGTGAACGGCGCCGGCCTTGCGATGGCGACGATGGACATCATCAAGCTGAACGGCGCCTTCCCGGCCAACTTCCTCGACGTCGGCGGCGGCGCTTCCAAGGAAAAGGTGACGGCGGCGTTCAAGATCATCCTGTCGGATCCGGCGGTGAAGGGCATCCTCGTCAACATCTTCGGCGGCATCATGAAGTGCGACATCATCGCCGACGGCATCATCGCCGCGGCGCGCGAGGTGGACCTGAAGGTGCCCCTGGTGGTGCGGCTCGAAGGCACGAACGTCGAGGAGGGCAAGGCCCTGCTCGCCCAGTCGGGGCTGCCGATCGTGGCGGCGAACGACCTTGGCGATGCGGCGCGCAAGATCGTCGCGCAGGTGCAGGACGCGGCTTGAGGCTGGGCAGGAAGGAACGAGAGGGATGAGACCCACACCGTTCGCCCTGAGCTTGTCGAAGGGCTCTCCTTGTTCTTGCGCGGGAAGTGAATGGCAGGGCTTCGACAAGCTCAGCCCGAACGGTGGGGTGGCACATGCCTTCCACATGGTCTCAGACGGAGTGAGCGCATGAAACTTCTCGTGCCCGTGAAGCGGGTGATCGATTACAACGTCAAGCCGCGGGTCAAGGCGGACGGGACCGGGATCGACCTCGCCAACGTCAAGATGAGCATGAACCCGTTCGACGAGATCGCCGTCGAAGAGGCGATCCGCCTGAAGGAGAAGGGCGCGGCGACCGAGATCGTCGTCGTCTCGATCGGGCCGGCCAAGGCGCAGGAGACCTTGCGCACCGCGCTCGCCATGGGCGCCGACCGGGCGATCCTGGTCACGACCGACGCCGAGGTCGAGCCGCTCGCCGTCGCCAAGATCCTCCGCAAGATCGCCGAGGAAGAGCAGCCGGGCCTGATCGTGCTGGGCAAGCAGGCGATCGACGACGATTCGAACCAGACCGGCCAGATGCTCGCCGCTTTGCTCGGTTGGGCGCAGGGGACGTTCGCCTCCAAGGTCGAAGTCTCCGGCGACGCGGTCGACGTCACCCGCGAAGTGGACGGCGGGCTCGAGACGGTGCGCCTCAAGCTCCCCGCCGTGGTCACGACCGACCTTCGCCTAAACGAGCCGCGCTACGCGTCGCTCCCCAACATCATGAAGGCCAAGTCCAAGCCGCTCGCCCAGAAGACGCCGGAGGATTACGGCGTCGACATCGCGCCGCGCCTCACCACGCTCAAGGTGACGGAGCCGCCGAAGCGGACGGCGGGCGTCAAGGTCGGCTCGGTCGACGAGCTCATCGACAAGCTGCGCGAAACGGGAGTGGTCGGATGAAGTGCCTGGTTCTGGTCGAACATGAAGGCGGCGCGCTCAAGGACGCGACGCTCGCCGCCGTCACCGCCGCTTCGAAGCTGGGCGAAACCCACCTGCTCGTCGCCGGCGCCGGCGTCGGCGCTGTGGCCGAGGCCGCGGCGAAGATCCCCGGCGTCGGCAAGGTCCACCTCGCCGACGACCCCGCCTACGAGCACCAGCTCGCCGAGAATGTCGCGCCGCTGATCGCGGGCCTGATGGACCATCACGACGCCTTCCTCGCCCCCGCGACGACGACGGGCAAGAACGTCGCCCCGCGCGTCGCCGCCCTCCTCGACGTGATGCAGATCTCCGACATCCTCTCGGTCGAGGGCGAGGATACGTTCACCCGCCCGATCTACGCCGGCAACGCCATCGCCACCGTCCGCTCGTCCGACGCCAAGAAGGTGATCACCGTCCGCGGCACCGCCTTCGAGAAAGCGGCGCGCGAGGGCGGCTCCGCCGAGATCGAGGCGGTGTCGGGCGGCGGCGAGCAGGGGCTTTCGAGCTTCGTCGGCCAGGAAGTCGCGCATTCGGAGCGCCCCGAGCTCACCAGCGCCACCATCGTCGTCTCCGGCGGCCGCGCGCTCGGTTCCTCCGAGCAGTTCCATGCCTTGATCGATCCCCTCGCCGACAAGCTCGGCGCCGCCGTCGGCGCCAGCCGCGCCGCGGTCGACGCCGGCTACGCGCCCAACGACTATCAGGTCGGCCAGACCGGCAAGATCGTCGCGCCCGGCGTCTACATCGCGGTCGGCATTTCGGGCGCGATCCAGCACCTCGCGGGCATGAAGGATTCGAAGGTCATCGTCGCGATCAACAAGGATGAGGACGCACCGATCTTCCAGGTCGCCGACATCGGGCTGGTCGGCGATCTCTTCAAGCTCGTCCCGGAGCTGACCGAGAAGCTGTAGGCGGCGGCGGCTGCGCGACGGGATTTTTGGCTGTTCGGCGCGTCCGGCCGCACAGATTGAGCCCCACCGGCCCGAAGCCTCGCGACTGCGCGCTCGCCGTTCATCTTCACGCCGCTAGGAGCGGGGCTGACCGACCCCAACGCCGTCGCCCCCCGACGCGAGCAGGGCCGGTCGCCGGGCCGTCCGCCCCCCAAAGTAGGCGGCCCGGTACCCGCGCCCGGCGGCCGCAAGCGGGTCCCATCAAAGTAGTACTTTGATGGGGTCCCAGCAGCGCCGCCGACGCGGGAGCGTCGCCGGCGCAGCGAACGGACTCGCCGAAGCGCGGCCGGCAAGGCGGCGGACCCAAAGTCCGCCGCACTTGTCCGACGAAAGGCGCGGCTTTGCCGCGCCTCAGCCCGCTCAGAGCCCACCGCCCCCTCACCCCACCGCCTGCCCGAACACGAAGAGCTGCCCGTCCGGCGCGCGGACCAGCAGCTCGCGCTGTCCGTATTCCTTGTCCGCCGGCCCGTGCACGTCGCCGGGCGGCAAAGCGTCGAGCCTGTCCTTGAGCTCGGCGTGGAGCGCGTCGACATCCCGCACGTCGAGATAATAAGCGAACCGGTCCCGCCCGCCCTCAAACACGTGCGCGTCGGGATAGGCCATGATCCGGAGCCCCGCCCCCTCCCGCTCGACATAGGCATAGTCCCCACCGATCCGCACCCGCACCGAAAAGCCGAGCGTCCCACAAACGAAGGCGAGCGCCGCCTCGAGATCGCGGACGTGCATGAAGGGCGTGATCTGGATTATGTCGGCGGTCATGAGCCGCCTGTTGCGGAAAGGCACGGCGGCGGGCGAAGTTCACGATGTTCACGAGATCGACGCGATAGCGCCCCTCGCGCGGCGCGAACCGCAAGCGGTCGCGCGCGAAAGGTCCCAAAGGTCGCGCTCACGGCGTGACCGGCGGCCTTCCCGCGGCACCCGGTGGGCAAAGCGGCACGGCCGCGGGTGGCGGAAGTTGATGAAGTTGACGATCCGCAGGGAGGGCGTGCCCCTGCCGCGCTCCGCCGCGCCTCGGGCGCGGTCCGTTCCTCGTTGCAGCCGCCTGCCATGTTCCGCCGCTCCCCGCCGGCGCGAATCGCCGGGCGGGCATCAGAGCATTGCAAATCCTATTTTGAAAGGGCGGCTCAGCGCCGGCCGCGGCGTCCGCCCCGGCGGCTGCGCGGGGCGCGGCCGCGGGCGGAGGAGGAGGCGGAAGCGCCGCGGTGGCAGTGATAGGTGCCGCGCTGCCGGTCGTTGTGGCAGCCCTGGCGGTTCAGCCCGCCGCCATGCGCCTCGGCCGGCGCCGGCGCCATCACGAACGCCGCCGCCGCGACCGCGCCGGCCGCGAGCATCTTGAAGATGTGCATGGATGTTCCCCCTCGAATGCGTGTGTCGAGGCGGACGGTAGCGGCGGCGCGGAGCCGCGACAGGCGAACTGCATCCGGTGTGGAGTCCGTTTCGGTGTGCCGTTAGCTCGGCAGGTTCAGAGGGAAAGCTCTGAGCACCCACCTTCCATTCGCTTCGAGCGAAGTCGAGAAGTCCCA
Source organism: Allosphingosinicella sp. (assembly GCA_036399655.1). Taxonomy (GTDB): domain Bacteria; phylum Pseudomonadota; class Alphaproteobacteria; order Sphingomonadales; family Sphingomonadaceae; genus Allosphingosinicella. The sequence continues at coordinate 6,639 of DASWMS010000084.1, read as the reverse complement.
CGCCGGAAAAGTAGAAGAAGCCTCGACGTTGCTCGGCAGCGGTTCTCGACCGGGCTCAAACCGAACGGGTGGGCAGGCAGGTGCGGGTTTTCTCAGGCCGGCGTTGGCGGGAGCGCCGCCAGCCGGAGCGCGTCGGCCTTCAGCGCCAGGAGGCACCGCTCGCACCCGTTCAGCGTCACCGCCTCGTAATCCGCCGCAAGCCCGATCTTGAGGGCGAGCGCAGCGAAGTCCGGCGCCGGCACCGCAAGCAGCCGCGCCAGCGCCCGGTTGAACCCCACGATCCGGTCCCCGAACGCCTCCTCCCGCGCGAACACCTCCTCGAGTCCCAGCCCCGGCACCGAACAAGCCCGCTGAGCCGCCCGCATCCGCCCCTCCGCCCGCCGCACGGATGCAAGCGTCGGCGCCAGCGCTTTACCCCCTCGCCCTCGCTGGGGGAGGGTTGGGGTGGGGGTGGACTTAGAGACCCGTTCCGGAGCCCCGGAACCAGCCGCAACCGCCACCCCACCCCTATTCCTCCCGATCAAGGGGAGGGGAAGCGCCACCTGGGCGGCAGCGCCTAGAACATCCCGACGCGTGCAGCTATGCTTCCCGGCAGCCATGTCCAAGGTTCTCCCGCTGACGAGGGTGGGTGACACCAGGTTTGTTGATTTACTGACAGAATGCCTCAGGAGCGTCAATCCATTTTTGTGGAAATACTGACAGAATGAACCGCCGTCAGTGCCGCATGGCGCGAGCCGCGCTGGACTGGACCCAGCACGACCTCGCCGCCGCCGCCGGCGTCAGCTGGCGGACGGTGGCTCGCTTCGAGGGTGGGGAGTCGGTGCTGCCGGCGCGAGTTCAAAAGATGCGCGCAGCCCTTGAGGAGCGGCAAGTGGTCTTCATCGATGGCGGCCGAATGGCTGGCGGCCTGGTGCCGCCGAAGGACGAGCCTGTTAGCCGGTAGCGCGCTTGGCTCGGCTGCGAGGCTGCTTATCCAACATGAGCGCCGTGTTCTTCAGAGACCAAAGCTTTCGCTGGCGCGCAGGAACCTTTTGTTTCACCTCTTCCTCAACCTGATCCAGGTTGACCACGAATGCGAATGCCCGCTGCCCCGTTCGCATGTCATCGAAGAAACCGTCGTGATTGCGTATCAAGACGTCTTTGCCATCCGAGACGAGCCAGCGGATCTTCTGCGCTGCATCTGTGGAGGGATCAACCCAGTCGGGATGCTGGTCCAGCGTTTGGATTGCCGACTTCAACCGCCCAAGCTGCACGCCCGTTTCACGAAGCCGCTGCACGATCCGAGCGATCACGAGATCGCAGTAGGAGTAGTAGCGGACGCGCCCACGGATTCGCCCGGGCGGCCACTTGTGCTTCGTCTCATCGACGTAGGCAGGTGTCAGGAAGCCTTGACTTGAGAGATAATCCACCATCGGGCGACTGAGCTTCGTGATGCTCGTTACCTCATCCGCCGTGAAGGCGTTCAGAACTTTTTTTGGTTTAGGCATCGCGACGTAGCCATTTATAATTGAAGTCGGAGCCTATTTCAATTATAAACGACTGATGATCCAGCGCGCCAACCTCGAAGGCCGTTCAGGGGCTCGCCGCCGCAGCGAAGTGCCCACCGCCGTTTTGGCAGCGCTCGAAGCTGGTGAGGTCGAGTCCGTAAATCTGATGGAGTGGCTTGCGGCGGACATGGGGCGCTTGGCGGCGCATGTGGCGCGCGCGCTGCCACCCGGGCAGCTTGGCTCTTCATTGGCACGCGCGGCTCGCGAGATGAGTTCAGCGACGATAACGCAGCGCTTGCGGATTGCAGGCCGCGCAATTGCAGCTGCCTGCAGTGCACGTGGAAGTGAGTTCGATGCGTTACGGACTCACAAATCGGACTTGGTTCGTCAGTGGGCGTGCTATGCTGTAAACGACTCGTGCCTGAGTCTTTCGCTCGACCAAAGGCTTGAAGAGACTCTGCAGTTTGCCGCGGATCGCAACATGAGTGTTCGTGAGACGGCCTGGATGGCGTTCCGGCCACACCTGGTCGATCAGTTCGACGCGGTTCTGCCGCGCCTTGAGCGGTTGGCGGCGCACGAAAACGACAACATTCGGCGGTTCGCCGTAGAGGGGACCCGCCCTCGTAGCGTGTGGGGTGCCCACCTCCCAATTTTGAAGAGGCAACCGGAGCGCGGACGTAAGCTACTTGAGCAAGTTAAGTCTGATCAAAGCAGATACGTTAAGCTCGCCGCCGGAAACTGGCTCAACGATGCTTCCCGAACGCGGGCTGACTGGGTAATTGATCTCTGCCGCGAGTGGAGTCGGAGCGATGATGCCCACACGCGCTTCATCATCAATCGCGGCCTACGAACGATCGTCCGGTCGGGCGGCGGAGGCACGCCGCGCATGCCATTGCAGCAGGAACAAACGCAGGCCATATCGGCCGTGGAGAACGGACATGATTAGAGCGACAGTTTCAGGCAGTTTCCATCGCCACATGGCCGAGGTCCAAGAGGCAGTCGCAAGCCTGAGGGCGCTGGGGGTCGACGTCTTGTCCCCTTCCGATCCGCGCGTGGTCGCTGCTGACCAGGAATTTCTCTACGTTGCGAGCGACAAGCTCCGCTCGCGGAAGCTGGTGGAGGATCGTCACTTGGAGGCCATCCGCCATTCTGACTTCCTGTGGGTCGTTTGTCCAGATGGATATACGGGGATGTCGACAAGTGGCGAGATTTTGGCGGCAGCGGTCCTCAAAACACCTGTTTACTCCGCGAATAACGCTCTGGACTTGACTATTGGCGACTATGTGGAGAATGTCTCGTCAATGGCAGAAGCTATCAACCGTGTTCGATCTCGCCCCCGCCTGCACGGTGGAGTGGACCACGTGTTGCTCAATCCTGAGGATTTGACGAACACTGCATACGAACTCGACGAGCTGCGCGAGTTCCTGCTCGCTCGCCGTGGGAATGCGGCCTCGGATGCAGAGGATCGTCTAGCGCAAGTTGAAAGCCGAATCAGGCGCCAGTTCGGATTAGGGCTGTCGCACTAATCCATGGCCGCGGCTCCTCTTGATTTTGAGGCGCTCGCCGATTTGCGAACATACCTCGGTACCCTGAGGCAGCACCACCTGCCTACGATGAACCATTATGCAACGTCGGGCGGGCAAGGCTTCTGGCACTATCCAGGAACACTTGATGTGGCCTCGCTCTCGAGCACCGCGACATGCGTATCTTCTCTTGTGCACTCGCGGCTCTGGAAAGATGGCACTCGCCGTTGGGGAGCAGCCTCCGAAGTTGCTGAGTATCTCATGACGAAGCCCTGGCAAAGCGCCGGCCTCGAAGAAGATAACCCGTTTAGCTTGTCCTTCATTGTACAGGGCGTGCTAGACCTATGCAGCTACGAACCGTACGAGCGGCAAAACGAGCACAAAAGCGCGATCCGAGACGAAATCGTTCCAATCCTGCTACGCGAAATTGACTCGGACGACGGCGCACTCAGCACGCGTGGTTCCATTCGTATCGAACCGTACCCACCATCAGCCTATCTTACGCAACTCGTCTTTCGTACCCTTACGCGTCTGCTCGATCCTAGCGGGGATGACCACAAGCGCGTGAGTGGTCATGTGAGGGTTTGGGCGCGGGGCGAAATATATCGTCAGCTGGCGCTCATCGCCTCCGACAGCCGGATCGCTGACCCTCTTCAGCTTGCCTATGCGACGATATTGCTGGCAACTGCCTCGCCGGACGAGGACCTCAGTCCAGAAGAAAAAGGTCTAACGCGTGAAGCCTTAAAAAAATTCTTTAGCTGTCAATTGACGGACGGGACCTGGCCAGCCAGTCAGCCGCTTTTTCACTACCCCAAAGTAGGAAACGCCCTCTGCTTCGACTACGAGCTCCTGGCCGAGCTCTTGCGGTGCCAACCACTTCAGCTCGATCTCTTGGAGTTCCTCCCTGAGCTACGCAACGCAGTTACACACCTAAGGCACTCCGCCTTCGAAATACGGCGAAATATTTCGGCGTGGGCATCTGGCCATCATCCTCAAATTCAAGGCCCGGAATCGTGGTCAACGGCGAGTGTATATGATTTTATTCATGCGCTCGACCGACTTGTGGCTGAAGCCGTGCGCCGGACCCTCTTCAAAGAGGTCCGTGCAGTCTATCAGCCGCCGGAGCGTTCATCTGAAGAGCCGCGCGAGTTGGATGGTTTTGCACCCACCTTCTTAGACGCGGATGTTAAGGTCGATGGGAAGAAAAGGAGCTTACGGCGCACGCTGCGGGATTACTTTGTCGTTCCCATAAGCCGAGAAAAGCACATTGTAGCTAACGGGGGCCAGCTGTCGGCGCATACCCCCATGTCTGCGATCCTGTTCGGCCCACCAGGGACATCAAAAACGCAGCTAGCGAAAATGATTGGAAAGTTTCTCGGGTGGCCAGTCTTGAGCATCGACCCGTCCTACTTGGTGCAGGATGGGATCGACCGATTGTACGCGAGAGCAAACAAGCTGTTTTCGATGCTCACGATGACGGAGCAGGTTGTGGTTCTCTTGGACGAGTTTGATGAGCTAGGTCGGGACCGGTCACAATCCCCGGAAATTCTTTCTAGGTTTATCACGACCTCAATGCTGCCAAAGCTGGCTGCCGTGAACGATGAGAGGAAGCTGGTTTTCTTGCTTGCTACAAACTTCGTTACTCAGTTTGACGCGGCCTTTAGTCGGCGTGGACGCTTCGACATGATTTTGCAAGTGATGCCGCCAACCGCATCCGCGAAGCAAGGGTATGGACCCTGGTCGGAAATCCTTTCAGCCTCATTGGGTGACCTGCAGGGCAAGCTAAAGAAGCAAGCTTTAGACTGCTTGGCGGACTTAACTTTTCTTGAGACGCAGCAATTAGTTTCGAAGTTGGCGGACCGAGACGGCGACCCGCACGACGACTTCTTGCTCGCGCGAGACCGCGGCACGCTTAACCAGCCGAATGGTGATCGCGGCACGTGGAAAGAATCCTCGAGGGAGGAGGAGCCGCTAAACCGGCTGCCGCTTGTGTCTGTGCAAGCTCAGGCCCCTCTTCCGCTGAAGACAAGACGTCGGCGGAGACAGTCCCGGCGTGAGGCCGCCGCGACGAACGCCGTGCAGGGACCTGCAGTTTAGCGCCGTAAATGGTAGCGTTAGCGTTGCCGGGTTCGGAGCGGCGTGCCCGTTTGAACAGCTCGCTTCGACGACCCCCACCCTTCCCCCACCCGCCCCACCTTGCTAGAGGCCGCGCAACCCCGCGCCGGCACCCCCTCCGCCCCGCCGGCGCAAAGTACCACTTTGCGACGAGGCCCCCATGACCCAGGTCGGCAACAACTCCCTCGATACCCGCACCGAGCTCAAGGTCGGCGCGCGCACCTACCATTATTATTCCCTCGCCAAGGCCGCCTCCGCGCTGGGCGATGTGTCGCGCCTGCCCTTCTCGATGAAGGTGCTGCTCGAGAATCTCCTCCGCTTCGAGGACGGGGTGACCGTCACGCGGGCGGATCTGCAGGCGCTGGTCGATTGGCAGAAGAATCTCGGCACGGGCGTCTCCCACGAGATCCAGTATCGCCCCGCGCGGGTGCTGATGCAGGATTTCACGGGCGTGCCGGCCGTCGTCGATCTCGCGGCGCTTCGCGATGCGATGGCGAAGCTCGGCGGGGATCCGGCGCGGATCAATCCGCAGGTGCCGGTGCATCTCGTCATCGATCACTCGGTGATGGTCGACGAGTTCGGCACGCCGCGCGCGTTCGAGAAAAACGTCGAGCTGGAATATGAGCGCAATTACGAGCGCTACCAGTTCCTGAAATGGGGCGCGTCGGCGTTCGACAATTTCTCGGTCGTGCCGCCGGGGACGGGCATCTGCCACCAAGTGAACCTCGAGGCGATCGCGCGCTCCGTCTGGTCGTCGAAGGATGCGGCCGGAAAAGAAGGGGGCGGCGCGGAGATCGCCTATCCCGACACGCTCGTCGGGACGGACAGCCACACGACGATGGTGAACGGCCTCGGCGTGCTCGGCTGGGGCGTCGGCGGGATCGAGGCGGAGGCGGCGATGCTCGGCCAGCCGGTCTCGATGCTGATCCCCGAAGTGGTCGGCTTCCACCTCGGCGGCGAGCTCAAGGAAGGCATCACGGCGACCGACCTGGTGCTGACCGTCACGCAGATGCTGCGCAAGAAGGGCGTGGTCGGGCGGTTCGTCGAATTCTACGGGCCGGGCGTGTCGGCGCTTTCGGTCGCGGACCGGGCGACGATCGCCAACATGGCGCCGGAATATGGCGCGACCTGCGGCTTCTTTCCGATCGATCCCAAGACGCTCGATTATTACCGGCTGACCGGCCGCACCGAGGAGCAGATCGCGCTCGTCGAGGCCTATGCCAAGGAGCAGGGGCTGTGGCTCGAGCCGGGGTCGGACGTGGAGCCGATCTTTACCGACACGCTCAGGCTCGACATGTCGTCGGTGGAGCCGTCGCTGGCGGGGCCGAAGCGGCCGCAGGACAAGGTCGCTTTGTCCAAGGTGGACGAGGAGTTCGTCGCCAGCTTCGAGAGCGAGTACGGGCACAGCCGCGACACGCTGAAGAACCGCTTCCCGGTCGAGGCAGGATCGGCGGAGGCGAGCGGGGGCGAGGCGTCCGAGGCGTGCGACATCGGCCACGGCGACGTGGTGATCG
>DASWMS010000083.1:0-56834 GCA_036399655.1 Allosphingosinicella sp. | reverse complement strand
ACAGGCCGTTGATCAGGCCCTTGCGGTCGCCGTGGATCAGCGAATGGTGCGCCCAGGTGACCGTCGTGCCCGAGCAGAGCAGGATCAGCGTGTTGACCAGCGGCCAGCCGAACGGATCGAGCACCTCCATGCCCTCGGGGGGCCAGTGCCCGCCGATCGATTCCACCGCCGAGGGGAAGAGCGCCGCGTTGAAATAGGCCCAGAACCAGGCGACGAAGAACATCACTTCAGAAGCGATGAACAGGATCATGCCGTAGCGCAGGTGAAGCTGCACGACCGGCGTGTGATCGCCGGCATGGGCTTCGCGGATCACGTCCGCCCACCAGCTGAACATGGTGACGAGGACGCCGATGAAGCCGAGCGCGGTGATGTAAACGCCCGCCGGATTGTCGTGCATCCAAAGGACGCCGCCGCCCGTCAGGAGGAGCGCCGACATGGAGCCGACGAACGGCCAGATGCTCGGCGGCAGGATGTGGTAGGGATGGTTCTTGGCTCCGGCCATCGGGGCTTTCCTCTGTTCCTCTGATACGCCGGACCAATGCCCGGCGGCGGGCTATGGGCGCCCTCTAGCTTCCCTCTCGCGCCGAATCCACCGGGTAAAAGGTGTAGCTGAGGGTGATCTCGCTGATCCGCCGCGCATCGGGATCCTGGAGGATGCGCGGATCGACGTAGAAGACGACCGGCATGCGCACTTCCTCGCCGGGCTGGAGCGTCTGCTCGTTGAAGCAGAAGCACTGTATCTTGGTGAAATATTGCCCCGCCGAAGCGGGCGTCACGTTGAAGGTCGCGGTGCCGGTGACGGGACGGGCGGAAAAGTTCTTGGCCGTGTAGAAGGCGATGGAGCGCTCGCCGATCGCCACCTCGTGGGTGTGCTGCTCGGGCTCGAAGCGCCAGGGGAGCGCGTGCGAGACGGTGGCGTCGAAGCGGACCGAGATGCGCTGGCCGACGGCGCCCGGTGCGCGGCCGCCGACCGCCATCTGCGTCGTGCCGGCAAAGCCGGTCACCTGGCAGAAGAGGCGGTAAAGCGGCACGCTCGCAAAGGCGAGGCCGACCATGGCGAGTGCGACGAAGGCCGCGATGGCGGCGGTGCGGCCGTTGCGGCGCTCGAGCACGGCCCCGCTCATCCCCCGGACATCCGCGCGATGGTGATGAAGTACATGAGCACGGCGAAGGCGAGCAGGGCGAACGCCATCGCGACGGAGCGGCTGCGCTGCCTGGCCCGGACGTTGCGGGCGTGCTGGAGCTCTTCTTCCGGCGTCATGCGATCAGCCATTTGTCTGCGACCAGCGCGCCGAACAGCGCGAAGAGATACAGGATCGAGAACGCGAAGAGGCGCTTTTCGGGCGCCATGCCTTCGGGCTCGGACGCCTCGTTCGCATTCACCTGCGCGGCCATGGCCACGAAGACCAGGCTGAGCGCCCCCGCCGCCGCTCCATAAAGCGGGCCGGCGAGGCCGAGCGGCCACGGCGCGACGGCAACCGCGGCCATGGGAAGGCTGTAGAGGAGGATCTGGCGCCGCGTCGCCTTGGCGCCAGCGACGACGGGCAGCATCGGCACGCCGGCCGCGGCATAGTCCGAGCGGACGAAGAGCGAGAGCGCCCAGAAATGCGGCGGGGTCCACAGGAAGATGAGCGCGAAGAGGAGGATGGGGAGCGTGCTCGCATCGCCCGTCGCCGCCGCCCACCCGATCAGCGGCGGAAAGGCGCCGGCCGCGCCGCCGATCACGATGTTCTGCGGAGTCCGGCGCTTCAGCCACACCGTGTAGACGAGGACGTAGAACAGGATCGAGACGGCGAGGATCGCGGCGGCGAACCAGTTGCTCGCCACCCCCATCAGGATCACCGACAGAAAGGACAGGCCGACGCCGAAATGGAGGGCGGACTCCCGGTCCATCCGCCCTGCCGGGAGCGGGCGGGAGGCGGTGCGCTTCATCTTGGCGTCGAGATCGGCCTCGTACCACATGTTGAGCGCCGCCGCCGCGCCGGCGCCCAATGCAATGCACAGGATCGCCGTGAAGGCGAGCACCGGGTGGAGCGAGACGGGCGCGACGAGCAACCCGCACAGCCCCGTAAACACGACGAGGCTCATCACCCGCGGCTTGGTCAGCGCGACGAAATCCCGCCAGTCGGCGGGGAGGCTCGTGTCGTGTGCGGTTGCGGTCACGCTCGTCATATAGTCCTCGCCTCCCGATTGCGGGAGGATCGCGTCGTTGCGGTGATGCTTGCACCACCGCTAGTCCTGAGCCTGTCGAAGGACGGATTGCAGCGCCCCGACCCGGGCTTCGACAGGCTCAGCCCTAGCGGTGGTGTGTAAGCTCCACCCGTTCGTCCTAGCCGAACGATCAATCCACCTTCGGCAGGGTCTCGAACTGGTGGAAGGGCGGCGGGCTCGACAGGGTCCATTCGAGCGTCGTCGCGCCTTCGCCCCAGGGGTTGTCGGGCGCCTTCTTGCCGGCGAGCAGCGACCAGATGAGGTTCACGAAGAAGAACAGCATGCCGACCGCCATGACGACGTAGCCCCAGCTCGCCACCTTGTTCCAGTCCGCAAAGGCGTCCGCATAGTCGCCGACGCGCCGCTGCATGCCGTCCATCCCCAGGAAGTGCATCGGGAAGAACAGGATGTTCACGCCGATGAAGAAGATCCAGAAATGGAGCTGGCCCAGAAGTTCGTTGTACATCCGCCCGGACATCTTCGCGAACCAGTAATAGAAGCCCGCGAAGAGCGAGAAGACGGCGCCCAGCGACAGCACGTAGTGGAAGTGCGCCACCACATAATAGGTGTCGTGGAAATAGGTGTCGACGCCGCCGTTGGCCAGCACGACGCCGGTGACGCCGCCCACGGTGAACATGAAGATGAAGCCCAGCGCCCAGAGCATCGGCGTCGGGAAGCTGATCGAGCCGCCCCACATGGTCGCGATCCAGGAGAAGATCTTGATGCCGGTCGGCACCGCGATCACCATGGTCGCCGCGGTGAAGTACATCTTGGTGTTCACGTCGAGGCCGACGGCGAACATGTGGTGCGCCCAGACCACGAAGCCGATCACGCCGATGGCGACCATGGCATAGGCCATGCCGAGATAGCCGAAGACCGGCTTGCGGCTGAAGGTCGCGACGATCTGGCTGATCATGCCGAAGCCCGGCAGGATCATGATGTACACCTCGGGATGGCCGAAGAACCAGAAGAGGTGCTGGTAGAGGAGCGGATCGCCGCCGCCCGCCGGGTTGAAGAAGTGAGTCCCGAAATTGCGGTCGGTGAGCAGCATGGTGATCGCGCCGGCGAGGACCGGGAGGGCGAGCAGCAGCAGGAAGGCGGTCACGAGCACCGACCAGACGAAGAGCGGCATCTTGTGCAGCGTCATGCCCGGCGCGCGCATGTTGAAGATGGTGGTGATGAAGTTGATCGCGCCGAGGATCGACGACGCGCCCGCAAGGTGGAGCGCGAAGATCGCCATGTCGACGGCGGGCCCGGTCGAGCCCGTGGACGAGAGAGTCGGGTAGACAGTCCAGCCGACGCCCGCTCCGTTGCCGACGCCGCCCGGCACGAACGCCGAGCCGAGGAGCAGGATGAAGGCGGGCGGAAGCAGCCAGAAGCTGATGTTGTTCATCCGCGGGAAGGCCATGTCCGGCGCGCCGATCATGATCGGCACGAACCAGTTGCCGAAGCCGCCGATCATCGCCGGCATCACCATGAAGAAGACCATGATGAGGCCGTGCGCGGTGATGAGAACGTTCCAGAGGTGCAGCGCCTCGTCGAAGGACGCCGCCCCGCCCCCGAGCATCGCAGCCCAGCCCTGCAGATATTGCGTGCCCGGCTGGGCGAGCTCCAGGCGCATAAGGCCCGAAATCGCGCCGCCGATGATCCCCGCGATGATCGCGAAGATCAAATAGAGCGTGCCGATGTCCTTGTGGTTCGTCGACATGAACCAGCGGGCGAAGAAGCCCGGCTTGTGGTCCGCATCGTGATGATGGTCGTGGGCGTGAGCCGACGCGGAGTGGCTCGCATTTGCAATGGTGTCGGTCATGTCAGTTGCTGTCGCCCTCGCGGGTGTTCGTCGCGCCCTGGCGGGAGACCTGGGGCGTAGTCGTTCCGGGATTCACTCCGGCGGGGGCCGGGCTGGTTTCGGTCGCCTGGCCGGCGGTGACGCCTTCCTGGCGGGGCGCGGCGCCGGCGGCGGGCGCCGCGGCCGCGGCGGCGGGCCGCGTGCCCGGCATCTGGCCGCCGCGTCCGCCGACCCAGGCGGCGAACTGCTGCGGCGAGACCACCTCCACGGCGATCGGCATATAAGGGTGGCGGGCGCCGCACAGCTCGTAGCAGACGCCGTAATAGATGCCCGGCCGCTCCGCGCGGAACCAGGTCTCGTTCACCCGGCCCGGCACGGCGTCCATCTTCACCCAGAAAGCGGGAACGCCCCAGCTATGGATGACATCGTTCGACGTGACGAGGAGCTTCACCGTCGCATTGACCGGAACGACCATCCGGTTGTCGACGCCCAGAAGGCGCGGCTGGTTGGTCGCCTTCGCCTGCTCCTCGGGAAGCAAATTGGAGACGAACTGCACGCCGTGATCGGGATATTCATATTCCCAATACCATTGGTTGCCGACCACCTTGATCGTGACGTCTGCCGCGGGCGGGCTGTACTGGCGCGACAGCAGCTTGATCGAGGGAAGCGCGATCACGACGAGGATCAGCACCGGGACGAGCGTCCAGACGACTTCGAGCAGGGTGTTGTGCGTCGTGCGCGACGGCGTCGGGTTGGCGCTGCGGCGGAAGCGCACGACCACCCAGAGCATCAGGATGAGCACGAAGATCGTGATGATCGTGATCGCCGGCATCAGGATCCAGTCGTGGAACCATGCGGCTTCGCGGCCGATCGGGGAAAACTGGTCCTGAAGGCTCATGCGGCCGTCCGGCTGGCCGACGCCCGTCGCGGCGGTCGCCTGGCTGGCGGCGGTGCTCTGCGCGACGGCGGCGTCGCTCGGGCGGCCGCGCTCGTTGCCGGGGGCGGAGACGTCCTGCGGCTGGGCGCCGCCCACGGCCTGCGAGGACGGCACGGCGCCGCCGACCGGCGGAACACCCTGCGGCGCGCTGGAAGCCGCCGCGGGAGCCGGAGCCGAGGCCGCGGGAGCCGGAGCGGCCTTGGTCTCGGCCGCCGCCGGGGCGGGCGCGGCCTGGCCGAGCGCGGCGGCAGGCGCGAGTCCGAACGCCGCAGCCGCTGCGATAATCTTGAAAAGAGTCTTCATCTAAACCCCGTTGGACCCGCCCGAGCGCGCGGGAGTGGATTCGAGAGACGCCCGGGGGGCGGTGCGGGCGCCTTATAGGCAGGACGGGCACCGCTCTCAAGCGCGCAGATGGTGACCTCGATCATCATCCGCAAGTCGTTGAAAACAAGGCAGGAAAAGAGGCGCGCTTGATGCTTCCGGCGGGCTCGCCTATCTGGCGCCGGCAAGTGGGCCGGGAGGAGCGGGCATGACCGAAGACGAGATCCTCGCCGAGTTCGTGGCCGCGGACGCCCTGCTCGAAGGCCATTTCGTCCTGTCCTCGGGCCTCCACAGCTCCCGCTACCTGCAATGCGCGCGCGTCCTGATGGACCCCGCCCGCGCCTCCAAGCTCGCCTCTGCTTTGGTCCGTTCCTTCCCGCTCGAGATCAAGAAGCAGCTCTCCATCATCGTTTCACCGGCCATGGGCGGGATCATCGTCGGCCACGAAGTCGGCCGCTCCATGGGTCTTGAAGCGATCTTCCTCGAACGGCCCACCGGCACGTTCGAACTCCGCCGCGGCTTTCGGCTGGAGCCGGGCCAGAAGGTGCTCCTCGTCGAGGACGTGGTGACTACGGGCCTCAGCTCCCGCGAGGCGATCAAGGCGGTGGAAGCGGCGGGCGGCGTGGTCGTCGCGGCGGCGGCCCTGATCGACCGCTCCAACGGCATCGCCGATCTCGGCGTCCCCTTCATCCCGCTCATCCGGATCGACGTCCCCGTCTACGAGCCGGAGAACCTCCCGCCCGACCTCGCCGAAATGCCGATCCAGAAGCCGGGAAGCCGGAAGGCGGCATGACGGAGCATCTCCGCCCCCCAGCCGAAGGCGGCCTGCGGCTGGGCGTCAACATCGACCATGTCGCCACCATCCGCAACGCGCGCGGCGGCGACCATCCCGATCCCGTCCGCGCCGCCTTCGCCGCCGCGCATGCCGGGGCCGACGGCATCACCGCCCATCTACGCGAAGACCGGCGCCACATCCGCGACGACGACATTTCGCGGCTGATGGAAAAGCTCACCGTCCCGCTCAACCTCGAAATGGCGGCGACCGAGGAGATGCTCCGAATTGCGCTGCGCCACCGCCCGCACGCCGCCTGCATCGTCCCCGAACGGCGTGAGGAGCGGACGACGGAGGGCGGCCTCGACGCGGCGGGACAGGACAATCACCTTCTCCCCTTCGTCGCGCGGCTCGGCGACGCCGGCATCCGCGTCAGCCTGTTCATCGAGCCCGACCCCCGCCAGGTCGCCGCCGCCGTACGCCTCGGCGCGCCGGTCGTCGAATTCCACACCGGCCGCTACGCGCATCTCGACGGTGAGGAGCGGGCGGCGGAGCTGCGCCGCATCGCCGACGCCGCCGCGCTCGCCTCCAAGAACGGCATCGAAGCTCATGCCGGCCACGGCCTCACCTTCGACAACGTCGCCCCCATCGCGGCCATTCCGCACATCCGCGAGCTCAACATCGGCCATTTCCTCGTCGGCGAAGCGATCTTCACCGGCTTCGAAGCCACCGTCCGCCGCATGCGCGACCTGATGGACGCGGCACGGGGATGAACATCTTTTCCCGTCATTCCCGCGAAAGCGGGAATCCAGACGAACGCCGAGCCACGCACCGCCGCCCGCTGGACCCCCGCTTTCGCGGGGGTGACGGTTTGGGGGAGCCGTCATGATCATCGGCATCGGCTCCGATCTCTGCAACATAGAGCGCATCCGGGCTTCGCTCGATCGCTTCGGCGAGCGTTTCGAGAAGCGAGTCTTCACCGACGTCGAGCGCGCCAAGGCCGCCCGCCGCCCGTTCACCCGCGCCGGCACCTATGCCAAGCGTTTCGCCGCCAAGGAGGCTTTTTCCAAGGCGGTGGGCACCGGCTTCAAGCGCGGCGTGTTCATGCGCGATATAGGCGTTGTGAACAAAGTGTCGGGCGAACCCACGCTTCACCTGACGGGAGGCGCCAAGGAGAGGCTTGACGCCATGATCCCCGAAGGCCACGCGGCCGTCATCCACCTGACCATGACCGACGATCATCCCTTCGCCATGGCGTTCGTCGTCATCTCCGCCGTACCCGAGGAGCCGAAAGCTTGACCGACAGCGACCGTCCCGTCGCACCCGGCGCAGGGGCGCCCGCCGCTGCGCACGGCGCGGCTGCGCACGTCGACGACGCGCCGCAGCCTGCCGCCGCGCGCACCGCCGCGGGCGACGGCCTGCCGCAGGCGACCGGCGGCGCGAAGGCCGCAGCGGAGGCGCAGGGCACGGACTGGTGGGGTGAGGTGAAGGCGATCTTCTGGCTGATCCTCGCCGTGCTCGCCTTTCACAGCTTCATCGCCAAGCCCTTCTACATCCCGTCCGAATCGATGATGCCCTCGCTCCTCAAGGGCGACCGGCTCGTCGTCTCCAAATATCCATACGGCTGGTCCTGGGTGTCGCCGAGCTTCCACATCATGCCCGTGACCCAGGGACGGCTCTTCGGCAGCCTGCCGGAGCGCGGGGACATCGTCATCGTGACGCCGCGCGGCCAGCGCTCCGACTACATCAAGCGCGTCATCGCCGTTCCCGGCGACCGCATCCAGGTGATCAGGGGCCAAGTCTTCCTGAACGGCCGCCGCCTGCCGCGCGAGCGGCGCGCGGACGCGATGATCCCGATGGACGCCAACATCCATTGCGAGTTCGGCGCCGCCGCGCGGGAGGAGACCGGCGAGGACGGCCGCCGATATTGCCGCCTGCCGCTCTTCCGCGAGACCCTTCCGAACGGCCGCAGCTACGACGTCGCCGATACCGGCGTCTCGCCGGCGGACGAGGTCGCCCCCGTGGTGATCCCGCCCGGCCACGTCTGGCTGATGGGCGACAATCGCGATCACAGCGCCGACAGCCGGGTCCCCCTCGCGCAACAGGGCCTCGGCGGCCCCGTGCCGTGGGAGAATATCGGCGGCCGGGCCGAATTCATCACCTTCTCGCTGGACGGCTCTTCGAGCTATCTCAATCCCGTGAGCTGGTTCACCGCGCTTCGCGGCGGACGGGCGGGGACGTCGCTGCATCCGGAGGAAGCGGCGCCGGCGCGTTAGGGGCAACAAGGGGGCGAAACACATGGCGAGCGAAGTTCACGTCGAGGAAGCGGGGCCGACGGAGCTTCGCGATCCGATTATCCGGACCGAATTGAAGCGCGCGACCGTCTGGATCGGGCTCACCCTCGCGGTGATCCTGATCTGGATCCTCGCCCAGCCCCTGCTCCTGATCCTCGGCGGCATCGTCTTCGCCTCGATGCTGGACGGCGGCACGCGCCTGCTTGGCCGGGTCGTTCCGATCGGCCGCGGCTGGCGCCTCGCCATCGTCAGCCTGCTCGCCGTCGCCTTCATCGTCGGCACGGTCTGGCTGACCGGCGTCCAGATGCGTGCCCAGGCCGCCGCCTTCAGCACCACGATCACGGGCCAGGCGAACCGAATCCTCTCCTGGGCAGGCACGCACGGCTTCACCCCCGGCGACGTTCAGGTCGATCAATTGTCGCAGCAGTTGATGGGCGGCCTCGGCCGGCTCACCTCGGCCGTCTCCACGGCGATCGGCGCGATCACCAGCCTGGTCATGATCATGGTCATCGGCATCTTCATCGCCGTCGAGCCCCGCCTCTACGAGCGCGGCATCGGCTGGATGCTTCCCTTGCGCAGCCGCGACAGCTTCTACCGCACGTCGAGCCGGATGGGCTTCACCCTGCGCCGCCTGATGGCGGGACGGCTCGTCGGCATGGCGGTCGAAGGCGTCGGCACCTGGCTCCTCCTCTGGGCGGGCGGCGTGCCGATGGCGGCCCTGCTCGGGCTCCTCACCGGCATCCTCGCCTTCCTCCCCAATATCGGCGCGATCATCTCGGGCGTGCTGATCGTCCTTGTCGGCTTTTCGGCGGGCTTCGACGCCGGCTTATGGGCGATCGCCGTCTACGTGATCGTCCAGGTCGTCGACGGCTACCTCATCGTGCCCTACGTGGCCCGCAAGACCGTGGACCTCGCGCCTGCAACGGTGCTCGGCGCCCAGCTCCTCTTCGGCGCCCTGTTCGGAATCCTGGGCCTGGCGCTCGCCGACCCGATCGTCGCCATGGTCAAAGCCGCCCTCCAGCAGATTTCCGAGGAAGGCGAGGACGGGGCAACGCCGGCGGAGCCCTGAACCGCGGGCGCTGGTGAAGCGAACCGGGCTTCGACAAGCTCAGCCCTAGCGGGTTTTTGAGGATACGCGGTGCCAACCCACAACCGCCAGTCCTGAGCCTGTCGAAGGACGGTTTGCAGCGCGCGGAGCTACGCGCAAAAAAAAGCGGCGGCGGAGCCCTCAAGCTCCCGCCGCCGCCTTCTTCAATCCAATCAGCGGCTGCTGTTGCCAGTCGCAGGCGGGGCCGCGCCTTCCGCGCCCCGGCCGCCGCGCGGCGCCGCGCCGCCCTCGGCGCCCGGAGGGGGAGCGCCGCGCCCTGCACCGGGGTCGCCGGCGCCGGGAGCACCGCCGCCTGGACCGCCCGGACCGCCTGGACCGCCCGGCGCGCCGGGCTGTCCGCCCTGCTGCATCTGCTGCTGCATCATCTGCATCATCTGCATCTGACGCTGCTCCTCCGCGGAAAGGGTGCGGAATTCGACGAGGGTGAGCTCGACCATCAGCGGCTGCGCGCCGGGCCGCACCTGGCCGGGAGGCGCCCCGGCCTGTTCCGGCGTCAGGCGCAGACGGTAGGTCGCGCCCTTGTTCATGAGCTGCAGCACTTCGGCGATCGGCGGCGGAAGCTGGCCGATCGGGATTTCGGGCGGCTCGCCGGTGCGCGAATCCTGGACGACGCGGCCGCGCTCGCGGATGGTGACGTGGACCTTGGCTAGGTCGTTTGCCCCCGGCGTCGGGCCTTCGCCGCTTTGGACCACCTGATATTCGGAACCGGAGCCGGTCTTCTCGTAGATGAGGCGGCCGGTGGTCTGCCAGGCGGCCGCGCCGGCGGCGAGCGAAAGCGCAGCGATGCCGATCCAGAGCTTGGCGACCGAGCCCTTCTTGAGCGGGCGGATCGGAACGGCGGTGACGGACATGAACTACCCTCTCTAGCGGCGCCGCGAAGCGCGTGATCGGGAGAGGCCGTAGCGCGCCGCGCCGGGGCGAGGCAAGCGCTGAGGGACCGAGTCGACCGTCAGCGGCCCTGCGGAGGCGGAGGCGCGGACTCGCCGCGGCCTTGCGGTGCTTCGCCGCCGGGAGCGGCGCCGCCGCCGCCCTGCTGCATCTGGCGCTGCATCTCTTCGATCTGCTGGCGCTGCATCGCCTCCATCTGCTGCATCTGCTGCACCTCCTCCGGCGAGAGCGCCCGGCGGTCGACGAGGGTCACTTCGAAGTCGAGCGTGGCGCCCGGCGGGATCGGGCTGCCCGGCGGCACGCGGTCGCCGTAGCCGAGCTCCGGCGGAATGCGGATCTCGTAGGTCGCGCCCTTGTTCATGAGCTGCAGCGCCTCGGAGAAGCCCGGCACCACGCCGCCGACGGGGAACTCGACCGGCTCGCCGCCTTCATTGCTGTCGAACACCGTCCCGTCGGCGAGCCGCCCGGTATAATTGACCTTGGCGATGTCGGTGCGCGCGGCGTTCGGGCCCTCGCCCGCCTGCACGACCCTGTAGCGCAGCCCCGAGGGCGTGGTTTCCCACGCGAGCCCGCTCGTCGTCCACCAGGCGGCGGCGCCCGCGAGCAAGGCGAGAACCAGCATACCGGCGAGGAATCGGATCTTGCCGCCGCGCGTGAGCGGTGCGGCCGGCCTGGCTTTTGCGCGCATGGGACCTCGCGGAGTGAACGGTGGAAACACGAAAGGCGGCGAATCTATCGCCGCCTCCGCTCGAAGCAAGCGCCGCCGTGCCTCCGAGCGCTACGGGCGGCGCGCGCCGTTTTGCTTAGCGAGTCGCGCCGCCGTCGCGCTCGGCGCGCTTGCGCTCGAGCTTGCGGGCCCGACGGATCGCGGCCGCGCGCTCGCGGGCCCTCTTCTCGGACGGCTTCTCGTAATGCCGGCGCAGCTTCATCTCGCGGTAGACGCCTTCGCGCTGGAGCTTCTTCTTGAGCGCCCGCAGCGCCTGGTCGACATTGTTGTCGCGAACGAGAATCTGCATAAAAGCCTGTCACTCTCCGGTCATAAAAGCGATGCGCGGCAGTCCCTTCGAACCTGCCGGAAGCGCAACGCGAATAGCATAAAAATCGGGTCGTCGCGAGAAAGGTTCCCGCGCCGTCGCTGGCGCCGATAGCAAAGGGGCCGCCGCGTTTCAAGCGATACCGGGCGGCGCCCCTCGCGAGACCGAGTGCTGCGGCCGCCCTTAAAGCAACAGGATCGTCGAGAGGCCGAGGAAGATGCCCATGCTGGCGATGTCGGTCGCGGTGGTGAGGAAGATGCTCGACGCGGTCGCCGGATCGGCTCCGAGGCGCTTCAGCGTCAGCGGGATGAGCGCGCCCGAAAGCCCGCTGATCACGCAGCTGCAAGTCATCGCGATGGTCACCACCATGCCCATCAGCCAGGGCTGCGCCTCCCCCTGCATCGTCGCATAAGCGACCATGCCGAGGCCCGCCATCGTGCCCACGAGCAGCCCGTTGCAGAGGCCGAGCACGCCTTCCTTGGCGACGAGTCTCCGCTCGCTCCCCGCCTGCACTTCGCCGAGCGTCATGCCGCGCAAAGTCACGGCCAGCGCCTGGCAGCCGGTATTGCCCGACTGGCCGGCGAGGACCGGCAGGAAGACGGCGAGGATGACGAGCTGCCCCAGCGTGTTCTCGAACATGCCCACCACCGCCGCCGCGATGAAGGCGGTGAGGAGGTTGATCTGCAGCCAGGGGTGGCGGAGGAGGAGGCTGCGCTTCAGCGGCGTCGACAGCCGCTCCTCCTTCTCGACGCCGACCATCGCGCCCGCCTGGGCGCTGATCTCGATCGCCTGCTCCGCGAACAGGGTCTCGCCGCGCACCAGGCCGACGAGGAGCCCAGCATCGTCCACCACCGGGTAGACCGGGAAATGCTTCGACAGCGCCGCCTTGAGCGCATCGGCAAGCGCCAAATCGTTCTCGAGCGCGAAGACGTCGGTCAGCATGATCTCGCCGAGCGACGCCTCGGGGCGGGCGAGCAGCATGTCGCGCATCACGACGACGCCCTCGAGCCGCCCCGATTCCTCGGTTACGTAGCAATAGGTGATGAAGGCCGCCTGCGTCAGCACGCGCAGCTGCTCGATCGTCTCGGCGACCGTGGCTTCGCGGCGGAAGACGCCGATGGCGGGGGACATGAGCTCGCCCACCGTCGTCGCCTTGGAGCGGGACGTGGCCTTGAGCAGCGGACCGGTTTGCTTGTTCATGGGCGCTAAGCTTACCGATTGCGCGTCGGTTCACAAGCGCAACGATTACTCCGAAAGCGGACCGAATTCCGGCATGCCTTTGGTCAGCCGCGCCGCCACCGCCGCGTGCAGGTCGGCGCTGACCAGAGTGGCCGAATTCCAAAGCGCGACATGGCGCAGCCCCTCTTCGACGGGACGGCCGCGGCTGTAGTTGAGGCTGAGCTTGGCGCCCGCCACCGCGAGCGGAGACTTGGCCGCGATCGTGCCGGCGAGCTCCAGCCCGCTCGCGATCGCCTCCTCGCGCGTTCCCGCCACCGTGTTGACGAGCCCGTAGCGCGCCGCTTCCTCGGCGCCCATGCGGCGGCCGGTATAGGTGAGCTCGCGAAGGATGCCGTGCGGGATGAGGTGCCCGAGGCGCTGCAGCGTGCCGAGATCGGCCGTGATCGCGACGTCCACTTCGGCGACCTGGAAGAAGGCGTCGGCCGAGGCGATCCTGAGGTCGCAGGCGCTGGCGAGATCGACTCCGGCGCCGATGCAGCCGCCGTGCACCGCCGCGACGACCGGCGCCCGTGCCGCCTCGATGGCGCTGAACGCGTCCTGCAGCCAGTGGATGTGGCGCAGGCGCGCTTCCGCCGCGCGCCCCGGATCGTCGGACGGCGGAAACTGGCTCGCGGCATATTCGAGATCGAGCCCCGCCGAGAAATGCCGTCCGCGCCCCGACAGCAGGATGCAGCGCACGCGGTGGTTGGTGCCGAGGCTTCGGAATATCTCGCCGATCGCGGCGAACATGTCGCCGTCCATTGCGTTCAGCTTCTCGTCGCGCGCGAGCTCGATGTGGGCGACGTGCCCCTCGATCGATACCGCGATCCTTTCGCTTCCCATCGGCCCGCCTCCGCCTCTACTGATACCGTCCATGACCCGCTTTACCGTTAACGGTCAGGCCGTCCACTACCGGCTCGATCCCGAGACTCCCCTCCTCTGGGCGCTGCGCGACGCCTCCAACCTGACCGGCACCAAATATGGCTGCGGCACCGGCCATTGCGGCGCCTGCACCGTGCATGTCGACGGCCGCGCCGTCCTGAGCTGCACCGTCCCGATCAGCGCGCTCGAGGGGAGCCTCGTCACCACCATCGAAGGCCTCTCGCCCGATCGCTCGCACCCGGTGCAGCAGGCCTGGGCGGCGGAGCAGGTGTCGCAATGCGGCTTCTGCCAGCCCGGCATGATCATGGCCGCCGCCGCCCTCGTCGAGCGCTCCGACAGTCCGAGCGACGCCGAGATCGATTCGGCGCTGGGAAATCTCTGCCGCTGCGGCACCTACCCGCGCATCCGCGAAGCCGTCCGCCGCGCCGTCCGCGCCCGATCGGGCCAGGAGCAGGTCGCCGGCGCGCCTCCCCCCGGCATCGACCCCGCCGACGCGGCGCGGGCGACGCCTGCCCTGCGCCCGCCGCCCGCCGCCCGGAACCGCCGCTGATTCCTGTCGCGCCGCTGTCCGCTCAGTTCAGCTACCGCTCATCCGCATTCCGGCACATATTGCCGCATCGAGGGGCGGGATTTGCCCGCCGCGTGAGGAGTGAATACGATGCGCAAGGCATTGATCGGTATTTTGCTTGCGGCTGCGGCGGCGACGCCCGCTTTCGCCCAGGACAATGGACGCCAGCAGCGCTGGCAGCAGCGCTTCGAACAGAACCAGGCGCGCAACCAGCAGCGCAGCGAAGTGCGCACCGAGCGGCAGGAAACGCGCCAGGAGGTCCGTGAGGTCCGCCGGGAGCAGCGCCAGGTCGTCCGGCAGCAGCGCCAGCCGCGGCAGGACGGCGCCGCCGGCATCGCCGAAGCCGCCCGCATCCGCATCGAACAGCAGCAGCAGATCCAGGCTCAGCAGCAGCAGGCGGCAGCCGCCGCCGCGGCTCAGCAGGGCCAGGGCCGTCAGGGCCGCCTGGAGCGCCGCGAAAACCGCCTCGAGCGCCGCGAGGACCGTATCGACCGGCGGCAGGATCGGGTCGAGAACCGCCAGGACCGT
This sequence comes from Allosphingosinicella sp., assembly GCA_036399655.1. GTDB lineage: Bacteria > Pseudomonadota > Alphaproteobacteria > Sphingomonadales > Sphingomonadaceae > Allosphingosinicella. The sequence continues at coordinate 42,284 of DASWMS010000083.1, read as the reverse complement.
CAGGGCCAGCGCGGCTATCCGGACGGCTGGAACAATGTCGATCCGAACGACGCCCGCGCCGTTCGCGCCCGCGACCGCTATTTGGAGCTGGAGCGGCGCAACCGCCAGGATGCGCGCCAGGACCGGCGTGAGGATCGCCGCGACTATCGCGCCGATCGCCGCTGGGACCGCAATCAGTGGCGCAACGACCGCCGCTACGACTGGTACAGCTACCGGAACAACTACCGGGATCTCTACCGTGTCGGCCGCTATTACGATCCGTACGGCGCGGGCTACGGCTACCAGCGCTTCTCGATCGGCATCCGCATCGGCTCGCCCTTCTATTCGAGCCGCTACCACATTTCGGATCCGTGGCAGTACCGCCTGCCGGACGCCGGCCCCGGCTACACCTGGGTGCGCTACTATAACGACGTGCTGCTGATCGACACCTACAGCGGCGAAGTCGTCGACGTGATCTACGACTTCTTCTGGTAAGCTCCGGCCGGCCGGAACGAATGCAAGGGCCCGGGCCTCCCCAGCGGAGGTCCGGGCTTTCTCTTGTCGGCCCAGCGACGCGAATCGGGCTCCGACAAGCTCAGCCCTGGCGGGTCGGGATCATTCCAGGATGAAGGGCCCCCACAACACCGCTAGCCCTGAGCCTGTCGAAGGGGGGGTGCAGCGCACGGGCCCTGCGGGAGCGGACCCGGCTTCGACAGGCTCAGCCCTGGCGGGGTGGGATCGTTCCAAAACGAACGGCCACAACAACACCGCTAGCCCTGAGCCTGTCGAAGGGCGGGTTGCATCGCTCTCACCAACGAAAACCCGCAAAAACCATCCTTGCAAGAAGCCGCGCGCGTGGCGCATGGCAAGGCGTCCGTCCTGACGAGGTCCGCCGCATGATCGCCCGCCTCTTTGCCTTCCTTCTCACCCTCCTCGCCCTTTCTGCACCCGCTGCGGCCGAGACCGTCGTCATCCACGCCGGCCGCCTCATCGCCGATCCGGCCCAGCGTGCACGGGGCCCCTCGACGATCACGATCGTCGACGGCCGCATCACGGCCATTGCGGACGGGCACCAGCCCGCCCCCGCCGGCGCGCGCCTGATCGACCAGTCGGCGCGCACCGTCATGCCGGGCCTCATCGACACCCACGTCCACATCGCCGGCGACCCCGGCGGCGACTTCTGGCGCGAAGCGGTCGATTCGGATGAATATGCGACGCTCGTCGGCGTCAAGAACGCCCGCGTCACGGCGCGTGCCGGCTTCACCACCGTTCGCGACCTCGGCTCCGCCCCCGGCGTCGGCTTCGCGCTCGCCCGTGCCACTGCCGAGGGTCTGATCGCCGGCCCGCGCATCGTCGCCGCCGGCCCGCCCATCTCGATCATCGGCGGCCACGGCGACGTCAACGGCTTCCGCCCCGAAGTCCTCCAGGCCCTGTCGGCGAACAACACCTGCACCGGCGCGCAGGAATGCGCCGCCCGAGTCCGCCAGCTCGCTCAGGCCGGCGCGCAGGTCATCAAGTTCACCGCGACCGGCGGCGTCCTTTCGCAGCAGGGCCGCGGCCTCGAAGCGCATTTCTCCGATGAGGAGATGCGCGCCATCGTCGTCACCGCCCATTCGCTCGGCCTTCGAGTCGCCGCCCACGCTCACGGCGCGCGCGGCATCGAGGCGGCGGCCCGCGCCGGCGTCGATTCGATCGAGCACGGCACCTTCGCCGACGCCCGCGCCCTCCAGGCGATGCGCCAGTCGGGGAGCGTCCTCGTGCCCACCATGATGGCGCTGGTCGGCGTCCGCGAGGGCCTCGGCCGCGGCATCTACACGCCCACGGTCGAGACCAAGATCCGCGAGACGGTGGAGCATCTCGGCCGCGCCGGCCGCGCTGCGCGCGCCGCGGGCGTGCCCGTCGTCTTCGGCACCGACGCCGGCGTCTTCGCCCACGGCCGCAACGCGCAGGAGCTGCAAATGATGGTGGAGATGCTCGGCATGAGCCCGGCCGAAGCCTTGACCTCCGCCACCACAGCCGCCGCCCGCCTGCTCAACCTCGAGAACGAGACGGGCCGGATCGCTCCCGGCCTTTCCGCGGACATCATCGCGGTCGACGGCGATCCGCTCCAGGACGTGCGCCGGCTCGAGCAGGTCGCCTTCGTCATGGTCCGCGGCCGCGTCGTCGAATGAGGATGTAAATGACTCCCCAGGAATATCGCGCCGCCTTGGGCGAATATGTCAGGAACCGCCTGTCGCGCACGCCCAACGCCTTCCGCCTGCCGGTTCAGCAGGCCGACCTGTTCGTCGTCCGCGACTTCCTCAGCCATGAGGAATGCGAAGGCGTGGTCGCCCAGATCGACGCCAACCGCTTTCCGTCCGGCGTGCTCAGCGACAATCCCGATTACAGCTACCGGACGAGCGAGAGCTCGAACCTCGACAAGAACGATCCGCTGATCGCCGCCATCGAGGACAAGATATCAAAGGTGATGGGCATCCAGCCGGAGCTCGGCGAGACCGTCCAGGGGCAGCGCTACGCCGTCGGCCAGGAGTTCAAGCCGCATCACGACTTCTTCTACACCGACCAGAAATATTATCTGAAGGAAGCCGAAACGGGCGGCCAGCGGACCTGGACCGCGATGATCTTCCTGAACGAGCCCGAATCGGGCGGCCAGACCGCCTTTCCCGAGCTCGATCTCAAGATCACGCCACGGACCGGCAACCTCTTCGCCTGGAACAACATGGATGTGACCGGCGAGCCCAACAAGTTCACCCTCCACCAGGGCTGCCCGGTCGTCGCCGGGGTCAAGTACATCATCACCAAATGGTATCGCGAGCGCCCGTGGTACGCCCCGGCCGTCCCTGCGGCCGACGCCTCCTGAGGGCGCCCGCACTCAATCTTTGTTCGAAGGATCGTCCGTGACCTCCAAGACCCTGCTGCTCGCCGCCGTGCCCGCGTCCCTCTTTCTGTCCGCCTGCGCGACCGGCGGTGCGGGCGACGCACCCGCCGCGGCGCCCACCGCCGCCGCACCCGCCGCGCCGGCCGGGGCTGCGGCGCAGCCGGCGTCGGAGCGCCTGCGCGCCCTCTTCGCCCGCAGCGACGAGGACCTGCTGCGCCGCGTCCCCATCGCCGCCCTCTACCGCGGCGACATGCGCTACGCCGCCCAATATGGCGACTATCTCTCCCCGGCCTTCTTCGATCGCGAGCGCGCCGCCCAGCAAGGCGAGCTCACCGCCCTCCTCGCCATCGACCGCGCCACGCTCAATCCCACCGACCGGCTCGCCTACGACGTCTTCCGCCGCGACAAGGAAATGGCGCTGCGCGGCCTCGCCCCCGCCATGCTGGCGCTGACGGCTGTCCGCCCGATCGACCATTTCAGCGGCTTCCACACCGGCTTCGCGGACCTTTCCTCCGGCCGCGGCGCCGCGCCGTTCAAGACGGTCGAGGATTACGAGAACAGCCTCCGCCGCACGACCGGCTTCGTCTCGCAGATCGACCTCGCCATCGCCCGCTTCCGCGAAGGCATGGCGAGCGGCGTCACGCAGCCGAAGCTCGTCGTCAACAACGTCATCGGCCAGCTCGACACCTTGCTCGAGCAGGGCGTCGAAGGCTCGACCTTCTACCTCCCCGTCCAGAACTTCCCCGACACGGTCCCCGAAGCCGAGCGCGAGCGCCTGCGCGGCGCCTACCGCACCGCCATCACCGGCGAGATCCGCCCCGCCTTCACCCGCCTGCGCGATTTCCTGCGCACCGAATATCTCCCCGTCGCCCGCGAGAGCGTCGGCATCTCGCAGATGCCGGGCGGCGAGCGCCTCTACGCGCACCTCATCGAGGAATCGACGACCCTCCCGCTCACCGCCCAGTACGTCCACGAACTCGGCCTTCGCGAAGTCTCCCGCATCCGCGGCGAGATGGACGCGATCCGCCGGGAGGTCGGCTTCTCAGGCGACCTCGCCGCCTTCTTCGAGCACATCCGCACCGACGCGCGCTTCAAGCCGGCCTCGGCCAATGCGCTGACCGAAGGCTATCAGGCGATCGGCCGCCGCGTCGACCAGCGCCTCGCCAGTCTGTTCCGCACCCTTCCGCGCGCCGCCCTCGATATCCGCCCGGTCCCGGCCTTCCTGGAGCGCAACCAGGCCGGCGCCTATTACCAGCAGGGCACGCCCGACGGCACGCGCCCCGGCGTCTTCTACTTCAACACCTACGATCTCCCCTCGCGCACCACGCCCGGCATGGAGACGCTCTATCTCCACGAAGGCGTTCCCGGGCACCATTTCCAGATCAGCCTCGCCCAGGAGAATGAAGCGCTCCCCAATTTCATGCGCTTCGGCGGCAACACCGCCTTCGTCGAAGGCTGGGCGCTCTATGCCGAGAAGCTCGGCCCCGAGCTCGGCCTCTTCACCGATCCCTATCAGCGCTACGGCCATCTCGATGACGAGATGCTGCGGGCCATGCGCCTGGTTGTCGACTCGGGCATCCACGCCATGGGCTGGAGCCGCGACCGCGCCATCCAGTACATGCTTTCGAACAGCGCGATGGGCCGCACCGACGCCACCTCGGAAGTCGAGCGGTACATCGCCATTCCGGGCCAGGCCCTCGCCTACAAGATCGGCCAGCTCAAGATCCTTGAGCTGCGCGCCCGCGCCCGAGAAGCGCTCGGCCCTCGCTTCGACATCCGCGACTTTCACGCCCAGGTGCTCGACACCGGCGCCCTCCCCCTCACCGTCCTCGAACGCAAGATCGACGACTGGATCGCCAGCCGCCGCGCGGGGTAGGGGCGGCGGCAGGCACCAGCCCAATAGGTCAAAGCTCAGCCTCCCACCCGTTCGGTCCGAGCGAAGTCGAGGACCGCCGCCGAGCGCAGTCGAGGCTCTTCTTCTTTTCCTCGACCGCACGCTTCTCGCTGCGCTCGAAAGGGGTTCTCGACTTCGCTCGAACCGAACGGGTGTGGGTGGCAGTGCCTGCCTAGCGAGCGGTGGGTTCGCCTAATCCGCCGCCAGCGCCTCCGCGATCAGGCGGCGGCTGTTCTCCACGCCGTACAGGGCAAAGAAGCTGCCCATGCGCGGACCCTGCTCGCTGCCGAGCAGGGTCTCGTAGAGGACCCTGAACCAGTCGCGCAGGCCCTCCTTGCCGAAGCGGCTCTTGCCGATCTCGTAGACGTGGTTCTGCAGCACCGCCGCCGGATCCTCCCCGCCCCAGTCGCCGTTCTCATAGCGCGCCAAAACCGCGTCGAGCTCCCGCAGCATCTCCGCCTCGTCCGCGCTCGGCGCCCGCCGCCGCAGCGTCGGCGCGACGAAGCGGCTGCCATAGGCGACCGCATAGCCGACCAGCCGGTCCAGCGCCGGGCTGTTCTCCGGCGTCAGCTCCGGCTTGTAGCGGCTGAGGAAGCTCCAGATCGTCTCGCGCTCGCCGACGCCCGGCAGGCTCGCGATGTTGAGCAGCAAAGCGAAGGTGACCGGCAGCGCCGCCTCCGGCACCTCGCCGGCATGGACGTGGTGCACCGGATTTCCGAGCCGCTTGGCCCAGTCCTGCGCCGGATAGGCGGCGAGGCTCTGATAATATTCGTCCACCGCCTTCGGGATGACTGCGAACGAAAGCTGCTTCGCCCGCTTCGGCTCGCGGTAGATGTAGAAGGAGAGGCTTTCGGGCGGCCCGTAGGTCAGCCACTCGTCGATGGTGACGCCGTTCCCCTTGGTCTTCGAAATCTTCTCGCCATTCTCGTCCAGGAACAGCTCGTAATTGAACCCCTCCGGCGGCCGCCCGCCCAGGATGCGCGCGACCTTCCCGCTCTGGATGACACCGTCGATGTGGTCCTTGCCGGCCATCTCGTAATCCACGCCCAGGGCCACCCAGCGCGCCGCCCAGTCGACCTTCCACTGCAGCTTGGCACCGCCGGCGAGAACCGACTGCTCGACCGTCTCGCCGGTCTCGGGCTCCACGTAGCGCACCAGCCCCGTCTCCGGATCGACGACCTCGATCGGCACCTGGAGCACCTTGCCGGTGACGCGGCTCACCGGCAGGACCGGGGAATAGGTCCTGCGCCGCTCCTCGCGCAGCGTCGGCAGCATCACGCCCATGATCGCATCGAAGTTGCGCAGCACCTGGCGCAGCACCTCATCGAAACGGGCCGACGCGTAGCATTCCGTGGAGGAGAGGAACTCGTAATCGAATCCGAAGCGGTCGAGAAACTGCCGCAGCAGGTTGTTGTTGTGCGCCGCATAGCTCGAATGGCCGCAGCCGTAGGGGTCGGGCACCTGGCTCAGCGGCCGATCGAGATGCGAAAGCATCATATCCTGCTCCGGCGCGCCCGGCGGCACCTTGCGCATCCCGTCCATGTCGTCCGAAAACGCGATCAGCCGGCTCGGCCAGTCCACCATCTCGCTCAGCGCATGGCGAACCATCAAAGTCCGCGCCACCTCCTGAAACGTCCCGAGATGCGGCAGCCCCGATGGCCCGTAGCCCGTCTCGAAGATCACGCCCTTCTCGCCCGGCCCCTCCGGATAGCGCTTGAGAAGCTTCCTCGCCTCCTCATAGGGCCAGGCCTTCGAAACGAGCGCGGCTTCGCGCAGGGCGGCGGGGATCTGGTCCTGAGGCATAAGCCGCCTCTTTGCCGACGAACGCGCCGCAAGCAAGCTAGTCGGCAACTGGCTGGTCAGTTCACCCGCCCTATCGCAGACGTTCGCACACCGAGTCGCGCCGCGGGCGACCCAGCTTCGACGAACCCGCACCGGCGCTCCTCCAACTCCGTCATTCCCGCGAAAGCGGGAATCCAGCGGGAGCCTCCATCCGCCGGCTCTACGAACCCTGGATTCCCGCTTTCGCGGGAATGACGAAGCGCTGCCGGACCTCTCCACGCCGCGGGGTTTGAACTTTCGTACCGACGGAACACCGAGTATTACTCTTAACAAAAACGGGTTTGCTTATGCAGCTAACGATGGCTCAACTTACGAGTTCAAGGTAGTGCCGGGGCGCTGAGCTCAATGATGCTCCCCGGGAGAGATTCCGCGGAGCTTCATGGGATGTTATGATGCTGATTCACCTAAAGGCAAAACTAGCTTTCGCAGCAGCGGCGGGTCTTGCGGCCAGCGCACTCGCGGCCTCATGGTTGTCTTCCCCTGCCGAGAAAGCGGGCGCGCAAGCGGCGCAAGGGTTTACGTTCATCAGACCTGCCAAGGGTTTGCCGGAGATGGGGAAGCTGGAGAGCCGCTTCGGCGGCGATTGCCTGCTCACCCATACCGCGGAGGAGCCGGCACTCGGCGCAGCCGAGGACCGGGGCGAATGCGCGTCGTTCCGGCAGGCAAAGTTCCGCATCAGCGTTGAGCGGTTCGACGGCCCATTGGGACCTCTTCCGCTCCAGATCTACCAGCCGGAGCAGGCGGGGAGCCTTCGCCGCATCCTCGTTCGAATCGTGGGAGGGCCGGCAGACGGCATCGGGGTCGCGGTGAATGACTGGCTAGGCCGTTTACTCGGCGATGCGGCTGCGGCGGGTACTGCGACGGTCACTCTCGGCTACGTCGGAACCTCGTCACGGCTTGTCGAGGGGCGGGATACGATCGACCTCGCGGCGCAGGAGGTTGCTGCCTATGTGGCCTATCTCGAGCGGCGTTATCCGAATATCCCCAAAATGATCCTTGCCGAAAGCTTTGGCGGGTACGTCGCCGCGCGTGCCGCGGATCGGCTTCGCGGCATTCCCATCGTGCTCGCCGCGCCGCTGCTGCAGCGCCCGGGGGCGCTCCTGGACAGTTTCGAAGGGCCCGAGTGGGAGCGGATGCGGAACGTGAACGCGCGCCGCGTCACGCTTGCGGACATCCGCGATGGGGTCGTGGTTCGCCGGGAAGAGCGGATGATCAACAACTTCCAGATGATGCGTGCCATGTTCGCAGACCATCTCGACCGTTCAGCGACAGAGTATCTGACGCAGGCGGGCCACGATTGCCTCACGCTCGTCTACGGCACGGCGGATCCGAAGATCGGCGTGTCCGAAATACCCGGCATGCAGCGAGCACTGCCGGACATGAAGGTCATCCCAATGCCCGGCCTCGGCCACGAACTCACCGGACCGGACCAGGAGGGTCGCATGCGCGCAGCCCTGGAACAGGCGATCGCACAGGCGACTTGCCCTCCGGGCGGCTCGACCAACCCCGTCATTCCCCGAGCGGGAATCCAGCCGGAGCCTCCGCGCACCCTGACCCCAACGCCGTCATTCGCGCGAAAGCGGGAATCCAGTGGGAGCCTCCACCCCGCCCGGGCTCTGCGAACCCTGGATTCCCGCTTTAGCGGGAATGACAAGGTGTTGGCGGAGCTCGGAACGCATCGCAGCCTTGATCTTTGGTTCCTGCTATGTTCTTCCGTAACGATGGCCGTTTCCTTGCTCCCGTCCAACCTGCTTGCGGACGCACAAAGGCAGCGGAAATTGACCGCTTCGGCACGGACGTGGCCTCAACTCAGTCAACTTCCGCGCCTTTCGCGCGCAGGCGCAATCCGCAGTCCCCAGGCCCGCGAATCTCCGCTAAGGCCCTCGGGTGACTGACGAATTGCCCTATCCCGCGCTCCACGCCACGTACGGCGGCATCTGGATGGCGCATGCCGACGGGCGGGTCGAAGGGCTGAGCCGCGGCGAGGCGATCGCGCGCGCCGCCGAGACGCCGCTCATCATGCTGAACGCGCCGCTCGTCGGCCAGCGGCTCGGCTACCCGGAAATCTCCGGCCTCGATCTTCTCGAACTCTTCGCCTTCGTCCATCCGGCGCGCTTCGCCGTGCCGACGCCCAACGGCCTCGCCGGCGCCCTCGGCCTCGAAGCGCCGGCCAGCGACAACGAAGCCGCCGCCTTCCTCCGGGCCGCCGCCGCCGCGCTCCTCGCCACGCTGGAGACAGACTGGCCCGAACGCCAGGGCGCATGGGCTTCGGCGCAGGCCCTCTGGCGCGTCCGCTGGTCCTGGGCGCCGGCCATCGCCCAGCGTCTCCACAAGCCGGCGCGCGACGAACCCTGGCTCTTCTCCCGCCTCCCCGAATGGGAAGACGCCCCGCCCCGCCCGCACCCGCGTACCGTCTCGATCGCCGAGCAGGAGGCGCACGACCGGCTCGGCCGCCTCGTCGGTCCCGGCGCGGAAGTGCGCCAGGGCCAGCGCGATTATTGCGGCTCCGTCGCCTCCGCCTTCTCGCCGCGCCGGATCGAGGGCGAGCCGAACATGATCCTCGCCGAAGCCGGCACCGGCATCGGCAAGACCCTGGGCTATCTCGCGCCCGCGTCGCTTTGGGCCGAGAAAGCCGATGGCCCGGTCTGGGTCTCGACCTACACCAAGGCGCTCCAGCGCCAGCTCGACCGCGAAAGCGGCCGCCTCTTCCCCGACGCCGCCCGGCGCAAGGAAAAGGTCGTCATCCGCAAGGGCCGCGAAAACTATCTCTGCCTCCTCAACCTCGAGGACGCGCTTCAGGGCGGCTTCGCCGGCCGCGCCGCGATCCTCGCCCATCTCGTCGCCCGCTGGGCCGCCTATACGCGCGACGGAGACATGGTCGGCGGCGACCTTCCCGGCTGGCTCACCACCCTGTTCCGCCGCGCCGGTGCGACCGCGCTCACCGACCGGCGCGGCGAATGCGTCTATGCCGGCTGCCCGCACTACCGGCGCTGCTTCATCGAGCGCTCGACCCGCGCCAGCTTGGCTGCCGACCTCGTCATCGCCAACCACGCTCTCGTCATGGTCAACGCCGCCCGCGGGAGAGACGCCAAGAACGGGGGGGGCAATCCGCCCACGCGCATGGTGTTCGACGAGGGCCAGCACCTCTTCGACGCCGCCGACTCAACGTTCGCCACCGCGCTCACCGGCCAGGAGCTGATCGAGCTGCGCCGCTGGATCGTCGGCCCCGAAGGCAAGTCGCGGGGCCGGAGGCGCGGCCTCGCCGCCCGCCTGATGGACGTCGCCTCCTACGACGAAGCCGGATCCGCCGCCCTCGACGCCGCGGTCCAGATGGCGGGCGCGCTCCCCGGCGACGGCTGGGTCCAGCGCGTCGGCGAAGGCATGCCGTTCGGCCCGCTCGAAAAGCTTCTCTCGGCCGTGCGCGGCACCGTTTATGCCCGCGCCAACGCGCAGGACGCCGGCTACGGCCTCGAGACCGAAATGGCCGAGCTCGATCCGCAGCTCATCGAAGCCGCCGCGCCCGCGCTCGAAGCGCTTGAAATGCTCCACCGCCCCCTCGTCGCGCTCGGCAAGCGCCTCGAAGCGGTGATCGAGGACGCGCCCGACTGGCTCGATGCCCAGGCCCGCGCCCGGGTCGAAGGCGCGCTCGGCGGCCTCTCCTGGCGGGCCCAGGGCCTCCAGGCCTGGATCGCCCTCGCCGCCCGGATCGGCGGTCCGGCCGACCCGGACTTCGTCGACTGGCTCGCCGTCGAGCGCGTCGACGGCCGCGAATACGACATCGGCCTCCACCGCCGCTGGCTCGACCCGACCCGCCCGCTTGCGGAAACCGTGCTGAAGCCAGCCCACGGAATCGTCGTCACCTCCGCCACCCTGCGCGGCGGCGACGACTGGTCGGCCGCCGACGCCAAGACCGGCGCCGCCCATCTCGGCCGCGAGCCGCAGCGCTTCGCCGCCTCAAGCCCCTTCGACTACGCCGCGGCCAGCGAAGTCCTCATCGTCACCGACGTGAAGCGCGGCGACCTCCCCGCTTTGGCCGGTGCCTATTCCCGCCTGATCGAGGCGGCGGGCGGCGGCACCCTCGGCCTGTTCACCGCCATCCAGCGCCTGAAGGCCGTCCACGCCCGCGTTGCCGACCGGCTCGCCCGCGCCGGCCTCCCCCTCTATGCCCAGCATGTCGATCCGATCGACACCGGCACCCTCGTCGACATCTTCCGCGACGATCCGCGCGCCTCGCTCCTCGGCACCGACGCTCTTCGCGACGGCGTCGACGTTCCCGGCCACTCCCTCCGGCTCGTCGTAATGGAAGGCGTCCCCTGGCCGCGCCCCACCGTCCTCCACGCCGCGCGCCGGGCGGCGCATGGCGGCTCCGCCTATGACGACCGCGTCGTGCGCGGCCGCCTCGCCCAGGCGTTCGGCCGCCTGATCCGCCGCCAGGGCGACCGGGGCATGTTCGTGCTGCTCTCGTCGGCGACGCCGTCGCGGCTCCTCACCGCTTTCCCGCCGGGCGTCTCGATCCGCCGCCTTCCGCTGGCTGAGGCCGTGGAGCGCGTGCGGGCGAGGCTATCAAGCGAACATGCTTTCGGGCATGGCGCCGCCGAGCCGGCGCGTGAAGGAACGCAATGAAGACGCTGACCCTCCTCAGGCACGCCAAGTCGACCTGGGACGATCCTGTGGCCCGCGACTTCGACCGTCCCCTGAACCGCCGCGGCCGCAAGGCGGCACGCCGCATCGGGGAAGAGATGCGCGCCCTCGGACTCTCCTTCGACGCGGTCATCGCCTCTCCCGCCGTCCGCGTGAAGGAGACTTTGGCGGAGGTGGAGCAAGGCTTCGGGTGTGCCTTTCGTGTGACCTTCGAGCAGGCCGTCTACCTCGCCCATCCGGAAACCCTCATCGACCTCGTCCGCGCCGCCGACGATGCCGCCACGAGCCTCCTCCTCGTCGGCCACAATCCGGGCCTCGAGAGCCTCGCCGTCGAGCTTGCCGGCGGCGGCGCGCTGCGCGCCGAGATCGCCGTCAAATACCCGACCGCGACGCTCGCCGAGATCGCGCTGCCGGCGCTGCGCTGGGCCGAGGTCGCGCCGGGCACCGGCCGCATCGCCCGCTTCATTCGCCCCCGCGACCTCGATCCCGATCTCGGACCCGACGAGGATAGCTGACATTGGCAGGGCCGGCATCGGCGCTTGAGCGCTCGCGCGGGGCCGTTCATCTCCGGTCAGCGGCGCCTCCCCTAGACTCGGCGGCGCGTCGGGGGATAAGGGGCCGCGGGAGTGGGGAAGCCTTAAGATGTTGAAATTCCGCCGGAGACTGATGGTCGCCGCACTGACGGGCATGACGCTGGCCGCCGCCGGCGCGCCCGCGCTCGCCCAGGAGCAGGCGAACACGGTCGGCCCTCCCCAGCTCAAGGACTTCCGCCTCCCCGGCGAGCGCCAGTCCGCGCCGCGCGAGCAATCGGTGGCTCCTGCACCGGCCCCGGCCCCGGCCCCCGCTCCGGCGGCGAGGACCCCCGCTCCGGCCCAGCAGGCGCCCACGCCCCGGCCCGCTGCCGAAGCGCGTCCCCGCTCGGGCGAAGAAGCACCCGCGACGGCCGGACCGGCGCGCGAGACGCCGCCGCAGGTGCCCTCGCAGCCGCAGGAGGTGTTCCAGCTTCCCCAAGGAGCGCCCGCCGACACGGTGCCGACGCCCCCGCCCGCCGCGACCGCGCCGCAGGACGCTCCGGCGCAGGCTCCCGCCGCATCCGATCCCGCCCCTCCGGCGGAGGAGGCGGCCCCATTCTGGTATTACGCTCTTCCGGCCGCGGCCCTGATGGCCCTCGCCGGCTACCTCTTCACGCGCCGCCGCCGCCGCTCGGCGCAGGTGTCCGAAGCGATGGCCGCCGCCGCCTTGATCGACAATCCGCCGCCGCCGCCGCGCGCCGAGCCGGTGCCGCGCCCTTGGCTGGAGCTCGAGCTCAAGGCCGAGCGCGCCGCCTCGACGGGCGAGGAAGCGTCGGTCGATTTCGAGATGGTGATGCGCAACACCGGCAAGAGCACGGCGCGCAACATCCGGATCAACGCCCGCATGTTCAACGCCGGCCGTGAGCAGGACAAGGAGATCGGCGCCTTCTTCAAGACCAAGGGCGAAGGCCGCAAGACCCATGTCATTCCCGAGCTGCCCGCGGGCGAGTTCGGCCTGATCCAGGGCAGCGTCACCATGCCGCGCGAGGAGATGAAGGCGCTGCAGGTCAACGACCAGCTGCTCTTCATCCCGGTCGTCGGCGTGAACCTGGTCTACGACTGGGGCGAGGGACGGACCGGACAGACATCCAAATCCTACGTCATCGGCCGCGAGCTCGGCCAGGAAAGCGAAAAGATGGGTGCCTTCCGCCTCGACCTCGGCCCGCGCGTCTACCGCACCGTCGGCCAGCGCCAGCACAACCTCGCCAAGCGCGTCTAGCCGCCGGCAGCGGCCGCCGGCAGCGGCCGGAGCGCTGAGTTGGCGCCGTGCAGGTCACGTCATCCCGGCGAAGGCCGGGATCTCAGGGGGGGGGGAAAGGCGCAGGGTCGCTGTGCAGGGCGCCCGCCATGGACGCCGCCGCTCTTCACCCGCTGAGATCCCGGCCTCCGCCGGGATGACGGATTTGGACGCTCGTCCTCAGCCGCGGCCGAAGAGGAGCCAGATGATGAGGATGAGGAGGATGAGGCCGCCGAGGCTGATACCCATACGCATGTTCGTGTCTCCAGGCGGGCCGATCCCGCATGCGCTGAAATGTTGCGGACCCGGTTCGGTTCCGCTTCCGCCTCACGCCGCGTCGAACGCGTCCTCCGAGACCGAGTAGAGCGACGCTGCTGGCGCGGCGGCGCCGGCGGCAAGGCCGCGCGCTTCCGGCACGATCCGGTCGAGGAAGAAGCGGGCCGCGGCGCGCTTCATCTGCGCGAAGGGCGAGGCGTCCTCGTCGGCGAGGGCCGCGAGCTGGACCTGGAGGAGCCAGCCGGCAACGGCAACCGACAGCATGGTGAGATAGGGGTAGGAGGCGGCGAGGCGATCGTCCGGCCCGTCGGCGAGGAGGTTGCGGCCGAGCGCGCGGCAGTCGCCGAGGAGAGCGAGCAGCGTCTCCTCGCCCGCGGCGCCGGCCTCGGCGTCGCCGAGAAGGGCCTCGAGCACCGCGCCGCCTTCCAGGCCGATCTTGCGCATGACGAGATCGGCGGCCTGGATGCCGTTCGTCCCTTCGTAGATCGGCGAGATGCGGGCGTCGCGATAATGCTGGGCGGCGCCGGTTTCCTCGACATAGCCCATGCCGCCGTGGACCTGGACGCCGAGGCTCGCCACTTCGACGCCGACGTCCGTGCCCCATGTCTTGACGAGCGGCGTGAGGAGATCCGCTCGCGCTTTCGCGGCCGCGTCGCCCAGTGTCGCGCGGTCGGTCTGGCCGGCGGCGTAATAAGCGAGGGCGCGCGCGCCGTGCGTCAGCGCCTTCATGCGCAGCAGCATCCGGCGAACGTCCGGGTGGCCGAGGATCGGCGCGGGGCGGCCTTCGCGGGCGCCCTGCACGCGTTGGCGGGCGTAGGCGACCGCCGCCTGGGTCGCGCGCTCGGCGATGGAGACGCCCTGCAGGCCGACGTTGAGCCGGGCATTGTTCATCATCGTGAACATGGCGCGCATGCCGCCCATCTCGGGCCCGATCAGCCAGCCGGTGCAATCGCCCTCGTCGCCGTAGGACATGATGCAGGTCGGCGAGGCGTGGATGCCGAGCTTGTGCTCGATGGAGACGCAGCGAACGTCGTTGCGCCGCCCGTCGGGCAGGATCTTGGGCACGAGGAAGAGCGAGATGCCCTTCGTCCCCGCCGGCGCGTCGGGCGTGCGGGCGAGGACGAGGTGGACGATATTGTCGGTCAGGTCATGCTCGCCGAAGGTGATGAAGATCTTGGTGCCGGTGATGGAGAAGGAGCCGTCGCCGCGCGGCTCGGCGCGGCTCTTGAGCGCGCCGACGTCGGAGCCTGCCTGCGGCTCGGTCAGGTTCATCGTCCCCGTCCACTCGCCGCTCACCAGCTTGGGGAGGTAGCGCGCCTTGAGCTCGTCGGAGCCATGGTGGGCGAGCGCCTCGATCGCGCCGAAGCTCAGCATCGGGCAGAGCGAAAAGGCCATGTTCGCCGAGCCGAGGTCTTCCATAACGACGGTGGCGAGGCTGAGCGGCAGCGCCTGGCCGCCATGCTCGGCCGGCGCGGCGAGCGAGCCCCAGCCCGCTTCGACATAGGCGCGGTAGGCTTCGCGAAAGCCGGGCGGCAGCGTCACGCCGTCGGGCGACCATTTGGCGCCGGTCTCGTCGCCCGAGCGGTTGAGCGGCGCGAACTCGCCCGCGGCAAAGGCGCCGGCGCCTTCGACGATCGCCTGCACCAGGTCCGGCGTCGCCTCCGCGAACCGCACCTGTGCGGCAAGCTCCCCGATGCGCACCACATGCTCCAGGACGAAATTCTGCTCGGCGATCGGCGGCGTATAGCTCATCGGGGTCCCACACTGTTGGAGGCGCGCTGGGGGCGCTATAGCGCGCAGCCGTGGCGCCGCAAAACCAAGCCTTCGAAACCGAGGTCCTGCCTTACGGGCCGGACGCGATCGCGCGCGCGGCGGCGCTGATCGCCGAGGGCCACCCGGTCGCGGTGCCGACCGAGACCGTCTACGGCCTCGCGGCCGACGCCTCGAACGCCGAGGCGGTCGCGCGCATCTACGAGGCCAAGGGCCGGCCGGGCTTCAACCCGCTCATCGTCCACGTGCCGGACCTCGAGGCGGCCGAGCGGCTCGGCGATTTTTCCGAAGCCGCGCGTGCGGCGGCGCGGCGCTGGTGGCCCGGCGCGCTGACGCTTGTCGTGCCTCTGCGCGAGAAGGCCGAGGTTGCACCCGGAGTGACGGCCGGCCTTCCCACCATCGCGCTGCGCTGCCCCGCCAGCCGGGCGATGCAGGCACTGCTCCGCGCCTCGAGCCGCCCGCTTGCGGCCCCCTCGGCGAACGCGAGCGGCGGGATCAGCCCGACCACCGCGGATCACGTCCTGGCGAGCCTCCGCGGCCGCATCCCGCTGATCGTCGACGGCGGCCCGACCGCACTCGGCCTCGAAAGCACCATCGTCGCCTTCACCGGCGGCGAACCCCGCCTGCTGCGCCCGGGCCCGATCGGTTTCAACGCGGTGGCGGTGCAGGAGGGCGCAAGGATCGAAGCTCCCGGCCAGCTCGCCAGCCACTACGCCCCCTCCAAGCCGCTGCGCCTCGATGCAACGCAGGCGGCGGAGGACGAATGGCTTATCGGGTTCGGCCCCATTGCGGGCGACGAGAACCTGAGCGCGGCGGGAAACCTGGAAGAAGCGGCTGCGAACCTCTTCGCGGCTCTTCACCGCTCGGATCAGCAGCGGAAACCGCGCATCGCCGTGGCGCCGATTCCCCGCGACGGGGTCGGCGCCGCGATTAACGACCGGCTGAGGCGGGCGGCCGCGCCGCGCCAAGGCTGACTCGGCATTCCATCCTCATGCTGTCATCCCCGCGGAAGCGGGGATCCAGGCTGAGTCTCCGGCCGCACCGCCTTCAACGAACGCCCGCTGGATTCCCGCTTTCGCGGGAATGACGGGTTCGCAGGAAATGACGGGTTCGCGGGAACGACGGGGAGGTCAGGCGCCGGCTTCGGCGCTCTTCACGCGTTCCGCGAAGCTCTTGCGCAGCTTCCTGAGCTTGGGCGGGATGACGGAGAGGCAATAGGGATTCCGCTGGCCGTCGCCTTCACAATAATCCTGGTGATAGTCCTCCGCCGGGTACCACTCGCTCGCAGGCTCGATCGTGGTGACGATCGGGGCGGGCCAGTCGGGCTGGGCGCGCTCGATGGCGGCGCGCATCGCGGCCTCCTGAGCATCGCTGAGCGGGAAGACGGCCGAACGATATTGTGTCCCGACGTCGTTGCCCTGGCGGTTGAGCTGGGTCGGGTCGTGGGTCGCGAAGAAGATGTCCAGGATCTCGTCGAGCGAGATCGAATCCGTGTCGAACGTAACCCGGATCGCTTCGGCATGGCCGGTATTGCCGCCGCAGACCGCCTTGTAGGTCGGGTTGGCCACATGGCCGCCGATATACCCGCTCTCGACTTCGCTGACGCCGATCACGTCCTTGTAGACGGCTTCGGTGCACCAGAAGCAGCCGCCCGCCAGTATCACCTGTTCGCGCGCCATGTAGGACCTCTTTTCGCCTGGATGTTCAGCCGGCCTTGGACATCGCGGGTGCGAGCCCGGCCTCCATCGCCAAGGTAAGGGCTTCGGCCAGATTATCCACCCCGAGGCGGTCCATCATGTTGCCGCGATGCATCTCGACCGTGCGCAGCGAGATACCGAGCCGGTCCGCGATGAGCTTGTTGGACAGGCCGGCAAGGAGGCCGTTCAGCACCTCGCGCTCGCGGGCGGTGAGCTGCTCCACCCGGCCGCGGGCGGCGGAACGGCGGCGCGTGCTGTCGCCGCGCGCGTCGAGGAGGTCGAAACCGCGCTTGAAGCAGCCGAGCAGGGCCTCTTCCGAGAAGGGCTTCTGGAGGAAGTCGATCGCACCGAGCTTCATCGCTTCGACGGCGATCGGCACTTCGCCGTGACCGGTCATGAACACGACGGGCCAGTCGACCTCGCGGCGCGCGAGCTCGCCCATGACTGCGAGGCCGTCCATGTCCGGCATGCGCACGTCGAGGAGGATGCAGCCGGGGGCCAGATCCGGAAGGGCGGACAGGAAATCGCTGCCGCTGGCGAACGGGTGCGACTTCAGCTCAGCGTCGGAAAGCATGTAGCTGATCATCAGGCGAACGTCGCGATCGTCGTCCACCACGTAAACGGTACGGGAACTCAGGGGTCGAACCTTTCAACGTCTCTGGAGTGCGAGACCCCATGAAGATGGGACCCGCCCCCCGAAGCGGCAACCCACTTTCAACTCGCATAACGGACCTACCTGCGTTCGCGATCCCGGGAAAGGGGGGGAAGGCGCTGGACCGTCTGCTCCATTTCGGACCAAGGATCCCGCTGCAGAATGCGCACCCTGTCGGGCACGGTTTCGACGGTGAACGCCTTGGGATCGAGTCCCTCCGTCACCTCGTCCCATTCGAGCGGCGTCGCGACCGGCGCCCCGGGGCGGGAGCGGGTCGAATAAGGGCCGACCGCGGTCGATGTCGGATCGTTGCGCAGATAATCGATGAAGATGCGGCCCTCGCGCTCGGCCTTCGAGATCTTGGTGAGGTAGCGATCCGGCGCATCGGCGGCCATCAGCTCGGAAAAGCCCTTCGCAAAGGCTTTCGCCTCCCTCCAGTCGCTGACCGGCTCTATGGGAAGGATGACGTGGAGGCCCTTGCCCCCGGTCGTCTTGACGAAGCTCGTGAGGCCGAGGGCAGAGAGGCGCTCGCGTATCTCGATCGCGGCCCGCACGACGTCGGCGAAACCCAGGCATTCGTCGGGATCGAGATCGAAGATGATCCGGTCGGGCTTGTCCGGCGCTTCGATGCGCACGCCCCAGGGGTGGATTTCGAGGGTTCCCATCTGCACCATGGCGACCAGGCCGGCGGCGTCCTCGATGTAGAGATAGGGCTCTTCGAAGCCCGGGACGCTCACTTCCCTAAGCTCAGGGAGGACGCCCGATGCGGCGTGGCGCTGGTAGAAGCACTTCTTCTCGGCGCCGGTCGGGCAGCGCACCATCGTTACCGGGCGTCGGGCGACGTGGGGGAGCATGACGCCGGCGATCTTCAAGTAATAATCGGCGAGCTCGCTCTTGGTGATGCCCTGCTCCGGCCAGAGCACCTTGTCCGGGCTGCTGAGACGGACGCCTTCGACGATGCGCTCTTCCTTGCTCATGAGGCGGACTCCAGCTCGGTCGCGAGGGCGGATTCGTGAATGAGCTGGTCGAAGCGGCATTGCTCCGGCGCCTTGTCCGGCCGCCAGCGCAGGAACTTGGTGCCATGGCGGAAGCGGTTGCCGCTGACATGGTCGTAGCGCACTTCGGCGACGAGCTCGTGGCGCAGCGACTCCCAGTCGCCGCTGCGCTCCGTCGCCCAGCGGCTCGGCCCGCCCGGCGCGTCGCCGGTGAAGCCGGGCGCGCCGCGCAGCGCCTCGAGGCGCGCGGTCAGCGCCTTCTTGTCCTCGCTTCCGAAGGAGGAGGTGAAGCCGACATGATCGAGCTTACCCTCCTCGTTGAACAGCCCGAGGAGAAGAGACCCGACTTCGCGTGCGTTCGTCGCATAGCGGAAGCCGCCCACCACGCAGTCGGCCGTGCGGAGCTGCTTGATCTTGAGCATCGCGCGCTCCCCCGAAACGTAAGGGCCGTCGCGCCGCTTGGCGATGACGCCGTCGAGCGCGCCGCCGGCCATGTCGAGCCAGCCCTGCGCGACGCCCCGGTCGCAGGTCATCGGCGACAGGAGGATGGACGGATTGTCTTCGCGGGCGTGAAGCGCCTCGAGCGCGGCGCGGCGATCGGAGAGCGGGCGCGCGCAGAGATCGGTGCCCTCCTCGTCCGCGAGGCAATCGAAGAGCATGAGCTGCGCCGGCGTCTGCGCGGCGAGCTTGCGGATCCGGCTCTCGGCCGGGTGGAGGCGCAGCTGGAGCGCGTCGAAGCTGAGGGCGCCGCCGATCGGGATGACGAGCTCGCCGTCGAGGACGAAGCGCTGCGCCTTCATCGCGAGAACGGCCTCGACCACTTCGGGGAAATAGCGGGCGAGCGGCTTCCCGGACTTGGACTGGAGCTCGACCTCGCCGCCGGAGCGGAAGACGAGACAGCGGAAGCCGTCCCACTTGGGCTCGTACTGCCAGCCCTCGCCGTCCGGCAACGCGCCGACCGACTTCGCCTCCATCGGCGGGAGAGGGGGTGCGAGGGGCAGTCCCGCAAGGCTCGCCACGAATGCTCCGATCGTCGTTCCGCAAGTGAGACTCTCCTCCGCGCGCGCCGGTTCCCTCCTGCGTGAAACGCAGGCCGGTGGTGACGGTCGGTTAACGCAAATCCGCCATCCTTGCGGCGAACGGCATCGGGCACGCGGCGGGACGTGCCGGATCGTGCCGGTCACGTAATTGAGGGGAAAGGGTAATCACCGTACAACCGGCAGGGACCGGGGAGGGTCATCATGTATTTGTCGCGTAGGCAGTTCATCGGAAGCGGCGCGGCGGCGGGCGCCGTCGCAGCAATGTCGGGAGGCTCCGCTTTCGCGGACACGATCGACCGGGCGGTCACGCCGGTTCCGACCACACCGGCCCGCATCCTGGTGGATCCGGTCATCGATCCGCAGCTCCTCGCCCGCGCCCGCGCCTCGTTCGCGCGGCACCGCAATCGCCTCAGGTACGTCGACATGGTCGGCATCGCCGATTTCTCGAAGCCTTCGGCCCTGCCGCGCTTCTACCTGATGGATACCAACACCGGCCGGGTCACCTCGCATCTCGTCTCGCACGGCCGCGGCTCCGATCCGGAGCACAGCGGCTGGCTCCAGCGCTTCTCGAACTCGATGGGCTCCAACGCCTCGTCCAACGGCGCCTACGTCACCGGGGATTATTATCAAGGCCGCTACGGCCGCTCGATGCGGGTCTCGGGCCTCGATTATACGAACAGCAACGCGCATGCCCGCGCCATCGTGGTCCATAGCGCCTGGTATGCCGAGCCGCACCAGATCGAGCAGCACGGCCGCCTCGGCCGCAGCGAAGGCTGCTTTGCGATGAGCTACTCGAGCCTTCAGGAAACGCTGGCAAGGCTTGGCCCCGGCCGCTTCCTCTACGCCGACAAGATCGGGGCGTAGGCGCTACGGTCCAGTGCCGTCATCCCGGCGAAGGCCGGGATCTCAGGACAAGAGCTCGGAGGCGTCAATGGAAGGCGCCCTGCAGTCGCGCTTCCGCTTTTCACCCGCTGAGATCCCGGCCTCCGCCGGGATGACGTGAAGTGCACGTCGGCCCGGCGGTACCGCCCGCCTTACGCCGCGTTGAGCGCGCGCTTCACGGGCGCGTCGCGGCCGTAAATGTCGTTGTAGCGGACGAGATCGCCGTCGCTGGTCGCCGCAGCCGTGAAATAAGCGATGAACACCGGGATGGGCTGCGCGAGCGCCGCCTGGGTCGTACGCATGGTGCCGATCGTCTGGTCGATGCGGCCCCGGTCCCACGCGCCGGTCGGCGCGAGCAGCTTGGCGGCGAAGTCCCGCACGTTCTGGGTGCGGATGCAGCCGTGGCTGAAGGCGCGGACGGGTCGGGAGAAGAGCGCCTGCGCCGGCGTGTCGTGCAGATAGATTGCGTGGTCGTTCTGCATCTCGATCTTGAGACGGCCGAGCGAGTTGCGCGGACCGGGCTTCTGCCGCGCGGAGATCGAGCTGCCGCTCCGCGTCACTTCATAGTCGGCGCCGAAGCGGCCGCCCATTTCCCGGATGATGCTCTGCGGGACGTGCCAATAGGGATTCATCGTCACCGCGGTAATCCGCGCATTGAGCTGCGGCGTCGGCGTGCGGACCGCGCCGACGACCGTGCGGTGGCGCGTGGTAACGGCGCCGTTGTCGACGATCGCCGCAGTGAAGGCCGGGACGTTGACGATGACGTGGCGCGCGCCGAGCGTGCGGGGCATCCAGCGCCAGCGCTCCAGATTGGCGCGGATGAGATCGCGCGTTGCACTGTCGCTCGCCGGCGTCTGGGCGAGCGCGCGCTTCAGGCCGCGATATTGCGGGTGGGTCGGGAGAAGGCCGTTCAGCGCCTCCTCGATCTCGTTGCCCGCGACCGCCTCGGCCATGAGGGTGCGCGTCGCCGCCGCATCGAGCTGCGAAGGCGTCATGAACCATTCGACGCGGGCCGCGGCCGGCGTCGCGCCGCCCGACAGGTCGGCGGCGAGGCGAAGGAAGCTGTCCGTGGCCGCCGATGCGATCTGCGCGTCGCTGCGGTCGGCGATCGCCTGGCGCAGCCGGTCGGGCGCATAGGCGGCGGGATTGAGGCCGTCGGCGCCGATCCCCTCGATATAGGAAAGCAGGGCCTGGGCGCTCTGCCGGGTCCAGACGGCGGCGGGAAGCGGTGCGACGGCCATCTCGGCGGCGGGCTGCGACTGCGCAATGGCGGTCGCCTGCATAGCCGCGGGCACGGTGGGGGACGCGAGAAGGATCCCCAGTGAGGACAGGCGAAGGAGCTTTTTCATGGCTCCGGCTTACGCCAAGTGCGCGTCCGGCGCTAGTGTTCGCCGCGCGCTTTGCGGCGACCCGTTGCGCGCGCGGGAGCGGTGCTAAGTGGCGGGCCCGGCGCGCTTTTCCACGCGCCGGGCAACGCCTCGTTCAGGTGCGGTCGTGGGCGCCGCGATCGCGGTGCATCCAGCCGAAATAGGCGGCGACGAGCGCGAGCAGCGCGTGCAGCCACACGTCGTTGCCGTAGATCGGAACGAAGCCGAACGTCGTGTTCGTTCCGTCGATCAGGCCCATGACGGTGAGCAGCGCATAGATGATCGCAACGGCGCGGGCGTAGGTGACCGCCTGGCCGAGGCTGCGCGAAGCGGCGAGGCCCCATAGACCGAACACGATGTGGATGATGTTGTGAACCGTGTTGATCGGAAACAGGCCGAGCTCATGCCCGAAGCCGTGACGCATCGTAAGATCCGGATCGGGCACGGCATTCCTGTCGACCAGGATGAAGCCGCCTATGCCGACGATGAGGAACACGATGCCGAAGATCAATGCGAAGTTGCGGGTGTTCATATCGCTCTCCCTGTTGTTTTCTCTACGCGACTGACGCTGCAGTTAGACCATGAGCCAACTTCGGGCCAGTCATTTCGTTCCCGGAAAGACGCCCGACCTTGATCTGCGTCAGGCGAGTTTCGCCCGGATCAGGCCGCGCGCGGCATTGCCGATCAGGAAGCCCGGCGCGAGGTCGGCGGCGACGAGATCGGCCTCCACGGCGGCGCCCTCATCGATCAGCCGCTCGCGAAGGACGCCGGGGAGGAGGCGGCGCGAAAGCGGCGGGGTGAGCAGCCGGCCGGCGCGCTCGACGAAGACGTGGGTGAAGCTCCCTTCGGTAAGAAAGCCCGCTTCGTCCTCGAACAACACGTCGAACGTGCCCGCCGCACGCCGCACGGCGTCGTAGAAGGCGCGGTCGCTCGTCTTGTGGACGAGACGGAAATCGTCCGCGTCGACGGCGCGCACTGCGAGCGCCACGTCGACCGGCTCGGCCGGGTGCGGCGGCAGCGGCCGGATCTCGATCGCGACGGCGCCGGTAGGCGACAGCATCAGGCGCACCCGCGACACCTCGGGCAGCCGGAAGGTTGCCGCCTGGAGCTCGTTCCTCGCATCGTGGCGGTCGAAGGCGAAGCCCAGCGCGTCGGCGCTCCGCTTCAGCCGCGCGAGGTGCCGCTCGAGGTCCGGCATGCCGTCGCGCGGGTCGAACCGCATCGTCTCGATAAGGTCGAAGCTGCGGTCCGGGTCGTGCACAAAGGCTCCTTTCGCCAGGCATTCGCGCCATTCTTCCCCGGCGCGGCTGTCCGCGACGATCCCGGAGCCGAGCCCCATCCGGGCGGCGGACGCGCCGGCCGCGACGGTCAGCGTCCGTATGGCGACATTGAACTCGGCTTCCCTGCCGGGCGCAACCCTGCCGATGGAGCCCGTATAAACGCCGCGCGGTGCCGTTTCGATGTCTTCGATGATCTCCATCGCCCTGATCTTGGGCGCCCCCGTGATCGAACCGCAGGGGAAGATCGTTTCCAGCACGTCCGCCGGAGAGACGCCGTCCGCCAGCTCGGCCGTCACAGTGGACGTCATCTGATGAAGCGTCGGATAGGTCTCGACCGCGAAGAGGCTGGGGACATCGACGGTGCCCGGCCGGGACACTCGGGAAAGATCGTTCCTGAGGAGGTCGACGATCATCAAATTCTCGGCGCGCTGCTTGGGGTCGGCGCGCAGGGTCTCGGGGTCAGCGGAGCGCGGTGCCGTGCCCTTCATCGGGCGGGCAAGGATGCGGCCGTCCTTCATCTCGAAAAAGAGCTCGGGCGAGAAGGAAAGGATCCAGTGCGCGCCCGTGAAGACGATCGCGCCGTGGGCGGCGCCGGCGCGGGCGCGGATCGCGGCGTAGAGGGCGAGCGGGTGGCCGGCAAAGCGCACCTCGGCGGGGAAGGTGAGGTTCGCCTGATAGATGTCGCCCGCCTCGATGTGGCCGAGGATGCGCTGGACCGCATTGAAATAGCCGGCGCGGCCGATCAGCGGGCGGGCGGGCGCGGCCCAGGCGCCGGCCGCGTCGGGGAGCAGCTCGGCCGGGTCGACCTCCCTGGGTTCGTCGAACAGCCCGAACCAAAGGAGCGGCGGCGCATCCGCCACTGGCGCAGCGCACAATGGCGCAAGCTTCGGCTCCAGCGCGTGCCCCGCCTCGTAGGAGATGAATCCCGCCGCATGCCGCCCTTCCAGCCGCCGGATCGAGGCACGCACCTCCGCCGGGTCCCGCGTCTCCACGATCTCCCTCGCACCGGAAAACAGAAGCGAGCGGCCGCTGCCGCCGCCGCCGTCCAACAGGACGAACGGACCGTCGCTGAGGCGCGTGCTTGTCTTCATAAGCGGGGGCGCCCATCTGGTGCGGCGGACCGGCGGTACCGCCGGCCTCGGAGAGAATGCATGGTTTCCAGTGTCTTCGATCTCTTCAAGATCGGGGTCGGCCCGTCCTCATCGCATACGATGGGGCCGATGACGGCCGCGTGCCGCTTTGTCGAGAGGCTGCGGGAGTCGGGGCAGCTCGCAGGCACGGAGCGGATGCAGGCCGACCTCTACGGATCGCTGGCGCTGACCGGCAAGGGACACGCGACCGACCGCGCCGTGCTGCTCGGCCTTTCGGGCAAGCGGCCGGATGGCATTTGCCCGGACGAGGCGGAGGCGATTGTCGCCTGGATCCGCGAGAACAAGCGCCTCCGCCTCGCGGGCGAGCGCGAGATCGGCTTCGACGAGCCGCGCGACATGCGCTTCCTCCAGCGCGAGCGACTGCCGCACCATTCGAACGGCATGCGCTTCACGGCCTTCGACGCCGCGGGCGCGGAGATCGAGGCGAAAATCTATTATTCGACGGGCGGCGGCGCGGTGGTGGACGAGGCGGCGGTGTCGCGCAACGCGCCGCCGGAGGGGCCCGCGGACGTGCCGTACAATTTCTCTTCGTCCGGAGAATTGCTCGGCCATTGCGACCGTGAGGGGATCGAGATCGCCGACGTGGTCCGCGCCAACGAACGGGCGGTGCGCAGCGACGCGGAGATCGACGAGAAGCTGGACGGCATCGTCGCCGCCATGTCGGCCTGCATCGACCGCGGCATGGCGATCGGCGGGATCCTGCCGGGCGGCCTCAACGTCAAGCGCCGCGCCCCCGGGCTCCACCGCCTGCTGATGGAGCGGGCCGAGCGGACGCTGCAGGACCCGCTGACGGTGCTCGACTGGGTCAATCTGTGGGCGCTGGCTGTCAATGAGGAGAATGCGGCGGGCGGCCGCGTCGTCACGGCGCCCACCAACGGCGCCGCCGGCATCGTCCCCGCCATCATGCGCTACTATCAGCGCTTTACGCCGCGCGCGTCGGACGAGGGCGTGCGCGTCTTCCTCCTCACGGCCGCGGCGGTCGGCTCGTTGTTCAAGGAGAATGCCAGCATCTCGGGCGCCGAAGTCGGCTGCCAGGGCGAAGTCGGCGTCGCCTGCTCGATGGCCGCCGCGGGGCTGACGGCGGCGCTCGGCGGCACGCCGTGGCAGGTCGAGAACGCCGCCGAGATCGGCATGGAGCACAATCTCGGCCTGACCTGCGATCCGGTCGGCGGCCTCGTCCAGGTCCCCTGCATCGAGCGCAACGCGGTCGGCGCGATCAAGGCGATCGAGGCTTCGCGCCTGGCGCTCGTCGGCGACGGCTCCCACCGCGTCAGCCTCGACCAGGTGATCGAGACGATGCGCAAGACCGGCCTCGACATGAACGAGCGCTACAAGGAGACCAGCCTCGGCGGCCTCGCGGTGAACGTGGTGGAGTGCTGAGGCGCACGCGTCGAGCCTCTCGCCTCACAGCGAGCCGGGAACGTCCAGATCGCAATCATCCTCTGATATCACGCCGCTGTCGCAAAGCTCGTCGTTCATCTCCAGCAGGATCTCGCCATAGGCCGACCAATGTCGGGGATCGTCCGAGAATTCGCTCCGAAGCATCCTATACTCTGAAAGAAGAAATTCTTTCTGTGTGCGGCTGAGCGCAAAATTATCCTTTCCCATGATTGCAGCCAATATCTTCATACCTCCGATGCGTACGACAATGCCAAGACCGCTGCCGGCGGGCGTATGCGCCTCGCCAATGGCTCTTACAGTCTCGGTCCATGCCTCCTGGTCATGATTCAGGAACGCCGACAGTGTGGCGCGTTGCAAACGAAAGCTTGCCAGCATGAGGCTGGATGCTGCGGGGAGGAGATGCTGGTCCCCAGGATTTCTAGCCAGAGCAGCGAGCGGAGCTGTTTCTGCAGTTTCCAAAGCCGCTCCGAACCACGTCCGAGTACTTTCGAGTTCGCTCTGTGGCAGCAACGGCGCCAGCCGGAGCGCACCAACCAGTGGGATGAGCGTCGCCCAAGGGCCGTGCTGGTCGCGGATACGTCCGACTACCTTTTCAACCTCCCCCCGAGTTACCCGCTGCATCTCAGCATCACCGAGAAGCCGATCGGCTACGAGCTGGTGCAAAAGCAGATGGTAGCCCAACTGCAGCCTTGTGAGGTCCGCCCGGTCCAAGCGCCCGAGGCTGTCGAGAGCAGTAGCGGCCTGCTGGCGAAAGGAGCGCACGTTTGCCGACGCCACCGCCCCCAGCGCGCAATCCTCGGCACGGCTCGCATTGACATTGGCGGTGGAGCCAGGGCCACCCGGCGCAGACGAAACTTCTCGCCCGTCTGCGCAAGTCCGTCCCGTGTCCCAGACTGCAAGGAGCTGCGGCGGGTAGCTGATCTCAAGGTACGCGGCTTCGATGAAAGCGCGGTCGACACCGCCAAACTGCGCGCGCCGCCGGTAGGCAGACCTGAGCAGGGTATCGGCGGCGGCCTGTTGGCCTGTTACCTGCAATGCAGACACATAACGCAAAAGCGCGCTGCCGCTTCGCGGATCGGCTTCGTGTGCGCGCCGCGCATATACGGAGGCCTCCTGGGCATCCCCTTGCAGCATCAATATGGAGGCACCGACACTGAGATACGCGGACGCGGCCGCGGGACGCGCGGCTGCAAAGGCCTCGATGCTCTCAAGCGCCGCATCGAACTCACCTCGAGCGACGAGCCGCAGAATGGACGGGTCTATCCCTTGTTCCTGTGTGGCGCGCACGACATCCTGAATAATGATGATGAGCTGCGTACAATCGACGGCGATGTTGCTGTTCGTGACCGATCCCGCAACTGCGACGCCGCACCGATCGGCATGAGCGGTTTGCGCGGCTGCTTGAGGTTCTTGAACGACGATTGCCACAAAGAGCATGCATAGCCCAGTTCGCCCGCGCGACCTGCCGAGAACGCGGAAGAACGGAAGCTTCATCAATCCGGATCACCGCTGCGTGCACTGATATTCGACCTTGTGACGTCTCCGCCGATTGCAACGCTGCCGTTGGTGGCGCTTACGCTTCCCGGGCCGCGAACGTCCTCCCCACGCTGCACTGCTCTTGCTCGACCGGCCACATCCGCCGTTGAGGTGCCGTGGGACGGTGGCAAGCGCGCTGAGCCTGCGTTTCTCTCCGGCGCTGCCTTGGGCGGCATTGTCTGGTCCGCGGCGGCGTTCGCCACGTTCGCCCCTTCTTCCAACGACGCACCTGTCGCAGTGTTTGTTACATTCACGGCGGGGTTCTCGCGATCCGTAGCGGTCTGCGGATCAAGAATGTTGAGCTTCAATGCTAAGGCCAGGAGCAACAGCGTAATGCCCAGCACGATGCTTGCAGCCTTTGCTCCCTTGGAGGACAGAGCGGGGAGACGAATGCCGCGCACCTCTACCCCGAGAGGGGCGACGAGGAGGATCAAGCCGGCAATTGCAAAAATCACTTCTACCGACACTGCACACCTCCCGCTCCGTTGTTACATTATAGTAGCAGATAATAAAATACTTGAAGCTTGCGTTTGAGAGAAAACGGCGCTCAGCCCTTTGCAAGGTTAGTTCATTCACCAGGAGTAGGTCCGCCATCATGCAGTACCGCCAGCTCGGATCGAGCGATCTTCAGGTTTCGGAAATCTCGCTCGGCTCGTGGCTGACCTATGGCGTCGGCGTCGAGGCGGAGAAGGCGCGGGCGTGTCTGGAGCGGGCGTTCGAGGTGGGGATCAACTTCATCGATACGGCGAACGTCTATGGGCGCGGGGCGGCAGAGACGTTTCTGGGGGAGGCGCTCTCCGGGCGTGCGCGCGATTCCTACGTGCTGGCAACCAAGCTTTATTTCCCGATGACCGACACCGACCGCGGGCTTTCGCGGGGGCAGGTCGAGAAGCAGCTCGACGCTTCATTGCAGCGGCTTCGGACCGACTATGTCGATCTCTATCAATGCCACCGCTATGACGACGAAACGCCGCTCGAGGAGACGATGGAGGCGCTGACCCGCGCGGTGGAGAGCGGGAAGGTGCGCTACATCGGCTTTTCGGAGTGGCCCGCGGACAAGATCAAGGCGGCCGTGGAGATGGCGGGTGTCGCGACGTTCGTCTCCAGCCAGCCGCAATATTCGCTGCTCTGGCGCAGGCCGGAGAAGGACGTGATCCCGCTGTGCGCGGCGAACGGCATTTCGCAGATCGTCTGGTCGCCGCTCGCCCAAGGGGTGCTGACCGGCAAATATTCGCCTGACGCGCCGCCGCCTCAAGGCACCCGCGCAACCAGCGAGGAAATGGGCGGGTATATGGACCGCTTGATGCAACGCGACGTGCTGGAGATGGTCGAGAAGGTGAAGCCGCTCGCGGCGGAGGCGGGGCTTACGCTCGGCCAATTCGCGCTCGCCTGGGTGCTGCGTGAGCCCAATGTCTCGTCGGCGATCGTCGGCGCGTCGCGGCCCGAGCAGGTCGAGGAGAATGCGGCGGCGTCGGGCGTGAAGGTCGATCCGGCGTTGTTCGCAGAGGCCGAGCGGATCGTCACGCCGGGTTGACCGGGGCGCGGCGCGGCGCGACACCCGCGCCATGACCAGGCTCCCCGCGCTCGCCCTTCTCCTCGCCGCCACCACCGCCTGCACCGGCGCCGACACCAATGCCGTCCCGCAGCCGGCGGCAGCGGCGCGAGCGCCCGATGTGCAGGCCGCGTGGACGCCGGCGCAGGTCCGCGAGATCCTCGACAAGACGCAGACGACGCGGCTGGCGCCCGATCTTGCGCACCTCAGCGCGGGCGAGCGGACGGCGGTCGCGAGGCTGATCGAGGTGGGGCGCATCTTCCAGAACCTGTACGAGGAGCAGCGCCACGCGCAGGCGGCCCGGGTGCGCGCCGCGCTCGCGGCGGCCGATACACAGGCGGAGCGCGACCTCGCGACCTTGTACCGGCTGTTCCAGGGGCCGGTGGCGACGACGCTCGACAATCGCCGCGAGCCGTTCGTCGTGGTGCCGATGCCGGGACCGGGCAAGAACGTCTATCCGGACGACCTCACCGCCGAAGCGTTCGAAGCCTATCTCGCCCTTTATCCGGCGCAGCGGGCGGAGCTTACCGACGTGCGCTCCGTCGTGCGGCGGCAGGACGGGGTGAGCCTGTCGCGCGACCTCGATGCGCTGCGGCGGCATCCGGTGCTCGACGCGCTTCACCCCGGCTTTCGGGCGCGGCTGGAGATGCTGCGCGCACGGCCAGACCCGGCGCGGCTCTACGCCGCGCCTTATGCGATCGCTTATGCGGACGAGATGGTGCGCGCGCACGGGCTGCTCAGCGAGGCGGCCGCGGCGGTCGAGGCGGACGACGCGCAGTTCGCCCGCTACCTGCGCGCCCGCGCGCGGGACCTCCTCACCAACGATTACGAGGCGGGCGACGCATCCTGGATCACCGGACGGTTCAAGAATTTGAACGCGCAGATCGGCGCCTACGAAACCTATGACGACGAGCTTTACGGCACCCGCGCCTTCTTTTCGCTGAGCGTGCTCGGCACCCGGCGCGAGGAAACGAACGCGCTGCGCCGCGGGCTGCAGGGCCTGCAGGCGGTGGAGGACGCGCTTCCCTACGACCGCCGCAAGCGGATCCGGGAGGACATTCCGGTCGGCGTCTACGACGTGATCGCCGATTTCGGCCAGTCCCGCGGCGGCAACACCGCCTCGATCCTGCCCAACGAGACCCACATCACCGAGCGCTACGGGCGCACCATCCTGCTGCGCACCAACATCATGCGCGCGCCTGAAATCTTCGGGGCGGCGGGCAATGCGTGGAAGGCGGCGGTGGCGCCGCAGTTCGAAGCGCATCTCACCGCCGAGAGCAATTTCCAGCGCACGCTCTGGCACGAGGTCGGCCACTATCTCGGCGTCGACCGGACCCGCGACGGGCGCACGCTCGACGAAGCGCTCGGTGCCGACTCCAACCTGCTCGAGGAGATGAAGGCGGACCTCGTCTCGCTCTTCGCCGCGCCGCGGCTCCGGCAGCGCGGCTATTATACGGACGAAGCGGTTCGCTCGCTCTACGCCAGCGGCATCTTCCGGACGCTCCAGAACAACCGGCCGCGCCGCGACCAGCCCTACCAGACGATGCAGCTCATGCAGTTCAACTGGTTCGTCGACAAAGGCGTGCTGCGCTTCGATGCCGCGACGCAGCGCCTGTCGATCGACTATGCCCGCTACCCCGCGGCGGTCGAGGCGCTGCTGCGCGAAGTGCTCGCCGTCCAGGACGCCGGCGACCGCGCCCGTTCCGACGCATTCGTCCAGCGCTGGACGCGCTGGGACGAAGCCGTCCACGGCCGCATCGCGGCCAACATGCGCGCCGAGCAGCGCTACCGCTACCGCCTCTTCACCTACGCCGCCTTGGGCGAATGAGGCGGTGGGGACCCGCACCATAGACGGAACCGTCGAGGCGGTCTGGCTGCGGCGGCGGCGGAGCAAGGTCGCGGTCTATGACAAGATCCGCTTCCGGCTCGAGGACGGCGGCACGCACCTGCTCGGCAAGTCGATCGTCGGTGCCGCGGTCGCGGAGCGGCTGGTGCCGGGCGCGCGCGGGCGCTTCTACCTCTACTCCGCGATCGACCATCAGGGCGTCCACGGCATCCGCGCCGGCGGACGCGGCGATTTCGCATTCCCCACCGTGAACGAGAATGCGATGGCCGTCCTCGCTCTGCTCAACGCGACATGGCTCGGCGTCGCCGTCACGCTGACCGGCAAGGTGCCGCTCCTCCCGCTCTTCCTCACCGCCGTGACGGTGCCCGGCTATTTTCTCCACCGCCGCACGCGCAGCGAAGCGCGGCGGCAGTTCGATGCGGACGGGCAGTACGCGGCGAAGGGCGGACCGGACGATTGATCAGTCCGCGCGGGTGGCGGTCCAGCCGGCGCCGCTCCCCGGCGCTGCCTCGATCGTCGCGTCCCGAACCACGCCTTCGAATATCCGATCTCCCGCCTTGAAGCGGAAGCTCGAGCCGCGCAGGCGCAGCTCCGCGAGGGGCACCGCCCCGAGGGTGCCCGTCACCTCCTGGAAGCGCTGCTCGAGCACCAGCGGGAGGGTCGTGCCGTCCTCCAGCCGCATCGTCCAGGCGCCGCCGACGACCGCAGGCACGATCCACATGCGGATGCGGCTCGAATCCAGCTCCTCCGATGCGTCCGGGCGCCAGTCGCCGAGATCGAACTGGTGGCTGAGGATGCGGGTGCCGGGGCGAAGCTCGGTGAGGAGGCGCGGGCGCAGACGCAGGTTGATGTCGGGGAGGAGGTACAGGGTGACCACGTCCGCCTGGGCGATCGGAGTCGCGAACAGGTCCTGGCGGCGGAAGCGGGCGCGGGTCTCGACGCCGCGCAGCCGCGCCGCCGCCTGCGCTTCGCGGACTCGGGCCGGATCGATGTCGACTCCGAGCGCGCGGGCGCCCCGCATGGCCGCCGCGATCGGGATGCGGCCGTCGCCGGAGCCGAGATCGATGAGATATTCGTCCGCGCGCAGCTCGGCGAGATCGAGCATGCGATCGACGACCCGCATCGGGGTGGGGACGTAGGGGACGTCGAGCTCTTCCTGCGGGATCGCTGCGGCGGGCGCGGCGAAGAGAAGGGCGAGGAGGGGGAGGAGGAAGCGGGGCAGGAGGCGCATGCCCGTGCTCTGCACCAAACCGTTCGTCCTGAGTAGGGGCCGAGTAGGCGAAGCCGTAGCGAGGACCCGTATCGAAGGACCCGCGCACCTGGTCCCTCGATACGCGTCTCGACTTCGCTCGACGCTACTCGGGACGAACGGGGTGGAGTACGGGCGCATGCCCCCCCACCCCCGCTTGCATAAGCCCGTGCGCGCGGCCATCTCGCCCTCATGGCCACGAACCCTCCCCTGAAAGCCGCGATCATCCCGGTGACGCCGCTGCAGCAGAATTGCTGCCTGATCTGGTGCACCAGGACGATGCGCGGGGCCTTCACCGATCCGGGCGGCGACCTCGACCGGGTCAAGGCGGCGGCGCGGCAGCACGGTGTGACGATCGAGAAGATCCTGCTGACCCACGGCCATATCGACCATTGCGGCGGCGCCAAGATCCTCGCCGAGGAGCTCGGCGTCCCGATCGAAGGTCCGCACGAGGACGACCGCTTCTGGATCGCGCGGCTGGAAGATGACGGCCGCTCCTACGGCATCCGCGCCAAAGCGTTCGAGTCGGACCGCTGGCTCCAGGAAGGCGACACCGTCACCGTCGGCGATCTCGAGTTCGACGTCTACCACTGCCCGGGCCACACGCCGGGGCACGTCGTCTTCCATCATCCCCAGTCGCGGCTCGCCATCGTCGGCGACGTGCTGTTCCAGGGATCGATCGGCCGCACCGACTTCCCCATGGGCAACCACCAGGACCTGATCGACGCGATCACGACCAAGCTCTGGCCGCTCGGCGACGACACCACCTTCGTGCCGGGCCACGGCCCGATGAGCACCTTCGGCCGCGAGCGGAAGAGCAACCCGTTCGTGGGCGACCGGGCGCTCGCCGGGGCCTGAGGGAACGCTGCGGGCGGACGATACGTTTTCGCATCCGTAATGAAGTCGCCGCTCTTCCTGTGCGCCGCATCGGCCCTGCTCGCAGGCGGCTGCTCGGACATTCCCGACGACACGCGCGGCACGCTCGATCGGGTGAAGAGCGAGCGGCAGTTCCGCGTCGGCGTCATCGCCTCGCCGGGCGGCGTCGCCGCTCCCAACCGGGCGCTCGTGGCCCGCGTCGCCGCCGCGACGGGCGCGCGGCCCCGCCTCGAAGCAGACGCAGCCGAGCCCCTCCTCGTGCGCCTCGGCGAGGGCGATCTCGATCTCGTCGTCGGCGAGTTCGAGCGCAAGGGGCCCTGGTCCAGCCACGTCCACATGCTTCCGTCCCTGGCGAGCCGCAGGGTCGCGAACCGGGAGGTCGCGACCGGGGCGGCGGCGGCGAATGGCGAGAATCGCTGGATCATGCTCGTCGACCGCGAAGCGCGCGCGCTCGGCGGCAAGCCGTGAGCAGGCGGCCGCCGCGGGAGATCGAGGCGGATCTCGCCAGGGCGCGGCGGCTCGCCTGGTGGACGCTCGCCTGGATGAGCTCGATCATCCTCCTCATGTACTTCGTGATGGGATCAAGCCAGGCGATGAAGACCGCCTTCATCGAGGACCTGCTGAGCGTCGTCCCCTCGATCGTGCTGCTGATCGCGCTTCGCTACGAGCGCAAGGAGCCGACGCGGCTCTTCTCCTTCGGCTTCGATCGGGTGCACAGCCTCGCTTTTCTCGTCGCCGCCGTGGCGCTCGCCTTCATGGGTGCGATGCTGCTCCTCGAATCGGTACAGACGCTGGCGAAGCGCGAGCATGTGACGGTGCCGCCGGTCATGCCGCTGGGGCAGCATGTCTGGCTCGGCTGGCTGATGATCGGCGCCCTGCTCTACTCCGTGGTGCCGCCCTTCATCCTCGGGCGGATGAAGCAGCCGGTGGCGGAGCGGCTGCACGACGAGGTGCTCCACACCGACGCCTTGATGCAGAAGGCGGACTGGATGACCGGGCTCGCCGGCGTCGCGGGCGTGCTCGGCCTCGGCCTCGGCTTCTGGTGGGCGGACGCG
Source organism: Allosphingosinicella sp. (assembly GCA_036399655.1). Classification (GTDB taxonomy): domain Bacteria; phylum Pseudomonadota; class Alphaproteobacteria; order Sphingomonadales; family Sphingomonadaceae; genus Allosphingosinicella. The sequence goes on along the minus strand of DASWMS010000083.1, from coordinate 8,616 downwards.
CTGGCTGCCGGGATCATTTCGCTGAGCATTTTGAAGGACGGCATCACCTCGCTGCGCATCGCCGCGGCCGAACTTGCCGACGGAACGCCCCGCGCGCTCGGCAAGTCGGAGATCGCACCGGACGCCGCGGCGCTCATCGCCGCGCTGGAGGCGCGCTGGCCCGACGGCGAGGTGCGCCTGCGCGAGTCCGGCCGTTATCTGCGCGCCGAGGTGCGCGGCGTCCCTGGCGAGCCGGCGGTGGACCTCGACGCCATCTGGCCGTGCGCACCCGAGACGCGCTGGCGCTTCGCCGAGCTCGCCTTTCTGCCTCCGGACGAGGACAGCCGTTAGCGGCGGTTCGCCTCCGCTCGCGTGATCGGCGCCTCGCTGCGGCTCGGCGCGTCCATGTAGGAGATGAAGATGGCGTAGAGGCCGAGGCCGAGGAGGACGAGCATCGTCACGACGATGCCGACGAGCCGGAGCTTGCCCGGCTTGCCGCGTGCCTCCATGCCGAAGACGTGGGCGATCCGGGCGAGCATGTAGAGCGCGCCGACGATCCACAGCCACAGCTCCGAGCCCTTGGCGAGCTCGATCAGCAGCACCAGGATCAGGAAGAAGGGCGTATATTCCGTGTAGTTGGAGTGGGCGCGCATGCGGGCGGTGAGCGCGTCGTTGCCGCCGTCGCCGATCGAGACCTTGTGCGCGACCCTGGCGCGGCCGACGCGCTGCGCGATCCAGATGTTGAGCAAAGCGGCGGCCCCCGCGAGCGTGAGCGTGATCGGCAGAATCATGGCTTAAGTCTCCCCGTCCTTGCGCGACAGGTCGCACGCGGCGCGGGCGCTTGCAACCGCAGCCGAATTCGCTATAGGGCTCAGCGTTCAAGCGAGCATCACGGCCGCCAGGCCCGCGGCCCTTCCCAGCCGCATGCAACTGGCTTTCGCGCTCGCAGACATCATTGACTTCAAGCAGATGGAACAGGTGCCAGGATGGCTGTCCCCAAAAGAAAAACGTCGCCCTCGAAGCGCAACATGCGGCGCAGCCACCACGCGCTGAAGCCGGTCAACTTCCAGGAATGCCCGAATTGCGGCGAGCTGCGCCTTCCGCACAATCTGTGCGTCGGCTGCGGCCACTATAATGGGCGTGAAATCGTCGCCCAGGACGCCTAAGGGCTGTCGCTGAAAAGGCTCTCGAGGAGTTAAAAGGTTGGCGACTGCGCCCCGGATCGCAATCGACGCGATGGGAGGCGATGTCGGCCCGGCGGTGATGATCGCCGGCGCCGCGCGCGCGCTGGCGAGCCGGCCCGACCTCACCTTCCTGCTCTTCGGCGACGAGGCGGCGATTCGCCGGGAGTTGGCGTCGCACAAGGCGCACAGGGCGCTCGCCGCAGTGTCCGAGATCGTCCACACGCCCGACGTCATCGCTTCGGAAGACAAGCCGAGCCAGGCGATCCGCCGCGCCAAGACGACCTCGATGGGCCGGATGATCGCCGCCGTGAAGGCGGGCGAGGCCCAGGCCGCGGTCTCGGCCGGAAACACCGGCGCGCTGATGGCGATGGCCAAGATCACGCTCCGGACTATGCCCGGGATCGACCGGCCGGCGCTCGCCGCGCTTCTCCCGACGCTCGGCGACAACGATCTCGTCATGCTCGATCTCGGCGCCAACACCGAGAGCGACGTGCGCAACCTCGTCCAGTTCGCCGTCATGGGCGCCGCTTATTCGCGAGTCGCTCTCGACGTCGAGCGGCCGAGGGTGAAGCTCCTCAACATCGGCACCGAGGAGCAGAAGGGCACGGACGAACTCAAGGAAGCCGCCGCGATCCTGCGCGAGGCGAGCAATCTCGGCATGCGCTTCGAAGGCTTCATCGAGGGCGACAAGATTTCGCGCGGCGACGTCGATGTCGTCGTGACCGACGGCTTTTCGGGGAACATCGCGCTGAAATCGCTGGAAGGGACGGCGCGCTTCGTCGCCGATCTCCTGCGCCGCGCCTTTGCGAGCTCGCTGCGTTCCAAGCTCGGCTACATCATCTCGCGCTCGGCGGCCCGGCTGATGCGGGACCATCTCGATCCCAACAATCATAACGGTGCGGTCTTTCTCGGGCTGAACGGCCTCATCGTGAAGAGCCACGGCAGCGCAAACGCGATCGGAGTCGCCAACGCGATCGGGGTGGCCGAGCGGATGGCGCGCGCCGACCTCACTCGCAAGATCACCGAGGACATGGAGAACGTGCGCCAGCCGGCGGCCGTGGCGGCGGCAGCGACGTGAGCCGCCGCTCGATCATCGTCGGCACCGGCTCCGCTTTGCCGCCGAACCGGGTGACCAACGCCCAGCTCGCCGAGCGGGTCGACACCACCCATGAATGGATCGTCGAGCGGACCGGCATCGAGGCCCGCCACATCGCCGCCGACGGCGAGACCACGGCGACCCTCGCGACCGAAGCCGCCAAGAAGGCGCTCGAGGCCGCCGGCGTCGCGCCGGACAAGGTCGGCCTCATCGTGCTCGCCACCGCAACGCCCGACCAGACCTTCCCGGCAAGCGCGACCCGCGTCCAGACCGCGCTTGGCATAAACGACTGCATCGCCTTCGACGTGGCGGCGGTCTGCACCGGCTTCCTCTACGCGCTCTCCGTCGCCGACAACATGCTGAAGGGCGGAATGGCCGATTACGCCCTGGTCATCGGCTCCGAGACGTTCAGCCGCATCCTCGACTGGGAGGACCGCACCACCTGCGTCCTGTTCGGCGACGGCGCCGGCGCCATCCTGCTGATGGCCGAGGAGGCCCAGGATCGCGGCATCCTCGCGACAAAGCTCCACGCCGACGGCCGGCACAACGACCTCCTCTACGTGGACGGCGGCGTCTCGACGACCGGCACGGTCGGCAAGCTCAGGATGAAGGGCAAGGAAGTCTTCCGCCACGCCGTCACCAACCTCGCCTCCGTGCTGACCGAAACGCTCGACGCTGCTGGACACCATGCCGACGAGGTCGACTGGGTCGTGCCGCACCAGGCGAACAAGCGCATCCTCGATGCGACGGCGAAGAAACTCGGGCTCGATCCGAGCCGCGTCGTCGTAACGGTCGACCAGCACGCCAACACCTCGGCGGCGTCGGTTCCGCTGGCGCTCGACACGGCAGTGAAGGACGGGCGGATCAAGCCCGGCGACCTCATCGTCCTCGAGGCGATGGGCGGCGGTTTCACCTGGGGCGCGGCGGTCGTCCGCTACTGACGCCGCTGAGCTAACGCTTTGCCGCAATGGGCGATTGCGCTCCCAGACAAGCTCGTTTAGTCTTTGCGGACTTCCGGGGGGGAAAGGACGAAAACCATGGCTGATGCAGGGACGATCAGGCGGCCCGACGCGGGGACTTTGACCCGGGCCGACCTCGCCGACACGGTGCACAACGAGATCGGGCTTTCGCGCGCCGAATCGGCCAACATCGTCGAACGCATCCTCTTCCACATGTGCCATGGCCTGTCCGAAGGCGAGAATGTGAAGATCTCCGGCTTCGGCAGCTTCATCCTGCGCGACAAGGGCGAGCGGATCGGCCGCAACCCAAAGACGGGCGTCGAAGTGCCGATCGCGCCGCGCCGCGTCCTCACCTTCCGCGCCAGCCAGATCATGCGCGAGCGGATCGCGGGCGACTGAGCCTTCCGGCATGGCCGCCGAAGCACCGAGCAAGAGCGACCATGCCTTCCGCACCATCGGCGAGCTTGCCGGTGAGTTGGGCGTGCCCCAGCACATCCTGCGCTATTGGGAAACGCGCTTCCCGCAATTGAAGCCGTTGCAGCGCGCCGGCAACCGCCGCTACTACCGCCCGGCCGACGCCGATCTCGCGCGCCGCATCCACCGGCTGCTCAACGAACAGGGCTATACGATCAGGGGCGTGCAGCAGCTCCTGGCCGCGCGCGGCGGGGGCGAGGAGGCGGCTGCGGCTGCGCCCGTTCCTGCGCCGGCTCCTGCGCCGGGGCGGCCCGGCGCCGTTTCCATCGACGATCTGAAGGCCCTGCGCCGCACGCTCGCCGAAGCGCTGGAGCTGTCCACACTCTGAAGGGCCGCGGCGGCGCGCTAATGCTCCGCGGGGTGATCTTCAGGCGGCGTCGCCTCGCCTTCCCTTCCCTCACGCGGGTGCAGCGCACGAGCGCGCGCTCGCCTTCCGTGTCGACTTCGATGAGCGTCGCGTCGTCGCCTTCCGATGCCCACACCAGGCCGAGACCGGGCGCGAGGCCTTCGTCGCTCCGGTAGCGCAGCCCGGAGATTGCGGGGTCGGGCGCCATCCGGAACTCCCGCCCGTCGAAGCTCAGAACCGCCGCCGCGCGGTTCGGATCGCCGCCGCTGTAGTGGATGCGCGCCGTCCTCCCGTCGGCGCAGGCATAAGGCAGGCCGCCCGGCGCGGCGATCTCCGCATGGTGGCTGCAGCCCGAAAGCAGCGCCGCCGCCGCCCCCGCAGCGAGGACGATCAGGGCACGTTCCATCGAATATCTCCCCCTCGCCGCGGCGATGTTGGCTCCGGCGCCCCTGCGAAATCAAGGTCCGTCCCGCCGCACCGGTTCAACCCTTTGGCCGAATTGGGGCTTTCATCCCTCCCCCGCCACCGCTAACGCTCGCCGGTCCGCGTCGGGCTCCGCCGGGCGCTGCGAAGGGGTGAAGCACGTTGCGTAAGCTGGGCATGATCGGCGGTCTGAGCTGGGTCTCGACCGCGCTCTATTACGAGCAGATCAACAAGGGCGTGAACCGGCGCCTCGGCGGAGTCGCCTCGGCGCCTTTGCTCATCGAAAGCGTCGACTTCGGCCAATTCAGCGCCCTTCAGCATGCCGGCCGCTGGGACGAGGCGGCGCAGATCCTCGCGGAAAGCGCCAGGCGCCTCGAGCAGGCCGGCGCGGGCGCGCTCGTCCTATGTTCGAACACATGTCACAAGATGTACGACACGGTCGCTGCCGCCGTCTCGGTGCCGATCCTTCACATCGGCGACATCACCGCGGCCAAGCTCGTGAACGACGGCGTCAAGCGCGCCGGCCTGATCGGCACCAAATTCACCATGGCCGAAAGCTTCTACCGCGACCGGATCGAAGCCGCCGGCATCGAAGTCTCCGTGCCCGATCCCGGGATGGCGCAGGAGATCGACCGGATCATCTTCGATGAGCTCGTGCGCGGTACCGTCAGCCGCGTCTCGCAGCGCACCTTGAAGACGTGCCTCACGATGATGAGCCAGGCACGCAACCAGGCGGTCATCCTCGGCTGCACCGAACTCGTCATGCTCGTCGATCCCGGCGCCAACGTCCTTCCCGTCTACGACACGACGGCGATCCACGCCCAGGCGGCGGTGGAGTGGATCCTGGCCGGCGAAGCCGGCGCGTGAGGCATGCGCGGCACGCCCGCGCCTAAAAGGTCCGATCCGGACTCGACGGCGGCTAGGTCCTTGCCTTTTCGGCACATTCAGCGAACGATGCCCATATACACGGGGGTCGCAGCACGATGTCTTCTCAATGCAACACGGTGTCGCTGGGGGCGAATAATGGCGGCTGAGGGGCTGGATTCCATCGACTATGGGAGCGAACGGCGGCTGCTGCTGTTCGCCGACAGCGAAGGCGCGCTCGCCCGCGCGCGACGCACGATCGAGCTCGCCGGAGGCACCGTCGCGGACGCGCAGCTGCTGCCCGGCGCGGTCGAGCGCCTCGCGGCGCAGGTCCATGCCGATGCGGTCATGCTGGAAGTGGAGGGAGGCGGGGCCGGCTTCGAGGCCCTGCTTGAGCCCCTGCTCGACGCGATCGAGCTTCGTGCGCGCAACCGTCGCCACGGCAGCGTCGTCGTCGCACCCGAAGCCCTTATCGACCGGATCGCCGCCCGCACCCCGCACCGCGACGTCATCCATCTCTGCCGTCCGAGCGAATTCGAGCGGGTCGCCGCCGTCGCGCTCGCCAGCACGCGCCGGCAGACCAGGCTCCATGACGGCAAGGAAGACGTCCACGCGGTGCTGAGGCAGCTTTCGGACGAGGTGGCGCGAATCGCGGGCGTCCTCTCGACGCTCGCCGAGGACGACGCCGCCGAGGCCGCAGCCGCCGATCCGGAGGCGCCGGGCGCAGCGGGCGGCAAGGACGGGCCGCCGATCGACGCCGCCTTCATCCGTTCCATCATCCGCGCGAGGCGGCTTCGCGACAGCTACTTCAAGGGCGGGCTCTTCGCCGATCCTGCGTGGGACATGCTGCTCGACCTCATGGCGGCGCGCCTCGAAAAACACCGCGTCGCGGTCTCCAGCCTCTGCATCGCCGCGGCCGTGCCGCCGACGACGGCGCTGCGCTGGATCAAGACGCTGACCGATCGCGGAATCCTTGTGCGATGCGCAGACCCGGCGGACGGCCGCCGCGTCTATATCGAACTCTCCGACGAGGCCGCCCGCGCCCTCACTGCGTACATCCGCGCCGCCCAGCGCATCAGCCCGCTCGGGCTGTAACCGGCGGCGGCGCCGCGCCAAGCGCTTGCCCTCCGGCCGCGGCGGTGGCAGGGCCGGCGCCGCAGGGCGGTTAGCTCAGTTGGTAGAGCATCTCGTTTACACCGAGAGGGTCGGCGGTTCGAGCCCGTCACCGCCCACCAGCATTCCGGCGCGCGCTCAGCCGCCGAGCCAGCCGGTCAGCCAGAGAAGGACGAGGGTGCCGATGGCCGTGACGATGAGCGAAGTCCCGCACCCCGCCCGGTTCGAAAAGAAGAAGAACAAGCCGATTCTCCGTGTCTGCCCCGCGCCAACGCTTCGGGCCGGCAAGTGAGCCGCCGCCGATGAAAATGCCCGGCTTCACCGGCGCCGGCCTGGACCGCGCCGATCGGCTGCGGCTCGATCCGGAGCGGCTCGCGGCGCTCGCCGCAGCGACCGGCGCGCGACTCCTGCGCATGCACGGCCTCGATCCGCTGGTCGAGAAGGACGGCGGCCTTTCCTGGGACGCGTGCGCCGGCGCTGACGGGAATGCCGAGCTCATCTTTCTCGGTCTCGACGGAGAGACACCGGTCTTCGCGCCCCTCACGCGCCTCGAAGGGCCACGCCCCAATCCCCGCGCCGTCTTCGCGTTGCTCGATGCGATGCCGCCGGGCGAGGTTGCGCTCTGGGGCACGGCGCGAAGCCTCGTCGAATGGCACAACCGCCATCCCTTCTGCGCGGCCTGCGGCAGCGAGACGCGTCCTTTCCGCGGCGGGTGGGGGCGCAAATGCGAGGCGTGCGGCGCCGATCATTTCCCGCGGGTCGATCCCGTCGTGATCATGCTCGCCGAGCATGAGGGCCGCGTCCTCGTCGGCCGCCAGCCGCAATTTCCGTCCGGCCGCTATTCGGCGCTGGCCGGCTTCCTCGAACCCGGCGAATCGATGGAGGAAGCGGTGGCGCGGGAGCTTCACGAGGAGGCCGGCGTCACCGCGACGTCGGTGCGCTACGTCGCCAGCCAGCCGTGGCCGTTCCCCGGCTCGCTGATGCTGGCCTGCATCGCACCCGTCGAGGATAACGCGCTGGTTCTCGACCGCACCGAACTCGACGACGCCTTCTGGGCGACCCGCGAGGACGTCTCCGCCGCGCTGGCCGGCGATCCGCACGCCCCGTTCAAGGCGCCGCCGCCCTTCGCGATCGCCCACACCCTCTTCGAACGCTGGCTCGCCGGCGAGTGATCCAGCACACGTCATCCCGGCGACGGCCGAGATCCCAGCGGGTGAAAGGCTGAGGCGACGTGGAGCGCTCCATAAGCGCCTGCGCTCTTCACCCCTGAGATCCCGGCCTCCGCCGGGATGACTCGTTGGACGGGCCCGCTCCCCCTCACGCAACAGCACCTCACCCGCCGCGCCGTCTTGCCCCGCCGCAGCCGCCCTTCTAAAGGGGCGCGGATCAATCGCAGCAGCGCGCCTCCCCGCGCGCCCCTCGGAGGCTGGAAAGCGGCATGGACGACCGGTTCAACACGATTGCGGGATGGACGCTGGGCGCGGGCATCGTCTTCCTCGGCGCATGGCTGGTGACCGGCGAAATCTTCCATTCCGAGCGCCCCGAGAAGATGGGTTACCCGATTGCGGGCGTCGAGCAGGAGCCCGGCAAGGGCGGCGAGGCGGAGCAGCCGATCGCCCACTATCTCCAGACCGCCGACGCCACGCGCGGCCAGCAGCAGTTCGCCCGCTGCCAGAGCTGCCACACGATCGAGCAGGGCCAGCCCAATCAGCAGGGTCCGAATCTGTGGGGCCGCATGGGCGCGCGGATCGCCAGCGTGGCGGGCTACCAATATTCGCCTGCGCTGCAGGCCAAGGCGGGCGAGAGCTGGACCTGGGACAATATGAGCGCCTGGATCCATTCGCCGCGCCGCTTCGCCGACGGCACCAAGATGAGCTATCCGGGCATGAGCGATCCTCAGGATCGCGCCGACCTCCTCGCTTATCTGAATTCCAAGGGCGGCAGTCTGACCGTTCCACCGCCCCCCGCCGCCGCGCCCGGCTCTGCCGGCGGCGACGGCGCCGACGCGGCGGGTGAAAATGCCGCCCGTGCCGCCGACGCGCCCGCCCAGGGGGACCGCGGCCAGCCGCAGCCGACGCCGAATGCGCAGACGCCCGGCAAGACGGGCGGCGAAGCGGCTCCGAATGCCGGCCGCGGCGACCAGCCGAGGCCGACCGGCCAGTAAGGCGGGTCCGGCGG
>DASWMS010000082.1:0-7176 GCA_036399655.1 Allosphingosinicella sp. | reverse complement strand
GCCTGTCGAAGCCCGGTTCACCCGCAGCGCGCCCTGCAAACCGCCCTTCGACAGGCTCAGGGCTAGCGGCTGTGAGGCCAGCAACCCCTCGTGGGCTACCTCACCCGCTAGGGCTGAGCCTGTCGAAGCCCGGTTCACCCGCAGCGCACCCTGCAAACCGCCCTTCGACAGGCTCAGGGCTAGAGGCTGTGAGGCCAGCATCCCCTCCTGGGCTACCTCACCCGCTAGGGCTGAGCCTGTCGAATCCCGGTTCACCCGCGCACTCTGCAAACCGCCCTTCGACAGGCTCAGGGCTAGCGGCTGCGGAAACGTACCGACCTCTTCCTAACAACCACCCCGCTAGGGCTGAGCCTGTCGAAGCCCGGTTCGCCCGCACCATCGCAAGGGGTGGAGGAACCCGCATCCTCTCGCTACATGCACCCGCGTCATGACACAGCATTTCCGCATCACGCTTCCCGATGGCTCCGTCCGCGAAGTCGAAGAGGGCACGACGCCCGCCGACATCGCCGCCGCCATCGGCCCCGGCCTCGCCAAGGCCGCCCTCGCCGCCCGCGTCAACGGCGAGGTGCGCGACCTCACCCGGCCGCTCGAAGGCGATGCCGAGCTTGCGCTGATCACCAGCCGCGACGAGGCCGACGCGCTGGAGCTCGTCCGCCACGATTTCGCCCACGTCCTCGCGGAAGCGGTGCAGAACCTCTTCCCCGGCACGCAGATCACCTTCGGCCCGGCGACCGAGGACGGTTTCTATTACGATTTCGCCCCCGCGCCCGGCCGCGGCCCGTTCACCGAGGAGGACCTCCCCCTCATCGAGGAGGAAATGCGCCGCGTCATCGCAAAGGACGCCCCGCTGATCCGCGAAGTCTGGACCCGCGACCGGGTGCGCCAGTATTTCCTAGAGCAGGGCGAGACCTTCAAGGCCGAGTGGGTGATGGAGCTCCCCGCCGACGAGACGATCACCATGTACCGCTCCGGCGAATGGGTGGATCTCTGCCGCGGTCCCCATCTCGCGACGACGGGCAAGCTCGATCCCCAGGCCTTCAAGCTGACCCGCGTCTCCGGCGCCTATTGGCGCGGCGACCAGAAGAACGCGATGCTGAGCCGCATCTACGGCACCGGCTGGCTGAACAGGAAGCAGCTCGAAGCGCATCTGACGCGCGTCGAGGAGGCGATGAAGCGCGATCACCGCAAGATCGGCCAGGAGATGGACCTGTTCCACCTCCAGGCCGAAGCCCACGGCTCGGTCTTCTGGCATCCGGCCGGCTTCGTCATCTGGCGCCAGCTCGAAGCCTATATGCGCCGCCGCCTCGACGCCGCCGGCTATGAGGAAGTGAAGACTCCGCAGGTCATGGACGCCCGCCAGTGGGAGCAGTCCGGACACTGGGGCAAGTACCGGGAGAACATGTTCGTCATCCCCGACGAGGTGCCGAACACCGAGGAGGAAGGGCCGATCGTCTCGGACGATGCCGAGTGGATGGCCTTGAAGCCGATGAACTGCCCGGCCCACGTCCTCATCTTCCGCCAGGGCATCAAGTCCTACCGCGACCTCCCCATCCGCCTCGCCGAAATGGGCATCTGCCACAGGAACGAGCCGCACGGCGCGCTGCACGGCATCCTGCGCGTCCGCCAGTTCACGCAGGACGACGCCCACATCTTCTGCCGCGAGGACCAGCTCGTCGAGGAGGTGCGCCTCTTCATCGAGCTGCTCGACCAGGTCTATAGCGATCTCGGCTTCCCCGATTACGCGATCAAGCTCGCGCTCCGCCCGGAGAAGCGCTTCGGCTCCGACGAGATGTGGGACTGGTCCGAACAGTCGCTGCGGGAAGCCGTCCGCGCCGCCGGCCGCGACACGCCCGAATATGGCTGGGAAGAGCTTCCCGGCGAAGGCGCCTTCTACGCGCCCAAGCTCGAATTCCACCTCACCGACGCGATCGGCCGCACCTGGCAGGTCGGCACCATCCAGACGGACACGGTGCTCCCCGACCGCCTCGACGCCGGCTACGTCGCCGAGGACGGGCAGAAGCACCGCCCGGTCATGCTCCACCGCGCGATCCTCGGCTCGTTCGAGCGTTTCATCGGCATCCTGATCGAGCACCACACCGGCCGCTTCCCGCTCTGGCTCGCGCCCGTCCAGGCAGTGGTCGCGACCATCGTCTCGGACGCGGACGACTACGCCCGGGAGGTGGTCGAGACGCTGCGCGCCGCCGGCCTCCGCGTCGAATCCGACACGCGCAACGAGAAGATCAACTACAAGGTGCGCGAGCACAGCCTCGCCAAGGTCCCGAACCTCCTCGTCGTCGGCAAGCGCGAGGCCGAGGAGCGCACCGTGGCGCTCCGCCGCCTCGGCACCGAAGGCCGCCAGGAAGTGATCGCCCTCGATACGCTCGCCGAGATGCTCCGCACCGAGGCCCTCCCGCCCGACCTGCGTCGCTAAACTGACTCGGAATGGATGAGGCGCTCTGCCGTACACCCTCTCCCCGCCGGGGAGAGGGTGTAAGGCGGCATCCAGGCTCACAGCCTCGTTCGTCCCGAGCGTAGTCGAGGGGCGGGGTCTCAGATTCAGAGCTTGCGCCCCTCGACTTCGCTCGGGACGAACGGAACCGGTAGAGCGCCTCAGGCCCCCGCCGCGGCCCTCAGCCGCGCGACCGTCTCATCGCGCCCGATCAGCGGCAGCAGAGCCGCCATTTCGGGCCCACTGTCCCGCCCGGTCAGCGCCCGCCGCAGCGGCAGGAACAGTGCCTTGCCGCCCCGGCCGGTGCTTTCCTTGAGCGCCGCGGTCAGCGCCTTCCACGGCGCCTCGCTCCAGTCGATCCGCCCCACAGCCTCCGCGGCGGCGGCGAGGAAGCCGCGGTCCTCCTCGGCGGCCGCCTGCTCGACATGGCCGTGGAGGATCTCCCACCAGTCCGCCGCTTCGTCGACCCGCGTCAGGTTCGGCCGCAGCGCCTCCCAATCCTCGGCGCTCATCCCCGCCGGCAGCCGCTCCGCCACGGCGTCGAACGGCAGCTTGTGGACCATGCGCGCATTGAGCCCGGCCAGCTCCTCCATGTCGAAGCGCGCCGGCGCCCGCCCGAAGGTCGAAAAGTCGAAGCTCTCGATCAGCGGCGCCATCTCCGTCACCGGCTCCACCGGCAGGCTCGTCCCGATCCGCGCCAGCTTGGCCGCGATCGCCAGCGGCTCGATCCCCGCCTCGCGCATCGCCTCCACCCCGAGCGACCCCAGCCGCTTCGAAAGCTTCCCCTCCGAACCCACCAGCAAAGCCTCATGCGCAAAGGCCGGCGGCGCCGCGCCCATCGCCTCGAACATCTGCACCTGCAGCGCCGTGTTCGTCACATGGTCCTCGCCGCGCACGACATGCGTCACCCCAAGCTCCACATCGTCCACTGCCGAGGGCAGCATGTAGAGCCACGAACCGTCCTCCCGCCGGATCACCGGATCGGACAGCAAAGCCGGATCGAAACGCTGCGGCCCGCGCACCAGATCGTCCCATTCGATCGCCTTGTCGTGATCGAGCCGGAACCGCCAATGCGGCCGCCGCCCCTCCGCCTCGAGCTTCGCGCGTTCCTCGTCGCTCAATGTAAGCGCCGCCCGATCGTAGACCGGCGGCAGCCCCCGCCCGAGCTGCACCTTGCGCTTCAGCTCCAGCTCCTGCGCGGTCTCGTAAGCCGGATAAGCCCGCCCCGCCGCCTTCAGCCGCTCCAGAGCCGCGTCGTAGCGGTCGAACCGCGCCGACTGGCGATGCTCCTCGTCCGGCACCAGCCCGAGCCAGGCCAAGTCCTCGCGTATTCCCTCCGCAAATTCCTCCCGGCTCCGCTCCCGATCCGTATCGTCGAGCCGCAGCAGGAACCGCCCCCCCGTCCTGCGCGCCCACAGGAAGTTGTGAAGCGCGGTCCGGATGTTGCCGACGTGGAGGCGTCCGGTCGGGGCAGGGGCGAAGCGGGTGGTGACGGTCATGCCAGCGCTCTAGGCGGGGCCTTCGCGTCCTTCAACTCAGCCCAGCAGCCACATCCAGAGCAGCCGCCCCGGCGCGAAGGCGAACAGCCCGGCGACCACAAGCCCGATATAGGTGCTGGTCATCGCCCGCCGATGCCGCTCCAGATTGCCGCGCCGGATCCAGAAGATGCCGAGCGGGATCGAGACGAGCGTGATCACCGAAAAGATATGGATGAAGCTCAGCCCCCCATTCTCCTGCAGCCAGAAGCTGGAGATGGCGGTCACGACCATCATCCCGCCCCATACCCGCCCGAGCAGCCGGTGGACCGCGCCGCCCTTGCGCCTCACCAGCAGCCAGGCGCCGAGCGGCAATGCCGGAAGCACAGTGCCGAGATGGATGATCAAGGCCGGCGACATGGCGGCGTGCCCCTGCACCCCCGCCCCGGACCCGAAGGAGAGGGCCGTCAGCCCGAAGGTCAGGAGAAGGATCGCCGCGCCGACGATCAGCCAATTGCCCCCGCTCCACGCCGCCGCCGGTTGCCCCGCTCTTGTCGCCACTGCCCGTAACCTCCATCAAGCCGATTGCTCCGGCTTTGACTGCGCAGGCGGGGCGGGGGCCGTAAAGCGCGGCTTCGCGAACCGAAGGAACGCCTTCGCGAAGTGCAATTGGCGAAGCGCGAACGGCGTTGGAGGTGCGAATTGGGGCGCAAGATCGCCGTCGAGATCCTGCTCATCGCGGCCATCGGGCTCGCCTTGGCGGCGCTCGGCCCGTTCGGAAGCTACGCCGTCCCGTTCGGCACGCGCGCGGCCTGGTGGATCGGCTTCATCCTCGCCGGCTTCGCGATCTTCCGCCCGATGCTCGTCGCCGCCGGCTGGCTGGACGAGGCGACCGGCATCGGCCGCGTTCCCGCCCGGCTCCTCGTCGTCGCCCTCGGCGCCGTCCCGCTCTCGCTCCTCATCGACCTGTTCCTCGACCGCCTGCTTGCGTCGCCGGGGACGAACCGCTTGCCGCTCCTCTACGTCCAGGTCTTCGGCATCGGCGTCGTCGTGCAGTTCGTGATGGACCGCCTCCTCAATCCGCCGACCGCCTCTCCGCCCGCCGCTGCGGAACCCGCCGCCGCGCCCGCGCCGCGCCCCCGCTTCCTCGACCGCGTGCCGCCGACGGTCGGCCCCCGGCTCCTCTGCCTCTCCATGGAGGACCATTACGTCCGCGCCCACGGCACCCAAGGCAGCGCCCTCATCCTGATGCGCCTGCGCGACGCCGTCGCCGAACTGGACGGCCTCCCCGGCCTCCAGGTCCACCGCAGCTGGTGGGTCGCCGCCGATGCGGTGGAGCGGGTCGAGCGCGACGGCGGACGCCTCCGGCTGCGCCTGGCGAACGGCCTCCTCGTCCCGGTCTCCCGCTCTCAGGAAGGCGCCGTCCGCGCGCAAGGCTGGCCGCAAGGCTGAGCCCTTGCCAACCAACCCCCCGCGCGCCAGAGAACCGCGATACCCCTACGCCACCCGGAAAGCCGCACCCATGAAGCTCATGTCGGGCAATTCGAACCTGCCGCTGGTGAAGGACGTTGCCGCCTATCTCGAACTTCCCGTCACCGAAGCCAGCGTCCGCCGCTTCGCCGACGAGGAGGTGTTCGTGGAGATCATGGAGAATGTCCGCGGCGAGGACGTGTTCGTGCTCCAGTCGACCTCCTATCCGGCCAACGACAATCTGATGGAGCTGCTCATCTGCATCGATGCGCTGCGCCGCGCCTCGGCGAAGCGGATCACCGCCGTCCTCCCCTATTTCGGCTATGCGCGGCAGGACCGGAAACCCGGCCCCCGCACGCCTATCTCGGCCAAGCTCGTCGCCAATCTGATCACCGTCGCCGGCGCCAACCGCGTCCTCTCGGTCGATCTCCACGCCGGCCAGATCCAGGGCTTCTTCGATATCCCGACCGACAATCTCTACGGCTCGCCGGTGATGTCCCTCGACATCCAGTCCCGCTTCGAAGGCCGTCCGGTCACCGTCGTCTCGCCGGACGTCGGCGGCGTGGTCCGCGCCCGCGGCCTCGCCAAGCGGCTCGACAACGCCCCGCTCGCCATCGTCGACAAGCGCCGCGAGCGCGCCGGCGAATCGGAGGTCATGAACATCATCGGCGACGTCCGCGGCCGCACCTGCATCCTCATCGACGACATCGTCGATTCGGCCGGGACCCTGTGCAACGCCGCCGCTGCGCTCCGCGAAGGCGGCGCCGCCGAAGTGGTCGCCTATTGCACGCACGGCGTCCTCTCCGGCGCCGCCGTCGCCCGTGTCGAGAAGTCGGTCCTCGCCGAGCTCGTCATCACCGATTCGATCTGCCCGACGCCGGAGACGGAGGCGAGCGACCGCATCCGCGTCCTCACCATCGCCCCTCTCCTCGGCGAAGCGATCAAGCGTATCGCAGACGAGAGCAGCGTTTCGAGTTTGTTCGACTGATGCCTACGATCCTCATCACCGGCGCCAACCGCGGCATCGGCCTCGAATTCGCCCGCCAATATGCCGCCGACGGGTGGGAGGTCATTGCCACCGCCCGGAGCGAGGCGCCCGAGCTCGAGGCGCTCGGCGTCCGCGTCGAACGCCTCGACATGCGCGATTTCGCCGCGCTCGAAGCCTTTCCGCAGCGCCTCGGCGGCGCGAAGCTCGATCTGTTCATCGCCAATGCCGGCATGACCGCGGGCCCCCGCGTGGACACGGCGGCCGATGCCGAAGCCGCGCTGGAAGTCCTCGCCGTCAACGCCGTCGCCCCGACCCTCCTCGCCCGCGCCCTCGCGCCCAGCCTCAAGGGCGGCAAGATGGCCGCGATCACCAGCCGCATGGGCAGCATCGCCGATTCGTCCGGCGGCTATCTCGGCTACCGCGCCTCTAAGGCCGCCCTCAACGCCTTCTGGTACGGCCTGGCGGTGGAGATCGACGTCCCCCTCATCCTCTTCCACCCCGGCTGGGTGCAGACCGACATGGGCGGCCCCAATGCGCAGGTCGCGCCCACTGAAAGCGTTGCCGGCATGCGCCGCCTGCTGGAGAACCTGACCCCGGAGCAATCCGGCGCCTTCGTCGACTTCCGAGGCGAACCCATCCCCTGGTAACCTCCGTCATTCCCGCGAAAGCGGGAATCCAGTCTGACTCTCAACCCGCACGGTGCGGCACGAACGCCCACTGGATCCCCGCTTTCGCGGGGATGACGGCAGTGGAACGTACCCCCCCACCAACCTTGCCAATCCCCCCATCCCCCT
>DASWMS010000081.1:0-26253 GCA_036399655.1 Allosphingosinicella sp. | reverse complement strand
GGCCGGAGCGAACTCCATACCGACAGCCCAGTGGAACGGCTTGTATTTGACCGATCACGCGGCACCCAGAGGATACCGCAGACCGGAGCCGCCGCCCACATGTCCCTTCATCTAAACCAACAATGTCAAAGAGCCGACGCGTCTCCATCCCCGCTGAAGGGGCGATCGAACCAACGATCACAAGAGACGCAAGCGAACCGACACGAGGTCGTGTCCGCCGGTGAGGGGCCAGATAGGACCGCTTGTCGCAGCCGTCAATGGCTTTTTTCGCAGTCTTGCGCCGTTTCCGGCAAAGTCCGCTGGATTCGCACGCCCTCAATGGAGCCGCGCACCCTTCCCTGCGGAACCAACAATGCCGTCCGCCAGGACCCTCTCACTCGATTTTCAAAGAGTTTCGAAAACGCCGCGGCCGAACCGGCCTGCATCGCTTCCGAGACAACCTATGTAAGTGGCCGAAACCGCTCTGCAAGCCCGGTCCGAGATATTTTCGAACCTTTCCAAAGCGTTAGGAGGCCAAGGCGCTCGGTCCCGCTCGGGAGGACGGCATGTCGGCTTCCGGGCGCGATTCGTCAAGACGGAAATGTGACATGGATCAGGAAATGCGCCACCTCCGGCCCTGACAAAGCGCGCGTGCCTAAGCCGCTCTTAACGTCTCTCCCCTATGCCCCCCACCAAGAGGCATGACGCAGGACCGGCCAATCAAGTGGGTGCAGAGCTGAACATCGAACGCCAAGAGGCGAAGCCGACTTCGGGCGCGGCCCCTGCCGCCGAGATGGGGGAGCGCGTCAAGAAGGCGGTGATGTGGCGCTCGGGGAGCCAGATCGTCGCGCAGCTCCTCACCTGGGTGTCGACCTTCATGGTCATCCGGCTGCTCGACCCATCCGATTACGGCCTGTTCGCAATGACCCAGGTCGTCCTCGTTCTCCTCAACCTGATGAACGGCTGGGGCTTTGCAGGCGCGCTCATCCAGCGCGAGACGGTAAGCCGGCAGGAGGTGCGCCAGGTCTTCGGCCTCCTCATCCTGCTCAATTCCGGGCTCGCGGCGCTGCAGTTCGCCGCCGCGCCGCTCGCCGCCTCTTATTATCGTCATCCCGAAATCGCCGACCTGCTGCGCGTCCAGGCGCTGCTTTACTTCACCACGCCGCTCATCTCGCTGCCGAGCGCGCTTCTCGGCCGCGAGATCGACTTTCGCAGGCAGGGGATCGTCAACCTCGTCTCGGCTGCGGCGGGGGCGGCGACGGCGCTCGCCTGCGCGCTGGCCGGGCTCGGCGTCTGGACCCTCGTATGGGCGCCGATCGTCCTCGCCTGGACCCGGGCGCTGGGCATGACGGTGGCCGCGCGCGCGCTGGTCTGGCCGAGCTTCCGCTTCCGGGGCGCGGGAACGATCATCCGCTATGGCGGCACGCTCGTCGTCATCCAGTTCTTCTGGTTCGTCCAGAGCCAGGCGGACGTCTTCATGGGCGCCCGGGTGCTCACCCCGCACGATCTCGGCCTCTACACGACCGCCCTGTTCCTGACGCAGATCCTGGCCGCGAAGTTCGTGCCGCCGATCAACGACGTCGCCTTTGCCGCTTATTCGCGGATGCAGGACCGGCCCGATACGCTCGGGCCCGCATTCCTCTGCTCGGTTCGGCTGGTCCTGCTCGTCGCCTGCCCCTTCTATTTCGGCCTCGCCGTCACCGCAGAGCCGGTGGTCTCGACGGTGCTCGGCCCGAAATGGGTCGAGACGGTGCCGATCGTGCCGGTCCTCGCGCTCGCCATGCCGTTCATGACGCTCCAGATCCTGTTCGCGCCCGCGACCAACGCCATGGGCCGGCCCGGCCTTGCGCTCCGGACCGGGATCGCCGGTGCGATCATCCTTCCCGCGGCTTTCGTCGCGGGGCTCGGCTGGGGGATTGCCGGCCTCGCCTTTGCATGGCTCGGCGGCATGCTGCTGCTGTGCGGGGTGACCATTTTCATGTCGCTCCCGGCGATCGGCGTGGCGCGGGCCGAGCTCGCGGAGGCGGCGGCTCCGGGCGTCGCGGCTTCGGCTGCCATGGCGGCGCTGGTCGCGGGGCTGGACGCGCTGCTCCCGCCGATGGCGGCGCCGGCGCATCTCGGGCTGCTCGTCCTGTTCGGGGTGGCGGCGTACGGAGGCCTGCTCTTCGTCTTCGCGCGCGGCGCGGTCGATGAAGCGGTGGCGATCCTGCGCAAGAAGCCCGTGCCCGCGGGCTGAGCTCAGGCCATCTGGATATAGTCGCGCAAAGCCGCGGCTTCGGCCTCGATCCTGTCCATCCGGAATTTGACGAGATCGCCGATCGAGACGAGGCCGACGAGCCGCCCGCCGTCGAGCACCGGCAAGTGGCGGATGCGGCGCTCCGTCATCAACCCGAGAGCGGCGAGGACCGGCATCTTGGGCTCGGCGGAGATGATGGGGGAGGTCATCGTCCTCTCGACCGGCCAGTCGAGCATCCCGGCACCGTCGCGCGCGAGGCAGTAGATGACGTCGCGCTCCGACATGATGCCGACCACTTCATCGTCCTTGACCACGGGCAGCGCGCCGATCTTGCGCCCGGCGAGAAGGGCGACGGCATCGCGTACCGGCGAGCCGCAGCGGACGGTGACGACCTCGCCGCCCTTGGTCTGGAGGATGGCTTCGATGTTCATCCCGCGGCTCCTCATGTTGCTGCCGACGTCGACTCGTGGGCGGCTTCTCTCACCAAGTGCGGCGGAATGGAAGCGCCTGCGAGGCGGTGGACGCGCGCGCAAGGATTGAAGTTGGTCCGCGCCGCGCGGTTGTTTCCCGCGCCATCGCATCGGCTTGGCGCCCCGGCCGCACCATTACGTCCGAAACGGCGCAAACCCAGCGTTGACAGCAGGGCGCGATGAGCTGCCCCTCGCCGCATGCCCCGCCACCGGGCCGCAGAGGGAGAAGCACATGTCCACGAAACCGGGACTTTATCGCACGTCGATCGAGGTCAGAGGCGACGGCATCGTCGGCGCGCCGACCGTGACGCTGGATCTCGTAGTCGACGCGGCTTCCGGAGAGGTGTTCGGCCGCGGGCGCATCCAGCAGGCGGTGGCGCCTCCGGGCGGAGACTCGGAGATCCCGAGCGTCCACGGCCAGATTCACCACACCGGGCTGGGCCAGGATACGCTCCTCGTCGCGCTTTCCGGCCACTATGCGATCCCGTTCGGGCCGACCATGCCCGGACAGACGGAGTGCATGCTCACCGCCGCACTCGCGATCGATGCGAGCTGGAACGGGCACGGCATGTTCCACTACGGACCGGGCGGACGCAGCTTCTGCCGCGATGCTTCCGTCACAAGCAGCGGCGGCAGCGCCGCGGGATAAAGGACATTCGGGCAGGTAGCGCGCGCGGCCGGCGCCGCGCGCCTGCCGCCCCGAACTGCCGCCCTTGATGCGGGCGCCCCTGCCCGCCACATGGGCGCCATGCCCCGACACGATCCCATCCCGCCGCGCCGCTCCGAGGCCGATCTCGAGCGGACCGCCGCCGCCTGGGCGCGCTACAAGGCGATGATGCGCTGGATGGTGATCGCCGCCTTCGTCTCCGTCCTCCTCGCGCTCCTCTATCTCAAGAGCACGGGCGGACCGGTGCCGATCCACATGGTGATCGCGACGGTCGCAGGCGTGGGCCTCAGCGTCCTCCTCGGCACCGCGTTGATGGGGCTGGTCTTCGTGTCGAACAACAGCGGGCACGACGAAGCCGCCAACGGAGAGACCGATGACCGCGGGCGATAAGCGCGAGCCGATCCTGCGCGTGGTCCCGCGCCCAGGAGACATCAACGCCAACGGTCACATCTTCGGCGGCTGGGTCCTTTCCCAGATGGACATTGCCGCCGGCATCGTCGCCAGCCGCGAAGCGAGCGGGCCGGTCGCCACGGTTGCGATCGACAAGATGGAGTTCATCGCGCCGGTTCTCCTCCACGACCTCATCTCCGTCTATGCGCAGGTCGAACGGATCGGCCGCACCTCGATGGCGATCCGAATCGAGGTGGTCTCGACGCGGCGCATGGGCCTCGAGGACGTCAAGGTGACGGAGGGGCTCTTCACCTTCGTAGCGCTCGACGAGGAGAACCGGCCGCGGCCCGTGAAAGCGGACACGGCCGGCGCGGCATCTCCCCGCTAAGGGCCGTTCAGCCGGCCATTCAGCCGAGCGTGAAGGCCCCCTGGTACCAGTCGGCACCGCCATTATCGACGCACCATTCGACGGTCTTGCCCTCGAAGGTGCAGTAGACGCGGATGTTGCTGGCGTCGTTCTTGACCCAAAGTGTCGCCGACACCGCGTCGCCACTCGCCTTGAAGGCGCCGTCGGTCCAGCCGCCGGCGTCGAAGCAGCGTTCGGTGACGGTGTAGCCGTCGGTCCAATAGACGCGAATATGGACCTGGCCGCCCTGGTCGACCCAGCTTACGGCCGCGCTGTTGATCGAATTTTTCGGTAACGTCATCTTCCCCCCTGTCGCGACCGCGAGTATTCATGCGGAAGCGAAACGACCGTCGGCGCGCAGCGGTGCAGAGTCAATCGGTCGGCTGAAGGCGCACCCCGGGTTCAGCGGCCGCGATTTGCGCGGAAGCGGAGGCTGGAGGTGCCGTGGGCGGGTACCGTCACCGTCCAGAGCGGGCGTCCGTTGCGCCGGCCGACCGCCCCGTCGGCGCGCAAGCCCTCCATCGCCAAATCGACTTCAACCTCGACCGGTTCGCTCCGGTCGCTGGTGACGACGACTTCGTAGCGTGCGGTGCGGCCGCGTCCCACGCGGCCGATTTCGCGCAGCTCGACGGCAATGCCCGGCGCCTCGCCGAAATCGATCTCCACCTCCTGGCCCACGGCAAGGTCGCCGATGGCCCCTTCGGCGAGCAGGATCGGGCGGCCGTCGCGCAGTGCATAGAGGGCGACGCCGCCGGCCGGGAGCGGCACGCCGAGCCCGGTCTCCTCCCGATTGCGGGCGACCAGATAGCGATTGGCGGCGGCAGGACCCTGCCCGGCCTCGTATTCGTAGACGCCGTTGCGATAGACGGTTCGCGCCTCGACGCTTGGGCGGCGAAGCAATGCGACCTGCTTTTGCGAGCGCGCGGCGATCGTGACCGGCTCTGGAATCCGGTAGAGCTTCACGGCCCCAAGCGTCTCCATGTCCGCGGTCATGACCGTCATCGGAGAAGCGGACATGTAGTTTTCCCTGCTCACCCGGCTGCCGGTGACGACGACAAATTCCTCGTCCTGGACCACCATGGGCGGCGGCGGCGAGAGCGGCGAACGCTGAAACTCTCCAAGCGGAATATCGCTCGTCGTCGAGTGCGCCCAGCAGCGCAGCGCAATCGGCGGCGCTTCCGATTCCTGCGGCTGCGTCCTCTGCCAGTTCACCCGGCCCGCCACCGCCTGGGTGTCCGCGTCGGCAAAGCTCGTCTCGTCGCCGCTCGCCAGAGTCATCCAGGCAAAGAGCTCGATCCGGCTGCCGTCGGGGGAGAGCGTCGCGATATAGTCGGCCTGCCAGTCGAAGCCGGTGGCGAGATAGGACAGCGTAACCGTCGCGGTGACCGGCTGGGTGGCGCGGGCGCGCACCGACAGGGTCGGCCGGGCGGACAGGTCCTGCGGGACGTCCGGGTAGACGAGCGTTTCCTGAAGACCGGTGCAGCGCAAAGCCTCCACCCCGTGGGCGGTCTCGACGACCACCGCGCCCTCCGCACCGCTGCGGATCACCGCTTCCATCTCCCGCACCCGCCCGGTTGCCACAGAGGTGCGCCGCAAGGTGACGCGGCGGCCGAGCGACCGGTCGAGGAGCGTGCCGGGCGAGAGCAGATAGGCGTCTCGGTTGCGCTCGACGAGGCCCTCCGGAAGACCGGTGACGATGACGCTTTGCGGGATGAGGCCCGCCGCGACGCCCTCGAACCGTATGTCGGACTCACCGGCCGGCAGCTCGATCCGCCGCGTTTCGCTGATCAGCGCGTAGCCGGAAGGGAAGCCCGCCTCGAGCGGATCGCCGACGCTGCGGTCGGGGTCGCGGTAGACGGTGACGTCGACCTCGTCCGGCGCGGCGGAGCGTACCGGAGCCTGCGCGCCCGCGTCGTCGCCCGCCGCAATGACGACGGCGAGCGCAGCGGCGAGCCGGATCAGGATGGCCGCCACCGGCGCGGCCTCAGTAGCGCGTGTCGAAGGTCGCGGTGACGACGGTCTCGCCGTTCGCCGGCACCGTCACGCGCCACAAGGCCTCGTCGGCCGAGACGCGCTCGCTCGCCAGGCTCTCCTGCGCAATCCGCGTGTCGCCCCAGAGGCCTCCCTGCCGCAGGATGACGACGATCGGCTGCGGCCCGGCGTTGCTGAGCGTATAGCGCATCGTCGTGCGCCAGCGGTCGCTCGAACGCTCGCGCCGCTCGACGATGGGATGAACGCGCACGTCGAACGCTTCGCCGGTGACGAGGCCGAGCTCGGAGCCCATCGGCGTGTGGCCGATCGCCGCCTCGCCGACGAATTGCGGATTGCCGCGCGCATCGCGCTGGTAGACGCGCACGTTCCCGGCCGGAAGCGCGTCGCCCAGGCCCTGGTCGCGGCTGGAGGAGAAGCGCAGAACGGTCTGTGCGCTGACCGGCTGATCCCGGGTGCCGAGCCAGTCGTTCGAGAATTCATAGGCCCGGGTCGCCGGCGTGCCCGCGACGTCCAGAAAGCTCACCTGCTTCACCTGCCGGTGCGCGACGGTGGTCCGCTCGGCAAGCGGATAGAGATAGAAGTCGCCGAGCCGCTCGCGCCCCGCCGTCTCCGTGCCCGCCCGTTCCATCGCACCGTTGGACGGCGGCCTCAGCGAACGGCCCATGCCGCGGCCGACCGCGCCGGCGACGAGGAGGACGCTGGCGTTCGTGTAGGGCGTGCCGCTGTTGTTGGTGAGCGTGATCCAGCCCTGGACGTCCATGCGGCCCGCCGTCTCATCGAACAGGGCAACATAGTCCGCCTGCCAGCCGAGTCCCGGTGTCAGGTAGGTGAGTGTAATCGGCCGCGTCCCGCCCTGTTCGGACTGGACGGTGACCGAGAGGGTCGGCCGGGCGCGCAGGTTTGCCGGCACCCGATCGAAGATGACGCGCACCGGGAGGCCATCGTCGCGAAGCACTTCGATCCGCTCGCCGATCTGCAGGACGACGCCGCCGTTCACCGCAAGCACCCGCGCCCGCTCCCGCTGCTCGGAGCCGTTCGCCGGATTGGTGCGCACCAGGGTCACCGTCTCGCCGACCGCGGCCTGCATCAGCGCCTGGGGCGAGAGCAGGTCGTAATCGAAATTCTGCTCGACGATGCCGATGCCCTCGCCGGTCAGCGTCACAGTCTCGGCACGGATCTGGGCCGAGACGTCCGGAAACTCCTGGCGCGAGCGGCCGGCCGGCACGTCGCGGGTGCGGCGGTCCTGCACCAAAGCGAGATTGTTGTTGTAGATGGTGACCGCGACCTCGCCCTGCGAAGACTGGCTCGGCAGCGGGATCTGCGCCTGGGCGACAGCGGGGGCGGGTCCCGCGAGAATGGAAGCGACAGCGCAGGAGGCGGCGGCAAGCAGCAGGACGGCGCGCATCGGTCGAAACTCCCCCATTTTGAGCGGGAAGGATGTTACGCCCTCGCACTGGGTGTCAAGTTGTTGAAACGAAAAGGGGCGGCCGCCCCGGCTGGAGCGACCGCCCTTTTGTGAGCCGGTGAAGCCGGTCAGGCCGCCGGAGCGATCTCGGCGTCGCCTTCGCCCTGGGGACGCCGGGTGCGGCGGCGGGGCGCCTTTACCGGCGCATCGTCGCCCGCCGACATAGCGTCCGGCTGCGACACGGGAGAGATGGCCGGGGGAAGGACGTCGAGCGAGATGCGCTCCCCGCCTTCCTCGTTCGCGGCCTCGATCCGGTCCCGGCGGGGGCGGGCGCGGCGCGGCGCAAGGCCTTCGCTGCCGTTGCGCGGCTGGCGCTCGCCGGCATCGTTGCGGGGCTGGCGCTCGGCACGCTCCTCACGGGGACGCTCGGCACGCTCCTCGCGGGGCCGCTCAGGGCGATCCTCCCGGCGCGGGCGATCCTGGCGGTCGTTGCGATCAGGGCGATCTCCACGGTCGTCGCGCGCCTGGCGCTCCGGCCGGTCGCCGCGATCCGGACGATCCTGACGGTCGCCGCGCTCCTGGCGGTCCCCGCGGTCGTCGCGGGCGTAACGCTCGGGGCGCTCGTCGCGATAGGGACGCTCGTCCCGGTCGCCCTGCCGGTCGTCGCGGTCGTCGCCGCCCCCATCGTCATTGCCGTCATTGCCGTCGGCGGCCATGGACTCGTCGTCGCCTTCGTCCTCGTCGTAAAAGTCGTCGCGGCCGCGGCGTTGCGGCTGCTGCTCCTCGAAGCGCGGCCGGTTCTCGTTGAGAACGCGGAAATAATGCTCCGCATATTGGAGATAATATTCGGTCTGGACGCGATCGCCCGCCATCTGGGAATCGCGCGCCATCGACTTGTATTTTTCGAGCAGCTGGGCGGCATTGCCGCGCTGCCTGTTGTCCTGGCGATTGCCGGCTCCCGGTGCGCCGCCCTGTCGAGGGCCGCCGCCACCACCACCGCTGCCGCCGCCGCGACCGCGTCTGCGGCCGCCCTGACGATTGTTGATCAAACGAAGTTCCTCGCCAAAAGTGGGTCTACTTCCGCCACGTTCACGGCCCGGGCCATTCCCGGCCGTTTAACTTGTGCGACCGCCGGGGGAGGAAAACCGCAGTGCGGCTTCCGCCTCCTCACGCTGAAATCGCCGGCCCGTGGCGATATGAGCAATCGGGGGTCGGCCCGGGGAGCCTCACGCGTTCGCAGCTGTGAGTGGTCCCCGTCCCTGTTCCACTATGTAGCTGGCCCAAAGGACAAATCCAAGCGGAAAGTCGATCATGCAGGTTAGTGGCGCAGGACGAGGCAGCGGTCGCGCCCGGCGAGGTCGCGGCGGACGCGGACTTCGAGCCCCTGCGCTTCGAAGAGGGCGCCCGCCCGCGACGCCTGGGAGGCGCCGATCTCGACGCAGGCGAGCCCCTCCGGCCCGAGCAGGCGGCCGATTTCGGGCGCGAGCCGGCGATAGTCGTCGAGCCCCTCGGGCCCGGCGAAGAGCGCGCCGTGAGGCTCCCAATCGCGCACGTCGGGGGGGAGATCGGCGTCGGTCTCGACGTAGGGCGGGTTGCACAGGATGAGGTCGAACGGCCCGTCCAGCCCCTCACCCCAGTCCCCCCGGCTGAACGCCGCGCGCTCGGCGAGACCGAGCCGCCCGGCATTGCGCTTGGCGATGACCAGCGCCTCAGGACACGCGTCGCGCCCTACGCCAGTCGCGTCAGGCCACTGGTCGAGCGCGGCGAGGAGCAGGGCGCCGGAGCCGGTGCCGAGATCGAGGATCGTGCGCGGGCCCGCCTTGCCGAAGTGGGCGACGGCGGCGTCGAGCAGGGTTTCGGAGTCGGGGCGCGGGATGAGCACGCCGGGGCCGACCTCCAGCTCGATCGTCCAGAAGCCGCGGGTGCCGAGGATATAGGCGACGGGCTCGTGGGCGAGGCGGCGGCGGATGAGCGGCTCGAAGGCGTCCGGCACGGGATCGCTCAAGTGCGTAAGCAGCAGCGCCTCGCGGCTGACGCCGAGCGCGTGGGCCATCAGCAGCTCCGCGTCGAGGCGGGGGGTGTCGCCCACGGCGGCGAGGCGGGTAGTGGCCTCAGCTAATGCCTCGGAGACTGTCAACCAACGTCCGTTCGTCCCGAGCGAAGTCGAGGGGCGACTGCACAGTGTCCGAGATGGCGCCCGTCGACTTCGCTCGGGACGAACGATGCCTTGCGTCGCCCTCCTGCCGGCCGTGCGGACTGCCTCACCCGTCATCGATCTGCGCCAGCCTCTCGGCTTCGTCCTCCGAGATCAAGGCCGAGACCAGCTCCTCCAGGCCCGGCCCTTCCAGAATTTCCTCCAGGCGGTGGAGCGTGAGGTTGATCCGGTGGTCGGTGACCCGGCCCTGGGGGAAGTTGTAGGTGCGGATGCGCTCGGAGCGGTCGCCGGAGCCGACCATCGACTTTCGCGCGCCGGCCCGCGCCGAGGCGAGGCGGTCCCGCTCCTGCTCGTAGAGGCGGGTGCGGAGCACCTTCAGCGCCTTGGCCTTGTTCTTGTGCTGCGACTTCTCGTCCTGCTGGATGACGACGAGGCCGGATGGAAGGTGGGTGATGCGGACCGCGCTGTCGGTGGTGTTGACCGACTGGCCGCCCGGGCCGGAGGAGCGATAGACGTCGATGCGCAGATCCCGCGCTTCGTCGATCTGGACGTCGACGTCTTCGGCTTCGGGGAGCACCGCCACCGTCGCCGCCGACGTGTGGATGCGCCCGCCGCTTTCCGTCACCGGCACGCGCTGCACCCGGTGGACGCCGCTTTCGAACTTTAGCTTGGCGAAGACACCCTGGCCGGTGACGGAGGCCACCACTTCCTTGAAGCCGCCAAGCTCGGCGGCGTTGGCCGAGATGGTCTCGACCCGCCAGCCCTGGCTCTCGGCATACCGCTGGTACATGCGGAACAGGTTGCCCGCGAAGAGCGCGGCTTCGTCGCCGCCCGTACCGGCGCGGATTTCGAGCATCGCCGAGCGCTCGTCGGCGGCGTCGCGCGGCAGGAGCTTAAGCGCAAGCGCCCGCTCCGCCTCGGGAAGCCGCCGCTCGACCTCGCGTATCTCCTCCTCGGCCATGGCCCGCATCTCGGGATCCGAGCGCATCTCCTCAAGCGCGGCGAGCTCCCCGCGCAGCCCCTTCACTTCGGCCGCAGCGACGGCGACCGGCTCGATCTCCGCATATTCCTTGGAGAGCTTCACGAAGGCGTCGGCGGCCAGATCCCGCGCCGACATCGCCGCCTGCAACTCGTCCCGCCGCGCAAGAATTTGCGCGATGCGATCGGCGGAGATGGAGGTCATTCGAAGTGGTCCGGCGGGAAGATCCGCACTTCCCTGCCTGACAGTGCGTCTTCGAGGCTGTCCATAATCAGATACTTAGAACCAAGTTTCTTGAACACGAACTCCTCGAAGACCCGGTCGATTGTCGTGAAACCTGTCATCAGCTTCCAGCGAAGGTTAGCGAGCTGACCCTGGTCAGCGACATAATCGTCTAAAACAAAGATGTCGGGAGCACCCGTCCTCTTAGCACGATCAAAGCGCTTTTTCGGATTCCCCGACGCCACCAGTTCCGCAGCGTACCCCCCACGCCTGACCTCGGTGCAGAGCCACTGAGCCAAGCCGAGAAGCTCGTCGGCTTCGCAAACAATCGCGACAAAAGGTTGCTCTCTTTTCGGAGACGCAATCATCATCGCCAGCCGCTCGATGCCGGCGGCCCAGCCGACGGCGGGCGTGTGCGGACCGCCGAGGGCTTCCATGAGGCCGTCGTAGCGGCCGCCGGCGAGGACGGTGCCTTGAGCGCCGAGGCGGTCGGTGACGAATTCGAAGGCGGTGTGGCGGTAATAATCGAGGCCGCGGACCAGGCGGGCGTTGCGGGTCCAGGCGACGCCGGCGGCGTCGAGGCCGGAGGTGACCTTCTCGAAGAATGCGCGGGCGTCGTCGGTGAGGAAGGCGTCGATATCGGGGGCGCTGTCGGCGGCCGGGCGGTCGCGCGGGTCCTTGCTGTCGAGGATGCGCAGCGGGTTCTTGGCGAGGCGGGCGAGGCTGTCCTCGCTGAGCTCGCCGCGATGCGCTTCGAAATGCGCGACCAAGGCCGCGCGCCAGGCGTCGCGAGTCTCGGCGTCACCGAGCGTGTTGAGCTGCAGCGTCACGCCGTCGGCGATGCCGAGCTCGTGGAGAAGCTGATCGGCCAGCACCAGCAATTCGACATCGGCGAGAGGGGAGTCCGAGCCGATGATCTCGGCATCGAGCTGGTGGAACTGGCGGAAGCGGCCCTTTTGCGGGCGCTCGTAGCGGAAGACCGGGCCGTGGGTGGCGACCTTGATCGGGGCGTGCTGCTGCCAGCCTTCGGACAGGTAGGCGCGGCAGATGCCGGCGGTGAATTCGGGGCGAAGCGTCAAACCATCGCCGCCGCGGTCCTCGAAGCTGTACATTTCCTTGGAAACGATGTCCGTCGTCTCGCCGATCGAGCGGGCGAAGACTTCGGTGGCTTCGAAGACGGGGATTTCGATGCGCTGGAAGCCGTAGAGCCGGCGCACGCGGTCGAACGCCGCGACGACCGTGCCGAAACGGTCCGCGTCCTCGCCCCAGATGTCCTGGGTGCCTCTGATCCTCTGGGGCCCTTTTGCCATGGCCGCGCCAATAGCAGCTTTGCGGCGAGGGGGAAGCGCTGGACCGAATCGCGCCGCTGCGTCATGGGCTTGGCTATGACGATCCGCCCGCTCCTCCTCGCTTCCGCCCTCGCCCTCGCCGCCTGCTCGCCGCAGAGGCCGCCGGTGCAAAGCATCCCCGCGGCGCCCGCGTTCGCGCAGACGGAGAGCGCGGCGGCGCGGACCGCGGCCTCCATCGCCCGCATGAAGCTCCTCAACCCGCGCCTCCGCGCGGTGATCGCGGGCGATCCGACGGCCATGGATCAGGCGCAACGGCTGGACGCGGCCGGCGCGGCGCGCGGCCCCCTGTTCGGCATGCCGATCCTCATCAAGGACAATATCGAGGTCGCGGGGCCGCTTCCGACCACCGCCGGCAGCCTCGCCCTGCGCGACAACGTCACCAATCGGGACGCTCCGCTTGTCGCGCGCCTGCGCGCCGCGGGCGCCGTCATCGTCGGCAAGGCGAACCTTTCCGAGTGGGCGAACTTCCGCTCGAACGACTCCATCTCGGGCTGGAGCGCGGTGGGCGGCCAGACGCGCAACGCCTTTGCGCTCAACCGCAACGCCTGCGGCTCCTCGACCGGAAGCGCCGTTGCGGTGGCGGCCGGCATGGTTCCGGCGGCGATCGGAACGGAGACCAACGGCTCGATCACCTGCCCCGCGGCGGTGAATGGCGTCGTCGGCTTCAAGCCAACGGTCGGCCTCGTCTCGCGCACCCATGTCGTCCCGATCAGCGAGACGCAGGACACGCCGGGCCCGATCGCGCGCACGGTACGCGAAGCCGCGATGGTGCTCGACGCGATCGCCGGCTCCGATCCCGCGGACGCCGCAACCGCGGAAGCCGACCGCCGCCGCCAGCCTTATGCGGCGCAGCTCAACCCGCAGTCCCTGCGCGGCCGCCGCATCGGCGTGATGCGCTTCGCCTCCGGCTTCGGCACCAACGTTCCCTTCGAGGAAGCGCTGGCGACCTTGCGCGCGCAGGGCGCGGTGCTGGTCGACATCGCGGAGATGCCGAACCGCGGCCAGATGGGTGCCGCCTCGTTCCAGGTGCTGCTCCACGAGTTCAAGGACGGCCTCAACCGCTATCTCGCGACCACGCCGGCGAGCGTGCAGACCCGCACCCTCGCGCAGCTCATTGCCTTCAACCGCGCCAACGCCGCCGCGGAAATGCCTCTCTTCGGCCAGGAGCTGCTCGAGCAGGCGGAGGCGACGACCGGGCTCAACGCCGAATATCGCCGGAATCGCGAGACGATGCAGCGCCTCGCCGGTGCCGAAGGGATCGACCGGCTGATGCGCGAGCACAATATCGACGCGCTCGTCGGCCCGACCATGCCGGCCGCCTGGTTCATCGACGCGGTGCACGGGGACGTCATTTCGGGCGGCGGCGGCGGCTCGCTTGCCGCGATCGCGGGCTATCCGCACCTCACCGTGCCGATGGGGAACCTGCGCGGCCTGCCGGTGGGCATGAGCTTCATCGGCCCCAAATGGTCCGACGGGCTGATCCTCTCGATCGGCTACGCCTACGAGCAGGCGTCGCGCAAGCGGATCGAGCCGAGATTTCTGCAATCGATCGAGGAGCAGCCGGAGATCCAGCGCGCGTTTGAGCCGCAGACGATCGCGGAGTAGCCGTCATGCCGGACTTGATCCGGCATCCATGAACATTGGCTTCCGCGAACCTGCCGACGCCGTGTTCATGGACCCCGGATCAAGTCCGGGGTGACGGGTCTTTCTTGCTCACCGGCTTGCGTGCACCCTTCGGCTTCTTCTTCGCCGCGGCCCTCAACCCCGCCTCCAGCGCGAGTGCGGCCCAGCGCTGCATCGCTTCGGGATCGTCATAGACGTCAAGGGGCGCGCGGCGGTAGTTCATCGTGCCGGTGCGGCCCTCGCCCATGTCGAAGGTGAACCGGTCGCAGCCTTGGGCGTCCCAGGCGGCGTCGCTCTCGGCGTCGGCCTTGAACCAGATCTCGCCTTCGTCCTGGATCGCGAAGACGGTGCCGCCGAGGTACAGCGTCGCGGCGCCCATCATGCGGCGCATGGTGATGGGCCCCAAAGGCTCCAGCGCCTCCCCAACCCACGCCAGCAGCCCCTCGTCGATGCTCATGCGGTGAGCTTCAGCCCGGCGATCGCGCCGACGATGACGAGGATGAGGAGCATGCGCAATGTGGTCGCCGGCTCGCCGAACCAGCCCATACCGACGATCACCGTCCCGATCGCACCGATCGCACCCCAGACTGCATAGGCCGTCCCCATCGGGATGGTGCGCGAGGCATATTCGAGCAGGCCCATCGAGATCGTCACCGAGACGAGGAAGGCGATCGTCCAGGGTACGTTGCGGAAGCCGTCGACGAAGCGGAGCGAAGTGGTGAAGCCCACTTCGAAGCACCCGCCGAGGATCAGCCAGAACCAGGCCATCAGGCATGCACTCCCGAATCCACGTCCGGGTCCGGCGGCGGACGGCGGGTAGCGGCGATGAGGCAGGCGGCGACGATCAGCGCCGCGCCCGCGATGGTGAACGGCTGCACCGCCTCGCCGAAGACCAGCCAGCCCAGGATCGCGGCCCAGACGAAGCTCGTATATTCGACGGGCGCGAGGTGCTGCGCCTCCGCCCGGGCATAGGCCCAGGAAAGGAGGAGGAGCGAGGCGAAGGCAAGGATCGCGGCGCCGAAGATGGCGGGAAGCTGCCCGGCCGGGGGCGGGACCGCGTAGAAGGGCGCGGCGAGGAGGAAGGAAAGCCCCATGATCCCGCTGGTGAAGAAGGCCACTTCGGTCGGCTTCGCAAGGAGGGCCTGACAGCGCATCAGGATGATGTTGTACGCATAAAGACCCGCGGACGCGAGGATGGCGATCGAGCCGCGGAAGGCGTCCGGCCCGAGCGCCGCCTCGCGCTGACCCCAGAAGATGACGAGGATCCCGGCGAAGCCGAGCCCGGAGGCGAGGAGCGACCGCCGCTCGATCCTCTCCTTGAGCAGGAAAGCAGCCAGGTAGAGCGCGATGAGCGGCGCGGCGAAGGCCAGCGCGATCGCCTGCGCCATCGGTACGCGGGCCAGGCCCCAGAAGAAGAGCAAGGCCATCGGCACGCCGATCAGCCCGCGCGTGACGTGCACCCGAAGCGCCGCCCGGCCGGGCCACGGCGTCCGCCCGCCGAAGAAGAAGGCGGCGGCGATGAGCGCGCCCGCGCCGGTTCGCCAGAGGAGCGCATTGTAGGTTCCGATCGAAAGGCTCAGCCCCTTCATCAGCGCGTCCATGCCCGAGAAGAATGCGATGCCGACCGTCGCCACGCCGAAGGCGACGGCCGTCGTTGTCTGGGCTGGCGTGCGGTTCGGCATGGCGGGCTGATAGCGCCCGCCGCCGGTCCCGTCACGGGGCCGGAACCCTTAGTGGACGATCAGCCGCTCGCTGGTCATTTCGAGGGTGCCGAGCTGCGTCAGAACCGACTGGCCGAGGAGCGAGACTCCGAGCCCTTCGAGCACGGTCGCGCGCGCGTTGGTGACGACCCGGCCGCCGACCGTCACCCTGTCGAGCATCACCACCTGGCCGCGCACCGGCCCGCCGGCGCCCTGCGCAACGAAATCGAATTCCTCCGGGTTGACGTCGATGCCGATCTTCTTCGCATCGTCGACCGTCAGCGCGACGTGCGTCGCCCCCGTATCGACCAGGAAATGAGTCTCGTGACCGTTGACGAGACCATCGACGTAGAAATGCCCGTCCCGCCGCCGCTCGATGCGCAGCTCGGTGAGCGGCGCCGTGGGCGAGACGGTGCCGGGATTGGACTCGGCGGTGGCGGCGCTTTCCGCCGCCCCAGCGTCTCCGTCCGAAGGCATCATCAGCCCGATCCCGGTGCCGAGCGCGATCACGACAAGAAGCGGCTTCATCATGGCGCCGAGGTTAGCCGCAAGACGGTGAAGGATTGGTTTCCGCGAGAGGAGCGGCTGCGGCTCCCTTCCCCGTCATCCCCGCGAAAGCGGGGATCCAGCGGGCGCCCGCGAAACGCGGTGCGGGCGGGGAGGCAGCACTGGATTCCCGCTTTCGCGGGAATGACGATGGGGGGAGCGTTCTAGGCCTACTCCGCCGCGACTGCCGTTACTTCCGCGCTTGCCTCGATCTCGGCCGCCTTGGCTTCGACGAGGCGGACGATGTGGTCGACCATGTCCTCGTCCTTCACATGATGGTCGGTGACGCCCGACAGATAGACCATGTGCTTGCCGTTGCCGCCGCCGGTGATGCCGATGTCGGTCTCTCGCGCTTCGCCCGGGCCATTGACGACGCAGCCGAGGACGGAGAGCGACATCGGCGTGCGGATGTGGCTGAGGCGCTCCTCCAGCTTTTGCACGGTACGGATGACGTCGAAGCCCTGGCGCGCGCAGGAGGGGCAGGAGACGACCCGGACGCCGCGGTTGCGGATGCCGAGGCTTTTCAGGATCTCGAAGCCGGCGCGAACCTCCTCCTCCGGCTCGGCGGAAAGGGAGACGCGGATCGTGTCGCCGATCCCGAACCACAGCAGCGAGCCGACGCCGATCGCCGATTTGACGGTGCCGCCGCGAAGGCCGCCCGCTTCGGTGATGCCGAGATGGAGCGGGCAATCCACCGCTTCGGCGAGCTGCTGATAGGCGGCGACGGCGAGGAACAGGTCCGACGCCTTCACCGCGACCTTGTAGTTTCGGAAGTCGTGCTCCTCGAGGATGCGGATATGATCGAGCGCGCTTTCGACCAGCGCCTCCGGGCAGGGCTCACCATATTTTTCGAGCAGGTCCTTCTCCAGGCTGCCCGCATTGACGCCGATGCGGATCGCGCAGCCGTTCGCCTTGGCGGCGTTCACCACTTCGCGGACCCGGTCGGCCGAGCCGATGTTGCCTGGATTGATCCGGAGGCAGGCGGCGCCGGCGTCGGCGGCTTCGAGCGCGCGCTTGTAGTGAAAGTGAATGTCGGCGACGATCGGCACGCGCGCGGCGCGTACGATCTGGCGCAGCGCGGCCGTCGATTCCACGTCGGGGCAGGAGACGCGGATGATGTCCGCTCCCGCCTCCTCGCAGCGGCGGATCTGGTCGATCGTCGCGCGCGCGTCCGACGTCGCCGTGTTGGTCATCGTCTGGACGGTGACCGGCGCATCGCCGCCGACCGGCACGTTGCCGACCATGATCTGACGCGAGGGGCGCCGCGCAATGTCGCGCCATGGGCGGACCGACATGAAATTTCTCCGAAATGGGCTCGGCCTTACTATAGGGCCTCCGACCCGAAGGCGAAAGGCTGCGCACCTTCTTCGGCTGGCGGACAGAACCGGGCGAGCCCGCCGCGGCCGCATCGGCGGTGGGCTCTTCCGGTTTCCGCCTAGAGGATGAAGTCCGACGCTGTCGGCGCGACGACGCCGTTCAGGACGATCTCGAAGTCGGCGAAGCTGTCGCCGTTGATATCGCCGAGGACGTAGGTGTTCACGCCGTCGTCATAGTAGCGAAGCTCGCCGGCGGCGCCGGAGAAAGCGGCGGTGCCCACGAAGGTGAACGCCTGGTCGCCGCCTGCAGACGTGTTCGCGTCCCAGCCGGAAACGTCGATCTTGTCGGTACCGGCCGCAAAGTCGGCGATCGTGTCGGCGTCGGTGAACGTGCCGCTTTCATAATAGCCGATCCGGAACGTGTCGGCGCCGGCGCCGCCCGTCATCGTGTCGGCCCCCGACGCACCGATCAGCAGGTCGTCTCCGTTGCCGCCGATCAGGGTGTCGTCGCCGCCCTGGCCGCGGAGCGTGTCGTTGCCGTCGCCGCCGTCCAGCACGTCGTCGCTGCCGCCGCCCCAGATCGCATTGTCGAGAGCGTTGCCGGTGCCGGTGAACGCGCCCGAGCCGTTCCAGGTGAGGTTCTCGACGTTCGCGCCGAGGGTGTAGGTGGAGAGCGTCGCGTAGACGTGGTCGATGCCTTCGGCCGACGCTTCGACGACGCTGTCGGAGGCGGAATCGACGATGTAGACGTCGTCGCCGCTGCCGCCTTCCATATAGTCGTCGCCCGCGCCGCCCGAGAGGAGGTCCCCGCCGGTGCCGCCGTAGAGGCTGTCGTTGCCGCCGGCGCCGTAGAGCTGATCGTAGCCGTCGCCGCCCGAAAGCGTGTCGTCCGAGGCGCCGCCGGTAATGTCGTTGTGGAGGTCGTTGCCGGTGCCGGTGAAGCTGCCCGTGCCGGTGAACTTGAGCTTCTCGAGGTTGGCCCCGAGCGCGTAGGCGGCGAGCGTGGTGCGGACCTCGTCATTGCCCTCGCCCGAATTCTCGAACACGGAATCTCCGGCATCGTCGACGAAATAGATGTCGCTCCCCGTGCCGCCCGCCATCGCATCGGCGCCGGTGCCGCCGTTCAGCTGGTCGTTGCCGCCGCCGCCCGACAGCGTGTCGTTGCCGTCCAGGCCGAAGATCTGGTCCGAAGAGGAGGTGCCGGTGAGCGTGTCGTCGCCCGACGTGCCGTTGATCGTCGCCATGTGCCTTTGCCCTTTCGCCGTGCCCGGGCGCGCCCCTCCGGCGCGTCTCGTCGGACCCGCAGGATCATCTCCCGAACCAAGCTCTTTCGCCAGCGAAATGATTTCCCGCTTTGCGCGGGATTGCACCCGCGGAGTCTACGTTTCCACGTAGAATAGCGCGCGATTTCGTCCTTTATAACTCCGCAACCACGGCAGGTTTGAACCGGTTCCGGACCTATTCGTGCCGCCCTGCGCAATCTACTCGTTCCGAGTCGCGGCAGCGGCGCCAGCGGCCTCATTCTTCCTTGGCGGGTCTTCCCCTCTTCCTCTGCTCGGGCGGCGCGACCTTGACGCCGCGGCGGGCGAGGGCGTCGCGCAGCAGCACTTCGATCTCGGCATTGACGCTGCGGAAGTCGGCCGCCGCCGCCCGTTCAAGCGCGTCCCACAGGGACGGCTCGATGCGGAGCGGGAATGCCTTCTTGGGCGGCGGCGTGTCGGGCACGTGATGGCGCGCTTACTGGTAGAGCGTGCCGGTGTTGACGACGGGCTGGGTGTCCCGTTCCGAGCAGAGCACCACCATCAGGTTCGAGACCATTGCCGCGCGCCGCTCGTCGTCGAGCTCCACCACCTGCTTTTCCGAAAGCATCTGGAGCGCGCTTTCGACCATGGTGACGGCGCCCGTCACCAGCTTCTGCCGCGCCGCGATCACCGCTTCCGCCTGCTGGCGGCGAAGCATCGCCTGGGCGATCTCCTGGGCGTAGGCGAGGTGGGTGAGGCGGCACTCGTCGACCGTTATGCCGGCGACCGCCACGCGGTCCTGGAGCTCGATCCTCAATTCCTCGCTGACCACGTCCGCATCGCCGCGCAGCGTCGTCTCCTGGTGCTCGATATCGTCATACGGATAGCGGGCGCCGACCGCGCGGACGGCGCTTTCGATCTGGATTTCCAGGAATTCGAGGTAATTGTCGACGTCGTAGAGCGCCTGCGCGGTGTCGGTGACGCGCCACACGACGTTGGCCGCGATCTCGATCGGGTTGCCGCGCAGGTCGTTCACCTTCAGGCGCTCCGACGTGATGTTGTGGACGCGGGTCGAGATCTTGGTGTGCGTGAGCCACGGCCAGCGCCAGCGCAGGCCGTTGTTCCGGTCGGTGCCGCGATAGTCGCCGAACAGGAGGATGGCGGCCGCCTGGTTGGGCTGGAGCAGGTAAAAGCCCGCGGAGATGAAGAGGAAGACGATGGTGCCGAGCGCAGCGACCGGGATGCCGTAAGCCGGGCCCATCTCCGTGAAGAGGGGGACGCCGCCCGCGGCCACCGCGAGGGCGGCGAGGAGCAGGACCAGCATGCCGTAGCCGCTGACAGTGGACGCCGGGCGCTCGCGCGACAGGCTCAGCGCATTGGCATCGTTACGTGTGTCGATCGCAGTCATATCGGCCTCCCTCTTTATTGCGATATCATATTTATATCGATCCGATTCGCGCAAGCGAAATCGGCGGGAGGGGCGAAACGAATTCGCGCCGGAGGTGCGCGAAACACCTCCGGCGCGACCTTCGTTCGCCGATGAAGCGAGACGCTGTTACGGCTGCGGCTGCACGACCGGAGCCGGAGCCGCTTCAGCGGCGGGCTGAACGGGCACGACGAGCCCGGCGGGACGAACGTCGCCGACGAAGTGGACCGGGAGATCCGACTCGAGATAACCCACGGTCGCCGTGCCCGGCGCGATGACGGCGCTGGTGCCGGTGACGAAGAAGCCGGCGATCGGCAGTGCCACGACCGCGGCGACGACGCCCGCGGTTCCGGCGCGGCCGCGGTCGCCCGCCTGGCCGGTGATCCGGATCGTCTGATCGCCGACGCGGACGTTGAGGAGCCGCGTCTCGAGGATGCCGCTCTTGCCCCACATGCCCTTGCCGCGGCGGCGGGTGACTTCGCCTGTGGCGACGCTGCCCGCCGGAATGACGGTCTGGCCGTTCATGGTGACGTCCTCGGACACTTCGAGCTCGAAGCGGTCGCCGACGCGGCTGCGGCGCGAGTTGAGCTCGCCCCGCGTCACCATCTTGATCTCGGTGCCCGCGCGCAGAACGTTGGCGGCGGGCGCCGCGCCGACGACGAGCGGAGCGGCCGAAGGCTGTGCCGCCGCCGGAGCCGCCGGCAGAGCGAGCGCCGCGGCGCAGACGAGCAGAATCTTCACGTTGTTTTTCATTTGATTAGTCCCCCCTGGAAGCGCGCGAAGCTCACCGCGTTGCGGCGCGCGCGCAAGCCATTGGTTTGCACAGACACATCCGAAATGGAACCGGAATCGGATCTATCTCCGTTGATCCAGCGCGGCTGGCGAGCGCGCACCCTTCCCGCTAAGGCGCGCGCGAGGAGACGGAACCGACGATGAGCGACGCGAACCCGAAGCAAGGCTGGAAGCTGCTCGTCCACGGCGGCGCCGGAGTCATCGAGCGGCATCTGCTCACGCCCGAGACCGACAAGGCG
Source organism: Allosphingosinicella sp. (assembly GCA_036399655.1). Lineage (GTDB taxonomy): Bacteria > Pseudomonadota > Alphaproteobacteria > Sphingomonadales > Sphingomonadaceae > Allosphingosinicella. The sequence continues at coordinate 5,120 of DASWMS010000081.1, read as the reverse complement.
ATTCGCGCGGCGCTGGACCATGCCCTCGCCACGGGCGCGAAGATCCTGTCGGAGGGCGGAAGCGCGCTCGATGCCGTCGAGGCCGCCGCCCGCGAGCTCGAGGACGATCCGCACTTCAACGCCGGCCGCGGCGCGGTCTTCACCTACCAGGCGACCAACGAAATGGACGCCGCGATCATGGACGGCGCGACGCGCGGCGCAGGGGCGGTGACCGGGGTCACCGCCACGAAGAACCCGGTGAGCCTCGCACGCGCGGTGATGGAGCAGAGCCCGCACGTCATGCTGAGCCGAGAGGGCGCAGACCAGTTTTCGCGAGAGAAGGACCTCGAGCAGGTGCCGCCCGAATATTTCATCACCGAGGAGCGCCGCCGCCAGCTCGAGGAGATCCAGGCCATGCCCGACGGCTGGTTCGACGAGGAGATGAAATACGGCACCGTCGGCGCCGTCGCGCTTGACGCGAACGGCCACCTCGCCGCCGCGACCTCGACCGGGGGGATCACCGGCAAGCGCTGGGGCCGCATCGGCGATTCGCCGATCATCGGCGCGGGCACCTGGGCGGACGACCGGACCTGCGCCGTCTCCGCGACCGGAACCGGCGAATATTTCATCCGCACCGCCGTCGCCCACGAAATCGCCGCACGCCTTCGCCATGGCGGCGAGCGCCTCGGCGACGCCGCGGCGGCGGCGATCGAGGAGATGGGTGCGCTCGGCGGGACCGGCGGAGTCATCGCCGTCTCTGCGCGAGGCGAGGTCGCCTTCCCATTCAATTCGGCCGGCATGTATCGCGGTCTCGCGACGCCCGAGGGCCGCAACGTCGCGATTTATGGAGACGAACAGTGCTGAAGTTTGCGTTCCGGCTGCCGTTCATTGCAGCCCTGTTCCTGGTGCTCGCGCCCGCGCCCGCCGCCGCCTGGTGGGAATATGGCCACGAGACGGTGGCGACCATCGCCGACATGAACCTGTCGCCCTCGTCCAGGCGCGAAGTGCGTCGCCTGCTCGCCCAGTCGCGCCTTCTCGAAACCGCGGAATGTTCCGCGCGGACGATCGAGGACGCGTCGGTCTGGCCGGACTGCATCAAGCAATATCGCGACCGCTTCAGCTACGCCTCGTCGTGGCATTACCAGAATGTCGACGTCTGCCGCCCGTTCGACCTGGAGGCGCCCTGCCGCGACGGCAATTGCGTCTCAGCGCAGATCGAGCGCCACGCGCGCCTCCTTGGCGACAAGGCGCTGCCGACTCGCGAGCGGATCATGGCGCTGGCCTTTCTCGCCCATTTCGTCGGCGACATGCACCAGCCGCTCCATGCGGGCGACCGCGGCGACCTTGGCGGCAACCGCTTCGCCGTCTCCTACGGCGTGATCGCCGGGCGGACGAACCTGCACGGCGTCTGGGACGGCTTCTTCGCCGACCGCGGCATATCGAACCCGATCGGTGGACCGGCGGGCATTCTCGCCGAACTCACCCCCGCCGATCGCGAGGCGATGCGGGCGGGAAGCGTCACCGACTGGGCGCGCGAAAGCTGGCAGGCGAGCCGGGACTTCGCGTACGGGCTCGTCATGGCCGACCCGTGCGGCCCGGTGCCGGCGGAGCGCCCGGTGATCGGCGAGGAGACGACGCGGCGCGTCGTTCCGATCGTGAGACGCCAGGTCGCCCGCGGCGGCCTGAGGCTCGCGCGCATGATCGAGGAAGCGTTTAACCCCCCGCCGCGGGCGCAGCCGGCGGGCTGAAGCAGGAAGTAACACCCGCCCCGCCGTTCGGTCCGAGCGAAGTCGAGGACCGCTGCCGAGCGAAGTCGAGGCCCTTCTTCTTTCGTCAGCCTCTCGCTTCTCGCTCCGCTCGAAGGCGGTTCTCGACTTCGCTCGAACCAACGGGTGGGGAGGCCTCACCAGAAGCGTCAGCCGCTGCCCCCTCTCCCTCAGTTCGGAAGCACCGTCACCGCCCTTCGGTTCTGGGCCCAGGCCTGCTCGCTCGAGCCCTCGGCGGCGGGGCGTTCCTTGCCCCAGCTGATCGTCGTCATCCGGTTCGCACCCACGCCGCGCGACTCCAGATAGTTGCGGACGCTGTTCGCGCGCCGCTCGCCGAGCGCCAGATTGTATTCCCGGGTGCCGCGCTCGTCGGCATGGCCTTCGATCGTCACCGACACGGAAGGATATTGCACGAGATACTGGGCCTGCGCGTCGAGCGTCGAGCGGTCCTCGGCGGTGAGGGCATATTCGTCCGTATCGAAATAGACTCGGTCCGAAGGAACGGCGGTGAGGAAGTGCTGCTGGCTCCCCGGGATCGCCGCGCCGGTGACGCCGCCCTGGTCGGCCCCCGCACTGCCGTCGGGATTGCCGCTCCCGTCGGCCTCGGACGGCGGCGCGGGCGGGAGCTGGGCAGGGCGCTTCGACCCGCAGGCGGCGGTCAGCATCAAGGCGACGGCGAGGGCGGCAAGGCTGGAGCTCTTCATGATCTTTCTCCGTACTTCGGGGACTCGAGGGTCGGGGACTTAAGGGTTGATGGCGGACCAGGCGGGGTCGGAGCCATCGAGCGGGGTGACGATGCGGCGCTCGTTGCCGCCCGCCGCGTCGATCGCCCAGATCGAGCCTCGGCCCGACCCTTGCGCGCTCCGGAAGAAGATCAGCACGCGGCCGTTCGGCGCCCAGCTCGGGCCTTCGTCGTGCCAGCCGTTGGTCAGCAGCCGCTCGCCGCCGCCGGTCGGCGACATGACGCCGATCCGGAAGTTGCCCGCGATCTTGGTGAAGGCGATGAGATCGCCGCGCGGGCTCCACACCGGCGTCGCATAGCGGCCGCCGCCGAAGCTGATCCGCCGCTGGCCGGAGCCGTCCGCGCCCATGACGTAGATCTGCTGGCCGCCCGATCGGTCGCTTTCGAAGGCGATGCGGCTTCCGTCCGGCGAGAAGCTGCCGCCGGTGTCGATGCCGGGCGCCGTGGTGAGGCGCACGGGCGCGCCGCCCGAGGCGGAGACGCGGTAGACGTCCGTATTGCCGTTCACCGCCATCGAGAACACGATCTGCCGCCCGTCGGGCGAGAAGCGCGGCGCGAAGGTCATGTGCCGCGCTTCGACGAGCGGACGCGAGCGGCCGGACGCGAGGTCGTAGACGAAGACCCGCGGCTGCTCGTCCGTATAGGTCATGTAGGTGATGGTGCGGTTGTCGGGCGACAGGCGAGGGGTGAGCGCCGTGAACTGGCCGTTGGTGAGGAAGCGGTGGTTGGCCCCGTCCTGGTCCATGATCGCGAGCCGCTTGATGCGCCGCCCGGGAGGGCCGCTTTCCGCGACATAGACCACGCGGCTGTCGAACAGCCCGCTTTCGCCGGTGAGGCGCCCGTAGATCATGTCGGCGCAGCGATGCGCGGCCCGGCGCCACTGCGCGGGCTGCACGGTGAAGCCTTCGGAGGCGAGCGAACGCTGGGCGGAGACGTCGTACAGGTAGCAGCCGACGGTCAGGGTGCCGTTGGCATTGGCCTGGACGAAGCCCTGGACGAGCGTCTGCGCCGCGCCTGCGAAAGCGCCGTAATTGGGCGCGGTCACCTGCGGATAGGAAACGGCGGGCAGGCCGTCCGGGCCTGTGGTGGTGAAGAGGCCGCTGTTCCGCAGGTTCGCGGCGACGATCTGCGCCACCTGCCGCCCGAGCGCGCCGGTTTCGCCGGCGGGCGTGGCAGCGGAGGCCGGGGTCGGCATCGCAGGCACTGCAATCGAAACGGAGGTGAAGACGCCCTCACCGACCCGCAGCTCGATGATATCGTCTTCTCCGGGCACGGCCTGCCCCTCAGCCGAGGCGGCCGGCGGCGCCTCCCGGCTCTCCTGCGCGAGCGCAGGCTGCGGGAGGAACGCCGCGGCGGCGGCGAAGGAAAAGGTAAGCAGACTCATCGTTCTCATGGCTTCGGCCCTGTCATGCGGGAAAGGTGTAGGCAAAGCGGCGCCAGCCGCGCGCCACATTGTAATATTCGGCTGGCAATCCACGGATCGGCGCGCATTGCTCGATGACGTTGGTGGCGAGATCGCGCATCCGCTGAGCGTAGATGGCGAGACTTCCCGTCGCACCCGTGACGGAGAGCACGCGCGCGCTGGACAGGCTGCCGTTCGGGCTAAGGATCACTTCGACCCGCACCTTGATCGCATTGGCCTCCGGAGCGGGCAAAGGCTGCCGGCGGCACGGCTGGAGCGCCCTGTTGAGCGCCGCGTCCATGCTTGCCCTTGCCTGATCGCTGACGACGGCGCCCGCCGTCCGCTGCGAAGTGGAGGCGGGATCGTTGCCGATGCCCTTGAGGAAGTCCGGGCCCAAGCCCCTGCCGCGCTGCGCAGGAGCGGTGCCGGAGCCGCCGCGCGGCGGGGCGGACTTGGGCTGCGGGTTGGCGCGTGCCGGTTGCTGCGCCGGGCGCTGCGCGGGCGCGGCGCGCTGCTGGGCGGGCGCTGGCTGGCGCGGTGCGGGACGGGCGGCAGTCGGCTGCGGGCGCGGCTGGGGCTGCGCCTGAGCCGGCGCTGGAGCGGGCGTCGGTGCGGGCTCCGGCTCTGAGACCGGGTCGGGCGAAGGCGCGGCATCTTCCGGAGCGCCGAGCTCGGGCGCCAGGCTTGCCGCGGCGGGCGTCGTCGTCTCGCCCGCGGAAACCGCGCCGACATCCTCTTCGTAGGAAATCTCGATCGTCGGCGCGCCGGGGAGCTGGATCGGGTTCGTGGGGACGAGCAGGACGAGCGCCGCGAGCAGGGCGATGTGCAACGCGGCGGCAAGGCCGAGGCCGGCGGCGTCGGCCCGGTCCATCACTCGCCCCCGCCGCCGGCCGGCGTGCCGACCATGGCGATGCGGCGCAGGCCCGCCCGGTTCAGCTCGCCCATTACCTGCATGACGAGGCCGTAATCGAGGCTGCGGTCGGCGCGGAGGAAGACGCGCGGGCCGCCCTCTTCGCCCGAGGCCGCGGCGATCTGTGCGAGCCGGGCGGGCAAGTCGGCGCTCGACACCGGGTCGTCGCTGATGAAGATCGCGCCGGACGGGTCGATCGAGAGGGCGACCGGCTCCTGCGCCTGGTCCAGCGCTTCGGCCTTGGTCTCGGGAACGTCGACCTGCACGCCCGAGACGAGGAGCGGCGCCGTCACCATGAAGATGATGAGGAGGACGAGCATG
>DASWMS010000080.1:0-11229 GCA_036399655.1 Allosphingosinicella sp. | reverse complement strand
CGACTTCGCTCGGGACGAACGAGGCTTGACCACCTTCGACGAATTCTCAACCAACTTCAGATCCCCAGCACGTCCGTCATCGCGTAGCGCCCGGCCGGTTTCCCGGCGAGCCACAGCGCCGCCTTGACCGCGCCGCGCGCGAAGATGTCGCGGCTCTCCGCGCGGTGTCCGAGCTCGATGCGTTCGCCTTCAGTCGCAAGGATCACCTGGTGGTCGCCGGCCACCGAGCCGCCGCGCAGGGCCGCGAAACCGATGTGGCCCGGGGTCCGCGCGCCGGTGATCCCGTCGCGGCCGCGGTCGGAGACGGCGCCGAGATCGACACCGCGCCCGTCGGCCGCGGCCCGGCCGAGCAGGAGCGCGGTGCCGGACGGCGCGTCGGCCTTGTACCGGTGGTGCATCTCGGCGATCTCGATGTCCCAATCGTCGCCGAGCCGCGCCGCCGCCTCGCGCGCGAGGTGCGCCAGGATGTTGACACCGAGCGACATGTTGGCGCTCTGCAGCACGGCGACGCGGGCCGCGGCGGCCTCGACCAGCCACTCCGCATCATCACCGAGCCCCGTCGTCCCGACGACGATCGGCACGCCCGCGCCGACGGCGGCCGCGAGGTTCGCCTCGAGCGCGGCGGCGGAGGAGAAATCGACCAGCACGTCCGAGCCCTGCGCCAGCGCGCCGACATTGCCGTCCCGCCCCGCGCCGCCCGCAAGGCGCGCGCCCTCCGTGTCCGCGACGGCGGCGGCAATGGCCCGGCCCATCCGCCCGGCGGCGCCGACGATGCCGATCCTGGTCATAGGTGCGCCTCCCGAGCCGTGCCGCGCTTCATTGGGCGAGCCGGCCCCCCGGCGCAAGCGCCCCGAAGCGGGACTCACTGCCGGGAACATGCCCCGCCTCGGCTGCGTTACGCCGCCATAACAATCGCCAACAGCAAACGGGAGTGAAGTCCATGGTCGAGCGTGAAAGAGAGACGATCGTCACCACCGACGGCGGCGAGCGCCGCGGCGGGGGCGGAACGCTGCTTGCGGTCGTGCTCCTCATCGTCCTGCTGCTCGTCCTGTTCCTGCTGTTCGGACGGAACCTGCTGAGCGGCGGCGGCACCGAGAAGATCGACGCCGACATCAAGATCGACAACCCGACCAAGTAAACGGGATCAGCCGCCGGCGCGGTTCAGCCAGCGCTGGCGGCCCCATTCCCGGATGAGCGCGTCCGCTTCGCCTCGCGCGGCGCTTCCGGGCGCGAGTGCCTCGTAGGGCTTCCAGCGCTCCGTTCCGCTCGTCCAGAGCGCCGCGCGATCGAAGCTGAATACGGTGAAGCGCCCGCCTGCGTCCGCAACGCCGATCGAGCTCGGCCGGTCGAGGCTACCGATATACTGGAACACCCGGCCCGGCGTCGCGCCCGGCTCCGGCGGCACGTCCGCGCCCGCGGCGCGCAGGACGATACCGCGGACGTCGGCGAGCCCGACCGGAGACGGCACCGCCACGCGGCGGTTCATGACGAACGGTATGTGGTTCTGGCGGCGGTTGATCATGTGGCCGTGGCCGAGAAAGCCGTCCTCGAACAGCGATTCGCCATGGTCGGCGGTCACGACCAGCAGGGTCCGGTCCCAGACCCCGAGCCGGCGCAGCCGCGCGACCACTTCGCCCACCATCCTGTCCGCATAAGCGGCGGCATTCCAATAGGTCTCCTCCAGCCGCTCCCGGTTCGCCGCCGAGATGTCGCCGCGCGGCAGCGGCTCGATGCCGAGCGGGCGGCCCATGCCGGGATGGTCGTAGGGGAAATGGGCGGACTGCAGGTTGAGGTAGACGAAGTTGGGCCGCGTCCAGGCCTCGGCACGTCCGAAATGCCGGTCGAATTCGCGAAGGACGACGCCGTCGTCGATGCGCAGCGAACTTTCCGAGCCGAGGCCGTAGACCCGCTCGCTCTTCAGCGTCTCGGCGTCGACGAACACGTTGGCGCGGCGCATGCCCACCGTCTGCGCGATGCTTCCGAAATCCTCCGCCTGCGCCGAAAGGGCGCCGGTCCGGTAGCCGTTCGCCCGGAACGCTTCGAACAGCGACGTCTCCGGGCCCTCGGGCACGAGGCGGCCTGTGAACAGCGTCTTGAGTGAGAAGCTGGTGAAGCCGGCATGGCTGAACGCCGCCGGCGCCGACGTTCCGCCCGCGGCCAATGCTTCTAGGTTGGGCGCGACCGGCCGTCCGCGGAATCGGCGGCCGATGATGTCTCCGCGCGTCGATTCGAGCACGATCAGGACGACGTGCGGCCGCTCCCCGGCGATCCGGACCGGCGGCGCCGGGGCCGGGGCCGGATCGGCAAGGACGAGGTCACCGGCAAAGCCGTCCTCGTCCACGCCGTTGTTCGGCACGTCGAGTGCGAACGGATGGCGGCTGCCGTCGAACGGATGTGTGTCGGCGGGCGCGGAGAAGAAACCGAAGCCGTCGCGGTCGAAATCGCTAAGCTGGTCGAAGAGGGCGGTGAACAGATAGGGTGCGTTGAAGCGGCCGAGACCCGATCGCACGTCGCCCACCTGCGAAGCGGCGAGGAGCAGCAGAGGAACGGCGGCGAGCAAAGCGGCGAACGACCGTCCCCGCAGCACGGTGCGGTCCGGGAGAGGCGCGGCCCCGCGCAGGCGGCGCCTCAGGACGAAGCGGATCGCTGCGTAGACGCCGAACGCCCCCGCCGCGACGAAGAGCATCAGCGCCCCTTCGTCGAGCGTGTAGAGCAAGGCCTGGATGATGCTACCGCCGCCCATGTTCCGGACGACCTGGAAGCTCATGGCGTCGCTGAAATAGCTGAGCGCCTGATATTTCGCCACGAGGACGGCGGATCCGAGGAAGGTGGAGAGGTAGAAGAAATTGAAGTGGAAGAGCGGCGTGTCCGCGCGCCTGCCGTGGAGCCGCCGCACCAGCCGGTAGAAGAGGTAGAAGAGAAAGGCGTGGGCGGCGAGAAGGGCCGGGAGAAAGGCGGCGACCTCGCCCGGCGTATCGATCGCGCGCGACTGTCCGAAGCCGCCGGCAAAGACCGCGAACTTGCGCTCGGCGAGCAGCAGCTCCAGCGCGAGCGTCAGGAAGACGGCCGCCGGCAGGCTGAGCCGCACCAGCGCCGCGTCGAGGCGGCGCGGCGGGGCGGCTTCGGGTGCGGCGGCGATTTCGGCGTGCAAGCGGGCTCCTCTCAGCTCCGCCTGTAGCGCGCAGTGCTTAAGACCCGGTGTGCGGAAGACGGCGCGCCCCACCGGTGACAAGCAGCTCCTGAAAGACTAAAATCCCGCTGCTTATGCTTGACGAGACACACCTTCCCGGCGGCGTCGTCCATGGCCTCCCCGAAGACCTGGAAGATGCGCTGAAGCGCGATCCGGAGGCGCTTGCCACCTGGAACGACATCACGCCGCTCGCCCGCAACGAATGGATCTGCTGGGTCCAGTCGCCCAAGAAGGCGGAGACCAGGCGCAAGCGGATCGATTGGGGGCGGTCAAGCCTGCGAGAGGGAAAGCGGCGCCCCTGCTGCTGGCCCGGATGCCCCCACCGCGAGAAGGGTCAAAAGCCGGACGGCTGATGTCGTCTCCAGCCGTTCCCGATAGCTCAACGGTCCGCTAGACGGGGCCGATGCGCGACATCCGAAACATCGTCATCCTGACCGGCGCCGGCGTCTCCGCGGAAAGCGGCCTTGCCACCTTCCGCGGCTCGGACGGCCTGTGGGAAGGGCACCTCGTAGAGGACGTCGCGACTCCCGAAGCGTTCCAGCGCGATCCTGAGCTGGTCCACGCCTTTTACGACGCGCGCCGGGCGCGGCTGAGCGAGGTTTCACCCAACCGGGCGCACCAGGCGCTCGCCCGGCTCGATGCCGAATGGCGCGGCGATCTTCTGATCGTCACCCAGAACGTGGACGACCTTCACGAGCGCGCCGGGGCGAAGCGGCTCCTCCACATGCACGGCGAATTGCGCTCCGCCTGGTGCCTCGCCTGCGACTCGCGATCGGAGTGGGACGCGAACCTTGGCGACCATCCGCCATGCCCCTCCTGCGGCGGCGCCGGGCACTTGCGCCCGGACATCGTCTGGTTCGGCGAAATGCCGTACGGCATGGATCGCATCGACCGCGCCCTGATGGACGCCGACCTGTTCGTTTCGATCGGCACCTCCGGCAACGTCTACCCCGGCGCCGGCTTCGTCCAGACCGCCCGCTACGCGGGCGCGCGGACTCTCGAGATGAACCTCGAACCCTCGCTCGGCAGCTTCCTCTTCGAAGAAAGCCGCACCGGGCCGGCGAGCGCGCTGGTGCCCGCGTGGGTGGATGAGATGCTCGCCCGCTGAACCTCGCGCCCCTTTGCCCGTTTTCTGCGAATGGTTTAGGATCGCCCCCATGACCGAGCAGCCGCCCCTCCGCCTCGCCCGCCACTTCGAAGTCTTCATCGAAGACCAGGTCGCCGCCGGCCATTACGGCAGCGCATCGGAGTTGATCGAGGAAGCGCTTCGCCTGCTTGAACGGCGTGAGTCGAAGCGTGATGCTTTGGTCCGCGCGCTGATCGAAGGCGAACAGAGCGGAGAGGCAACTCCGCTCGACATGTCCGACATTGCGGCAAAGGCAAAAGAGCGCGTGAGAACGGCACGTGCCGCTTGAGATCCGCAGGTCTCCGTCCGCCGAAGAAGACCTCGTCCAAATCTGGATCTACACGGACGAACATTGGGGCGAGGCGCAGGCGGACGATTATCTCGCCGCAATCGAAGCGTCCTTGCTGCGCGTTTCCGAGCATCCGGAAATCGGCGCCGACTGCAGCGACGTTCGGGAAGGCTACCGTAGGGTATCAGTCGGCAGGCACCGGGTCTTCTATCGCCTGAGGGAGGACGCGGTCGAGGTCATGCGCGTGCTGCATACGAGCGTAGACGTCCGGTCGCACCTGGGCGACTAGGCCCTCACTCCACCCAATCCAGCCCGATCTCGCGGTAGAGGCCGCGGTCTTCCTCCCATTTCGGGTTCACCTTGACGTGGAGGAAGAGGTGAACCTTGCGGCCGAGGAGCTTCGCCAGCTCCTCGCGCGCCTTGGCGCCGATCTCCTTGATCCGCGCGCCGCCCTTGCCGAGTACGATCGCCTTTTGCGTGTCGCGGCCGACGAGGATCTGCTGATGGATAGCGACCGAGCCGTCCTTTCGCTCCTCGAATTTTTCGGTCTCGACCGCGCTCGCATAAGGCAGCTCCTGGTGGAGCTGGTTGTAGATCTGCTCGCGCGTGATCTCGGCGGCGAGCATCCGATCGGTGGCGTCGGAGACCTGGTCCTCGGGAAAGTGCCAGGGCCCCTCCGGCAAGCGGGCGGCGAGCCAGGCCTTGAGGTCCGCCACGCCGTCGCCCGACGAGGCCGAGACCATGAAGATCTCCTCGACCTTCAGCCGCTCGGAAAACCGCGTGGCGAGGCCGAGCAGGGCCTCCTTCTTGACGAGATCGACCTTGTTCAGGACGAGGATCTTGGGCTCGCGCCGTTCTGATATCCGGTCGACCATCTCCTCGATCCGCCGCGAAAACCCGCTCTCCGCGTCGACGACGAGGACGATCAGGTCCGCGTCCGTCGCGCCGCCCCAGGCCGCCGCCACCATCGCCCGGTCGAGCCGGCGCTTGGGCTGGAAGATGCCCGGCGTATCGAGCAGCAGGATCTGCGCCTCGCCGGCGATGGCAATGCCCATGATCCGGGTCCGCGTCGTCTGCGCCTTCGCACTGACGATCGCGACCTTCTGCCCGACGAGCGCATTGACGAGCGTGGACTTGCCCGCATTCGGCGCCCCCACCACCGCGACGAGACCGCAATGCTGGGTCATCGGGACGGATCCAATAAAACAGGTGACGGCACGCTTGCAGAACTCCGTTCGGGCTGAGCTTGTCGAAGCCCTGCCCTTCCTTGTGCGAGGCGGCTGACATCCGCCCAGTCTCCGCGGATCAACGCCATCTTCTTCGCCCGGCTCCATCCCTTGATCCGGCGCTCGGCGGCAAGTGCCTCGGCTCGGGTAGGAAATTCTTCGGACCACACCAGTGTCACGGGCAGATAGCCCCGCGTGAACCCGCGCATGTGCCCGCTTTCGTGCTGAGCCATTCTGCGCTCCAGATCGTCGGTATGGCCGACATAGAAGCGGCCGGCATTGCAGTGGAGCATGTATGCCCAGAAGCTCACGTCATGCGCCCGAAGAAGGGCAGGGCTTCGACAAGCTCAGCCCGGACGGTGTGGGGGAGTAGGCCGGTGCTTAGTTGCCAATGCCCTTTCGCAGAGCTGCCGCCAGATGGCGCGACCTCGACCCGCGCACCACCGTTCGCCCTGAGCTTGTCGAAGGGCTGTCCTTCTTTGCGGACGCCCGAAGAAGGGCGGGGCTTCGACAGGCTCATCCCGAACGGTGTGGGTTTAGGCGCGCGGATCATCATCTCAGCTGCTTCCACTGAGCTGCTCCAGCAGGGTCTTGGCCGCTTCGGTTTCCGCTTCCTGCTTCGACAGGCCTTCGGCGCTCGCGGCGCCGACGCCGGCGATCTCGACTTCGACCTTGAAGCGGGGCGCGTGGTGGGGGCCCGAGCGGTTGGCGAGGCTGTAGACGGGGGGCTTGCGATCGTTGGCGGCCGCCCATTCCTGCAGCGCGGACTTCGGGTGCTTGGGCGCGCGGCCTTGGTCGGTCACGCGCTCGCCCCAGGCCCCCCGGATGAAGCGTACCGCGGTGTCGAGGCCGCCGTCGAGGTAAAGGGCGCCGAGCAGGCTTTCGACGAGGTCGCCCAGCACATTGTCGCTGTCTGACGCGCCGTCGTCGCGCGCCTGCTTGCCGAGGCGCACCCGCGCGCCGAGCCCGAGCTCGCGCGCGATCGCCGCGCAGGATTCGCCCGCGACGAGCGTGTTGAGGCGGCGCGAGAGCTTGCCTTCCGGCTCATCCGGGAAAAGTTCGTAAAGCCACTCGGCCATGGCCAGGCCGAGCACACGGTCGCCGAGGAATTCGAGCCGCTCGTAATCGTCGCCGCCGCGGCTCGAATGGGTGAGGGCGCGTTCGAACAGGCTCCTGTCCTTCGGGCGGTGCCCGAGGACCCGCTCCGCCCAATCCTCGACATCGTCCATCAGCCGGTATTCCCGATCCGGTCCCAGCGCGCCGCCGAGAACCACGTCCAGGGCTTCCAGTAGGAGGAGGAGCCGTCGGTCGACCAGAAGGTGATCAGGACGCGGCCGAGCACGTTGTCGATCGGCAGCATGCCGACGCCGCCGCGCTCCAGCGGCACGCGGCCGTCTTCGCTGTCGTCGCGATTGTCGCCCATGACGAAGAGGTGGCCGGCCGGCACGACGACGGGGGCGCGATAGTCGTTCGGCCCCTCGCCCTGGTCGAGAATGTCGTAGCTCCGTCCCCCGGGCAGGGTTTCCCTGTAGCGCGGATAGGCGCAGGCAGGCGCCCCGGCCGCGTCCGTGACGTCGCGGGATTCGGGGCCGACCTTTCGGCACTCGCTGTTGGGGCTGACCGGCATCAGATAGTCGCCGATCCGGCTGCGTTGGAGCGGGCGGCCGTTCAGGATCACTTCGCCGGCCCGTATCTCGACGGTGTCGCCCGGAAGGCCGACGACCCTCTTCACCCAATCCTCGTTGGCGCCGGGATAGCGGAACACGACGACGTCGCCGCGCTCGGGAACGCCGCCCCAGACGCGGCCGTCGAAATTGGCGACACCGAAAGGGAAGGAATAGCGCGAATAGCCGTAGGGCCATTTCGAGACGAACAGATAGTCGCCGATCAGCAGCCGCGGCACCATCGATCCGGAAGGGATCGAGAAGGGCGCGATGAAGAAGGTTCGGATGACGACCGCGATCAAAACGACGGTGAGGACGAAGCGGACCGTCTCCCACAGGCCCTCCTTCTTCTTCTCCGGCGGCTTGTCGGTCGACGTTTCCGGCGCCTGTGCGGGCGCCGCGTCGATCGGGGCCGTCGCTGCGGTGGGCTCGGGCTGGGCGCCGGCGCTGGTCTCGCTCTCCATCGCCGTGCTTTCCACCGGAGCGAGGGCTCCGGTCAAGCCGCTATGCAGGGCCGGGGCGCGTCCCTAGATAGGCCCCGTCCAAATATGGGTCCGAATATGGGAGCGAATGGATGAGCGACGGCTGGGCTGAATTCGAGGCGGCGGCGGCGCCCGCGCGCGGCGAAACGCTCGCAGGCCTTTTCGCGGCCGAGCCTGACCGCCTGCAGCGCCTCACCATCGACCAGGCCGGCATCCGCTTCGATTTCTCCAAGACGCACCTTGGCGAAACGGCGCTCGCCGCCTTCGCCCGGCTCGCCGAAGCCCGGGACCTCGCCGGCGCCCGCGAAGCGCTCTTCTCGGGCGCCGTCGTCAACCCGACCGAAGGCCGCGCCGCCGAACATGCCGCCGAGCGGGGGCAGGGGGCGCCCGAGAGCGTCGCCCGCGCCAAGGCGCTCCACGCCCGGATGCGGGCGCTGATCGACGCGGTCGAGGCCGAAGCCTTCGGGCCCGTGCGCCACATCCTCCACATCGGCATCGGCGGATCGGCGCTCGGCCCGGACTTCCTGATCGACGCGCTCGGCCGCGGCGCCGGGCGCTACGACGCGGCGGTGGTCTCCAATGTCGACGGCGCGGCGCTGGAAGAAGCCATGGCTGGCTTCGATCCGCACGCAACCCTGCTCGTCATCGCGTCCAAGACCTTCACGACGCTGGAAACGATGCTGAACGCCCGCTCGGCCATTGCCTGGATGGAGGAAGCGGGCGTCGAGGACGTCTACGGCCGCATCGTCGCGCTCACCGCCAGCCCGGAAAAGGCGCTGGAGTTCGGCATCGACGAGACAAGGATCCTGCCTTTCTCCGAAAGCGTCGGCGGCCGCTATTCGCTCTGGTCGTCGATCGGCTTTCCCGCCGCCCTGGCGCTCGGCTGGGACGGGTTCGAAAGCCTGCTCGAAGGCGCCGCCGCGATGGACCGCCACTTCCGCTACGCGCCCCTGCTCGAAAACGCGCCGGTTCTCGCCGCCTTCGCCGACCGCTGGTACGCCAACGTCCGCGGTGCCGCGACCCGCGCGGTCTTCGCCTATGACGAGCGCCTCCGCCTCCTCGCGCCCTATCTCCAGCAGCTCGAGATGGAATCGAACGGCAAGGCGGTGAAGCTGGACGGCACGCCCGCCGGCCGAGCGACATCGCTCATCACCTGGGGCGGCGTCGGCACGGACGCGCAGCACGCCGTCTTCCAGCTCCTCCACCAGGGAACGCACCTCGTTCCCGTCGAATTCGTCGCCTCGGTCGAGCCCGGCCACCGCCTCGACGAGGAGCATCACCGCCAGCTCCTGATCAACTGCTTCGCGCAGGGCGCCGCGCTCATGTCCGGGAAGGCGTCGGACGATCCGCACCGCAACTATCCCGGCGACCGGCCGTCCACGACCCTGCTCCTCGACCGGGTCGATCCCGCGACGCTGGGCGCGCTTCTCGCTTTCTACGAGCACCGCACCTTCGCCAATGCCGTCCTCCTCGGCATCAACCCGTTCGACCAGTTCGGCGTCGAGCTCGGCAAGCAAATGGCCCGCGCCATCGAGGCGGACGAGCTCGAATTCGATCCTTCCACCCAGGCGCTGATCAACCGCGCATTCGGAGACGATGAATGACCTTCGACTACGACCTCTTCGTGATCGGCGCCGGCTCCGGCGGTGTCCGCGCCGCCCGCGTGTCCGCCGCTCACGGCGCCAAGGTGGCGATCGCGGAGGAGCACAAGGTCGGCGGCACCTGCGTCATCCGCGGCTGCGTGCCCAAGAAGCTGCTCGTCTACGGCGCCCATTTTGCCGAGGATCTCGCGGATGCCCGCCGCTTCGGCTGGGAAGTGCCCGAATGCAGCTTCAACTGGCCGACACTGCGCGACAACGTGCTCGCGGAAGTCACCCGCCTCGAAGCCGCCTACACCGACACGCTCAGGAACCATGAGGTGGAGGTCGTCAAGGAGCGCGCCACCGTCGCCGGCCCGAACCAGATCCGCCTGGCGAGCGGCCGCACCGTCACCGCCAAGACCATCCTCATCGCCACCGGCGCCCGCCCCGTGCTCCCCCAGTTCGAAGGCTCGGAGCACGGCATCACCTCGAACGAGGTCTTCCACCTGGACAGGCTGCCCAGGCGCGTCGTCATCGCCGGCGCCGGTTATATCGCCAACGAATTCGCCGGCATCTTCCACCAGTTCGGCGCCGACGTAACCCTGGTCAACCGCTCCGACGTCATCCTGCGCGGCTATGACGAGTCGGTCCGCGACCGCCTTCTCACCATCTCGATCATGAAGGGCATCCAGTTCCGCTTCCACGCCGCCTTCGAGAAGGTCGAGAAAGCGGAGGACGGGACGCTCAGGATCCAGATGTCGGGCTGCGACCCGCTCGAGGCGGACCTCCTCCTTTACGCGGTCGGCCGACAGCCGAACACGGAAGGTCTCGGGCTCGAAACCGCGGGCGTGGAGCTCGATGCGAACGGGGCCGTCAAGGTCGACGCCGACAACCGCACCGCCTGCGAGAGCATCTACGCAGTGGGCGACGTCACCAACCGGGTCCAGCTCACCCCCGTGGCGATCCGCGAAGGCCAGGCCTTCGCCGACACCCTCTTCGGCGACAAGCCGACGCGCGTCGACTACGAAGCCATCCCTTCCGCCGTTTTCTCCCACCCGCCGATCGCCGGCGTCGGCCTCACCGAAGGCGAAGCCCGCAACAAGCTCGGCAGCGTCAAGGTCTACACGTCCGACTTCCGCGCGATGAAGAACGTCCTCGCCGGCCGCAACGAGCGCGCCCTCTACAAGCTCATCGTCAACGGCGAGACGGAGGAGGTGGTCGGCATCCACATGATCGGCCCGGATGCCCCGGAGATCCTCCAGGCCGCCGCCATTGCGGTGAAAGCCAAGCTCAAGAAGTCCGACTTCGACGCCGTCGTCGCGCTGCATCCGACGATGGCGGAAGAGCTCGTGCTGATGCGGTAGGGTCCCGCGCGCTGCAAGCCGGGCTTCGACAGGCTCAGCCCTAGCGGGGAGGGTGCCCGTGGCCCACGATCCACGCACCACCTCCAGCCCTGAGCCTGTCGAAGGGCGGTTTGCAGCGCGCAGACCCGGGCTTCGACAGGCTCAGCCCTAGCGGTGGTGGGTGTCTGCGGCCCACGATCCACCCACCACCGCTAGCCCCGAGCCTGTCGAAGGGCGGTTTGCAGCGCGGAGACGCGGGCTTCGACAGGCTCAGCCCTGGCGGTGGTGGGTGTCCGCGGCCCACGATCCACCCACCACCGCTAGCCCTG
>DASWMS010000079.1:0-111190 GCA_036399655.1 Allosphingosinicella sp. | reverse complement strand
GCTCCGATCCGGACTGGTCGTCAGCCGTGGCGCCGCGCGGGCGACGCAGGGGGCGCCCCGCCGCGGCCGGGTAAACGGTTTCTTTGTCAAATTCTGCGACAGGCGTTGGCGTGTCGGAGAAGCTTACACCTATCGTGTCGGAGCAGGCGGGCGGATGATCCGGCTGTTCAAACATTATGTACCGCATTGGGTGCTGTGGCTCGGCGCGCTCGATTTCCTGCTGCTGCTCGGTGCCGGCGAGGCGGGGTGGCTGCTGCGCTCGTGGCAGATCGGCATCGATGCGGACCCCGAAGCGGCGCGGCTGCCGAGCCTCGTCACCTTCGCGGGCGCCATCCAGCTCGCCATGCTGTCCGTCGGAATGTACCGCCCGGAAGCCCTGCTCTCGATCCGGATCGCGGTGGCGCGGCTGCTCGTCGCCGTGGCGCTCGGCATCCTCTTCCTCAGCCTCGTCTTCTTCATGCTGCCGCCGGTCGGCTTCTGGCGATCCAACCTCCTTTACGCGAGCCTCATCGCGCTGGTCGCCTTGTGCGGCATCCGCGCGGTCCTCAGCCGTTCGATGGGCGGCGAGCGCTTCCGCCGCCGCGTCCTCGTCCTCGGCGCGGGCGCCCGGGCGGCGCGGCTGGAGGCGCTGGCGAAGAAGGAGGGCGCGAGCTTCTGCGTCGCCGCCTTCGTGGCGATGAACGACGGCCCGGTCGCGGTCGGGCGGGCCGTCAACCGCGCCGACATCGCCAACCTGCCGCAATATCTCGTCCGCCACGGCACGTCGGAAGTGGTGCTGGCGCTCGAGGAACGGCGCAACGCCCTCCCCCTCTCCGATCTCCTGCGCGCCAAGACGACCGGCGTCGAGATCAACGACCTGTCCTCCTTCCTGGAGCGCGAGACGGGCCGCGTCGATCTCGACAGCCTCAACCCCTCCTGGCTCATCTTCTCGGACGGCTTCTCCGCGGGCAGGCGCCTCTCCAGCATCGCCAAGCGCCTGTTCGACATTGCGGTGAGCTGCGCGATCCTGGTCCTCACCGCGCCGCTCATCGCCGTCACCGCCTTGCTCGTGAAGCTCGAAAGCCGCGGCCCGGCCTTCTTCTTCCAGCGCCGCGTCGGCCTGTACGGCGTCACGTTCGACATTCCCAAGCTGCGCTCGATGCGCGAGGACGCCGAAGTCGGCGGCAAGGCGGTCTGGGCGCAGAAGGACGATCCGCGAGTCACCCGCGTCGGCCAGGTCATCAGGAAGCTGCGCATCGACGAGCTCCCCCAGGCATGGAGCGTCTTGAAGGGGGACATGAGCTTCGTCGGCCCGCGCCCGGAGCGGCCGCAATTCGTCGCCGACCTCGAAGCGCGGCTCCCTTATTATGCCGAGCGGCACATGGTGAAGCCGGGCATCACCGGTTGGGCGCAGATCAACTACCCTTATGGCGCGTCGATCGACGACGCCCGCCAGAAGCTCGAATACGACCTCTATTACGCGAAGAACTATTCGCCCCTCCTCGACGTCCTCATCCTCCTCCAGACCGCCCGCGTCGTCCTCTGGCCGGAGGGTGCGCGCTGATGATCGGGCTGATCGGACTCTGGTCCCACCTCCTCGCCGCCGCGCTCTACGGGGCGCTGGCGGTCTGGCAGCTGCGCCACTGGAACGGCGACCACCGCAACCGGCCCCTCGTCACGGCCTTCGCGGTCCTTTCGGTGTGGTGCATCTTCCTTTCGATGGAGGGGCCGCACTACGTCCTCGCCCAATTCGCCGAGAGCGCCAGGAACCTTGCCCTGCTTTCGTTCATGTACGGGATCATGCAGGGCGCCGCGGACGACGCGCACCGGCAGCGGGCGGTGAAAGCCGTCTATGCGGCCGTCGCCGGCGTCGTCGGGCTCCAGATCGTGATCAGCGGCGTGATGCCGGAATTCGCGCAATTGCCGAAGGTGCTCGCCGCCCTCGCTTCGACGCAGCACATCATCGGCCTCACCATCGCGGCCGGCGCGCTCGTCCTCGTCCACAACCTCTACGGCCAGGCGGCACCCGATTCGCGCTGGGGCATCCAGCTTCCCGCCATCGCGCTCGCCGCGATGTGGGCCTACGACCTCCACCTCTACACGACGGCGTACCTGACCCGCGGCCCGGCCGAGGACCTGTTCGCCATGCGCGGCGCCGTCCTTGCGATGGTGGTGCCGCTCTTCGCGCTCGCCAGCCGCCGCAATGCGAACTGGAAGATGCAGCTCTCGCGCGCCGCGACCTTCCAGTCGATCGGCCTCATCGCGATCCTGGCCTACCTCATCCTGATGATGTCGGCGACGCGGGCGATGGAGCTTGCCGGCGGCGACTGGGTGCGTGTCGGCCAGGTCGGGCTCATCTTCGCGATGACCGTCGCCGCCCTCATCCTCCTGCCCTCCGGCCGGGCACGCGCCTGGATGCGGGTGATGCTCGCCAAGCATTTCTTCGAGCATCGCTACGATTATCGCGCCGAATGGCTGCGCTTCACCCATACGATCGGGCGGGGCGGCGAGGAACGGCTGGAAGAGCGGGTCGTGAAGGCGCTGGGCGACATCGCCGGATCGCCGGGCGGGCTCCTCCTGCTGCCCGACGAGCAGGGCCGGCTCGCCCCCGCGGCGCGCTGGAACTACCATCACGAGGCCGAGCCCGGCCGCGACGACGACGGCGCCTTCGCCCGCTTCCTCGGCCTCACCGCGCATGTCGTCGACTTCTCGGCAGGCGCCGAAAGCCGATGCGCCGGCGTGCCCGCCTGGATCCGTGCGCTTCCCAATCTCTGGGCGGGCGTGCCGCTCGTCCACGGCGAGCGCCTCGTCGGCCTCGTCCTTCTCGAACACGCCCTCGTCCGCCGCCCCCTCGACTGGGAGGATTTCGACCTGTTCCGCACCGCCGGAATCCAGGCCGCGTCGTATCTGGCCGAGGCGCAGTCGCAGCAGGCGCTCGCCGACGCCCAGCGTTTCGACGAGTTCAACCGCCGCTTCGCCTTCATCATGCACGACATCAAGAATTTGGTGTCGCAACTCAGCCTCGTCGCCCGCAATGCCGAGCGGCACGCCGACAACCCCGAATTCCGCGCCGACATGATCGCCACCCTGCAAAGCTCGGTCAAGAAGATGCACGAGCTCCTCGCCCGCCTCTCGAACGGCAGCCGGCAGGGCGCCGAGCCGCCCCGCCCCGTTCCCGTCGAGGCGCTGGCGGCGAAGATTGCGGGCGCCAAGAAGCGCGTCCACCCGGTGATCGTCGAAGGCCTGCCGTCGCTCGTCGCGCAGGCCGATCCGGGCCGCCTCGAGCAGGCGCTCTCCCACCTCGTCCACAATGCGATCGACGCGAGCGCACCTGGCGAACCGGTCCGCATCCGACTTTCGGCGCGCGGGCACGAAGCGGCGATCGAAGTGACCGACCGCGGCGCCGGCATGTCCGCCGAATTCGTGCGCACCCGCCTCTTCCAGCCCTTCGCCTCGACCAAGGACAACGGCTTCGGCGTCGGCGCCTTCGAGGCGCGGTCGCTGGTCGCCGCGATGGGCGGCCGGATCGAAGTCGCGAGCCGCGAGGGCGAAGGCTCCCGCTTCACCGTCTTTTTACCGCTGGGCGAGCAAGCGCCGGCTCCCCAGCCTCAACTCGAGCAGCTCGAACGGAAATGCGCATGAGTTCGCAAGCAAAGCCCAAGCTGCTGATCGTCGAGGACGACGAGGGGCTGCAGCGCCAACTGCGCTGGGCCTATGACGATTACGAGGTCTTCTGCGCCTCCGACCGGAACGCCGCGATCGACTTTCTGCGCTCGGAAGAGCCGCCGGTGGTGACGCTCGACCTCGGACTTCCGCCCGATCCCGACGGCGTCTCCGAAGGCTTCGCAACCCTGGAGACGATCCTGTCGCTCAAGCCCGAGACCAAGGTGATCGTCGCCTCCGGCCACGGCGCGCGGGAGAGCGCCCTTCGCGCCATCGCGTCGGGCGCCTACGATTTCTACCAGAAGCCGGTCGACATCGACCAGCTCGGCCTGATCGTTCGCCGCGCCTTCCAGCTCCACGGCATCGAGACGGAGAATCGCCGCCTCGAAAGCCATGTCGGCGAGGACCGGCGCGTGCTCGGCACCATGATCACCGCCGCGCCCGAGATGATGAAGGTCGCCCGCACCATCGAGCGGGTCGCCAATGCCGACGTATCCGTCATGCTGCTCGGCGCCAGCGGCACCGGCAAGGAGCTCCTCGCCCGCGGCCTCCACCGGGCGAGCCGGCGGCGCGACGGCGGCTTCGTCGCGATCAACTGCGCGGCGATCCCCGAAAACCTCCTCGAAGCCGAATTGTTCGGCTACGAGAAGGGCGCGTTCACCGGCGCGATCAAGACCACGGAAGGCAAGATCGAGCTCGCCCACGGGGGCACGCTCTTCCTCGACGAAGTGGGCGACATCCCCCTCCCCCTCCAGGTCAAGCTGCTGCGCTTCCTGCAGGAGCGCACCATTGAACGGATCGGCGGCAGGAAGCCGATCGCCGTCGACACGCGGATCGTCTGCGCGACGCACCAGGACCTTCCCGCCATGATCCAGGCGGCAAGCTTCCGCGAGGACCTTTACTACCGCCTCGCCGAGATCGTGGTGCGCATCCCCTCACTTGCCGAACGGCACGGCGACGCGACGCTTCTCGCCAAGCATTTCCTCCACCTCTTCTCGCGCGAGATGAACCCGAGCGTGCGCGGCTTCTCGCCCGACGCGCTCGCGGCGATCAACGATTGGAAGTGGCCGGGCAACGTCCGCGAGCTCGAGAACCGGATGAAGCGCGCCGTGATCATGGCCGACGGCAAGCTGATCACGTCCGAGGATCTCGATCTCGCCCCGCGGGATCCCGCTGCCCTGCCGGTGAACTTGAAAGCCGCGCGCGAGGAAGCGGACCGCCGCGTCATCCGCCAGGCGCTCGCCCGCACCGAGAGCAACATTTCGTCCGCCGCGCGCCTGCTCGGGATCAGCCGGCCGACGCTCTACGACCTCCTCAAGCAATATGGGCTCCAGCCATGAACAACGCCCGCCTCCTGGCCGCCGCCCTCCTCCTCGCCGCCGCCGCCGCGTGCACGGCCGCCAATGCGTCGAGCCCTGAAGAGAGCTACCGCAACGGCATGGCGGCGCTCGACCAGCGGCAGCCGCGCACGGCGCGCGTCGAGTTCATGAACGCCCTCCAGGCGAATCCGAACGACCGGAACGCGCGCGTGGCGCTCGCCCGCACCCAGATCCTGCTCGGCGACGGTGTCGCGGCGCAGGCGGAGGTCGAGCGCGCCCGCGCCGCCGGCGTGCCCGCTCCGGAAACGGCGCACCTCCTCGCCCACGCCTTTCTCCTCCAGAACCAGGCCGACGCCGCTCTGCGCGAAGCCGCCGGCGCCGCCCCCGCGCACCTCGCCTACGCCGCCCGGATCAGCGCCCATGCGGCGCTCGCCAAGGGTGACAATGCCCGCGCCGCGGCCGAGTTCGCACGCGCGATGGAGGCGGGGCCGCGCGACAGCCAGGTCTGGACCGACGTCGCGAACTTCCGACGCGACAATCACGATTTCGCCGGCGCCCTGGCGGCCGCCGACCGGGCGGTGCAGGCCGACGCGCGCAACGCCGAGGCGCTGAGCCTTCGCGGCGAGCTGACCCGCAGCCAGTACGGCCTTGCCGCGGCCGTGCCCTGGTTCGACCGCGCACTGGAAATCGACCCCGACAACGTCGTGACCCTGCTCGAACGCGCCGCCACCCTCGGCGATGTCGGGCGCATGGCGGACATGCTGCGCGACACGCGCCGCGTGCTGGAGCTGTCGCCCGGCCACCCGCGGGCTTACTATCTCCAGGCGATGCTGGCGGCGCGGGCGCATGATTACGCGCTCGCCCGCTCGATCTGGGAGCGGACCAACGGCCGCCTCGACAATGCGCCGGCCGGAATGCTGCTCGCCAGCGCCATCGATTACGGCACCGGCGCCGTCGAGCAGGCGGCGGTGCGGCTGCAGCGCCTCGTCGCCATGCAGCCGAGGAACCGCAAGGCCCGGCGCCTGCTCGCGGCGGCGCAGTGGCGCAATGGCGACGCGGCGGGCGTCATCGCGACCCTGCGCCCCCTCGCCGACCGTCCCGACGCGGACAGCTACTCCCTGTCGCTCCTCGGCCGCGCCCTCCATCACCAGGGCGACACCCAGGCGGCGTCACACTACCTCGCCCGCGCCGCGCAGCCGCAGCAACGCGCGCTCACCGCGCTCGACGCCCGCAACGTCTCCGACGAGGAGCTGCTGCGCATCCGCCGCACCGCGGAAGCATCGCCGGACCATGCGCCGAGCCAGATCGCCCTCATCGCCGCCCTGCTCGGCCGCGGCGGCGGCGACGAGGCCCTGCAGCGCGCGCTGCGGCTCCAGGCGGGCAATGCCGGCGTTCCGGACGCCCACATCCTCGTCGGCGACGCGCGCGGCGTGCGCGGCGACTTCGCGGGCGCGGCCAACGAATATCGCAAGGCCGCGAACATCGCCTTCACCGAAGCGGTCGCGCTGCGCATGATCGAGGCGCTCCAGCAATCGAACCAGGGACCGGCGGCCGAAGCCGTCCTCCGGCTCTTCCTCGAGCAGAATCCGCGCAACGTCCCCGCCCTCGTGCTCCACGCGGGACGCCAGATGCAGGCGCGCAACTGGGCGGAAGCGATCCGAGTCTATGAGGGCCTGCGCCGCCGCCTCGGCGACCGCGACGCCACCATCCTCAACAACCTCGCCTGGGCCTATTCCGAAGCCGGCGACCACGCGCATGCCGTGCCGATCGCCAAGCGGGCCTGGGAGCTCGACCGCGACAATCCCGCCACCGCCGACACCTACGGCTGGGTCCTGTTCAAGAGCGGGGCGCGGGCGGAAGGCCTGGCGTTGCTCGAACGCGCCGCCCGCGGCGCGCCGAGCGACGCGGAGATCCGCCAGCACCTGGAGCAGGCCCGGCGGGGGTAGGTCGCCGCACTTACCGGGCAGGTGACGACCCTCGTTCGTCCCGAGCGTAGTCGAGGGGCGGAGGCTCGGAGTCGGAGCAGCGCCCCTCGACTTCGCTCGGGACGAACGAGGCTGCTGCGCCTTCCGCGTGCGTCCCTTCGCTCCCCCGCCCCTACCTCAGCGTCGGCGAATCCAGGTTGAGCTCGCCGATCGGGATCACCGTCACGTTGCGCCGCTCGCGCCGCAGCCGGTCGATGAAGGTCCGCGCATTGCCGACGATCACCATCGTCGCGCCCTCCGGCGCCAGCATCTCGGTCGCCGCCGCGCGGACGCCCGCGGCGTCCACGCCGAGCACCGCATCCTGGTAGCGCCCGATCTCCTCCGGCCCGACCCCGGAGAGCACGTAGGTGCCGACGATGTCGGCCAGCCCCGCCGTCGTCTCCGCGTTGCGCCCGAAGCCGCCGAGCAGCACCGCGCGGCGCGTGTCGAGCTCGGCCGCGGGCACGGGCGCGGCGCCGAGGCGGCGCATTTCGGCGAGGATCAGGCCGAGCACTTCCGGCGCCGTCTCGTTCCTCGTCTGGGTCGCCGCGACGAAGGCGCCGCCGCGGGCGCGGGCGTCGATCGACGATCCGGCGCCGTAGGCGAGGCCGCGGCGGATCCGGATTTCCTGGTTGAGCCGCGAGCTGTATCCGCCGCCGAGCACAGCGTTGGCGAGCAGCGTGCGATAATAGTTCGGGTCCGCCCGCCGCAGCGTGCCGCGCGCCACTGCCACCGCCGCCTGCCCGGCGTCCGGCATGTCGACGACGATGACGTTGTCGATCGTGCCGCGCGGCCGAACCGGTTCGTAGGAGACGACGGCAACGTCCGCGGGGTCGGCCCAGCTTCCGAAATGCCGCTCGGCGAGGGCGCGCGCGGCGGCGGGATCGATGTCGCCGGCGAGGACGAGCGTGGCGTTGGACGGCTTCCAGGCGCGGGCATAGGCGGCGCGCGCGTCCTCGCGGGTGAGCGCGCGCAGCGAGGCGGCGGTGCCGCCCTGCGGGTGGCCGTAGGAGCCGAGGCCGTAGAGCGCCCGCATCGCGACGAGCCGCGACACGGAGCCGGGATCGCCCATCGTGACCGTGAACGCGTCGATCGCCTGCGCCCGCTGCCGCTCCAGCTCTTCCGCCGAAAAGGCCGGGTTGCGCGCGACGTCGGAGACGAGTTCCATCGCCGCGTCGAGATTGTCGGAGCGGACGGTGAGGCCGAGCGCCATCCCGTCCGATGCCGCACCGGCGCCGATCGAGGTGCCGAGCGCTTCGACCGCGCGGTCGATCTCGGTCGCGGAGCGAGTCGCCGTGCCTTCGCTGAGCAGGGCGGCGGTGAGCGAAGCGCGTCCGGCGCGGCCCTGCGGATCGGACGCGGCGCCGCTCACCACGACCACGGAGGCGCTGACCAGCGGCAGGTCGCGGCGCGTCACGGTGACGACGGTGAGCCCGTTGGCGAGCCGCTGCGTCACCGGCGCGGGGATCGGCGTCACCCGCGCGGGGCCCGGCTCCGGCGCCCGCACCCGCTCGGCTTCCGGCGCGAGGCTGACGACGCGGACACCCGGCGGCGTTTCCAGCGGCCGGGTCGCGACGGTGGGCGCCAGCGCGATCCGGTCGCCCGCCTGCGGATTGGGCCGCATTTCCTCGGGAAGATAGAGGATGGCGGCGCTGCGGTCGTCGCGAAGCCAGCGCTGCGCCACCCGCTGGATGTCAGCCGGTGTCACCGCCGCGATCTCCGCGAGGCGGCGGTTGGCCGCTTCGGCATCGCCGTCGATCATCACCGCGTCGGCGATCGCCGAAGCCCGGCCTTCCGCCGTCTCGCGCTCGCGCAGCGCCGAGGTCAGCAGCTCGTTCTTCGCTTCGTCGAGCTCGGCCGCGGTCACCGGCGTGTCGCGCAGCCGCGCGATCTCGGCTCGCAGCGCCGCGAGCCCGCGCTGGGGGTCCTGCCCCGGCGAGAGGATCGCATAGGCCGCGAGATTGCCCTGGTCTATGCGGGTGTCCGGGAAGGACGAGGCCTGGCTCGCGATCCGCTGCTCGTAAACGAGCGCGCGGTGGAGGCGCGAGCTCTCGCCCGTCGAGAGGATGCCGTCGAGCACCTGGAGTGCCGCCGCATCCTCGTGCCGCACGGAAGGCACCGGATAGCTCACCATCACCGCCGGGAGCGGCGTGTTCGGTTCGTAGACCGTGTGCGTCGTCGCCCGCGTCCGCTCCGGCTCCGTCACCTCGACGCGCGGGATCGGCCGGTCGGGCCGCCGGATGGGGCCGAAATAGCGGTCGACCCAGGCGTTGAGCGCGGCCTCGTCGAAATTGCCGGCCACGACCAGCACCGCATTGTCCGGCCGGTAATAGGTCGCATGGAAGGCGCGCACGTCGTCGATCGTCGCAGCGTCGAGATCGGCGATGCTGCCCGCCACGGGCCGGGCATAGGGATGCACGCTGTACGAGATCGCCGGATAATAGACGCCGAGCAGCCGCCCGTAAGGCGAGGCTTCGATGCGCGAGCGAAGCTCCTCCTTCACGACGTCGCGCTCGGACGCGAAGAATTCGGGCTCGACGACCAGCGAGCCCATCCGCTCCGCCTCGGCCCAGAGCAGCCTTTCGAGATGGTTGGCCGGGACCGTCTCGTGATAGCCGGTGACGTCTTCGGAGGTGAAGGCGTTGTTCTGCCCGCCGACGTCCTCGGTCAGCCGGTCGAGCATCTCCGGCGGCATGTTGCGCGTCGACTTGAACATGAGATGCTCGAAGAGATGCGCGAAGCCCGAGCGGCCGCGCGGATCGTCGCGCCCGCCGACGCCGTACCAGACCTGCACCGCGACGCTGGGCGAATTCTCGTCGCGGATTGCGAAAACGCGCAGGCCGTT
The DNA here is from genome assembly GCA_036399655.1 of Allosphingosinicella sp. Taxonomy (GTDB): domain Bacteria; phylum Pseudomonadota; class Alphaproteobacteria; order Sphingomonadales; family Sphingomonadaceae; genus Allosphingosinicella. The sequence continues at coordinate 101,420 of DASWMS010000079.1, read as the reverse complement.
CGGAAGCGTCCGGCTGGTGTAGCGGATCGGCGGCACGGTTGCGCCGGGCTGCGGGAGCGCGACGATCGCGTCGAGTGCCGCCTCGGCGTCTGTTGCGGCGCGGACGGCGTTCGCACGCGCCGCTGCGGAGTCCGGCCGCTCACCGGTCTGCGCACAGGCGCCCGCGCCGAGCGCCAGCAGCGCCCCCGTCATCAATCTCACCCGCAGCCGCATCGCCCGTCCTCCGCTCGTACCGGTGCAAGCTGTCGCCGAGCAGCGAGGTGCGGTCAAGCGAGGCGGAGCGGAGCGCCGCATCCTCCCCATCGGGAGATGGGGAGGGGAACCATGCGCAGCATGGTGGAGGGGTAGCTGACGAGGCCTTCGCCCTTTACCCCTCCACCACCCTTCGGGTGGTCCCCCTCCCCATGCGCGTAGCGCATGGGGAGGACGCGCTAGCCCGCCAGCGCCTCCGCCTTCTCCGCGAGCTCCAGCCAGCGTTCTTCCGCCGCGTCGCGTTCGACGCGCGCCTTCTCGATCGCCGCCGTCAAAGCCGCGAAGCGCTTCGGGTCGCGGACGTAAAGGTCCGGGTCCGAAAGCGCAGCCTCGTCCCGCGCGATGCCGGCCTCGATCTCCTCGATCCGGCCGGGGAGGAGATCGTAGTCGCGCTGGTCCTTGTAGGTGAGCTTGCGCACCGCCGCCGCCGCCGGCCGCGCGGGCTCGGCGACCTTCGCCTTGCCCCGGACCATACGGCCTTCCGCATCCTGAGCCCGCTGCCGCTCCCAATCCTCATAGCCGCCGGCCACGATGTCGACCTTGCCCGACCCGTCGAGGCCGAGCGTGATCGTCACGGTGCGGTCGAGGAAGTCGCGATCGTGGCTGACGATCAGGACCGTGCCGTCATAATCCGCGATCACCTCCTGCAGGAGATCCAAAGTCTCCAGATCGAGATCGTTGGTCGGCTCGTCGAGCACGAGGAGGTTGGAGCGCCGCGCGAACTCCCGCGCGAGGAGCAGCCGCGAGCGCTCGCCGCCCGAAAGCGTGCCGATCTTCGCGTCGATCAGCCCCGGCTCGAACAGGAATTCCTTGAGGTAGCCCTGGACGTGCTTCCTCGTCCCCCGCACGTCCACCCAGTCGCTGCCGTCGGCGAGGATGTCGCGCACCTGCTTGGCGGGATCGAGCAGCTTCCTCTGCTGGTCGATGACGACGCCGCTCAGCGTCTTGGCGCGAACGATCCGCCCTTCGTCAGGCTCGATATCGCCCGTCAGCAGCCGCAGCAGGGTCGTCTTCCCGGCCCCGTTCGCGCCGACCACGCCGATCCGGTCGCCGCGCTGTACTTTGAGCGTGAAGTCGCGGATCACCGTCCGCTCGCCATAGGTCTTGGCGACTCGTTCCGCATCGATCACCGTCTTGGTCTTGACGTCGTCCGAGGCGAGACCGAGCTTCGCCGTCCCCGGCGGCCCGAGCATGGCCGCGCGCTCCGCCCGCATTTCGTAAAGCTTCGTGAGCCGCCCCTGGTTGCGCCGCCGCCGCCCGGTGACGCCGCGGTGCAGCCAGTGCGCCTCCAGCTTCAGCTTGGCGTCGAGCCGCTCGGCGTTGCGCTCCTCCTCGGCATAGACGCGCTCCGTCCACGCTTCGAAGCCGCCGAAGCCGATCTCCGTCCGGCGGATCGTGCCGCGGTCCAGCCACGCGGAGGCGCGGGTGAGGCGGGTCAGGAAGGTCCGGTCGTGGCTGATCGCGATGAAGGCGCCGCTGTAGCGGGAGAGCCAGTCCTCCAGCCACTGGATGGCCGCGAGATCGAGATGGTTGGTCGGCTCGTCGAGGAGCAGCACGTCCGGGTCCATCGCCAGCGCCCGGGCGATGGCGGCGCGGCGCCGCTCGCCGCCCGACGCGGTCGCCGCCGGGCGGTCGAGGTCGATGCCGATCTGGGTCGCGATCGAATCCACCTCGTGCGGCGCCGGCGCGTCCGGCCCCGCGGCCGTGAAGTCGCGCAGGGTCTCGAAGCCGGTCACCGCTGGATCCTGCTCCAGGAGCACGACCTTCGTCCCCGGCTGGATGGTCCGGCGCCCCTCGTCGGTGTCGATCATCCCGGCGAGGCATTTCAGCAAGGTCGTCTTGCCCGCCCCGTTGCGCCCGATGAGGGCAAGCCGGTCGCGCGGCCCGACGAACAGGTCGAGACCGCGGAACAGCCAGCCGGAGCCCTGGACGAGGCCGAGATTTTCATAAGCGAGAACGGGTGCGGACATGGCCGCCCAGATAGGGACGGGAGCGCCGAGCGTCACCCCTCCCGCGCGCTGGCCTCCGCGCTCCGTTTCTGCCACCTTGCGCGGCCATGACGAGGACGATCATCCTCTATGCGCTTGCGCTCGCCGCCGCCGCCGCCGCGCTCGAATGGCTGCAGTCCCGCTACGCGCTGCGTCACGTATCTGCGGAAACCTACATCCTACTCCTCGCGGTCGGCTTCGTCGCGCTCGGCATCTGGGCCGGGCGGCAACTGACGCCCCGCACGGCCCTCGCCGGCCCCTTCGAACCCAACGAAGCCGCGATCCGCTCGATCGGCCTGACGCCGCGCGAATGCGAGATCCTGGCGCGCCTGTCTTCCGGCGAGTCGGTCAAGGAAATGGCACGCGCGCTCGGCATCTCGCCCAATACGGTGAAGACCCACGTCGCCCGGGTCTACGAGAAGCTGGAAGCGCCCAAGCGCATCCAGGCGGTGGAGAAGGCGCGCTTCCTCGGCGTCATTCCTTGAGGCGATTTCGCGAAAATCACCCTTTCGGGCGATATCGGGAAGGCGAAGTGGCGCGGTAAACGGTGAGCCGCAAACAAGCAGGAGAGACACGAACATGCGCTACGCGCTCACCTACGGCGGCCTTTCCGGCCTCATCGTCGTGACGACCATCGCCGCCGGCCTGAGCTTTGCCGACCGCGACGGCATCCTCACTTCCGAATGGCTCGGCTACCTCGTCATGCTGGTCGCGCTCGTGCTCATCTTCGTAGGCATGAAGCGCTACCGGGACGTGGAGCGCGGCGGTGTCATCCGCTTCCTTCCTGCGCTCGGCATCGGCCTCGCCATGGCCGCCGTCGCGGCGGTGGTCTACGTCGCCGTCTGGGAAGCCTATCTCGCCGCGACCGACTACGTCTTCTTCGATCAGTACGTCTCGGCTTTGCTAGAGCAGAAGCGCGCCGCCGGGGCGAGCGCCTCTGATCTCGCGAAGGAGGCCGCCCCGTTCGATCGGATGCGCGGCTGGTACGAGAACCCGCTGCTCCGGGTGCCGATCACCTTTCTCGAAATCTTCCCGGTCGGCCTGGTCGTCGCGCTGGTCTCCGCCGCCCTCCTCCGCAACCCGCGGCTGCTGCCGGCGCGGCAGGCGGAGAGGTCTAGGGCCAACGTCCCGAGCCGTCATCCCGGCGGAGGCCGGGATCTCAGCGGGTGAAGGGCGCAGGCGCCGATGGAGCGCTGCAGTCCCGCCGGAGCTTTTCACCCCCTGAGATCCCGGCCGTCGCCGGGATGACGTGCGGGGCACAGTCTCTCGTAGACGGCGCTTGCCCATCACCGGCGAGGCTGTACTGACCGGCGCATGACCGACCATGCGGCCGCGATCGAAACCCTGGAGCATCGCTGGATGAGAGCCTGGGTGGCGGGCGATATCCGCGCGCTGAGGCTCCTCACCTCGCGAGAGTTCCGCATGGTCTTCGCAACCAGGCCTTGCGTCATCCTGGACGCGCCGAGCTGGCTCAAGGCGGCGGGCGACCGGTTCGTCTGCAATGCCTACAGGTTCGGCGACACCTATGTGAACCGGTGCGGGTCAGTCTCGGTCTTCGCCACGCAGCTGCACCTCGATGCGTCGGTCCGCGGCGCCGACCTGTCGGGCACGCTCTGGGTCACGAGCAGCTGGGCGAAGGGGGGCCTGCGCAGGCGCTGGCAGATGAGGGAATGCGTGATCTCCAGATTGCACGACGATCCCGAACTGCCGCGCGCCGTCGCGTCCCTGCAGCTCTGGCGATAGCGGCCGCGCACCTCTTGCTGCGTGCCTGACTGCCGCGCCTACCAGCTCCCCTCGGCCATCTTCCTTTGGCGCTCCTGCTCGGCGGCGCTTGGCTCCGGCGCGGGGAAGCTTCCCGTCTCGACGCCGCCCGCGGGCACGTAGCTGGCGATGACCGACCCGGACGGCGTCACTTCATGGCGAAGCATCCGCATCGCGCCCGCCGGCGTGCCTTCGCCGAACATCCGCTTGCCCGGGCCGAGCACGAGCGGAAAGATCATCAGCACGAGCTCGTCGAGCAGTCCGGCAGCGAGAAGCTGCGGGTAGAGCGTCGAGGAGCCCTGGATCACCAGGTCCGGGCCTTCCGTGCGCTTGACTGCGGCCACGGCGTCCATGTCCGCGACGCGCCGGCTGTTGTGCCACGGCAATGGCTGGTCGCCCGACGTGACGACATATTTCGCGGCGCGGTTGAACGGGTCTCTGATGTCCTTTTGCTCGTCGCCCGCATAGGGCCAGAAGGCCGCGAAGATGTCGTAGGTCCGGCGGCCCAGCAGCAGGTCGAACTCGCCGCCGAACAGCTGGTCGATGCGCTTGCCCACCGCTTCGTCGAAGAGCCCGGCGAGCCAGCCGCCATGCCGGAAGCCGCCGGTCGGATCCTCCGTCGGCCCCCCGGGCGCCTGCATCACGCCGTCGAGCGAAACGAACGCGGCACCGATTATCCTGCGCATGGAAAGCGTCTCCTCGCCGGTCGAAGCCTCTTATCGGCACAATGTCATTCCCGCGAAAGCGGCAATCCAGTGGGCCGTTGGGACCTGCAGTGCGCATCGAGACTTCGCCTGGATTCCCGCTTTCGCGGGAATGACGGAGAAGGTTACGCGGCGGGTAACTCCGCTCGCGCTTCCTCCGAACTAGTCGAACGCGCCTTCGTTCGGCCCCGGCTTCGGGGTCGCGGCGGCGACGCTCGCGAGGACGAAGACGACCAGAACCACGCCGCCGACGACGAGCAGCGTCGTTCCCGTCGATCCGCCGATGCCGAGCCGCTCCTCGGCCTGGCGCACGTCCTGCCCGCCGATGCTGAGCGCGGCGCGGCCTTGCCGGTCGGCGCCGAGCTGGACCCCGGGCGCGAAGCGGGTGGTCACGGCGCCCGCGGGATCGCGCGAGCTCATCATGGTGGTAAGCTGGAGCCGCGCCGTCGGTCGGCGCGAGCGGCCCTCGTCGAGCGGCATTCGAAGGCTGATGCCGGCGAAGCCGCCGGACCGGGTCTCGGGGGCGCGGCGCTCGCGAAAATCGTCGGCGGCGGCGCAAGGCTGGGCGGCAAGCATGGCCGCGGCGGCGATGCCGGCTGCGGTGTATGTCCTGAACGGCATCGCGTCTTCTCCCCTGTTGTGAACCGGTAAGCTTACTCCGTGCGTGCGCCGCCCTCCCGCGCTCTCTGCTCCTCGACCATCCGGGCGACGCTCTCGAGCAGGGCAGGCGCATCGTAGACGATGCCGTCCTTCACCGTCCACCGCACGCCGCCGACGCGCTCCACGCGCTGCGTCTGCGGGTTCAGCCGCATGTGCCCGGTGCCATAGAGCAGCTTGAGGTTCGAAAGCGGATTGCCCGGCACGATGACGAGGTCGGCGAGCATCCCCGCGCGCACCGTTCCGAACGGCGCCTCCTCACCACGCGGCTCGAAAATCTCCTGCGCGCCGTTGCGCGTCGCGGCCTGGATCACCTCCAGCGGCGAGAAGCCGGCTTCCTGGAGCATCTCCAGCTCCTGGATGTAGGAAAAGCCCCACGTCTGGTAGATGTAGCCTGGGTCCGACCCCGCCGTGACCCGCCCGCCCATATTCTTGTAATCGTTGGCGAGCCGCATGTACGGCCCGTAGAAGCGCCGCCACGCCACTTCGTCCGCCGTCGTCCAGTCCCAGAAATAGGAGCCGTGATGGACCCGGCTCGGATCGAAGAAGCGCTGCAGCGACGGCAGGGTGTAGCGCGCATGCCAGTCGGCGTTGCGCGCACGCATCACGTCGCGCCCCGCCGAATAGATGTTGAAGGTGGGCGACAGGAACACGTTCCGCTCGAGCAGCCGGTCGAGATAGGCACGCCACTCGGGGCCGCCCGGCTCGTATATCTGATCGGCGAGCCGCGCCACGTGGCTGAAACGCCACTGCTCGTCCGACATGTTGTAGTCGTTCGGGTAAGCGGGGAGGCGCCGGTCGCGCAGCAGGCTTTCGAAATGACCGTAGAAATGGGTGACGCCGTGGAGGCCCATCGCCGTCGCGCGGTCGGCATTCACTTCCGCGACGCCCCCCTGCCCGAGGTGCGCGACCGTGCCGATCCGGAGGCGCCGCGCCTCCTGGATCGCCGCTTCGGTGGTCGGCGCGCGCTCCGAATTGAAGAGCTTGATGCCGTGATAGCCCTGCGCCGCCGCCCAGCGCACGAAGGCCCGCGCCTGGTCGGGCGTCTCGATGTCGCCCTGCGTCCAGTCGCCGAGCGAGATATAGTCGTAGAGGCGCGGCGCGACGATCGTGTTCGCCGCGCTCCTCTGCCGGTCGCTCGCCGACATGCCGCCCGGCCCGAAATAAAGCGACACGCCGCGCACCGTCGTCACGCCGTGCGCCAGCCACAGCCGGTAGCCGTAGGTCGCGTTGGGCGCCTTGTCGGGATCGCCGTTATGGCCGTGCACGTCGACGAAGCCGGGCATCACGTACATCCCGGCCGCGTCGATCTCGTGGTCGGCGCCGCGCGGCTCGCGGTCGGCGCGAAGCGGGAGGCCCGGCGAACCGGCGCCCCGGATGCTCTCGATCCGGTTGCCCGCGACAACGATGTCAACCGGCCCGCGCGGCGGGGCGCCCGTGCCGTCGATCAGCATGGCGCTCCGGACAACCAGGCGCCGGAAGGGGCCGATGCCTTCGCCGGGCTGCCGGTCCGGCACCCGCTCCATGCGCGCGGGACCTTCCTGCGCCGCCGCGGGCGCCGGCGCCGGGCCCGCGAGAGCCGCCGCCAGCGCCGCGCCCAGCGCGAAAAAGCCCTTTGATCTCATGTGCCTGCCTCGCCCGTTCCTGAACCGCCGCCGCGCGCAGCATTCATGACCTATTCAATGGAGCACCCCTATGCCATTCCCAAGTTCAAGCGACAAACCGCGCCGCGACAAATGCAGAGTATCAGTGTCATGCGTATCTTCGCTCTTTTCGCCCTCTTCGCCGCCTCGATCGCGGCCTTCCCGGCCGATGCGCAGCGCCCCCATGCCCGCGCCGCCCACCAGCGCGACCAGGACGCCGTCTACCACGGCCGCCAGCAGGGCGACATCCTGCCGCTGCCCGTCATCCTTTCGCGCGTCCATGTCCGCGGCGCCCAGTTCATCGGCGCCGACCTCGACGGCCAGGTCTACCGCCTCACCTTCATGCGCGGCGCGGACGTGATCCGCGTCCATGTCGACGCCCGTACCGGCCGCACGCTAGGCTACACGCGCTAGGCCCCGGCCGCGCCGGCGGACCTGCCCACCGCCGCCGGGCATTGGCGCGGCGCCTCTCTTCCTGCTATCGGCCCCTCGTTCGCTGCGTGAAACAATTGCGACGCGCGGCTGTTTTCGGCTGAACTGGCCGGTGAACGAGGCGGAGGAAGAGAAGACATGCGGGTTCTGATCGTCGAGGACGAACCGAATCTCGGCCGCCAGCTGCGCGCCACTTTGGAAGGCGCCGGCTATGCCGTCGATCTCGCCACGGACGGCGAGGACGGCCATTATCTCGGCTCCACCGAAAGCTACGACGCGATCGTCCTCGATCTCGGCCTTCCCGAAGTGGACGGCCTGACGGTGCTCGACCGCTGGCGGAAGGAAGGGATCGTCGTCCCGGTCCTGGTCCTGACCGCCCGCGACAGCTGGTCGGACAAGGTCGCCGGCCTCGACGCGGGCGCCGACGATTATCTCGCCAAGCCCTTCCAGACCGAAGAGCTGATCGCGCGCCTCAGGGCACTCATTCGCCGCGCCTCGGGCAATGCCTCCTCGGAGCTTACCGCCGGGCAGGTCCGCCTCGACACCCGCTCGGGCAAGGTGACCTTGAACGGAGAGCCGGTGAAGCTGACTGCGCAGGAGTACAAGCTCCTCTCCTATCTGATGCACCACAAGGGCAAGGTCGTCAGCCGCACCGAGCTCATCGAGCACATTTACGACCAGGATTTCGACCGCGATTCGAACACGATCGAAGTGTTCGTCACGCGCATCCGCAAGAAGCTCGGCCAGGACGTCATCACCACCATCCGCGGCCTCGGCTATTCCCTCGAAGAGCCTCGGTGATCCCGCGAACCGGGCTTCGACAAGCTCAGCCCTAGCGGCTGTGGGAGCGTCCAGGTGACGGGGCGGCCGACCACCACCGCTAGCCCTGAGCCTGTCGAAGGGCGGTTTGCCGGACGCAGAGCGGGCGAACCGGGCTTCGACAAGCTCAGCCCTAGCGGTGGATGGCTTTCGATACAGTTGTGCAATTCCTCACCGCTAGCCCTGAGCCTGTGGCAGGGCGGATTGCAGCGCGCCGCGGTTCATCGCGCGTTTCGGAAGCCTGCCCCACACCTCCCCCGGCGATGCGCGAGGTGACGGGATGAAGGTGCCGAAGCTTCGGTTGATGCGCTTGTGGCGCAAGGGCACGGAAAAGGCGCGGCCGTCGACCGGATCGCTGACCCGGCGCATCATCGGCATCGCCGGCATCTGGGTCGTCGTGCTCCTCGGCGTCGGCGGCTACGCGCTCGACCGCGTGCTCACCTCCGCCATCACCAACAATTTCGACGACAGCCTCGATTACGTCCTGACCTCGCTCATCGCCTCGTCGGAGATCGGTCCCGAAGGCGAAGTGCTGCTCAACCGCCCGCCCGCCGACCAGCGCTTCCTCGAGCCTTATTCCGGCCTCTACTTCCAGATCACCGCCGAGGGCTTCAACCCGGTCGACGCGCCGCCCGCTTTCTCATTCCCGTCGCGCTCGCTCTGGGACCGGCGGCTCGCCGTCCGCGGCGAGCACCGCGACTTCGAAATCCACGTCTACGACAGCAACGAATTCCCGACCGAGGAGCTTCGCGTCGTCGAGCGCGACGCCCGCCTGCCCGGCTCGCCGCGGCGCTGGCGCTTCCAGGTCGCTTCGAACCGCGAGCCGATCAACGCGCAGGTCAGCGTCCTTCGCCGCACCATGCTGCGCTCCTTCGCGATCCTCGGCGTCGGGCTCCTGGTCCTTGCCGCGCTCCAGGCGCTCTACGGCCTCTGGCCGCTGCGCCGGGTCCGCAAGGCGATCGCGTCCATCCGCTCCGGCTCGAAATCGCGCATCGAGGAGCGCTTCCCGCTCGAGATACAGCCGCTGATCGAGGAATTGAACGCCCTCCTCGCCCATAACGAGCGCCAGGCCGAGGAAGCGCGCCGCCACGCCGGCAACCTCGCCCACGCGCTCAAGACCCCGCTCACCGTGGTCACAAACGCCGCCACCGCCAAGGCGCCCGATCTCGCCGACACGGTCTGCCGCGAGGCGACGACGATGCGCCGCCAGGTCGATCACCATCTCGCCCGCGCCCGCGCCATCGGCCGCCGCTCCTCCGCCCAGGCCCGCGCCGACGTCTGGACGAGCCTCGAAGCGGTCGAGCGCGCCGTCTGCCGGCTCTACGACAACGTCACCGTCGATCTTTCCGGCGACAAGGACGCCTCGGTCCGCGTCGAGCGCCAGGATCTCGACGAGATGGTCGGCAACCTGATCGAGAATGCCGCCAAATATGGCGGCGGCCGCGTCTTCGTCACGGTCCACAACACCGCCGAATGCGTCGAGATCGAGATCGAGGACGACGGCACCGGCATCCCCGAAGCGATGCGCAGCGCCATCTTCGACCGCGGCGCCCGCCTCGACAGCGGCAAGCCCGGCACCGGCCTCGGCCTCGCCATCGTCCGCGACGTCGCGGAGATTTACGGCGGCTCGATCGACCTCGAGGAAAGCGAGGATCTGGGCGGCCTCCTCGCGAGGCTCAAGCTCCCCCTCTCGGGCTGATTTCCCTCCACCGTCATTCTCGCGAAAGCGGGAATCGAGCGGGAGGCCGGCAAAGGACGGTGAGGGTGGAGAGCCGGGGGAGATTCCCGCTTTCGCGGGAATGACGGTATGGACGATTGCACCCTTCCGCCCGCCTCGCTTAAACCCTCCCGCGACACACATCCACCGGGGAGGGTCTTCATCATGGTGTTCAAGTCGTTCATGCGCGCGATCGGCGTCGGCGGTCCCACGATCGATGCGGTGCTCGATACCGACCGGGTCGTGCCGGGCGGGATCGTGACCGGCACGCTCCATGTCCGAGGCGGCGAGCACGGGCGGACGGCGGCGCGCGCCGTCCTCGACGTCGTGGCGCGCGTCAAGCGCAAGTCCGGGGACCACGAGTACGAGACCGACGAAGTGATCGCCGGGCACGAGATCATGGGACCAATCCCGCTCGGCGGCGAGACCAGCGGGCCGTTCCGGATCGAGCTTCCGCCCTTCACGCCCGTCACCAGCCTCGGCGGGCGCAACTTCGTCTGGGTCCGTTCGAACCTCGACGTCGCGATGCAGATCGATCCCACCGACACCGACAAGCTCGACGTCTACCCGACCCAGGCGCAGATCAACGTCCTCGAGGCCATGAACCTCCTCGGCTTCCACCTCTACAAGGTGGATATCGATCCCCGCTCCTCCTGGTTCGGACGCTCCTGGGTGCAGGAATTCGAATTCCGCCCGGCCGGCCACCATCGCACCCGCTTCGACGAGGTCGAGATCGTCTTCGAGCAGATTCACGGCAACCATGTCGAACTGCTCATGCAGCTCGACCGGCGCGCCCGCGGCCTCGGCGGCTTCCTCGCCGAGATGACCGGCATGGACGAAAGCTGGGTCCGCGTCCCCCTCGACGCCAGCACCGCCCAGGCTGCCGCCGCGGTCCTCCAGCGCACCCTCGGCTGAGCCGCGCTCCCGGCGGATCGTCCCGATCCCGAACGCGGCCGTTGACGCCGCGCGGGGCCGCGCCCTAGCGTGACGGCAAGGGTGCAAGGCGGCCGTGCGCGGCCATCGGGAGAATGCGATCGTGGCGACGGGTTATCAGGTATTCGGGCTGGCGGCCGGCGGCGTGGCCGACGTCGCGATGAACAAGGCGGGCACGCGCATCTACGCGTCGATGCGCAACGGCGACGTGCGCGTCTACGACGTCGCGACTCGCGCGCTGATCGCGACCTGGGACGTCGGCCAGGCGCTCGGCGCCGTCAGCCTCTCGGAAGACGGCAGCTTCCTCCTCGTCGTGGAAGCGGCGCCGCCGTCGGGTGAGGGCATCCTCTACCGCGTGAACACCGCCACCGGCACGTTCCAGACCTACGCCAAGCCCCATCCGGGCAGCTACGGCGACGTGGAGATCGTCGATTCCGACACGGCGCTCGTCTCCGCCGGCGGCAGCGGCCTGCGCCTCAACCTCACGACGGGGACCTTCACCCCGGCGCCGGAGGCGACCGGCTCGCGCACCGTGCTCGTCGAGGACAACCGCTATACGCTCATCGCCTATACCGGCGCATCGGACGGCGCCCTGGCGCTGTACGACGACCGGACCGACACGGTCGTCGCGAACGGCTCGACCTACCAGAGCAGCAATACCGGCTTCAACTGGGGCAGCCAGGCCGTGAGCGAAGCCGCCGGGCTCGTCCTCCAGTTCGTCTATTTCAGCTCGATCAACATCTACGATCTTCAGCTCAAATATCTGAAGACGGTCGCGATCCAGGGCAGGGCGGACGGCATCGCCGTCGACGAGTCGGGCACCTATGCCTACGTCTACCAGATCGATACCGGCACGGTGGCGCGCTATGCGCTCGCCACCTGGACTCTCGTCGACGAAGCCCCGGTGGCGGTCTCGGACTGGCACAACGACATCGGCTTCGGCAGCCAGCTCCTGCTGAGCGAGAACGGCCGGACGATGACCGTTCACGATTCGGACGCCGACAACGGCCGCCTCTTCCTCGTCGACCTCGTCGGCGCCGGCTTCACCATCGGCGGCACAGGCGGCCCGGACACGCTGACCGGCGACTACGGTCCCGACACGATCCGCGGCGGCGACGGCAACGACACGCTCTACGGCCTCGGCGGCGACGACACGCTGTACGGCGAAGGCGGCGACGACATATTGTTCGGCGGCGAAGGCCGGGACGCGCTGAACGGCGGCAGCGGGAACGACCTGCTCGACGGCGGCGACGGCGCCGACGCCATGGGCGGCTTCGCGGGCAACGACCTCTACATCGTCGACAATGAAGGCGACACGGCGGTGGAGGCGGCTGGTGAAGGCACGGACGAGATCCGCACCGCGCTCGCAATCTTCTCCATGGCCGGCTTCGCGAACGTCGAGAATTTGACGGGCACCGGCTTCGCCCAGTCCCTGACCGGCAACGGGGGCGACAACGTCGTCACCGGCACGGCGGGCGACGACATGCTCTACGGAGCCGCCGGCAACGACACGCTCGTCGGCCTCGGCGGCGCCGACCGGCTCGAGGGCGGCGCGGGGAACGACGTCTATGTGATCGACGGCGCCGACACGATCGTCGAAGCGCCCGGCGGCGGCACCGACGAGGTCCGCACCGGCGCCTCGGTCTACGTTCTGGGCGCCGATCTGGAAAACCTCACCGCGACCGGCGACGGCGGCCCCCGCGATTTCCGCGGCAATGCCGGCGACAACGTCGTGACCGGCGGCGCCGGCAACGACATCTTCCGGCTCCAGGACGGCGGCAACGACAGCGCCTTCGGTCTCGGCGGCCGCGACGTCTTCTACTTCGGCGGCGCCTTCACGGCGCAGGACCGGGTGGACGGCGGCGGACAGGCCGACATCCTCATCCTCCAGGGCAATTACGGCGCGGGCGTCACGCTCGGCACCGGCGGCGTCAGCAACGTGACGGGCCTCGGCTCCATCTCGCTCTTCTCCAACACGAACACGCTCTACGGCGGCGCGAGCGCGAGCCCCAACGCCTATAACCTCACCCTGCTGAACGGCGCCATCGCGGCGGGCGGCGTGCTGCGGATCAACGCCACCGGGCTCGCGTCGAACGAGCATACCCGCATCGACGGCTCGGCCGTAACCGATGGAGCGCTCTGGATGTACGGCGGCTTCGGCATCGACCATTTCATCGGCGGCGCCGGCGACGACCTCTTCATCTTTGGGCCCGACGGGCGCTTCACGTCGAACGAACGCATCGCCGCCGGGGCGGGCAACGACACGCTCGTCCTGCGCGGCGACTATTCGGTCACGTTCGGCCCCGGAGCGGGCGCCTTTACCGGGATTGAGACGATCAAGCTCATCTCGGCGACTGACAACACATTCGGCGGCGGCGGCGATGGTGAGTTCGATTATTTCATCAACATCCCCGCGAACATGGTCCCTGCCGGCACCACCATCGTCATCGATGGCCGCGGCCTCCAGGCGAATGAAAGCGTCACGGGCGGGGCCGACATCGCCCTCAGCAGCGCGGAAGGGAACGTTCACCATTATGGCGGCGCGGCAAGCGACTTCTTCCGCGGCGGGCGCGGCGACGACCTGTTCTTCGGCGGACTCGGGGCGGACATACTCGAAGGAAATGACGGGCGCGACCTCTACGTCTACGAAACCGTCGCCGATTCGACGACGACGAGCTTCGACCGGATCCGCGGCTTTACCGGAAGCCTCGACCGGATCGATCTCTCTGCGATCGACGCCAATGTCCACGCCGCCGGCGACCAAGCCTTCCGCTACATCGATCGCGGCGCTTTCTCCGGCCAGGGCGCGGCTTCGGCGGGCGAGCTCCGGGTCGTCGCGGAGGACCCGTTCGGCAACTGGTTCGCGGAAGCCGACGTGGACGGCGACGGCCTCGCCGACCTCTACATCCGCTTCGAGAATGCCGACCTGATCACGGCCGCGAACATCGTCCTCTAGGACGCCGAACGCCGGCAAAAGCTGCTAGGAGGGGGCGTGGAAAGACCCCGTCCCCTCCGCCACTTCCTGTACCGCAGCGCGGGGCTCGCGAGCCTGGCGCTCGGTGCCGCGGGCGTGGTCCTGCCGCTCCTGCCGACTGTTCCCTTCATCCTCCTCGCCGCCTTCTGCTTCGCGCGCAGCGACGCGCGGCTCGCCCGCCGGCTGGAGGAGCATCCCGCCTTCGGCCCCCACATCGCCGCGTGGCGCCGCTCGCGGGCGGTAAGCCGCAAAGGCAAGCGCGCCGCCTGGGCCGCCTTCGCCTCGAGCGCCGCTGCGGGCCTCGTCTTCCTGCCTTTTCCCTGGAGCCTCGCGCCCATCGCCGCCGCCGTCGCCGGAAGCCTGTGGATCGCCAGCCTCGCGACGGCAGGACCGCGGTGAGTGCGTTTCCCGGTCGGCGATCGGCTGCTATCCTCATTGGTGAGAGGACGTATGAACCGACGGCATGACGAACCTGTGCGCCCGGCGGAAGCGGAGAGCGCGGCCAGGCTGCGGGAGGCTCTCGGAACGCTCTCCGGCTTGCCGGTCTCGCGCAAGGGATTCGCCGCGAACTCGATCCACATCTGGCTCGGTCCCCATCCCATGCGCGACGATGCGATCGCGTTCCTGGTCCACCCCGCATGGCAGCTGCTCATCCCCGGACGCGACATCGTGTCGAGCGACGAAGCGCCGGCAGCTCGGGACGGGGACGACGAAGCAGCCTACCGGGCAGGAATGGAGCGCTTCTGGCGCCGCACCGACATGCTTGGCCGGCGCAGGCTCGAGCAGGCGAGCCTCATCCAGCCGCAGAACAGGCTGCGCCTCGTCTTCGACGGGGAACTGGTGCTGGAGCAATGGCCCTCCTCGCCGTTTCCAGAGGAGGACGACGAGGGCTTTGAGGACTGGAACCTTCGCTTCTATGCCCGCGGCGAGCGCTTCACCGTCACGCGCGACGCCGTCGTCGTCGGGACCATCGATAGCGACTGAGGCGGTCGACGCCCTCCCGGAACGCGGCCTCAGGCGGGGCCGATGGTGCGGGCGAGGAAATGGAGCAGGCGGCGGCGATATTCCTGCGTCCTGAGGTCGCTGACGGCGCCGTGGCCGATGCCGGGCACGAGCCATAGCGCCTTGCGTCCGGGCGCCGCCTCGAAAAGGGCGCGGGTCTCCTCCGGCGGCGTCGAGCGATCTGCCAGGCCGCCGATGACCAGCAGCGGACCGCCGTAGCGCCGCAGCGCCTTGACGGGAGAGAGGCGGCCGGGCGGGACGCCGAAGCGCGGCCGCGACTGGACGCTCAGCAACGGTTCGAGAACCCACGCCGCCCCGCCGCCGAGGCGCTGGGCGATGCGATTGCGGATGGCGCTTCGAAGGTCCGGATAGACGGCCTGGAGGATCAGCGCGTCGGCCGGGAGCGGCCCCTCGTCGCCCAGCAAGGCGGCGGCGCCGCCGAGCGAGATGCCGACCACCGCCACCGGCGCGCCGCGCTGCCGCGCCTTCAGCCAGCGAAACGCAGCTTCCGCGTCGCGCGCCTCGTGAAGGCCAAAGCTGCGTGGCCGCAGCTCCGATCCGCCATGGCCGCGAAAGTCGATGGTGAGCGTCGCATAGCCCCGGCCGGCGAGCCACGCGGCGTTGGCCGCCGTCGCTTCGCGCGAAGCCTGCACGCCGTGGAGGAGGAGCACCGCCGGCCCCGCGGCGCGGCGCCCCGGCCGGTAGGTGGCGGCAAGCCGTGTCCCGTCACCGGCGAGCAGGAAGAAATCCTGCGCCGGCGCCGCCGCGGCCCGAACCGCGCTGCCCACGCCGCGCACCATGAACGATCCCGCCGCCCAGCTCGCGGCAACCCCGGCGATGAGGCAGACGAGCAGCGCGGCCACGATGCGCCTCACCGTGATCCGCCTGGTTCGTGCGCGCGCCATGCCGGGGATAGTGCCGCGAGCAGCCTCACGTTGCCAGCCATTCCCGCCTTGGCCGGTTTCCGATAGGCTGCTTCGCGGGGAGAAGGTCATGCAGCGCAACAACTGGCTCATCGCGGGCGGACTGCTGAGCGCCGCCGCATCGGTCCTTCACCTGGCGGTGATTGCCGGCGGGCCGGACTGGTACCGCTTCGTCGGCGCCGGCGAGGAGATGGCGCAGGCGGCGGAGCGCGGCTCGCTCATGCCGCATCTGGTGACGGTCGGCATCGCCGCAGGCCTCGCCGTCTGGGCAGCCTACGCCTTTTCCGGGGCGGGGCTCGTCCGCCGCCTGCCGCTGCTGCGCACCGCGCTGGTCGCGATCGCCGCGGTCTACCTGCTGCGCGGTCTCGCGCTCCTGCCGCTGCTTGCGCTGAGGCCGCGGCTCGTCGACACCTTCGCTGTCGTGAGCTCGCTCATCGTCCTCGCCTACGGCCTCGCCTATGCGATCGGCACGTGGAAGGCCTGGCCCCGGCTCGCGCCGGAGCGCTGAGCCCGGACGGCAGCCTCAGCCGGCGCTGCCGCCGAACGCGATCTTGACCACCGCCCAGAGCGCGAAGGCGGCGGCGAGCACCGCGGCAAACTGGATGAGGACCACCCAGAAGAGCCTGCTCCCCTCGTCATGGACGTAATCCTCGACGATGACGCGCAGCCCCATGGCGAGGTGCCAGAAGGTGACGACGATGAGGAGCACCATCGGCACGGCGGCGAGCGGCGAGGACAGCCACTCGGCGAAGGTCGCATGGTCGTAAGCCGGCATGCGGAGCAGCGACACTGCGAACCAGATCCACAGCAGCAGCGCCGCGAGCGACGAGACCCGCTCCTGGTACCAGTGGCCGGCGCCTTCGCGCGCCGAGCCGTGGCCCTGGACCCGTGCGAGCGCCGTCTCGGACGGGCTGGACGAGGCGGTGCCGGCATGTGCGGCGGCGTTCACTTCGGTGGTCATGATCAGCGTCCCCAGACGATATAGGCCCAGAGGGCGGCGGTCAGCACGGCGCCGCCGGCGAGCGTCGCCAGCGACCATTTCTTGTTGGTCTCGAGCTCGTAGCCCGCCCCGATGTCGAGCGCGAAGTGGCGCAGGCCGGTGAGCGTGTGCTGGAAAAAGGCCCAGGTCAGGCCGACGCCGATCACGATGCCGACCCAGTGGGTCGCCCATTCCTGGAAGCCGGCGTAGCTGTCGCGGCCGTTGGCGAGCGAGGTCAGCCACCAGACGAAGGCGGCGCCGCCGACGACCGAAAGGCCGGCGCCGGTGATGCGGTGAAGGATCGATACGGCCATGTGCGGACCCCATTTCCAGACGGTGAGGTGAGGCGCCATGGGCCGGTTCGGATTGCGGTGCATGAACAAACCCCTGGGAGACGAAAGCCGCGCCGGAAGAACGGCGCGAAGCTCAAGCGCCCGCTTTTAGCGGCGGCGGGCGGCGTTGCAAGGAGGAAGGGGCCAAGGAGGAAACGGGGCAGGGAGGAAAGGGGGCAGGGAGTAAGGAGGCTGTGCCTCAGTCGTCGCGCCCGCCGCGGCCGCCTTCGTCGTCATCGCCGTCATCCTCATCGTCGCCGCCGGGCGAACACGCGGCCGCCGCGAGCGCCGCGCCGCCGAGCGCCAGCAGGCCGAGTGCGCGCCTCCGGCCGATAAGCTCTTCTTCCATGCCGCTCCCTTCGATAGCCGCCGAGCTTATCCCATGCGCCGCGCCGCGGCTACAGGCGCCGCTGCGCACCTTCCAGGCATGCGCCGGGCCGGCGCCCTTGCATCCCCCCGCCCCGAGGCTAATAGCGTCGCCATCCATCTACGGGACCCCTCCGCCATGCCAATCCGCCGTTTCCGCACCCTTGTCGCTCTCACGCGGAGGCCTAGCTGATGGCCGCGGCGGTGAAGGGCGGGGCGTATAAGGTCGTCGACCATGTCTATGACGTGGTGGTGGTCGGCGCCGGCGGATCGGGGCTGCGGGCGACGATGGGATCGGCCGAGAAGGGGCTCAAGACCGCCTGCATCACCAAGGTGTTCCCGACGCGCTCGCACACCGTGGCGGCGCAGGGCGGGATCGCGGCCTCGCTCGGCAACATGGGGCCGGACCACTGGACGTGGCACATGTACGATACGGTCAAGGGATCGGACTGGCTCGGCGACCAGGACGCGATCGAATATCTGTGCCGGGAAGCGCCGGCGGCGGTCTACGAGCTCGAACATGCCGGCGTGCCCTTTTCGCGCACGACCGAGGGCAAGATCTACCAGCGCGCGTTCGGCGGCATGATGCAGAATCTGGGCGCCGGGCCGCCCGCCCAGCGCACCTGCGCGGCCGCCGACCGCACCGGGCACGCCATGCTCCACGCGCTCTACCAGCAGTCGCTGAAATACGACGCCGACTTCTTCATCGAATATTTCGCGCTCGACCTCATCATGGCCGAGGACGGCTCCTGCCGCGGCGTCGTCGCGCTCAACATGGAAGACGGCTCGATCCACCGCTTCCGCAGCCACGCCGTGGTGCTCGCGACCGGCGGCTACGGCCGCGCATATTTCACGGCGACATCCGCCCACACCTGCACCGGCGACGGCAATGCGATGGTGCTCCGCGCCGGCCTGCCGCTCCAGGACATGGAGTTCGTCCAGTTCCACCCGACCGGCATTTACGGCGCCGGCGTCCTCATCACGGAAGGCGCGCGCGGCGAGGGCGGATACCTCACCAACTGCGAAGGCGAGCGCTTCATGGAGCGCTACGCCCCGTCGGCCAAGGACCTCGCCAGCCGCGACGTGGTGTCGCGCTCCATGGCGATGGAGATCCGCGAAGGCCGCGGCGTCGGCAAGGACAAGGACCACATTAATCTCCACCTCGACCATCTCGACCCGGCGATCCTCGCCGAGCGCCTCCCCGGCATCACCGAGACGGGCAAGGTGTTCGCGGGCGTGGACCTGACGCGCCAGCCCCTCCCCGTCGTCCCGACCGTCCATTACAATATGGGCGGCATCCCGACCAATTATCACGGCGAAGTGGTGACGCTGAAAGCCGGCGATCCGGACAGCGTCGTCCCCGGCCTGTTCGCGGTCGGCGAAGCGGCCTGCGTCTCCGTCCACGGCGCGAACCGGCTGGGCTCGAACAGCCTGATCGACCTTGTCGTCTTCGGCCGCGCGGCGGGCATCCGCCTGGGCGAGACGATCAAGCCGGGCACCCCCCATCCGCCGCTCCCCAGGGACGCGGACGACCTGTCGCTCGCCCGCCTCGATCATTTCCGCTTCGCCTCCGGCGGCAGCCCGACGGCCGAGATCCGCAACCGCATGCAGCGCACCATGCAGGCCGACTGCGCCGTCTTCCGTGCCGAGGCGACGCTCGCCGAAGGGCAGGCCAAGATCGACGAGATCTACCTCCAGATGTCCGACATCAAGACCACGGACCGCTCGCTCATCTGGAACACCGACCTCATCGAAACGCTGGAGCTCGACAACCTCATCGCCCAGGCGGCGGTGACCATGCACAGCGCCGCCAACCGCAAGGAAAGCCGCGGCGGCCACATGCACGAGGATTATCCCAACCGCGACGACGACAATTGGATGAAGCACACCATCGCCTGGTTCGACGGCTGGGGCGGCAAGGCGGGCGGCGTGCGCATCGATTACCGCCCGGTCCACGACTACACGCTCACCGACGAAGTCGAGTATATCAAGCCCAAGGCGCGCGTTTACTGAGGCGCCGCTGCTAGCCGGCGACGGCGCCCTGCCCCTGGACGGATCCCAGACTTACGGGGCCACCCGCGCGGGTGCGATGAGCCTTGTCCAGCGGCTCCCTTGACGACGAACCGTGCACGACGTACGACGAGTCGAGCATAACAGGGAGACGAGCCGAATGAACGCCATGGTTCAGGAGCGCACCCCGGGTGCCAGGCTCGGGCTCGTCGTCCTCGTCGCCTTCCTGCTCGCTTTCCCGCTCTTTACCGTCTGGTTGATCGTCTACGATCGCCAGTCCCAGTCGGAATTCGCGCAGCAGTCCATCGCCGAGGGCTGGGCGGGGCCGCAAAACATGTCCGGGCCGCTCCTCGTCATTCCTTATTCGATCACATCGACCGAGACGGTGCGCGAGGGCGACCGGAACGTCACCCGCACCGTCGAGACGCGGCACGAGCTGACGCTGGCGCCCGAAATCGTGCAGCTCAGCACCGATGTCAGGCCGGAGCGGCGCACCCGATCCATCTACGAAGTCGTCGTGTACGACGCGTCGGTGCGCGGCCGCGCCCGCTTCGCGGTGCCGCAGGACCTCGCCCGTCTCGGCGTCGATCCGGCGCGCCTCGACTTTTCCCGCGCTGAGCTGCGCTTCGGCCTCTCCGACCCGCGCGGCCTCGGCGCCAACCCGCAGGTCAGCACGGCCGGGCAGAGGCTGCGGCTCCAGCCCGGCGGCGGCGGCGGCTCCGGCTTCTTCGCCTGGATCGACGCGAGCGCGCTTCGTGCCGGCGCGATGCAGTTCGAATTCTCCTTTGATTTCCGCGGCAACGGCTCGCTCGGGCTCACGCCGCGCGCGGGCGACACGGTGTGGCAGCTGCGCTCGCCCTGGCCGCATCCCAGCTTCCAGGGCGGCTTCCTGCCGGCCTCGCGCTCGGTGAGCGCCGACGGGTTCGAGGCCGTCTACCGTGTCGGCAACCTCGCCCTCGGCCACTCGCTGGTCTCGACACGACCGGCGAACGCCCCGCCGCCAGCGACCCAGCAGGCACAGGCGCCCGATCCGCGTGCACGCTATGCGGACGTCCAGGCCGACGCCGATGCCAATGGCGGGCCTTCCGCCGGCGCGCAGGTGAGCCTCGTTCAGCCCGTCGATCTTTATTCGCAGGTCGATCGCGCGACGAAATACGGCTTCCTGTTCATCGGCTTCACGTTCCTCGCATTCCTGCTGTTCGACGTGATCGGCGGCGTGCGGGTGTCGGCGGTCGAATATCTCCTCGTCGGCGCGGGGCTGATCCTGTTCTTCGTCCTCCTGCTCGCCTTTGCCGAGGTGATCGGCTTCACCCTCGCCTACATCGTCGCCTCGGCGGCGATCACCGGGCTCAACACGGCCTATTCGGCGGCCGTACTGAGGAGCTGGAAGCGGGCGGCCTATATCGGCGCGCTGCTGGCGGCGCTCTACGCGGTGCTGTTCGTGCTCCTCAGCCTCGAAGCCTATTCGCTCCTGATCGGCTCGCTGCTGCTCTTCGCAGCACTGGCCGCCGTCATGTACCTGACCCGGAACCTCAACTGGGGCGGGCTCGGCGGACGGAGTCACGACGACCCCGCCACCGCGGCTTAAGAGGAGACTGCCGCCAGCGCGTCGCGGATGCGGGCCATGTCGGTGCGGAAGGCACGGTCGAGCGCGTCGGGCGTCAAAGCGGCGCGTTCCGCGACCATTGGCATGGAAAGGCCGATGCGGAGCGTCGCGCCCCAGGCGCCTCCGGGCAGCTTCACGCATTTGACGGGCTGGCCGAGGCGGACGCCGTGGGCGAGCAGGGCCTTGTGCCAGCGCACGGCGTCTTCGAAGGTGGCCGCGCCGCCGCCAAGGCCGGAGAGGTCGAGCGTCGACAAGGTGCGCATCTCGATCGGGTGGGTTTCGGCCTCCTCGCGCTCGCCGGGCGGATAGGGGGCGACGCGGCGGGCCGGGGTCGGCTCGATGATCTCCTTGCGGACGGCGGCGTGGAAGGAGAGGATCACGCGCGTGACGGCTTCGAGGCTCAGGCGCTGGAAGCGTTCGAGCTCAAAGATCGCGGCTTCCAGGCGCAGGAGAAGGCCCGGATTGGCGCTGCCCGGCAGCGCCTCAGTGCCGGGCCAGCCGGCCGGCCATTCGGCGCGGCGGAAGATGGTTGCGAGTCCCTCGGGCAGCGCAGGCGCCGCCGCGGCGAGGCCCGGCGGCACCAGCGCGAAGCCGCTGAACGGAGGCCCGCCCATGAATTTGGACCCGGTCACGAAGACGATGGCGCCGCGCTCCAGATAATCGGCCAGCGCCGGTGAGGTGATCCGGGCCTGACAGGCATCGACGAGGAAGGTGACGCGCTCTTCGTGCCGTTTACGCAGGCGGACGATGTCGGCGAGCGACGGCAGGATGAGCCCCGTCTTGGAGCCGTGGACGACGTGGACGAGGACGTGGCGCCCCGCCGCCGCGGCGCCGGCGACCGCCTCGTCCATCTTCGCCGCGATCTCGGCCGAAGGACGCGGCCGCCCGTGCGGGTCGCGCACCGGGATGTCGATCATCTCGACCCGCGTCTCGCCCAAGCCCGGGACGGGCTCGCCGGCCTGCGTTGCGATGCCGAGGGCCGTCTCCCCGGCGAAATAGCGGCCATAGGCGGAGTGGACGCAGCCGCTTCCGACCTCGTCGGCGCCGAGCAGGATGTTGTGCGTGCCCCCTTCGCCCCGTCCCTGAACGCAGGCGAGGCCGACATATTCGAGGTCCGTTCCCGACGGCGCGAAAACGATCGCGACGTCCTCGCCGAGTGAATAGGCTGCGCGGATGCGGCCGCGCATCGCCTCCAGCCGCTCGGCATAGCCGGCGCCGTCAAGCGGCGCGTCGAGCCCGGCGAGCACCCGCTCGACATGGGCGAAGGCGGCGGCCGAAATGTCGTTGGCGGTCGAGGAGGCGTAGGCGAGCACCGCGGCCGGCCTGGGCGCGCTGTAATAGCGGTTGAGGCCGGTCGCCGCATCGAGGACGATGCGCGCGTCGCCGCCCCCGGTCATGAGGCGGGTGGCTTCGGCCTCACCGGGCATTTCGTTGGCTCTCACAGGGCCTCGCTCTTGGCTGTCCGGACGCACCGCTCTATGTGCGCCCTCGCCCCTCCCTAAAAAGGCGACTTCACGCGTGTCAAACATCCGCCCGCTTGTCATCCCCGAAGAGGCAAAGGAGCGGCTGCGCATTCTCTTCGTCGCCAAGCATGCCTTGTGGGATGCGGGGCTGCACCCGGAGGACGGCAATCACGCCCTCTACCATGTCGAAGTACGCGAGATATTGAAGGGGCTCGGCTTCAGGTACCTGAGCTTCGCGAACACATATGACGTGATGTTCGAAGATCAGGACGTCGATTTCGTCTTCACGCTCCTCAACCGCGGCGGCTTCCTCAACAGCGAGATGATGATGCCCTTGCTGTGCACGCGGCAGGGCATCCCCTTCCTCGGCGCCTCGCCGATCCTGCGCGGCATGGCGGACGACAAGCACCTCACCAAGATGGCCGTCCACGCCCGCGGCATCCCGACCGCGCCCTGGACCATCTACCGCCGCGGCGCCCCTGTTGAGGAATCGCGCTGCCCGGCCGGCGAGCGGCTGGTGATCAAGCCCAATGCAAGCTCGGCGAGCTGGGGCGTCCAGGACGCGCGCGACTGGGCCGGCGTCGAGGCGGCGGTGGCGCAGATCCACTCCGAAGGCCATGACGCCATCGTCGAGCCCTTCCTCAACGGCAGCGACGTCGAAGTGCCGGTCGTCACCATCGACGGCGAGCCGACGATCATGCCGATGATGCTGTTCGAGCAATCGGACCCGACCCACCTTCGCACCTATTACGAGAAGCGCGACCTCGTTGACCGGGCGCAGAAATACCGCCTCGTCCCCTTCGACAAGTCGGACCTCATGCCGCAGATCGCCGAGTACACAAGGAACATCGCGCAGGAGTTCAGGCCCTTCGATTACGGCCGTTTCGAGTTCCGCGTCGATCTCGACAGCGGCAGGATCGACTTCCTCGAGGTCAACCTGCAGGCGAACCTCTGGTCGCAGAAGGTCTACGGCCGCTCCGCCGCGCTTGCCGGCTGGACGCAGGCGCAGCTCATCGAAACGATCCTTTGCGAGAGCCTTCGGCGCAATGGCCTCCTCTGAGCCCCGCACCGAGGGGCTGCGCTTCACCGCCATCGTCCTCGCGGCGCAGCGCGGCGGACGGCTCGACGCGCTCGCGGATCGCGCCGGGGTCACGCACAAGTGCCTCGTGCCCATCGTCGGCAAGCCGCTCCTCGAATGGGTGCTTCGCGCCCTCGCCGAAGTGCCCGGCCTCAGCCGCATCCACATCTCGGTCGAGAAGGATGCGGTCGAGGCGCTGCGCGACGTGCCGGGCGCCAAGGGCGAGTTCGGCGTGCCGGTGGACTTCGTGCCGGCCGCGTCCAGCCTCTCCGACAGCGTCTATGCGGCCGCGCACGGCATCGACGAGCCGATCGTGGTGACGACGGGCGACAATGTGAACATGTCCCCCACGGTGGTCGCCGAAATGGTCCGGCGGATGCACGCTGGCGCGGAAGGCGTGCTCGCGCTCGCGACGAAGGAGGCGGTGCTCGCCGCCCATCCGGAAGGGCAGAGGCGCTTCTACAAGCTGAAGGGCGGCAGCTATTCGAACTGCAACCTGTACGGGATCAACGGGCACCGCGCACTGCGGATGGCCGAGACGTTCCGGAGCGGCGGCCAGTTCGCCAAGAACCCGAAGCGGCTCGCCGAGACGTTCGGCCTGTTCAACCTCCTCCTCCTCCGTTTCGCGCTCATCACCATCGAAGGCGCCATGAAGCGGATGTCGCGCCAGTTCGGCGTGCGCGCGGAGGCGATGATCGTCACCGACGGCACCCAGGCGATCGACGTCGACAACGCCCGCACCTACGATGTCGCGAAGGAGATCCTCGAGCGGCGGCGGTTTGCGCAAGGCCATTGAGTAGGCCGGGCGGAGCGATTATCTCGCGCCCAAGAGAAGGACTGAGAATGGCCGAATTCGCCCTCCCCAAGAACAGCAGGATCAACGGCAAGGGGCGCGCGCACCCCGCCCCGGCGGGCGCCGGCCGGACCAAGAGCTTCAAGATCTACCGCTACGATCCCGACAGCGGCGAAAATCCACGCTACGACACGTTCCAGATCGATCTCGACGATACCGGTCCGATGATCCTGGACGCGCTCATCAAGATCAAGAACGAGGTCGATCCGACGCTCACCTTCCGCCGCTCCTGCCGCGAGGGCATTTGCGGCTCCTGCTCGATGAACATCGCGGGCAAGAACGGCCTCGCCTGCACCACCGCCATCGAGGATTACAAAGGCGAGATCCGGATCACGCCGCTCCCGCACATGGACGTGGTGAAGGACCTCGTGCCCGACTTCACCCACTTCTTCGCCCAATATGCCTCGATCCGCCCCTGGCTGCAGACCGGCGCGCCGCCCGCGGACGGCAAGGAGCGGCTGCAATCGCCCGAGGACCGCGCCAAGCTCGACGGTCTCTACGAGTGCATCCTGTGCGCCTGCTGCTCCTCCTCCTGTCCGAGCTACTGGTGGAATTCGGACCGTTTCCTCGGCCCGGCAATCATCCTCCAGGCTTACCGCTGGCTCGCCGACAGCCGCGACCAGGCGACGCCCGAGCGCCTCGACGAGCTGGAAGACCCGTTCCGCCTCTACCGCTGCCACACGATCATGAACTGCGCCAACGTGTGTCCCAAGGGCCTGAACCCGGCCAAGGCGATCGCCGAGACGAAGAAGATGCTGGTCGAGCGCGCGGTTTAGCACTCCGTCATCCCCGCGAAAGCGGGGATCCAGCGGGAAGCGTTTCGTGAGGCGGGGCGGATGGCGAGGCCGCACTGGATTCCCGCTTTCGCGGGAATGACGGCGAGGGGTGAGCCGCGAGCGCTTGCTTGAAAGGCGAGATGTTTCCCGCCACTGACGCGCCATGACCCGCCGCCTCCACCCGCTCATCTCCCACCAGCCCGATCCCGAGAATCCCGGCTGGTGGACGTGGGACGTCGCCGAAAGCCCGGCGGGCGCCGAGCGCTACAACGCCACCATCGGCAAGCTGATCGTCCGGGGCGAGGGCGACGGCCGCGCCCGCGTCCGGATGTTCCCGACGACGCTGCAGAGCAATCTCGGCAACGTCATGCACGGCGGCGCGATTCTCACCTTCATCGACATGGCGATGTTCGCCGGCGGCCACGCGGCGGGCGCCGACATCGCCTTTTCGGTGACGCTCGATCTTTCCGCCCAGTTCCTCTCGCCCGGCGAGCTCGAAATACCCGTCGACGCCACCCTCGAGGTGCTGAAGGAGACGCGGCGCCTCGTCTTCATGCGCGGCCTCGTGGTCCAGGGATCGGAGACGGTCGCCGCCTGGTCCGGCACCTTGCGCAAGAACATGCCGCAGGCATGAGCGCTCTCGCCGCGCGCTACGAGCAATTGCTGGCGGCCGGCGAGCTTCGCCCAGACGAGGACCAGAAGCGCGCCGTGGCCGTGCTCGACCGGCTCGCGGAGGAACTGAAGCCGAAACCGAAGGGCCGCTTCCTTGCCCGCCTGTTCGGAAGCGACGGGCCGGCGCCGCGCGGCATCTACATGTGGGGCGGCGTCGGGCGCGGCAAATCGATGCTGATGGACCTTGCCTTCTGCTCCATCGACGTCGAGCCGAAACGCCGCGTCCACTTCCACGAATTCATGCTCGAGGTGCACGAACGCCTCCGCGCCGAGCGCCTCAAGGAGCAGGGCGACCCGATCCCGCCGGTCGCCCGCGCCATCGCCGCCGAGGCGCGCCTGCTCTGCTTCGACGAGATGGTGATCAACAACAGCGCCGACGCGATGATCCTGTCGCGCCTCTTCTCGCGCCTGCTCGAAGAAGGCGTCGCGGTGGTCACCACCTCGAACCGCCCGCCAAGCGACCTCTACCTCGGCGGCCTCAACCGCGAGCTCTTCCTCCCCTTCATCGACCTCGTCGAACGCCGGCTCGACGTCGTGCCGCTGAACGGCCCCACCGATTATCGCCTCGAGCGCCTCGGCGGCTTCCCGACCTGGTACGTGCCCAACGGCCCGGAAGCGACGGCCGCCCTGTCCGCCGCCTTCTTCCGCCTCACCGACTATCCGCCCGAAGACCGCGCCAACGTTCCCGGCGAGGACATTCCGGTGCAGGGCGGCCGCACGCTTCATGTCCCCAAGAGCCTCAAGGGCGTCGCCGTCTTCTCGTTCAAGCGCCTCTGCGGCGAACCCCGCGGCGCGCCCGATTACCTCGCCGTCGCCAGGCGCTTCCACAGCGTCGTCATCGTCGGCATCCCCGTCCTCAGCCCCGAAAAGCGCAACGAAGCCGCCCGCTTCGTCACGCTCATCGATGCCCTTTACGAGCATAAGGTGAAGTTGCTGGCAGCGGCTGACGCGCCTCCGGAAACGCTGTATGTCGAAGGCGACGGCGCGTTCGAATTTCAGCGGACCGCGTCGCGTCTGATGGAGATGCAAAGCGCCGATTATCTCGCGCAAGGACATGGAGAAAGCTGATGCTGCTGACGAGCCTGCTCCTCGGAGCCATGATCGCACCGCTCGATGCCCAAGTCGTCGACATCGCGCTTCAGCGCACCACGGGCGAAAATGCCGGCTGGTACAACAGGATCGAAGTCGAGTTCGCGAGCGCCGAAGGGCAGACCTTCCGCCTCTGCCCCGGACAGGCCGCCGTCAGCACCGCGCGCCTGACCGGAGACCGGTTCCGGAGGGTCGACCGCTACCCCGCGCATGCAATGGCGCTGGGCGAGGGCCTGAGCTCGACGAGCCAGTGCCGCGATCTCAGCGTCGGCCCCAGGCAGACGCAGCGCGTGACCTTCTTCGTGCGCGGCGTGCCCGGACAATGGCGCGGCGAGGACAGATACAGCTTCGCCGTCGAAGCCGGAGCGAGGCAGTTCACCTTCGTCCAGACGGCAGCCGCCGCCCGCTAGGAAGTTCGCATGCGACTGATCGCCATCGCCGCCGCTCTCTCGATCGTCGCCGCCGCAGGCGTCGCGCAAGCGCCGTCCGATCCGTGGCACGCCAAGGGCCGCGAAATTTACGAGCGGGCCGTCGAGATCCCGACCGTCGCCGGGCGCGGGAAGATGGGCGAGCTCGTCACCTACCTGCGCGGCCAATATGAAGGCGCCGGGATCAACGACATCCGTGTTTTCGAGCATGGCGACACCCAGTCGATGGTGATCCGCTGGCCCGCGGCGCGGCCGTCCGCCTCCTCACCTGGGCGCAAGGCGATCCTGATCCTCGCCCATATGGATGTGGTCGAGGCGCGGCGGGAGGATTGGGAGCGCGATCCCTTCGAGCTGATCGAGGAGGGGGGCTATTTCTACGGCCGCGGCACCGGCGACAACAAATTGGGCGTCGTATCGGTCACCACCGCGCTCCTGCGGCTTCGGGCGCAGGGCTTCCAGCCGGATCGCGACATCATCGTCCTGTTCACCGGCGATGAGGAGACCGCGCAGGACGCCGCCGACAAGGCGGCGAACGAGTGGCTGGACCTTTCGACCATCGAATACGGCCTGAACGCCGACGGCGGCGGCGGCGCCTTCCTGGCCGACGGGACCAATGCCGGCTTCCAGTTCGTCACGTCCGAGAAGGTCTATCAAAGTTTCACCTTCACGGCGCGCAACCGCGGCGGCCACAGCTCGCGCCCCCGCGCCGACAATGCGATCTACGACCTCGCCCACACCCTCCAGCGCCTCGAGGCGCACCGCTTCGAACCGCGCCTCAACGACACCACCCGCGCCTATTTCACCGAGCGCGCCCGCACGGCCGAGCCGGCGCTCGCCGCCGCGATCCGCGCCTGGCTCGCCGATCCGGCGGACGGGGCCGCCGCCGACTCCATCGAGGCGAGCGAAACGGAGGCGGGCTCCACCCGCACCCGCTGCGTCGCGACCCGGCTCGACGGCGGCCACGCCGACAACGCCCTCCCCCAGCGTGCCGTCGCGACGGTGAACTGCCGCATCTTCCCGGGCGAGGATCCCGCCACGGTGCTGGCGACGCTTCGCGGCCTCGCGCAGCCCTCCAACGTGGTTGTTGAGCCGATCGAGCAGGCGCGCCCCACCGGCCCCTCGCCGCTCCGCGAGGATGTGCTCGGCGCCTTTACAGCGGCCGTCCGCGCGCGCCACCCGGGCTCGGCCATCGTCCCCACCATGGCGACGGGCGCCACCGACGCCCTCTTCTTCCGCGCCCGCGGTCTCCCCGTCTACGGCGTCGCCGGAGGCTGGGGCGTCATCCCCGACGACAACCGCGCCCACGGCCTCAACGAACGCGTCCCCGTCCGCGCCTTTTACGAGAGCATCGATCACTGGACGGACATGATCCGCACCCTTGCGGGGCCGGAGCGGCGGCAGCCGCGGCGGCGCTGATTTTCATCCTCCCCGAGCTCGCTCGGGGAGGGGGACCATGCGAAGCATGGTGGAGGGGAGGTGACGAGGCCTCGGCTTTTACCCCTCCACCGCACTTCGTGCGGTCCCCATCCCCATCCGCTTCGCGGAGAAGGAGGATGCGGAACCCAAAATTCCCGCCTTGAACCTTGCCCCCACGCCCACGCGGGACTAAGCGGGCGCCACATTTCCGCGGCTGCTGTCCGCAGCTGCGTACCCGCTTCGATTTCACAGAAAGGCTGGGGAGCTCATGGCTCGCAAGAAAATCGCGCTCATCGGTTCCGGCATGATCGGCGGTACGCTCGCCCATCTCGCCGCGATCCGCGAACTGGGCGACATCGTCCTCGTCGACGTCGCCGAAGGCATTCCGCAGGGCAAAGCCCTCGATCTTGCCCAGGCCGGCCCGGTCGAGGGCTATGACGCGAAGCTCACCGGCACCAACGATTATGCCGACATCGCCGGCGCCGACGTCTGCATCGTCACCGCCGGCGTCGCCCGCAAGCCCGGCATGAGCCGCGACGACCTGCTCGGCATCAATCTGAAGGTGATGAAGGCCGTCGGCGAGGGCATCAAGACGCACGCGCCGGACAGCTTCGTCATCTGCGTCACCAACCCATTGGACGCCATGGTCTGGGCGCTGCGCGAATTCTCCGGCCTTCCGCACAACCAGGTCGTCGGCATGGCCGGCGTCCTGGACAGCGCCCGCTTCCGCCACTTCCTCGCCGAGGAATTCGGCGTTTCGGTTGAGGACGTCACCGCCTTCGTCCTCGGCGGCCACGGCGACACGATGGTGCCGATCGTTCAATACTCGACGGTCGCCGGCATCCCGATCCCGGACCTCATCAAGATGGGCTGGTCCACCCAGGAGAAGATCGACGCCATCGTCCAGCGCACCCGCTCGGGCGGCGGCGAGATCGTCGGCCTCCTCAGGACCGGCTCCGCCTTCTACGCCCCCGCAACGGCGGCACTGGAGATGGCCGAGAGCTTCCTCAAGGACAAGAAGCGCGTCCTCCCGTCGGCGGCCTATCTCACCGGCCAGTACGGCGTGAACGACCTCTATGTCGGCGTCCCCGTCGTGATCGGCGCCGCCGGCGTCGAGAAGATCGTCGAGATCGAACTCGACGAGAGCGCCCGCGCCAATTTCGACGTCTCGGTCGATGCGGTGAAGGAACTCCTTGTGGCGTGCCGAAACATCGACGGGAGCCTCGCGGCCCAGTGACGCCCGCTGCCGCCAGCCTGATCGCCGCCGCGGCGGCGTCGCAAGCTGCGGCGCCGGCGCCCGCGCGGCATCCGGCGGTGGACTTCTTCGTCTCCGCCTGCATCGACGGCCGCGCCGATCTTGCAGGAAGCGGCGCGCGCGAGGTTCGCTGGAGCGACCTGCCGCGCCTCATCCGCACCGGCCTCAGGAGCGGCGACGGCTATCGCTTCTGGGAAGTGCCCCAGCCGCGCCTCCACCTCGTCGTCAAGGCGGACAGGCCGCGCGATTTCTATCGAAGAGCGTGCTCGGTCTATGCGCCCGGTCTCGATCTCGCGCAGGCGCACGACCAGGTCTGGCAGGTCATCTGGGGCGAGCTGCCGCCGCCGAACCGCGAGCCCGGCCGCCCCCTCGTCTACGAATTCAGCAACCTCGCCGAAGGCTATCGGTTCAACGCCTGGACCAAGTCTTCGAATTGGGTGCTGCTGCAGATCGCCCATATCGGGGAAAGCGGCCGCCGTCGGTTCGAAGCGGAAGCGCGGCATCCGCATCCCCGCGCCGTGACGCGCAGGGTTCCAACGGGAGCACGGCCATGACCAGCCTTATGAAGAGCGGAACGCGCTTCCTCGCCGTTCTCGCCGCCGCGTCTTCGCTGTGCCTCGCGGCGCCTGCCGCGGCCGCGGAGCGGGTCGCCGGCTCCCAAGTGAGCTTCACCGACCGCCACGGGCGTCACGCCATCTTCAACGTCCTCTTTCCGGATTCGCCGCCGCTCGTCGCTGCGGAGCTTTCGCCGCAGACCATCGCCGCCGAGTTCGACCGGCTGTGCCTGCGCACCGGCTTCGATCAGGCCGCGCTCGCGGCGGCCGCACCGCAATCCGGCCTCGGCCTCGCCTCGGCGCCGCTGCGCTACCGCGGCGACCGCACGACGCAGCCGTTCGACATTTCCGGCTGGCAGGGTCCGGCCGCAACGGCCCGGATCTGGACAGGCGACGAGCGGACGTTCCGGCGCATGCCGTTCATCATCGTAACGGCGGGCGTGATCATCACCGGCCCGGGCCCGAAAATGGCGCCGCAGTGCAACCTGGACGTGGCATCGACCGGCGCGGCGGACTTCCCGGCCCTGGTTTCCGCTCTCTCCGCCGTAATTGGCGGCGAGCCGGCGAATTTCGACAGCGGCAGGCGCCGGGGGGAAGCGACCTGGCGCTGGACCTCGCCCGCGGGCGAGCAAGTCACGATCGGCGTCCGCGCCGACGATCTCAACAGGCCTAGCCAGAGCATCCATCTGGGCGCGGTGAAATCCACGGGACAAACAGAAGAATGAGCATTCTCGTCAACGCGAACACCAAGGTCATCACCCAGGGCATGACCGGTGAGACCGGCACCTTCCATACGCAGCAGGCGCTCGCCTACGGGACGAAGATGGTCGGCGGCGTCACGCCCGGCAAAGGCGGCCAGACCCACGTCGGCCTCCCGGTCTTCGATACCGTCGAGGAAGCGGTAAAGGCGACCGGCGCCGACGCGTCCGTCATCTACGTGCCGCCGCCCTTCGCCGCCGACTCGATCCTCGAGGCCGTCGAGGCGGAAGTGCCGCTCATCGTCTGCATCACCGAGGGCATTCCGGTGCTCGACATGGTGCGGGTGAAGCGCGCGCTCGTGGGCTCGAAGTCGCGGCTGATCGGGCCGAACTGCCCGGGCGTGCTGACGCCGGGCGAGTGCAAGATCGGCATCATGCCGGGCAACATCTTCTCCAAGGGCTCGGTCGGCGTCGTCAGCCGCTCGGGCACGCTCACCTACGAGGCGGTGTTCCAGACCACCAACGAGGGCCTCGGCCAGACGACGGCCGTCGGCATCGGCGGCGATCCGGTGAACGGCACCAACTTCATCGATGTGCTGGAGCTCTTCCTCGCCGACGACGCGACCACGTCCATCATCATGATCGGCGAGATCGGCGGATCGGCCGAAGAGGAAGCCGCCGAGTTCCTGAAGAGCGAGGCGAAGGCCGGCCGCTCCAAGCCCACCGTCGGCTTCATCGCCGGCCGCACCGCGCCTCCGGGCCGGCGCATGGGCCATGCCGGCGCGATCGTCTCGGGCGGCAAGGGCGGCGCCGAGGACAAGATCGCGGCGATGGAGGAGGCTGGAATTCGCGTCTCCCCGAGCCCATCTGAGCTTGGAAGCACCCTCACCGCGCTCTTGAAGGGCTGAGGAGGGGGCCGATAAGGCATTCGTCACCCCGGACTTGATCCGGGGTCCACCTTCTTCCAACCACTCGGGAAAAAGAAGGTGGATGCCGGATCAAGTCCGGCATGACGCGGCAAGGGATAGTCCGGCTCCGTGGAATGTTCTCCCCGGCAGGCGCTTGGAAGGCTTTTGAACTTGGACGACTTCGACAGGATTGAGCGCGAACAGGGTCCGAGCTGGGCGCGCGACAACTGGCCCCTCGTCGAGCTCGACGAGGCGAACCAGGGCCTCGACCCGACGCGCCAGACGATCGAGCAGGTGGCGAAGCAGGCCGCCGGCCGAGCGCAGGCCGCCGGAAAGTCCGAGGACGAAGTCCGCCGCGCCGCCAACGATTCCATCTGCGCGATGATGCTGATCCGGACCTACCGGGTCCGCGGCCACCTCGCCGCCGATCTCGATCCCCTCGGCCTCGCCAAGCGCGAGATGCCGGCCGAACTGACGCCGGAATATCACGGCTTTTCGGAGGAGGCGCAGGACCGGCCGGTCTGGCTCGGCGGCGCGCTCGGCCTCGAACAGGGCACCGTCCGCGAGCTCGTCCAGATCCTGCGGGCCAATTATTGCGGCAAGATCGGCCTCGAATACATGCATATCAACGATCTGGACGAGCGCCGCTTCCTCCAGGATCGGATGGAAGGGCGCGCGGCCGAGATCAAGTTCACGCCCGAGGGCAAGCAGGCGATCCTCGCCAAGGTCATCGAAGCCGAGCTGTGGGAGAAATTCCTCGCCCGCAAATATGTCGGCACCAAGCGCTTCGGCCTCGACGGTGGCGAGTCGATGGTTCCGGCTCTGGAGGCCGTCATCAAGTGGGGCGGCCAGTGGGGCGTCGAGGAGATCGTCGTCGGCATGGCGCATCGCGGGCGCCTCAACGTCCTCGCCAACGTCATGGCCAAGCCGTACCGCGCCATCTTCTCCGAATTCGCCGGCGGATCGGCGAACCCGGAGGATGTCGGCGGCTCGGGCGACGTCAAATACCATCTCGGCACCTCGTCGGACCGCGAGTTCGACGGCGCGAAGGTCCACCTCTCGCTCCTCCCCAACCCGTCGCACCTCGAGGCGGTGAACCCGGTCGTCCTCGGCAAGGCGCGGGCGAGCCAGGTCGCGCGCGGCGACGTCGACGGTACGACGGTCCTCCCCGTCCTCCTCCACGGCGACGCCGCTTATGCGGGCCAGGGGATCGTCGCCGAGATCCTCGCCCTTTCCGGCCTCCCCGGCTACGGCACCGGCGGCACCATCCACTTCATCATCAACAACCAGGTGGGCTTCACCACCACGCCGCAATTCGCGCGCTCGTCGCCCTACCCGTCGGACATCGCCAAGATGGTCCAGGCGCCGATCCTGCACGTCAACGGCGACGATCCCGAAGCGGTCACCTTCGCCTGCAAGCTCGCCATCGAATATCGCCAGGAATATAAGCGCGACATCGTCATCGACATGTGGTGCTACCGGCGCTTCGGTCACAATGAAGGCGATGAGCCGAGCTTCACCCAGCCGCTCATGTACGCCAAGATCCGCAACCACCCGCCAGTCTCGGACATCTACGGCGCGCGGCTGGTGAGCGAAGGCGTCGTCGACCGCGCCTGGATCGACGGCCGCATCGCCGAATTCACCGGCATCCTCGAAAACGAGTTCGACACCGCGAAGACCTACCTCCCGAACAAGGCGGACTGGTTCGAGGGCCGCTGGGCCGGCCTCGGCAAGCCGGACACGCCCGAGACGGAGCGCCGCAACGCGCCGACGTCGCTCGAGGAGGCGACGGCCCGCGATGTCGGACGCATCCTGACGAGCGTTCCCGGGGACCTCACCCCGCACAAGACGCTGCAGCGGATCATCGACGCCCGCCGTGCCATGTTCGAAAACGGCGCCGGCTTCGACTGGGCGACGGCCGAAGCGCTCGCCTTCGGCGGCCTCGTGCGCGAAGGCTTCCAGGTCCGCCTTTCGGGCCAGGACAGCGGCCGCGGCACGTTCAGCCACCGCCACTCCGTCTGGGTCGACCAGAATGATGGGCACAAATATATCCCGCTCTGCGCGGTCGGGCCCGGCCGCTTCGAAGTGCGCGACAGCCCGCTCTCGGAATTCGGCGTGCTCGGCTTCGAATATGGCTACGCCCTTTCCGATCCGCACACGCTCGTGCTCTGGGAAGCGCAGTTCGGCGATTTCGCCAACGGCGCGCAGGTGATCATCGACCAGTTCATCTCGTCGGGCGAATCCAAGTGGCTGCGCGCCAACGGCCTCGTGATGCTGCTCCCGCACGGCTATGAAGGCCAGGGCCCGGAACATTCGTCGGCGCGGCCCGAGCGCTACCTGCAGCTCTGCGCCGAGGACAATATGCAGGTCGCGAACGTCACCACGCCGGCCAATTACTTCCACATCCTCAGGCGCCAGATGCACCGCGATTTCCGCAAGCCGCTGGTGATCATGACGCCAAAGTCGCTGCTCCGGCACAAGCTTGCGGTCTCGAGCCTCGCCGACTTCACCGGCGACAGCCACTTCAAGCGCATCCTTTCCGACAGCAACGCGCCCGCCGACGCGGACGTGAAGCGCCTCGTTCTCTGCTCCGGCAAGGTCGCCTACGAGCTCATGGAAGCGCGCGACAAAGCCGGTGACCGCAACACGGCGGTGGTCCGGATCGAACAGCTCTATCCCTTCCCGTCGGAGCCGCTGGTGAAGCGCCTCCGGGCCATGACCAGCCTCGAGGAGGTGGTCTGGGCGCAGGAAGAGCCGAAGAACCAGGGCTATTGGAACTTTGTCGAGCCGTTCGTCGAGCAGTGCCTCGTCGATGCCGGCACGCGGGCGCGGCGGCCGCTTTATGCGGGCCGCGTCTCCTCCGCATCGCCGGCGACGGGCCTTGCGCGCCGCCACGCTGCGGAGCAGGCGGCCTTGATCGCCGATGCGCTGGGCCATACCAGCGAAGCCGCGCCGCAGCTCAAGGCGGGATAAGGACCAAGATGGCAACCGACGTAATCGTACCGACCCTCGGCGAATCGATCACCGAAGCGACGCTCGGCCAGTGGCTGAAGAAGCCCGGCGATCCGGTGAAGGCCGACGAGCCCATCGCCAGCCTCGAAACCGACAAGGTGGCCGTGGAGGTCCCTTCTCCGGTCGACGGCACGATGGGCGAGCCGCTCGTCGCTGAAGGTGACAATGTCGCAGTCGGCGCGGTGATCGCCCGGATCGAGGCCGGCGGCGGTGCCGCCGCCGCCGCGGCGCCGGCCACCGCCGAAGTCGCCGGAACCCCGGTGAACCCCGGCGGCGCCGGCGAAAATCCTGGTCTCAGGAGCGATCCACACGCCCCGCACCCGGGCGAGGGCCAGGACAGCGCCAGCGACCATGAGGGCGGCGCCGCCGAAGCCGCGCGAACGGATCTGTCGCTGACCCTCTCGCCCTCGGTGCGCCGCCTCGTCCTCGAACACGGCCTCGACCCGTCCAGGATCAAGGGCACCGGCAAGGACGGCCGCCTCACCAAGGACGACGTCGTCGCCGCCGCCGAATCCGCCCGCGCTCCGGCACCGGCCGCACCTGCACCCGCGCCTGAACCCGCCTCACAAAGCGAACCGGCCGCTGCCGGGCGGCGTGAGGAGCGGGTGCGGATGACGCGGCTTCGCCAGACCATCGCCAGGCGCCTCAAGGACGCGCAGGATACGGCGGCTTTGCTGACCACCTTCAACGACGTCGACATGACCGAGGTCATGTCCGCGCGGAGCCGCTACAAGGATCTGTTCGAGAAGAAGCACGGCATCCGCCTCGGCTTCATGGGCTTCTTCGTAAAGGCCGCCGCGCTCGCCGCGCGCGACGTCCCGTCCGTCAACGCGTCGATCGAAGGCGACGAGATCGTTTACCGCGACTATCTCGACGTGTCGGTCGCGGTCTCGGCGCCGAACGGCCTCGTCGTGCCGGTGATCCGCAACGCCCACGCGATGAGCTTCGCCGAGATCGAGAAGACCATCGCCGACTTCGGCAAGCGCGCCAAGGCGGGCACGCTCACCATGGACGACATGAAGGGCGGCACCTTCACCATCTCCAACGGCGGCGTCTTCGGCTCGCTCCTCTCCACCCCCATCGTCAACCCGCCCCAATCGGCCGTGCTCGGCATGCACCGCATCGAGGAGCGGCCGGTGGTCCGGAACGGGCAGATCGTCGCCCGCCCGATGATGTACCTGGCCCTCACCTACGACCACCGCCTGATCGACGGCCGCGAAGCCGTCACCTTCCTCGTTAGGATGAAGGAAGCTATAGAGGATCCGACGAGGCTGCTGATCGACCTTTGAGGCAAGAAGCATGAACTGGCGCGACCACATCCATTCCGACCCCGCCATTCTCGGGGGGAAGCCCGTGTTCAAGGGCACGAGGCTGTCGGTGGAGCATGTGCTAAAGCTAGTCGCCGCCGGCTGGAGCCTCGAGAAGATGGCCTATGAATTCCCAGGCATCGAGGCGCACCACGTGCAAGCAGCCGCAGCGTTTGCAGCCGAAATGTTGAAGGACGAGAAGTTCGTCGCGCAGGCCCGCGCGGCTTGAGGTTCCTGCTCGACGTCAATGTCGGCACCACCATCGCGGATGCGCTCGCCAGCGACGGCCACGATATCGAGAGGGTCGGGCTGCTCACGCCGCGCGAGC
The DNA here is from genome assembly GCA_036399655.1 of Allosphingosinicella sp. GTDB lineage: Bacteria > Pseudomonadota > Alphaproteobacteria > Sphingomonadales > Sphingomonadaceae > Allosphingosinicella. The sequence continues at coordinate 64,485 of DASWMS010000079.1, read as the reverse complement.
AGGACGAGAAGATTCTCGAATGGGCCGTCCGCGAGGAGCGGGTCCTTGTCAGCTATGACAGCGATTTCACCGATCTCATTTTTCGTGACAGGCGACCGGCGCCTCCGGCGGTTCTGTACATTCGCTACGAGCCTACCGATATTGCGGTGCTCGCCGCGCGGATCGTCGCTCTCGTTCGTGGCGGTTCGATCGACCATTGCATTGTCGTGATCGGCCCGTACGAGACGCGCACGCGGCCGTTCCCAGGAAGAGAAGAGCATGACTGACACCCAATTCGACGTGATCGTGATCGGCGCCGGGCCGGGGGGCTATGTCGCCGCTATCCGCGCCGCGCAGCTCGGGCTTCGCACCGCCTGCGTCGAAAGCCGCGAGACGCTGGGCGGGACCTGCCTCAACGTCGGGTGCATTCCGTCCAAAGCGCTCCTCCATGCGTCCGAATTGTTCGAGGAGGCCAATCACGGCACCCTTGCCAAGTGGGGCGTCAAGGTCGGCTCGGTGGAGCTCGACCTCGACGTCATGCACGCCGGGCGCCGCGAAGCGGTGGGCGGGCTCACCAAGGGCATCGAATTCCTGTTCAAGAAGAACAAGGTGGCGTGGCTCAAGGGTCATGCGCGGTTCACCGGCCCCGGCGCGCTCGACGTCGCCGGCACTGCCTACTCGGCAAAGCACATCGTCATCGCGACCGGCTCGTCCGTCACTCCGCTCCCCGGCGTCGAGATCGACCAGGAGCGGATCGTCGATTCGACCGGCGCGCTCGAGCTTCCCCGCGTCCCCGGCCATCTCGTGGTGATCGGCGGCGGCGTCATCGGGCTCGAGCTCGGCTCGGTCTGGAAGCGCCTCGGCGCGCGAGTCACCGTCGTCGAATATCTCGACCAGATCCTCCCCGGCATGGACGGCGAGGTGCGCAAGGAAGCGGCCAAGATCTTCAAGAAGCAGGGCTTCGAGCTCAAGACCTCGACCAAGGTGACGAGCGCGGAGAAGACGGACGCCGGCGTGACGCTCACCGTCCAGCCGGCGCAGGGCGGCGAGGCGCAGACCATCGAAGCGGACGTCGTCCTCGTCTCGATCGGCCGACGTCCGAACACGGAAGGCCTGGCCCTCGACGCGGTGGGCGTCGCCGTCAACAAGCGCGGGCAGGTCGAGATCGACCACGATTTCCGCACCAACGTGCCGGGCATCTACGCCATCGGCGACGTCGCCCCCGGCCCGATGCTCGCGCACAAGGCGGAGGACGAAGGCGTCGCCGTCGCCGAGATCATCGCCGGCCAGATCGGCATCGTGAACCACGACGTCATCCCCGGCGTCGTCTACACCTATCCCGAGATCGCCTCCGTCGGAAAGACCGAGGAGGAGCTCAAGGACGCCGGCGTCGAATACAAGGCCGGCAAGTTCCCGATGATGGCCAACAGCCGCGCCAAGACCAACCGCGACACCGACGGCTTCGTCAAGATCCTCGCCGACGCCCGCTCGGATCGGGTGCTGGGCGTCCACATCATCGCTTCGGTCGCCGGCACCATGATCGCCCAGGCCGCGCAGGCCATGGAGTTCGGCGCCACGTCCGAAGACATCGCCTACACCTGCCACGCCCACCCGACCCATTCGGAGGCGGTGAAGGAAGCGGCGATGGCGGTGACAGGCAAGCCGATCCATATATAATTCGCTACCGAATCGGAGCGGGTGAGCATGATCGATATTCTGGCCGCGCTGGCGCTTGCGCTCGCACCGACCACCGCCGCGGCCGAAGCGCCGCCTGCTGGCGGCAAGAGCCAAGATGACGGCGGCATCATCGGCGTACCCTCGGACGATGCGGAGATGAATGCGGCGATCGCCCGCGGCCGCGCCGGTCTGCAGGGTTTCTATCGCCGCCTCGCCAGCCCTCGGGCGGGCGACAGCGAGTTCATGGTCAAGTTCGACATCGATCCGACCGACGGCGTCGAATTCGTCTGGGCCGCGGATCTCGACCCCTCGGCGCGTCCGATGACCGGCACCCTGCTCAACCAGCCGATCCAGGCCGGCGGTCGGCGCGGCGACCGGGTCTCCATCCCCGAAGACGCGGTCATCGATTGGAGCTACCGCGTCGGCAGGGTCACCCAGGGGAGCTTCACGAACCGGGTGCTCCTGGGCCGGCTGCCGGCCGCGGACGCCGCATCCTATCGTGAGTATCTCGGCTGGTAGCCGACGCGGCGGCGCTCCCCTAAAGCAGCCGCCATGACTCCCGACCGCATTCCCGAAGCGCTCGGCCCCGTGCTCGACTTCCTCGATCTCGCGGGCGTCGCCGTCTTCGCCCTCTCCGGCGCGCTGCTCGCGGCGGCGAAAAGGCAGACTTTGGTCACCTTCATCTTCTTCGGCGTGGTGACCGGGGTCGGCGGCGGGACGGTGCGCGATCTCCTGATCGGCGCGCCGGTCTTCTGGATCCGCGAGAATGCTATTCTCCTCATCTGCATCGCCGCCGCGCTCGCCGCCTGGTTCGCGCCGCGCCGCTGGCTTTCGGAGCGCGCCCTCCTCTGGCTCGATGCCGCGGGTCTCGCCGCTTATGCGAGCTTCGGAGCAGCCAAGGGCCTCGCGTTCGGCGTCGCGCCCATTCCCGCGATCGGCATGGGCGTCCTCACCGCGTGCCTCGGCGGCATCATCCGCGACGTGCTCGCCGGCGAACCCTCGGTCCTGATGCGGCCGGAGCTCTACGTCACAGCGGCGGCGCTCTCGGCCGCGCTCACCGTCGGCCTGCTCGCGCTCGGCCTCCCCGGCGCGGCGGCAGGCCCCCTCGCCTTTCTCGCCGGCTTCGCCCTTCGCGGCGCCGCGATCCAGCGCCGCCTGAAGCTCCCGGAGTATCGCAGCTGAGCCTTTGCCCGTCATTCCCGCGAAAGCGGGAATCCAGCGGGCGGTTGTCGACGGCGGCGCGGTTGGGGAAGCCGCACTGGATTCCCGCTTTCGCGGGAATGACGGAGTGGGTGAAGCGAGGTGTAGGGTACTCGAACCTTACATGCCGAACAGCGCGGTGAGACGCTGCACGGCCGTTCCCGGCCGCGCGCGGCGCGCCGAGGCCGGGGGCGGAAGGGCGAAGCTGCATTCGAGGCAGCGTGCCTGGAGCGCCGGGCCGCTCACCAGCGCCTCGGCATCGGCGACGGCGCGGGCGAGAAGCAGCTCGGGCCGCTGGGTCAGCCGCGCGAAGGGATCGCGCGAGGCCGACGCAGCCGCCGTGTCGCCGCTCGCCATGCCGCTCAGGAATTGCTGCCAGAAGCCGGGTTCGCGCTCCAGCCAGACGACGCCCGCATCCTCGACGCCGACATTCGCCCGCCGCGCCGCTTCCGCGATCGCCTCCTCGAGCGATCCGAACCGGTCGACGAGGCCGAGCTGGCGTGCCGTGCCGCCATCCCAGACGCGGCCCTGCGCGATCTCGTGCACCCGCTGCGGCGGCAGCTTGCGCGCCTGCGAGACGAGGGCGAGGAAGCGGCGGTAGGTCGATTCGACGCCCATCTGGAGGAGCCGGTCCACTTCGTCCGAAGGGCCGCGCAGCAGATCGGGCTCGCCCGACAGCGGCGTCGTGCGCACGCCGTCGGCCCCGATGCCGAGCCGCTGGAGCGTTCCTTCGAAGCTCGGGAGCACGCCGAAGACCCCGATCGATCCGGTGATGGTCGACGGCTCCGCGAAGATCGCATCGCCCGCCGTCGCGATCCAGTAGCCGCCGCTCGCCGCCACGGAGCCGAATGAGATCACGACGGGGATGCGCCGGTCGCGCACCGACTGGATGGCGCGGCGGATGCGCTCCGAACCGGTGACCGAGCCGCCGGGGGAATCGACCCGCACGACGAGCGCGGCGAGATTGTTGTTCCTGAGACCGCTCTCGATGGTCTCGACGATCGTCTCGGCGCCGGCCGTGTCGCCCACGCCCTCGCCGTCCATGATCGTGCCGGCGACGGTGACCACGCCGATCCGTCCGCCGGGCCGCGCCTGGGGATTGTCGGCGAGGAAGGCGTCGAGCTTGACGGTGCGGAAGCTGCCCGGCACGTCCTCGTTTTCGACGCCGGCGAGTTCGGCGACGCGGCGGCCGAAGGCGGTGCGGTCGCCAAGCTTGTCGACGAGCCGGGCGCGCAGCGCCGCCTGGGCCATGTCCCCCTGCGCCGCGGCGACCTGGTTCACGACGGCGGCCGCATAGGGGCGGATCTGCGCCTGGGGCCGCGCCGCCGAAACGTCGCGCAGCCAGTCCTCCCAGAGCGCGTTGGCGAGCGCCTGCGCGTTCTGGCGCGCTTCGGGCGACATGTCGGAACGGGTATAAGGCTCGACCGCCGACTTGAACGCACCCACGCGGTACACGTTGGCGGTGACGCCCAGTCGCTCGAGAAGGCCGGCATAATAGAGGTTGGAGCCGCCGCGCCCGGTCACCAGCACGGCGCCCAGCGGGTTCAGCCACACTTCGCTGGCATGGGCGGCGAGCTGATAGGTGTCGTCGCTGTAGCCGGTCGCGTAGGCGAGGACGGGCTTGCCGGCGCGTTTCACCCGCTCGATCGCGTCCGCGACGTCGCCGATCGCGGTCTGGCCGCCGCCGACGAGCAGGTCGAGGTCGAGCGCGACGGCCTTGATCGAATCGTCGGACGAGGCCGTGTTCAGCGCGTGGACGATGTCGCGCACGCGGTGCTCGCTGCCCGCGCCGCCGCCGCTCAGGAGTTGGGTCGGGCTCTGCTCGCTCGCCTGTTCGACGATCGCACCATCGAGTTCGAGGAGGAGCGCGCCTTCTGACGCGCTGTCGCTGTGCGGGCTGGCCGAAAGCGCCGCGAATATGCCGCCGAAGAAGAGCAGCATGAAGAGGAGGACGAGCCCGTCCTTGATCCCGACCAGGATCTTCCAGACCTTGCGCGCCATGTTCCCCAACCCCTTCGTTTCAATGGCAAATGGCTAGACCAGCCCCGTGCCCCTGTAAATGCTGAGTACCCGAGCGAAATCCTCCCCTCGATTTCGAGGGGAGGGGGACCGCACGCAGTGCGCTGGAGGGGCGCGAGCGCAGCAAGCTTCTTCTTTCCTCTATCGGTAGCAAGAGGCGGCTTCGCCGCCACCGCTCCACCACCCTTCGGGTGGTCCCCCCTCCCTGCAAATGCAGGGGAGGATGAAGTGTGCCCGAAGGCCAAAATCCCGCGCCCACGGCCTTGACGCAGCATGAACATCTCCTAGATGAACGCTGCTGGCACTCACGCGGGGTGAGTGCTAACACAGTTCAACCAGGCGGACCGCCCCGGGCACCCCAGATGGGGGGCAGGCGGCCCGCGACAAGTATAGAAGAGGTGACGCGCATGACTTTCCGTCCGCTCCATGATCGGGTGCTCGTGCGCCGCGTCGAGGCCGAAGAAAAGACGGCCGGCGGCATCATCATCCCGGACACCGCCAAGGAAAAGCCCCAGGAGGGCGAGGTCGTCTCGGTCGGCTCCGGCACCCGCGGCGAAGACGGCGCCGTGACGCCGCTCGACGTCAAGGCCGGCGACCGCATCCTGTTCGGCAAGTGGTCCGGCACCGAGGTCCGCCTGAACGGCGAGGACCTCCTCATCATGAAGGAAAGCGACATCCTCGGGATCGTCGGCTGACCAATCACCCTGTGCTCCGGCGAAGGCCGGAGCCCTGCGCACAACGCTCCGGCCTTCGCCGGAGCACACAGAAGTAGAAAGGCTTAAACACCATGGCAGCGAAAGACGTACGCTTTTCGCGCGACGCCCGTGAGCGGATCCTCCGCGGCGTCGACATCCTCGCCGATGCGGTGAAGGTCACCCTCGGCCCCAAGGGCCGCAACGTCGTCATCGACAAGAGCTTCGGCGCCCCGCGCATCACCAAGGACGGCGTCACCGTCGCCAAGGAGATCGAGCTCAAGGACAAGTTCGAGAACATGGGCGCGCAGATGCTGCGCGAAGTGGCTTCGAAGACCAACGACATGGCCGGCGACGGCACCACCACCGCGACCGTCCTCGCCCAGGCGATCGTTCGCGAAGGCATGAAGTCGGTCGCGGCCGGCATGAACCCGATGGACCTGAAGCGCGGCATCGACATCGCGGTCACGGCCGTCGTCGCTGACCTCAAGGCGCGCTCCAAGCCCGTCTCCGGCTCGAACGAGATCGCCCAGGTCGGCATCATCTCGGCCAATGGCGACACCGTCGTCGGCGAGAAGATCGCCGAAGCGATGGAAAAGGTCGGCAAGGAAGGCGTCATCACCGTCGAGGAAGCCAAGGGCCTCGAATTCGAGCTCGACGTCGTCGAAGGCATGCAGTTCGACCGCGGATACCTGTCGCCCTACTTCATCACCAACCCCGAGAAGATGCAGGTCGAGCTCCAGGACCCCTACATCCTCATCCACGAGAAGAAGCTCTCCAATCTCCAGGCGATGCTTCCGATCCTCGAGGCCGTGGTCCAGTCGGGCCGTCCGCTCCTCATCATCGCCGAGGACATCGAGGGCGAGGCTCTGGCCACCCTCGTCGTCAACAAGCTGCGCGGCGGCCTCAAGGTCGCGGCCGTCAAGGCGCCGGGCTTCGGCGATCGCCGCAAGGCGATGCTCGAGGACATCGCGATCCTGACCGGCGGCGAGATGATCTCGGAGGATCTCGGCATCAAGCTCGAGACCGTGACGCTCACCATGCTCGGCCAGGCCAAGCGCGTCTCGATCGACAAGGACAACACCACGATCGTCGACGGCGCCGGCGAAGGCGACCGGATCAAGGGCCGCGTGGAGGCGATCCGTTCGCAGATCGAGAACACGACCTCGGACTATGACCGCGAGAAGCTCCAGGAGCGCCTCGCCAAGCTCGCCGGCGGCGTTGCCGTGATCAAGGTCGGCGGTTCGTCCGAGATCGAGGTCAAGGAGCGCAAAGACCGCGTCGATGATGCGCTCCACGCCACCCGCGCGGCGGTCGAGGAAGGCATCGTCCCCGGCGGCGGCACCGCCCTCCTCTACGCCGTCAAGGCTCTGCAGAGCCTGACCGGCGCGAACGACGACCAGACGCGCGGCATCGACATCGTCCGCAAGGCGATCATCGCTCCCGTGCGCCAGATCGCCGAGAATGCCGGCCATGACGGCGCGGTGATCTCCGGCAAGCTGCTCGAGAGCGAAGACCAGACGCTTGGCTTCAACGCCCAGACCGAAGTCTACGAGAACCTGGTCGCGGCCGGCGTCATCGATCCGACCAAGGTCGTCCGCACCGCCCTCCAGGACGCGGCTTCGGTCGCCGGTCTCCTGATCACCACCGAAGCGGCGATCAGCGACGCTCCGGAGGACAAGGCGTCCGGCGGCGGCGGCGGCATGCCCGGCGGCATGGGCGGCATGGGCGGCATGGACTTCTGACGAAGCGGACTCGCTGAAGTCCGGCCGGCGGGCCGTGCGGCCTCAAGCCGCACGAACCCGACCGACGACAGCACCGGCTTTGCCGGTGCTGGCCCAAGCACCAAAGCACATCAGGAAAGGCCGGGGACTCACCTCCCCGGCCTTTTCCTTTGGCCGGATTGACCCGCAGGAAAACCCGGCCGATCATCGTGCGCGGAAGGACCTGCCGATGCGCCTGTTGCTTGCACTTGCCGCTCTTGCAGCGGCGCTGACGCCCACCGCGTCCCGCGCCTGCTCGCTCGGAGAGGACCACATACCGGCGTCGAACTTCGAACTGGTCCAGATGGCCGACGCCATCGTCATCGCCTCCGCCCGGCGCCAAACGCGCGATTTCGACGGTGAGCGGCAGGTGGTCTTCCGCACCCACTCGGCGGTGAAGGGAACGGTCCCGCGGGACATCGCGCTTCCCGAGACCAGGCTCGGCCGCACCCGCCCAAGCAACAATCAGGACCTTTCGACCGTCAATCCCGACGCCGCGAACGGGATGTGCAACCGCACTACCTTCGCCCGGGGGCAGCGCTACCTTCTGTTTCTGGAGCGGGGCGAGGACGGCGGATGGACCGAGGTCGGCATGCCGTTTGCACGCATCAACGAGGATTATACGGGCGAGGACAATGCGTGGATGCGCACCGTCCGCCGTTATCTTGCCATGCAGCAAAGCCTCGCCTCGATGGAGCAGATCGCCGCGCTGACCCGCATGGCAGAGGCCGGGCGGGACGCCGACGGACGCCTGCTCATGCCGGGGGAGCGCGCCGACATCGCCTCCCATCTCGGCTCCATCTCTCCCTGGAAGCCGACAGCATGGCTGCTCGACGTCTATGTTCGCGCCGAGCGCGGTGAGCCGATCCCGTTCATGGCACCGCCGCCGACGCCGGACGTGCCGCCCGCGCCGGCGCCCGCACCGGGCTCGGCCGCAGCGGCCGTGGACGATGTGCTGGGGGCCATGGACGGGCCATACCAGGCGCGATCGCTCCGGCGGATCGATCCTGTGCGGGACCGCGTGCTGCTCTCGCTTGTCGAGGGCCGCCACCCGGATGCCTTGCCGCTGTTCGAACGCCTCTGGACCTCGGCGGAAGCCGCGCAGCCGATCCGCGGGCTCATCCTCCGCTACTTCGCCGCGAACGGTCACTATCCGCGCGCCTATCGCTGGATCGAAACGGACCTGATTGACGCACTCCAGGCGCTCCCGCCGGCGGAGGCCATGGAGCTCCTTCGCGACGTCCAAGCGGTGCAGATGGGCGATGCGTGGGAGGAGGGGCGGGAGCGCTGGCGGTCTGATCCGCATGCCGCGGCGACCTGGCCGGCCTTGTCGCGCGCCATCGACGCCTATCAGACCCGCACCTTCGGCGCCGGCAGTGGATTCTCGTTCTTCCGACGGGGGCAAGGGGAGCGGTGAGGATCGCCAAAGGAATCGTCGCTCGCCCTCTGCCTCTCGGCCGCTCCCGGGGCGATTGAAGGCGTCGCTACTGAGCGTTCGCCTCGGGCGCCGCCGAGCCCGCATTGATGTCCGTCGCTTCCTCCCCTTCCGTCGCCATCAAGGTGTCGTTCGCGACCAGGCTGTCCGGGGAGGCATCGACGACATCGCCCGCATCGAGGTTCGCGGCATGCTGGTCGAGCTTGTCGCGCTCTTCGGCGGTGAGGCCGTCAGGGCCGCGGCCGTCGCCGCAGCCGGCGGCGAGGGTCAGGAGGGCGGCGCCAAGGGCGATCGTGGTCAGGACCTTCATCGGGCTTCAACTCCGTTGCTCGTTCAGGCCAGACTAGCCGAAAGCGCGCAAAGAAAAAGGGCCGCGCACCCCTGGGGATGCGCGGCCCTCCTTTTCACGTCAGCCGAAGCTTAGTGCGCGGCGTTGCTCGTCGCGTTCGAGGCGCCGTCGACGGCACCCTCGACGGCGTTGCCGACCGTGCCGGCGGCGTTGCCCGCCGCATTGACGGCGTCCGCGCCGGTGTTGACGACGGCGTTCAGCGCGTCGCCAGCGGCGTTCTGGGCGTCACCGGCGTTGCCGACATCGCTGTTGGCTTCGTTGGTGGTGCCGGCTTCGTTGCCGGCGGTGTTGTTGGCTTCGGTGCCGCCGTTGCAGGCAGCGAGGCCGAGCGTCGCAACGGCGATCATGGTGAGAGCGATCTTCTTCACGGCAGTTCCCTTCAGGGTTTGCAATGGGACCAGTTTTTCGAGCTGGGCGAGGTGCCGAAGGTCCCCATTCCGGCATTCCAGCAATTTGGTAGATAACTGACCTAAACCCTTATGTCTACTAACATGGTCAACAATTCGTCGCATTCCGAAAAGGCATTGGCTGTTGACGGATATAAAGATATCTTTATGTCCGCAAATATGTCCGCCGCTCCCGACATCTTCCGCTCGCTCGCCGATCCGACGCGGCTGCGCATCCTCGCTCTCCTCCGGGCGATGGAGCTCAGCGTCGGCGAGATCGCTCAAGTGCTCGGCCAGAGCCAGCCCCGCGTCTCCCGCCATGTGCGCATCCTGATCGATTGCGGCCTCGCCGAGCGGCGCAAGGAAGGAAGCTGGGTCTTCCTCAGCGTCGGCCCGCGCGAGCGGCTCGAGCCCCTCTTCGACCTCCTCGATTGCTGGACCGATCTCGATGGCGAGGACCCCTGGACGCTCGCCGATGCCGCCCGCCTCGCCGCCGTCCGCGCCGACCGCGCGGCAGCGGCCGAGCGCTACTTCTCGGCGCACGCCCGCGACTGGGACCAGATCCGCTCGCTCCACATTGCGGAATCGGAAGTGGAAGCGGCGATCGCCCGTGCCATCGGCGACCGCCCGGTCGGCCGCCTCATCGACATCGGCACCGGCACGGGCCGGATGATGGAGCTGTTCGGCCCCGGCGCCGAGCACGCGCTGGGCGTCGACCGCTCGCCCGAGATGCTCCGCCTCGCCCGGGTGAAGCTCGCCCAGGCCGGCCTCGAGGCGGATCTTCGGCAGGGCGACATGTATTCGCTCGCCCTCCCGGCGGCTTCGGCGGACACGATCATCATCCACCAGGTCCTCCACTTCGCGCAGCAGCCCGCAGCGGCCGTCGCCGAGGCAGCGCGCCTCCTTGCCCCGCGCGGGCGCCTGTTGATCGTCGATTTCGCGCCGCACGAGCGTGAGGAGCTGCGCAGCCGCGACGCGCATGCGCGCCTCGGCTTCTCGGACGAATCGGTCCTCTCCTATCTCGACGATGCCGGGCTTCGCGGCCGGGTGGTCGAGCGGCTCGAAGGCGGGGAGCTCACCGTCACCATCTGGGCCGGCGAACGGCCCGAAGCCAAGCTGAAGGTCGTCGCATGAGTCCTCTCGCCGCCACCCTGGAACGCGCCGGGCGCCCCCTGTTCGAAGACGCACGCGGCGACATCGACGTCAGCTTCGAATTCTTCCCGCCCAAGACGGCGAAGATGGAAGAGACGCTCTGGGAGTCCGTCAAGACGCTCGAGCCGCTCGCCCCCCGCTTCGTCTCGGTCACCTACGGCGCCGGCGGCTCGACTCGCGAGCGCACCCACAACACGGTCGCCCGGATCGCGCGCGAGACCAGTCTCGCCGCCGCGGCGCACCTGACCTGCGTCGCCGCAAGCCGCGAAGAGGTCGACGGCATCGCCCGGGAATATTGGGACGCGGGCGTGCGCCACATCGTCGCCCTGCGCGGCGATCCGCCCGTTCCCGGCGAGCCTTTCTCCGCCCATCCGGACGGCTATGCCAATGCCGCCGAGCTCGTCGTTGGCCTGAAAAAGGTCGCGCCCTTCGACATTTCGGTCGCCGCCTATCCGGAAGTTCACCCGGACTCGCTGAGCAAGGCAGCGGACCTCGACAACCTCAAGCGCAAGATCGACGCCGGCGCCGACCGGGCGATCACTCAATTCTTCTTCTCGCCCGACGCCTTCTTCCGCTTTCAGGACGAAGCCGCCGCCGCCGGCATCGACGCCGAGATCGTGCCGGGCATCCTGCCGGTCTCGAACGTGGCGCAGACCCGCAAGTTCGCCGGCTCCTGCGGCGCCGCCATCCCGCGCTGGATGGACGATTTGTTCGAAGGCCTCGACAACCTCCCCGCCGCCCGCCAGCTCATCGCCGCGACGATCGCTGCCGAGCTTTGCGCCCGCCTCTATTCAGGCGGCGTGCGCCACTTCCACTTCTACACCTTGAACCGCGCCGAGCTCAGCTACGCCATCTGCCACCTGCTCGGAGTCCGCGCGAAGCCACATGAGAAGGAGCAAGCCGCATGAGCGCTCGCCAGAGACTGCTGGACGCCGCCAGGACGCGCATCCTCATGACCGACGGCGCCTTCGGCACCGAGATCCAGAACAGGAAGCTCGGCGAGGCCGATTATCGCGGCCAGCTCGACACCGGCCACGACCAGAAGGGCAATAACGACATCCTGGCGCTGACCCGCCCGGACGTCGTCGACAAGATCACCCGCGACTATCTCGCCGCGGGCTCGGACATCGTCTCGACCAACACCTTTTCCGCCAATCGGATCAGCCAGGCCGATTACGGTGCCGAAGCCCTGGTGCGCGACATCAACGTCGCCTCCGCCTCGATCGCCCGCCGCGCGGCCGACGATGCCGAGCGCGAAGACGGCCGCCCCCGCTTCGTCGCCGGCGCGATCGGCCCGACCAACAAGACCCTCTCTTTGTCGCCCGACGTCAACGATCCCGGCTTCCGCGAGATCGACTTTGACGGCCTCAAGGACGTGTACCTTGAACAGGCCGAAGCGCTGATCGAAGGCGGCGCCGACTTCATCCTGATCGAGACCATCTTCGATACGCTCAACGCCAAGGCCGGCATCGTCGCCGCGCTCGAAGCCGGCCGCCGCGCCGGCAAGGACGTGCCGCTGATGATCTCCATGACCGTCACCGATCTCTCCGGCCGCAACCTCTCGGGCCACACGGTGGAGGCCTTCTGGTACGCCGTCCGCCACGCGAAACCGCTCACCGTCGGCCTCAACTGCTCTTTCGGCGCGGAGCAGCTCCGCCCGCACGTCCAGGCGCTGTCTGGCAAGGCCGACACGCTCATCATGGCCTATCCCAATGCGGGTCTCCCCAACGAGCTTGGCGCCTATGACGAGCTCCCAGAGCAGACCGCCGCCTTCGTCCGCGCCTGGGGCGAGCAGGGCCTGGTCAACATTCTCGGCGGCTGCTGCGGCTCCACGCCCGCCCACATCGCGGCCATCGCCAAAGCGGTCGAAGGCCTCCCGCCGCGCAAGGTGCCGCAAGCGCCCCGCGTCACCTGCCTCGCCGGCCTCGAACCGATGGTCCTCGCCGCATAAGCGTCACCCCGGACTTGATCCGGGGTCCATGAACACCGCGGATCGAGAACCCGACGAGCCAGTGTTCATGGATGCCGGATCAAGTCCGGCATGACGCGTTAAACAGAGATTGAAGACATACGAATGGCCACCGCCCCGAACCTCGACCCGGCACCCGCCGCAGCCGCCAGCTCGTCCTTCGTCAACATCGGCGAGCGGACCAACGTCACCGGCTCGGCGAAATTCAAGAAGCTGGTCATGGCCGGCGACTATGCCGCGGCGGTCGAAGTCGCGCGCCAGCAGGTCGAGAACGGCGCCCAGGTCGTCGACGTCAACATGGACGAAGGCCTGCTCGACTCCGAATATGCGATGACGACGTTCCTCAAGCTCATCGCGGCCGAGCCCGACATCGCCCGCGTGCCGGTGATGGTCGACAGCTCGAAGTGGAGCGTCATCGAGGCGGGCCTGAAATGCGTGTCCGGCAAGCCGATCGTGAATTCGATCAGCATGAAGGAAGGCGAGGAGGAATTCCTCCGCCTGGCGCGCAAGTGCCGCGATTACGGCGCCGCCGTCGTCGTCATGGCCTTCGACGAGGTCGGCCAGGCCGACACGCAGGCGCGCAAGGTCGAGATCTGCAGCCGCGCCTACGACCTTCTGGTCGGCGACGGCTTTCCGCCCGAGGACATCATCTTCGATCCCAACATCTTCGCCATCGCGACCGGGATCGACGAGCATCGCCGCTACGCCATCGACTTCATCGAGGCGTGCCGCGAGATCAAGGCGCGCTGCCCCCACGCCCACATCTCCGGCGGCCTCTCCAACCTCAGCTTCTCATTTCGCGGCAACGAGCCCGTCCGCCGCGCCATGCACTCGATCTTCCTCTACCATGCGATTCCCGCGGGGCTCGACATGGCGATCGTCAATGCGGGGCAGCTCGACGTCTACGACACGATCGATCCCGAGCTTCGCGAAGCCTGCGAAGACGTGATCATGGACCGCCGGGAGGACGCGACCGAGCGCCTCGTGACGCTCGCCGAACGCTATCGCGGCTCCGATCCGGTGCGCGAAAAGGCCGAGGCCGAATGGCGCGGCTGGCCCGTCTCGAAGCGGCTGGAGCACGCGCTCGTCAAGGGCATCGACGCCTGGGTCGTCGAGGACACCGAAGAAGCCCGCCTCGTCGCCGAGCGGCCGATCCACGTCATCGAGGGGCCGTTGATGGACGGCATGAACGTCGTCGGCGACCTGTTCGGATCGGGCAAGATGTTCCTGCCGCAGGTCGTCAAATCCGCCCGAGTCATGAAGAAGGCGGTCGCTCACCTCATCCCCTATATCGAGGAGGAGAAGGAAAAGAGCGGCGCCACGGCCGGCAAGGGCAAGGTGGTGATGGCCACCGTCAAGGGCGACGTGCACGACATCGGCAAGAACATCGTCGGCGTCGTCCTCCAGTGCAACGGCTTCGAAGTGATCGATCTCGGCGTCATGGTGCCGTGGCAGACCATCCTCGCCTCTGCGGTCGACAACAAGGCGGACATGATCGGCCTCTCGGGCCTGATCACCCCCTCGCTCGACGAGATGGTAACGGTTGCGGAGGAAATGGGCCGCGCGGGCATGACCATGCCGCTCCTGATCGGCGGCGCGACCACGTCGAAGGTCCACACCGCGCTCCGCGTCGATCCGGCCTATGACGGGCCCGTGCTCCACGTCCTCGACGCCAGCCGCGCCGTCGGCGTCGCCTCCTCGCTCGTCTCCGACACGCAGAAGGAGCCGATGGTCCTCAAGACCAAGGAAGAGTACGAGCAGGTCCGCCAGACCCGCGCCGGCCGCGGCCATTCCGAACTCGCGAGCCTCGCCGAAGCCCGCGCCAACGCCTTTCCCTACGACCCCTCGGGCAAGGCGCCGGCGCCGCTCCACCCGGGCGTGCAGAGCTTCAACGACTGGCCGCTGCGCGATCTTCGCACCGTCATCGACTGGACGCCCTTCTTCCGCGCCTGGGAGCTGGCCGGCAATTACCCCGCCATCCTCCAGGACCCGGTCGTTGGCGAAAGCGCCACCGCCCTCTTCGCCGATGCGCAGGCGATGCTCGACCGGATCATCGCCGAACATTGGCTGAAGCCCCGCGGCACCGTCGGCCTCTGGCGCTGCCGCCGGGAAGGCGACGACGTCCACGTTCTCGCCTCCAACGAGGAGACCCGCATCCCTTTCCTCCGCCAGCAGGTTAAGAAGAGGGAGGGGCGCCCCAACATGAGCCTCGCCGACTTCATCGATCCGGAAGGCGAGGACTGGATCGGCGGCTTCGCGGTCGGCATCCACGGGCTCGAACCGCACCTCGCCCGGTTCAAGGCGGAGAATGACGATTATTCCGACATTCTCCTGAAAGCGCTCGCCGACCGTCTCGCCGAGGCCTTTGCCGAGCGGCTCCACGCGCATGTCCGCAACAGCGTCTGGGGCTATGCCGACGAGCATATCACCAATGCCGAGCTGATCCGCGAAACCTACCAGGGCATCCGCCCCGCGCCCGGCTACCCCGCCTGCCCGGACCACAGCCTCAAGCCGACGCTCTTTCAGATGCTCGGCGGCGAGCCGGCGGGCGTGACGCTCACCGAAAGCTTCGCCATGTGGCCGACGTCGGCCGTCTCCGGCTTCTACTTCGGCCACCGCGACAGCACCTATTTCGGTGTCGCGAGGATCGGCCGCGACCAGCTCGAAGACTATGCGGCACGCCGCGGCGTGCCGCTGGAGCAGGCCGAGCGCTGGCTGCGGCCGAACCTGGACTGAAATCCTCCTCATGCGGAGCATAGGGAGGGGGATGGAGGGGTAAAAGGCTCGGCTGCGGCGATCGGATAGCGTGAACCCCACTGGCGCGATCTCTTCGCAGGCGCTGCGATGGGAGGCCAACGCTCCGGCCTGCGCCGGAGCACGGAAGGACTAAAGCTTGTGCTCCGGCGAAGGCCGGAGCTCTGGATGAAGCGCGCTGAAGTGGGTCAGCATTTGCCGCGCCCTCATTGATGTGATAACATCACCTCACAGCAGGAGAGTCCGCCATGCCCCTCTTCCCGAAGATCAGCAGCCCCTGCCCCTATAAAAGCGATCTCGCCGCGGTCATGGACGGCGACCACTGCCGCATGTGCGACCGCAAGGTGTTCGATCTCACCGCCATGACCGACGGCGAACGGCTCGCCTTCCTTGCAGCGTGCACGGACGAAGTCTGCGTCTCCTACTTGATCCCGCTCCGGCACGCCGCCCGGGCCGCGATGGTCGCCGCCGCCATTGCCGCGCCAACCGCCGCCGCCGCGCGGCGGGCGCCGCCACCCGTGCCGCCGATGGCCGTCATCGCGGGCGGCATTCCGCCGGCGCCGCAGGTGCAGGTCGTGCCGGTGCCGCCCGTGGTAGACCGTGAGGAGGATCTGGCGAGGCTGTACGAAGAGCCGGAGAAGACGCCCCCGCCTGCCGCGAAGCCGCCGCCGAAGCGCTGAGAACGGAAAGCTTTCCCACCTCCCCGTCCCGCTTCGGGCCACCCCTTGCGTTAACCCTCTTCCCGCCTCGACAGCCGGCCCCCGCGCGCCCACCTCGCCACCATGAGGAAAGCTCCCTTCGCAGCGCTCGCGCTTGCCCTACTCGCCTCCGCCGCCACCGCGCAGCGCGGCGGCGCGCCGTTCACCGTCGAGGAAACGGGCCGCGGCTTCGCCACGCTCCAGGAGGCGGTCGACGCGATCGGCGAAGGCGCCGGCACCGTCGCCATCGCGCCGGGCACTTACCGGATGTGCGCGGTCCAGAATGCCGGCAGCATCCGCTATGCGGCGCGCGAGCCCGGCACGGCCATATTCGACGGCGTCGCCTGCAACGGCAAGGCGGCGCTCGTCCTTTCCGGCCGCGAGGCGCGGATCGAAGGCCTCGTCTTCCAGAACATCGCGGTGCCCGACCGGAACGGCGCCGGCATCCGCCTCCAGGCCGGCAACCTGATCGTGCGCGAAAGCCTGTTCCGCGATTCCGAACAGGGCATTCTTACGCACGACGATCCGGCGAGCGCGATCCGGATCGAGCAATCGACCTTCTCCGGCCTCGGCACCTGCCCCGAAAACGCAAGCTGCGCACACAGCATCTATATCGGCGACTACGGCAGCCTCAGCGTCGTGCGGACCCGCTTCGAGCGCGGCCGCGGCGGCCATTACGTCAAGACCCGCTCGCCGCGCGTCGAAGTCGTCGATTCGAGCTTCGACGACAGCGAGGGGCGCGCGACCAACTACATGATCGACCTTTCCAACGGCGCCACCGGCACGATCGCCAGGAACGTCTTCGTCCAGGGGCGCAACAAGGAAAATCACAGCGCGATGATCTTCGTCGGCCCCGAAGCGCAATCGAACAGCTCGGAAGGCCTGACCGTCGCCGACAACGAAGCGACGCTGGCGCCCGGCGCCAGCGCCACCACCTTCGTGGTCGACCGCAGCGGCGAGACCCTCGCCATCGACCGCAATCGCCTCGGCGCGCAGATCACGAAATTCGCGCGGCGGTAACTGCGGGCCAAGGAGCGCCGCGCGAGACGGTCATCCCGGACGAGCCCCCAAAACGGATGCCTTCGCTCCGCTCGCAATGACGGGCTATAGGCCAGTGCGATGAATCGCCTGCCGCTTCTCTTTCTCAGCCTCCTCGCGCTCGTCCTGGGCGCCGCGCCCGCGCGCGCGCAGCTCGGGAGCGCCGAGCCCGCGATGAGCGTCGAGCTCGTCGCGGAAGGCCGCACCGCAGCGCCGGGGAGCACCGTTACCCTCGCATTCGTGATGCGGCCGCGGGAGGGCTGGCACGGCTACTGGTCCAACCCCGGCCTCGCCGGCCGGCCGAACGAAGTGACGTGGCGGCTGCCGGCCGGCGCCGAGGCGGGGCCGCTGCGCTACCCCGTCCCCGAGCGGCTGCTCATCGCGGGGATCATGAACTACGTCTTCGAGCGCGATTATGCGATGCTCGTCGACTTGAAGGTGCCGGCGAACGCGGTGCCGGGCGCCGTGCTCCCGATCGCCGCACGGCTCGATTATCTCGCCTGCACCGACCAGATCTGCGTGCCGCAGCGCACGGACGTCTCGACGGAAATCCGGATCGGCGCCGCCACCGCCGAAAACCGCGCCCGGTTCGACGCCTTCCGCCGCGACCTGCCCCGCCCCCTCCAGCAGCCGGCGCGGTTCGAAATCGCCGGCGGGCGCCTGCGCATCGCCGTCCCGCTTCCCGCGGGCGCGGCCATCGCCGAGCCCTATTTCTTCCCGGCGACTCTCGACGCCATCGATTATTCGGCCGCCCAGGCCGTCTCCCGCGCCGGCGACATGCTGATAGTCGAAACCCAGGCGGCGCCGAATGCCGCCTCGCTCCGCGCAATCGAAGGCGTCCTCAGCCTCGGCGAAAACCGAGGGCTCGCCATCGCCGCCCGCCCCGGCCCCGTCCCGCCCGGAGGGACCCCGGTCGGCGGAGCC
Source organism: Allosphingosinicella sp. (assembly GCA_036399655.1). Lineage (GTDB taxonomy): Bacteria > Pseudomonadota > Alphaproteobacteria > Sphingomonadales > Sphingomonadaceae > Allosphingosinicella. Next base: position 46,450 of record DASWMS010000079.1, on the reverse strand, counting down.
GCGCCCGAAGCCGGCGGCATCGCCATCCTCTACGCCCTCCTCGGCGCCTTGCTCGGCGGCCTGCTCCTCAACGTCATGCCCTGCGTGTTTCCGATCCTGAGCCTGAAAGCGCTGAGCCTGGCGCGCGCGGGCGGCGACGAACGCGCGGCGCGGCGGGAGGCGCTGGCTTATGCGGCGGGCGCGGTCGGCACCTGCCTGCTCCTCGGCGGCGCGATCCTCGGGCTGCGGGCGACGGGAGTGGCGGTGGGCTGGGCCTTCCAGCTCCAGGATCCGCGGGTCATCCTCCTCCTCTTCCTGCTTGTCACCGCCATCGCGCTCGGCCTCGCCGGCCTGTTCCGCCTCCCAGCCATCGGCGCCGGCGACGCGCTGGCGGCGCAGGGCGGCACACGCGGCGCCTTCTGGACGGGCGCACTCGCCGCCTTCGTTGCGACGCCCTGCACCGGCCCCTTCATGGGCGCCGCATTGGGCGCGGCGCTCGTCCTCCCGGCGCTCGCAGCCCTCGCCGTCTTCGCCGGCCTCGGACTCGGCCTGGCGCTCCCCTTCCTTCTTCTCGGCTTCGTTCCCGCGCTGCGCCGGCGGCTGCCGAAGCCCGGCGCCTGGATGGAGCGCTTCCAGCGCCTGCTCTCCATCCCGATGTTCGTCACCGCCATCGGCCTGCTCTGGGTCCTCGGCCGCCAGGCCGGAGTCGACGGCATGACCGCCGGCCTCTTCGCAGGCCTCGCGCTCGGCCTCGCTTTGTGGTGGGCCGGCCGCCACCGCCGCGCCTGGCCGGCCCTGGTTCCCGCCGCTGCGGCGATCGGCGCCGCCCTGTTCCTCGTCCATACCGCGGGGCCGTCGGCCGCCGCTACGACCGGCACCCTCGACGCCCAGCCGTTCAGCGAGCAGCGCCTCGCCGCGCTCCGCGCCGAGAACCGCCCGGTCTTCGTCTATTTCACCGCTGACTGGTGCCTCACTTGCAAGGTCAACGAGCGCGCCGTCCTAGCCCGCGCCGACGTGGCGGCGGCGTTCCGCGCGTCGAACGTCGCGGTCCTGGTCGGCGACTGGACCAGGGGCGAGCCGGAGATCGGCCGCTTCCTCGAAAGCCACGGCCGCTCCGGCGTGCCGCTGTACCTCTTCTACAAACCGGGCGCGGAGCTGGAAGTCCTCCCGCAGATCCTGACCGCGGGGCGGGTTAAAGCGCTGGCCAGCTGAAATCCTCGCCATGCGCAGCATGGGGAGGGGGACCACCCGAAGGGTGGTGGAGGGGTAACTGGCGGGGATGCGGAGTAACAAGCTCCAGACCACCTAGGCCCGCGCCCTCTACCCCTCCACCATGCTTCGCATGGTCCCCCTCCCCATCTTCGATGGGGAGGACGATCAGCGCGTCGGCGTCGTGGTCGCGGGCGGCGTGCGGGTCCAGGCGATCTGCCCGGCGATCCACGTTTCAAGCACCCGCGTCTCACGGATTTCGGCGGGATTGGAGGTGCGGAAGATGTCGGTGTCGATGAAGATGAAGTCCGCCATCCGCCCTGCCTCGAGCGTGCCCACCTTGTCTTCCGCGAAGGACGCGAAGGCCGCCCGCCGGGTGAAGGCGTCGAACGCCTGCTCCAGCGTCAGCCGCTGCTCCGGAAACCACCCCCCCGGCGGCTGCCCTTCGGCGTCCTGCCGGCTGATCGCGACGGCAAGGCCGTGGAACGGGTTCGGGCTCTCGACCGGGAAGTCCGATCCGAAGGCCAGCGGCACGTTGTTCCTCAGCATCGTCGCCCAGGCATAGGATCCGCCCAGCCGCTCGCGCCCCATCCGCGCTTCCGCCATGCGCCAGTCCGACGCCTGGTGGACGGGCTGCATCGACGCGATGATGCCGTGCCTCGCGAAGCGCGGCAGGTCCGCAGGGTCGACGATCTGGGCGTGCTCGATGCGCCAGCGCCGGTCGCCCGTATAGGTCGCCGCCAGCTCCTCGATCGCGCCGAGCAGACTCGCATTGGCCTGGTCGCCGATGGCGTGGACGGCGACCTGGAAATTGTCCATCGCCGCCCGGCTCATCAGGTTGCGGAGCGCCGTCTCGCCGGTGAGCGGCAGGCCGCGCTGCCCGGGCGCGTCGCGATAGGGCTGCTTCAGCCACGCCCCGCGCGATCCCAGCGCGCCGTCATAATAGAGCTTCACGCCGCCCATGCGCAGGCGGCTGTTGTAGAGCCAGGGCGTCGGCCCCTGCCCGGCCACCGCCAGCATCGTCTCGAGGCCGCTCCCGTAGGAGAAAATGCGGACGCTGAGCTGGCCGCTGTCTCCCGCGCGCCGCATCGTCAGCCAGTCCTCGACGCTCGTCCCCATGTCCGCGACCGAGGTGAGCCCGTTCGAAAGCAGGATCTCCTGCGAACGGCGGAGAGCAAGGTCGCGCGTGATCGGCTGGTGCGCCGGGATCGCGCGCTCGACGAGCGGCATGGCGGCGTCCACGAAGATGCCCGACGGCGCCCGCCCGGTCCGCTCGATCCGGCCCCCTTCCGGTGCCTGCGTGTCGTTGGCGATCCGGGCCTCGCGCATCGCCGCGGAGTTCGCCCAGCCGGCATGGCCGTCGACCCGCTCCAGATAGACGGGCCGGTCGCGGACGACGGCGTCGAGATCGGCCGCGGTGGGGAAGCGCCCGAGGCCCCAGATCTCCTGGTTCCACCCCCGCCCGACGATCCAGCGCGGGCTCGGATTGGCGGCGGCATAAGCCCGCACCCGCTCCAGCGCCTCCTGGAGCGTGCGCGTGCCCGAAAGGTCGAGCTGCATCGCCTGGAGGCCGACGCCCATGACGTGGCCGTGCGCGTCGATCAGGCCGGGGAGGAGCGTGCGCCCCCGCCCGTTCACCCGCTGCCGCATCCGGTCCGGCCGCCGGTCCCGCTCGGTGAGGAGCTGCTTCACGCGGCCCGCATCGTCGATCACCATGCCGGTGAAGCGGAACAGCCGCCCGTCCGAGCGCATCGTGTAGCCGTTGACGTTGTCGACCAGCGAATCCGCCATGGCGGGCGCCGCGCTCAGCAGAGCCGCCGCCATTGCGAGGAGAGCCTTGAGACGCTTCACTTCACCAGTCTCCTCACCAGCGACGACGTGTCCTGACGCCCGCCGCCCATCGCCTGAACTTCGGCGTAGAATTGATCCACCAATGCCGTCATCGGCAGGCTCGCCCCGTTTCCGCGCGCCTCGTCGAGCGTCAGGCCGAGATCCTTGCGCATCCAGTCTACCGCAAAGCCGAAATCGAATTCGCTGCGCTCCATCGTCCCCCAGCGATTGACCATCTGCCAGCTCTGCGCCGCGCCGCCGGAAATCGCATCGAAGACCTTATTGCCGTCGAGCCCCGCGGCCTTGGTGAAGTGCATCGCTTCCGAGAGCCCCTGGAGCACGCCGGCGATGCAGATCTGGTTGACCATCTTCGCAAGCTGCCCCGTCCCGTCCTCCCCGACATGGACGATGCGGGCGGAATAGGCCTCCATCAGCGGCCGGGCGGCGGCGACCGCCTCCTCGCTCCCGCCGCACATCACGGCCAGCGCGCCATTCTCCGCGCCCGCCTGCCCGCCCGAAACCGGCGCGTCGACGCAGAGCAGCCCGAGGCTGCGCCCTTCCTCCGCCAGCCGCCGCGCGAGCTTCGCCGACGCCGTCGTATGATCGATGAAGAGCGCGCGCTCGCGCATGTTCCTGAAGGCGCCGCTCGCGCCCAGCGTCACCTCCTCGACGTCCGCATCGTTGCCGACGCAGGAGATCACCGCGTCGGCGCCGCCCGCCGCGCCCGCCGCGGTGCCGGCGACCGTGCCGCCGTGCCGCGCCGCCCAGTCGCGCGCCTTGTCCGGGCTGCGATTGTAGACGGTGAGCTGGTGCCCGGCGGCCGCGAGGTGCCGCGCCATCGGCGCGCCCATCACGCCCATTCCCAGGAATGCGATATGTGCCATGGGAGCCGGCGATAAGGCTTGTTTGACGGCTGCGCCAGATGCTCTAGACCGCGCCCATGGCGAGCGACGGGTCCGTATCCCTATCCGATATCCGGGCGGCGGCGGCCCGCATCGAGGGCGCGGTCGTGCGCACGCCGACGGTAATGAGCCGCACCCTCTCAGAAGCGACCGGCGCCACCGTCTACGTCAAGTTCGAGAATCTGCAGCACACCGCCGCCTACAAGGAGCGCGGCGCCCTCAACAAACTGCTCCTGATGGACGAGACGACCCGCGCGCGCGGCGTCATCGCGGCCTCGGCCGGCAACCACGCCCAGGCCCTCGCCTTCCATTCGAGGCGGCTCGGCGTCCCGTCGACCATCGTGATGCCGACGCCGACGCCGACCAACAAGGTGATGCAGACCGGCCGCCACGGCGCCGAAGTCGTCCTCCATGGCGAATTGTTCGACGATGCCTATGCCCATGCGCTGGAGCTCGCCGACGCCCGCGGCCTCACCTTCGTCCACCCGTTCGACGATCTCGAAGTCATCGCCGGCCAGGGCACGGTCGCGCTGGAGCTGATCGAGGACGCGCCGGACATCGATCTCCTCGCCGTGCCGATCGGCGGCGGCGGCCTCGTCTCGGGCGTCGGCTCGGCCGCCAAGGCGCTCAAGCCGGGCATCGAGATCGTCGGCGTCCAGGCGCGCCTCTATCCCTCGATGTACTGCAAATTCACGCGCGAGAAGCTCCCGTTCGGCGGCGACACGATCGCCGAAGGCATTGCGGTCAAATCTCCCGGCTTCCTCACCGCCGGGATCATCAACGCCGTCGTCGACGACATCGTGCTCGTCGAGGAACGCCATATCGAGACGGCGGTGGCGCTCCTCATCCAGGCCGAGAAGACCGTGGTCGAAGGCGCAGGCGCCGCCGGCCTCGCGGCTCTCCTGATGGAGCCGGATCGCTATCGCGGCCGCACCGTCGGCCTCATCCTCACCGGCGGCAACATCGACACGCGGCTCCTCGCCAACGTTCTCCTTCGCGATCTGGCCCGCTCCGGCCGCATGGCGCGCCTCCGCATCCAGCTCCAGGACCGGCCCGGCGCGCTCTTCTCCGTCATCCGCCTGTTCGACAGGCACCAGGTCAACGTCATCGAAATCTACCACCAGCGCGTCTTCACCACGCTGCCCGCCAAAGGCGCCTTCATCGACGTCGAATGCGAGGCCCGCGACGCCGAGCAGCTCCAGGCTCTCGTCGAGGACATCACGGCCGAAGGCTTCGCCGTCCATCCGGTAGAAATAGCCTAGAGTACGTCCCCTTCTGGAACGCGCAGGGCCGCTCGTTGGTATTTGCCGAAAGGGCGGCTTTTCATCGGCCCGGTCCCGTCCCATAACCGGCGATTGGCCGGCCCCGTTTTTTTGGAGTGAGCGTGAGCGCACCCTTCCGCTTTCCCCGTTTCTTCGTGACGACGCCGTCGCCCTGCCCCTACATTGCGGGCAAGACGGAGCGGAAGGTCTTCACGGAGCTTTCGGGCGGCCATGCCGGCGAGCTCAACGACGCGCTCGGCCGGATCGGCTTCCGGCGCAGCCAGAACGTTGCCTACCGCCCCTCCTGCATCGATTGCGCCGCCTGCATCTCGGTCCGCGTCGTGACCGGCGAGTTCCAGGCGAACGCCAGCCAGCGCCGCGTCATCCGCCGCAATTCGGACCTCGAGGTCACAGCCTGCAAGCCCTGGACGACGGAAGAGCAATACCAGCTCCTCCGCCGCTACCTGAAAGCCCGCCACCCCGGCGGCGGCATGGTCGACATGGACGAGAGCGACTTTTCGGACATGGTCGAGCAGAGCCCGGTCAAGACCTTCGTGGTCGAATATCGCGAGCCTTCGGTCGACGGGCGCCCGGGCCGGCTCGTCGGCGCCTGCCTTACCGACCAGCAGTCGGACGGCCTGTCGATGATCTACAGCTTCTTCGAGCCGGACGACGCGCGCCGCTCGGGGCTCGGCACCTACATCATCCTCGACCACATCATCCGCGCCGGCCGCGCGGGGCTCCCCTACGTCTATCTCGGCTATTGGGTCGAGCAGTCGCGCCGCATGGCCTACAAGGCGCGCTTCCGCCCGCTCGAAAAGCTCGGCCCCGGCGGCTGGCACCGCTTCGAGCCCGAGCAACCCGAGCTGCCGCTCGCCTGATAAATTCCTCCCCTGCCTTTGCAGGGAAGGGGGACCGCCTGAGAGCCGGTGGAGGGGCGGCGGCGAAGCCGCAGTCTTCCTGCGCTTGGAAGATGCTCGCTTCGCTCGCGCCCCTCCACCGCACTCCGTGCGGTCCCCCTCCCCCGGAAATCCGGGGGAGGATCTGAGCGGAACCCGCTCCGGCGGTCCATGCCTTGCACCGCCAGCCCTGAGCCTGTCGAAGGGCGGTTTGCAGCGCTCGATTCATTGAGGGCAGCGCGCGCGTGCCGGGCTTCGACAAGCTCAGCCCTAGCGGATCAATCAAGCGCTCCAACGCACCCAAAGCCGCTAGCCCTGAGCCTGTCGAAGGGCGGTTTGCAGCGCTCGATTCATTGAGGGCGGCGCGGGCGAACGGGCTTCGACAAGCTCAGCCCTAGCGGGTTCAAGTTGCTGACCGAGCAAAACCGTCATCCCGGCGAAGGTCGGGATCTCAGCGGGTGTAGCGCGCCGAAGCCCGTCCAGGGCACCCGACTGCGCGCTGCATTCCCGCTGTAGCTTTCACCCCCTCACGTCCCGGCCTCCGCCGGGACGACGTGCATTGCACCGCCAGCCCTGAGCCTGTCGAAGGGCGGTTTGCAGCACACCGACGGCCGAGCGAAAAACTCCTACTCCGTCGTCGTCCCGTCGAAATGGTCGTTGTCATGATCGCGCTCGGCCTGGTCCTTGTCGCGGTGGACGGTGGCTTCCTTGTGCTCGGGCGGCCCGTAGAGGGTGTAGAGGCGCAGCGGCGCCGACCCGGTGTTGACGACGTTGTGCCGGGCGCCCGCGGGCACGATCACGGCGAAATCGTCCGCGACCCGGTTCACGTTGCCGTCGATGTGGATCTCGCCCTCGCCTTCCTCGATGCGGAAGAACTGGTCGATATCGTCGTGCACCTCCTCGCCGATGTCGCAGCCGGGCGGCAGGGTCATGAGGACGAGCTGGAGGTTCCTGCCGGTATAGACGACGCGGCGGAAATCCTCGTTGGCGAGCGTCACGCGCTCGATATTCTCGACATAGCCCTTCATTTCGTCTCCTTCACCAGGATCGTGTCCCGTCGGTGATCGCATAGCGCCCGTGGGGACGGTGTCGATCCTTCCTGCGCGTGGCCGCGGCTCCTACCAAACGCGCGGCAACGCGGCTTTACCGCATAAAGACGGTATCGCGGCGGAACATAAATCAGGTCGGGGCGTCTCACCGAGCGTCTGGAGAGTATGCGTGGCGCCCCGGCTTCCCCTTCGCCGGGGCGTTCGCGTTTCAGGCCCTTGAGGCAGAAGCGACGCCGCGCTAGCTGAGCGCCCGCCACGCCCCATTTCACCTTCCGGCTCGCTCGAACAACCAGCGGCGCCCCGCCTTTCGAAAAACCCGGCCTCGCGGGCTCCAATCGCCCGCTCCGCCGTTGGAGGATCATCATGGACATCACCAAGATCAGCACCGGCCCCGCGCCGCCCTGGGACGTCAACGTCATCATCGAAATTCCGAAGGGCTCGACCGATCCCGTCAAATACGAGATCGACAAGGAATCCGGCGCGCTCTTCGTCGACCGCTTCCTCCACACGGCGATGTTCTATCCGGCCAATTACGGCTTCATCCCGGGCACGCTCTCGCTGGACGGCGATCCGATCGACGTGCTGGTGATCAGCCGCACGGCGGTGGTCCCCGGCGCCGTGATCCGCTCGCGCCCCATCGGCGCGCTCGTCCTCGAGGACGAAGCGGGCGGCGACGAGAAGATCATCGCCGTCCCGGTCGAGGCGCTCCACCCCTTCTATTCGGACGTCCGCAGCCACGAAGACCTGCCCAAGATCCTGCGCGAGCAGATCGCCCACTTCTTCCAGCATTATAAGGATTTGGAGCACGGCAAGTGGGTGAAGATCTCCGAATGGATCGGCCCGGACGAGGCGGCTCGGCTGATCGAGGAGGCGATCGAGCGGGCGAAGGAAGGGAAGGCCGGGGCATGACGAAGCGCAGCATCCTCGCGACCGGCACCAGCCGCGGCATCGGGCGCGCCATCTACGAGGCCTTTGCCGGCCACCACGTCGTCGGCCATTCCACGAAGGGCGGGCCGGACGAGGTCGCCGCCGACCTCGACGCCCCGGGCGCCGCAGCGCGGATCTGGGCCGAGGCGCTGGAGCGGTCGGACGGGCGGATCGACGTCCTGGTCAACAATGCCGGCATCTTCGAAGCCGCACCGATCGACGCGCCCGGCGACGAATGGGTCGCGCTCTGGGAGCGGACGATGCGGGTCAACTTGACCGCTTCGGCCGAGCTCTGCCGGCTCGCCGTCCTCCACTTCCGCGAGCGCGCGGCCGCTGGGGGTTGGGGCGGGCGTATCGTCAACGTCTCCAGCCGGGCGGCCTATCGCGGCGATTCGCCCGAGCATTGGCATTATGCCGCGTCCAAGGCGGGGATGATCGGCATGACCAAGTCGATCGCCCGCGCTTATGCCGCCGAAGACATCTACGCCTTCGCCGTCTGCCCGGGCTTCACCGTCACCGGCATGGTCGACGACTATCTCGCCAGCCGCGGCGGCGGCGCCTTTCTGAAGGAGATTCCGCTCGGCCGCCCGGCCGATCCCGCCGAAGTCGCCGAGACGGTGCGCTGGCTCGCCATTGACGCGCCGGCTTCCTCGACCGGCGCGGTGATCGACGTCAACGGGGCGAGCTATGTCCGTTAGGAGCTGGAAGCTCATTCTCCCCTGCACGAAGGAGGAGGCCGAGCGGATGGCCGGCGACGTGCCGGAGCTCGACGCCTTCGATCCGCCGCCTGTGCTGATGACCAGCGAGCCGGATCCGAACCGGCCGGACGACTGGCGGCTCGAAGCCTTTTTCGAAGGCGAACCGGAGCCGGAGGCGGTGGCGGCGGTGCGCGGACTGGTGCCGAGCGCGGCGGGACTTGAGCCCGAGATCGAGCCGATCGAGGACGAGGACTGGCTGCGCCTCAGCCAGCGCGAGCTCGAGCCGATCCTCGCGGGCCGCTTCTGCGTCCACACCAGCGCCCACCGCGCTGACGTCCCCGCAGGCGCCGTTGCGATCGAGATCGACGCCGGCCGCGCCTTCGGGACAGGGCATCACGAGACCACCACGGGCTGCCTGATGGCGCTCGACCGGCTGAAGGAAGAGGGCGTCGCGGCAGCAAACGTCGCCGACGTCGGCACCGGCACGGGCCTCCTCGCCTTCGCCGCGCGCCACCTTTGGCCCGAAGCGCGAGTCGTCGCCTCGGACATCGATCCGGTCTCGATCGAAGTCGCCGAGGTCAACGCGGCGGCGAACGGCGTGCCGCTCGGCACCGGCCCGGGCGCGGTCGAGCTGGTCGTCGCTCCGGGCGTCGCGCACGAGCGGCTCCTCGCCCGGGCGCCCTACGATCTCGTCACCGCCAACATCCTCGCCGGCCCACTGATCGAGCTTGCCCCCGCCATTGCCGGTGCGATCGCGCCCGGCGGCCGCCTGATCCTCGCCGGGCTGCTGGCGAGCCAGGCCGAAAACGTCACCGCCGCCTACCGCGCGCAGGGCATGACGCGCGCCTTTACCGTCGAGCGCGGAGACTGGCCGATCCTCGTCCTGCGCAAGGGCTAGCGGCGACGCTCGGCCGTGCCAGCGCCGATCCCGTAATGCACGATCACGGGCTCCGGGCAACCGTCCACCTCGCGCATGACGGCGAGCTGGAGATTGCCGGGCGGGAGCTCGTCCAGCCGGCGCATCAGCCGCGGGGCGCCGCGGGCGTCGCGGCGAAGGTCGCGCAGGCACGTGCCGGTGCCGAGCGTAACCGGCGCGCGCGGCGAACGGCCGGCCCATTGCGCACTCTCCGGCGGCTGGGCAGCGGAGGATGCGGCGGGGAGCAGGGCCGCGAGCATGAACGGGGTGAGACGCATCGCACTCTCCTTTCGTGACCCTCTCATAGCAGAATTGCGGCGCCTTTTCACGCCCCTGCCTCGGCGACGATCTCCAGCCAGCGGGCCTCGTCGATCGTCTCGATCCCGAGCTCCGCCGCCTTCTTGAGCTTCGACCCCGCCCCCGGCCCGGCGATCAGCAGGTCCGTCTTCGCCGACACCGAGCCCGCCACCTTCGCGCCCAGCTTCTCGGCCTGCGCCTTGGCCTCGTCGCGCGACACCGCTTCGAGGCTGCCGGTGAAGACGAGCGTCTTGCCGGAGACGGGCGACTCCTTCGTCTCCACGACGAAGGGCGGCGGGGAGACCTCGCGCATCAGATCGTCGACGACCTCCAGATTGTGCGGTTCGGCGAAGAAATCCACGACGGCCTGCGCGACGACCGGGCCAATGCCTTCGATGGCAACCAGTTCCTGGAGTGCGGCGGGATCCGAGGCGGCTCGGGTGGCGGTGTCGCGGAGAGCCTCCATCGTCCCGAACGCCCTGGCGAGGTCGCGCGCCGTCACATGGCCGACGTGGCGGATGCCGAGCGCGTAGAGGAGGCGGTCGAGCGGCGGCGTCCGCTTTGCCTCGATGGCGTCAAGGAGGTTCCGGATCGAGGTACCGCCCCAGCCTTCGCGCGTGGCGAGCGCTTCGATCTTGCCGTGCAGGCGGAAGATGTCGGCGGGAGACTGGACGAGGCCGTCCTCGAAGAAGGCCACGATGCTCTTCTCGCCGAGGCCGGCGATGTCGAGTGCGGCGCGGGAGACGAAGTGGCGCAGGCGCTCGACGCGCTGGGCAGGGCAGATGAGCCCGCCCGTGCAGCGGCGCACGACCTCGTCGTCCTCACGTTCCGCATGCGATCCGCAGCGCGGGCATTCCGCAGGGAACGCGTAGGGCGCTCGCTCCTCCTCCGCGGTGAGGTTGCCGACGATCTGCGGAATGACGTCGCCCGCGCGCTGGACCACGACCCGGTCGCCCGGACGCACCCCGAGGCGCGCGATCTCGTCCTCGTTGTGAAGCGTCGCATTGGTGACCACCACGCCGCCGACGGTCACCGGCTCCAGCCGCGCGACGGGGGTGAGCGCGCCGGTGCGGCCGACCTGGACATCGATCGCGCGGAGCAGGGTCTGGGCCTGCTCTGCGGGGAATTTGTGGGCGAGCGCCCAGCGCGGCGCCTTCGCCACCTGCCCGAGGCGGCGCTGCCAGTCGAGACGATCGACCTTGTAGACGACCCCGTCGATGTCGAAGCCGAGATCGGCGCGGGCGGCCTCGATGCCGCGGTAATGGTCGAGCAAGTCCTGGATGTCCGCGAAGCGGGCGAGACGCTCGGCAATCGGCAGGCCCCAGTCGCGAATCGCGTGCATGACGCCGAGCTGGCTGTCAGACGGAAGCTCGGAAACCTCCCCCCAGCCATGCGCGAAGAAGCGCAGCGGCCGGGCCGCGGTGACGCTCGCATCCTTCTGCCGCAGCGAGCCGGCGGCGGCGTTGCGAGGGTTGGCGAAGATCTTGCCGCCGCTCTCCGCCTGGCCGGCGTTCAGTGCTGCGAAGTCCTCCTTCGACATGTAGACCTCGCCCCGGACCTCGAAAACGGCGGGCCCCGTCCATGCCTCGTTCGTCCCGAGCGAAGCCGAGGGGCGTGTCTCTGAGTCTGCGTCCGCGCCCCTCGACTTCGCTCGGGACGAACGAAGCTTGTGGGGTATGTCTTTGATGGTGCGAACGTTGTCGGTGACGACTTCGCCGGTCGTTCCGTCCCCGCGGGTCGCCGCGAGGACCAGGTGCCCATGCTCGTAGCGAAGCGAGCAGGAGAGGCCGTCGATCTTCGGCTCGGCGGTGAGCGCGACCTCCTCCTCCGGCGAGAGGCTCAGGAACCGCCGCACGCGCGCCACGAACTCCTTGACGTCCTCGCGCGCAAAGGCGTTCTCGAGGCTGAGCATCGGCAGCGCGTGCCGCACCTTGGACAGGTGTGCCGCCGGCGCCGCGCCGACGAGACGCGACGGGCTGTCCTCACGCACGAGGTGCGGAAACCGCGCCTCCAGCTCCCCGTTGAGCCGCACCAGCGCGTCATAGTCCGCGTCACTGATCTCCGGCGCGTCCTCCGAATGGTAGAGCCGGTTGTGGTGCGCGATCTCCCGCGCCAGCCGCTCGAGCTCGGCCGCGGCTTCGGTCTCGGTCATGCCGCCTCCAGCAGCCTCGTCGCCTGGGCGCGGGCTTCGTCGGTGACGTGGGCGCCGGACAGCATTCGGGCGATCTCCTCGCGGCGGCGGGCGTCGTCGAGGGGGTGGACGCTGGTGCGGGTGACGAGGCCTTCGTGGCTCTTTTCGATGAGCAGGTGGCGGCGGCCGCGGGCGGCGACCTGGGGGCTGTGGGTGACGACGAGAACCTGGCTGCGCTGGGCGAGACGGTGGAGGCGTTCTCCGATCGCGCTCGCCACCGCCCCGCCGACGCCGCGGTCGATCTCGTCGAAGATGAGGGTGGCGGCGCCGCCCTGCTCCGCAAGCGCGACCTTCAATGCGAGGACGAAGCGGGAAAGCTCGCCGCCGCTGGCGATCTTGATCAACGCACCGAACGGCGCGCCGGGGTTCGTCGAGACCTCGAACTCGACGCGGTCGCGGCCGGAGGCGGAGGGCTCGGCGTCGGCGAAGGCGGTGCGGAAGCGGGCGGCGTCGAGCTTCAGCGGGACGAGCTCTGAGGCGACGGCTTCGTCGAGACGGGCGGCGGCGGCGCGGCGGCCGGCGGCGACCTGGGCGGCGGCTTCGTCGTAGGCGGCGCGGGCGGCGGCGAGGCGGCGCTCCAGGGCGGCGAGGCGCTCGCCGCCGGCTTCGAGCGCTTCCAACCGCGCTTCAAGTTCCGACTGGTGGTCGGCGAGGGCGTCGGCCTCGATCCGGTGCTTCCTCGCCATGGCGCGGATTTCGAACAAGCGGGTCTCGGCCTCTTCGAGCCGCGCGGGATCGAATTCGAGTGCTTCGCGGGCGCGTTCCAGTTTACCTTCTGCTTCGTCCGCTTCGACGAGGGCGCGGTCGAGCGCCGCCAGGGCTTCGGCGAGGAGGGGATGCTCGGATGCGATACGGTCGAGCCGGCGGGCCGCCTGGCGGAGCGCAGCGAGTCCGCCGTCCGAGCCCTGGAGGAGCTGGTCGAGCGCTTCCAGCTCGCCGCCCAGCCGCGCGCCCGCCTGCATCGAAGCGCGGGCGGAAGCGAGGCTTTCTTCCTCGCCGGCAAGTGGCCTGAGCTGGCGGAGCTGCTCGACGCTGTGGGCGAGCCACTCGCGGTCGCGGTCGGCCGTACCGGCGGCGGCGCGGGCTGCCTCAAGCTCCTCCGCCACGCTGCGCATCTCCTCCCAGGCCGCTGCCACGGCCGACGTGTCGATCCGGCCGTAGGCGTCGAGCAGGGCGCGGTGCCCGCGCGGATTGAGGAGCGTGCGCTCGTCATGCTGCCCGTGGATCTCGACCAGGGTGGAGCCGAGCTCGCGAAGGAGGGTGGCGGAGACGGGCTGGTCGTTGACCGCGGCGCGGCTGCCGCCGTCGGCACGGACGAGACGGCGGACCATGATCGGCTCGCCGGGCTCGGCATCGAGGCCGCTGTCGGCGATGAGGGCATGCGCCGGGTGGCCCGCGGGAACGTCGAAGCTCACCGTCACCACCGCCTGCGCCTGGCCGGCGCGGACGAGCCCGGTGTCGGCGCGGGCGCCCAGCGCAAGGCCGAGCGCGTCGAGCAGGATCGACTTGCCCGCGCCGGTCTCGCCGGTGAGCACGCCCAGGCCGGGGCCGAAATCGAGATCGAGCGTCTCGATGATGACCAGGTCGCGGATCGAGAGGCCGGTCAGCATGGGTCGCGCGCGGGCTGCATCGCCGCCCGTCTTAGGGGATAAGCTGTCCCCCCGGAAAGCCTTGTCAGCGCGATTGCGGAGTCGGCGTCGCGCCCGGCGTGTCCGTCGTGGTCTCGCCAGGGCTCTCGGCAGGAGTCTGCGCGGGCGTCTGCGCCTCCGTCTCGCTGGCGGGCGTTCCCGCTGCGGGCGTTTCGGTCACCGGCGTTTGCGGCCGGCGCTGAGCACGCCGCTGATCGCGCGCCGCCTGCCGCGCGCGTGCCGCCTCGGCGCGCGCCGCGCGCTCCGGCCGCGGCTGGAAGCCCTGGACCAGATTGTAGGAGCGCTGATACCATTCCGTATTGCCGAAATTGGTGCCGAGCACGGCCGCCGAGCGGCGCGCCTCTTCCGGCATGCCGAGCGCGAGATAGCTTTCGGTGAGGCGCATCAGCGCTTCGGGCACGTGGCTCGTCTGCTGATATTCGTCGATGACGTTGCGGAAGCGGATCACCGAGGCGAGCCACTGGCGCCGGTCCTGGTAGAAGCGGCCGACCTCCATCTCGTGACCTGCGAGGTGGTCGCGCACGAGGTCCATCTTGAGGCGCGCGTCGGCGGCGTAGCGGCTCTGCGGATAGCGCCGGATGACTTCGTTCAAGGCATCCATCGCCTGACGCGTCGTCGCCTGATCGCGGGTGACGTCGCGGATCTGCTCGTAATAATTGAGCGAGATCAGGTAGAGCGCGTAAGGCGCGTCGCGATTGCCCGGGTGGATGGAAAGGAAGCGCCGCGAGCTGTCGATCGACTTGGTGTGATCCTTGGCGGCGTAATAGGAAAAGGCGCTCATCAGCTGGGCGCGGCGGGCCCAGACCGAATAGGGATGCTGGCGCTCCACTTCGTCGAACAGGGCGGCGGCCTGCGTGTAGAGGCCGCGGTCAAGCCGGTCGCGCGCCGCATTGTAGAGCGTGTTGACGTCGCGCGCGACGTAGCGCGTGTCGGCCCTGGTCTGCCCGGCGCCTCCGCTTGCGCAGCCGGCGAGCGGGGCGATGGAGGCGGCGGCCGCAAGCGCCGCGAGGATACGGAAATTCTTGTGCATTGCGGCTTCTTAGCGGAGGGTTTGGCCAAGGCCAAGCGGCCTTGCGCCTTGGAGCGCAGGGCGGATGAACGCCAGTTTAACCTGTTGGTCGGCGTTTGCTGATAAGGCAGCGGCGATGCTCAGGGTCCTCACGCTTTCCACCCTTTTCCCGAACCGCGCGGAGCGCACCCTCGGCGTCTTCGTCGAGCGCCAGACGCTGGGCCTCGCCGCCCGCGCCGGCGTCGAGGTCGAAGTCGTCGCGCCGGTCGGGCTGCCGCTCTGGCCGCTGTCGCGCCACCCCCATTATGCGGCCCGCGCGAAGCTCCCGTCCGAGGAGCTTTGGAAAGGCCTGCGCGTCCACCGGCCACGCTACACGGTGTGGCCGAAGCTCGAGCGGCGCACGCCCGCCGCCATGGCCGAGGCGCTGCTCCCGTGCCTCCGCCGCATCCGCGAGCGCTTCCCGTTCGACGTCATCGACGCGGAATTCTTCTGGCCGGACGGCCCGGCGGCGGCCGCCCTGTCGCGCGCGCTCGGCGTGCCCTTTTCGGTCAAGGCGCGCGGCGCGGATGTGAACTATTGGGGCGCGCGGCCGGATACCGGTGCGCAGGTTCTCGCCGCCGCGCGGGACGCGGGCGGACTCCTCGCCGTCAGTGCGGCGCTGAAGGGCGCAATGGCAGCCCTGGGACTGCCCGAGGGCAGGATCGCGGTCCATTATACCGGCGTCGATCTCACCGCGTTCAAGCCGCTCGACCGCGTGAGGGCGAAGAAGACGCTCGGCATCGAGGGTCCGGTCGTGGTCACGGCCGGCGCGCTCATTCCGCGCAAGGGCCAGGCGCTGGCCATCGAGGCGATCGCGGACGTGCCCGGCGCGACCCTGGTGCTGGTCGGCGACGGCCCCGACAAGGCGCGACTCAAGGCACTCGCCGCCGGGCTCGGCGACCGCGTCCGGTTCGCCGGGCGCCGGCCGCACGAGGATCTGCCGCTCTACCTCGCGGCCGCCGATGCGACCCTGCTCCCCTCCGAATCGGAGGGCCTCGCCAACGTCTGGGTCGAATCGCTCGCCTGCGGGACGCCGGTCGTCACCTGCGACGCAGGCGGCGGCGCCCACGAGGCGATCGAGCGGCCCGAGGCGGGCCGCATCGTCGCGCGGGAGGCGAAGGCGCTCGCGGCGGCGCTGAACGAGATCCTGGCCGACCCGCCCCGGCAGGAGGCGGTGCGAAGCTGCGTCGCCGACAGGTTCAGCTGGGAGAAGAATGCAGCCGAGCTGGAGGCGCACCTCGCGCGGCTTGCACAAGCGCGCGCGATGCAAGCGGCTTAGTCCCCGCCGCGCCTCAAAGCGGCATGAGGGCGGCGGCGATCCAGCGTTCCTCGCCGCGGAGCATGCCCCAGGTACGGGCGGCTGCGCGGCTGTCCATCGCTTCGACTCCGATGCCGCGCGCCTCCAGCGTCCGGATGAGCGGCCGCGGCGGGAAGGCCATGGCCGGGCCGGTGCCCAGGATCAGGAATTCGGGCTGAGGCTGGAGGCTCAGGAGCTCGGCGAGATGATCGACGCTCAGCGCCTCGATCGGCGGCGGCGTCCATTCGCGCGCAAACTCCGGCGTCAGCAGGAGCGCGCGGTAGACCCCGCCGTCGACCACGAAGCCGTCGCTCGAAAAGCCCCGGACGAGGGGGCCGCTGGCGGCGGCATCGCGCTCAAACCTTGGCACCGAAATTCTCGTTGCGGGGCCCTTCGGCGGCGCGCGCCTTGGGATCGCTCGGCAGGAAGCTGCCGCTGGTGACGCCCAGCCAGACGAGGACGGGAGACGAGATGTAGATGGACGAATAGGTGCCGACGAAGATGCCGCAGAAGATGGCGATCGTCAGGCCGATGATCACGTCCGGGCCGAGCAGCAGCAAGGCGAGCAGCGCCATCAGGATCGATAGCGCGGTCACCATCGTGCGGGACAGAGTCTCGTTCAGCGAGAGGTTGAGGAGGGGCACGATCTCCATCTTGCGGAACTTGCGCAGGTTCTCGCGGACGCGGTCGTAGATCACCACCGTGTCGTTGAGGCTGTAGCCGACGATGGTGAGAATCGCGGCGATGACGTTCAGGTTGAACTCGATCTGGGTGAGCGAGAACAAGCCCATGGTCATCCAGACGTCGTGGAAGAGCGTGACCAGCGCTCCCACGCCGAATTGCCATTCGAATCGTATCCAGATGTAGATGGCGATACCGAGCATCGCGAGACCGACGGCGAGAGAGCCGGAGCGGAACAATTCCTGCGAAACCTTGCCCGAAACGGTCTGGACGGCATCGAAGCGGGCGTTCGGATAGCGCTGCGTGATCGCGGCCCGAAGGCGCGTCGCCGCGGCGCTGGCTCCGGATTCGCCGCCTTCGGGGAGCGGCGTGCGGATTTCGATCACGTTCGCGGCG
The DNA here is from genome assembly GCA_036399655.1 of Allosphingosinicella sp. Classification (GTDB taxonomy): domain Bacteria; phylum Pseudomonadota; class Alphaproteobacteria; order Sphingomonadales; family Sphingomonadaceae; genus Allosphingosinicella. The sequence goes on along the minus strand of DASWMS010000079.1, from coordinate 29,220 downwards.
CCGCGCTCCTGGAGGGTCGCGCCTTCCACGACCGCTTCGACATGGTTGCGAAGATCGTCGAGCGCGGGCGGCTGGGCGAAGGTGACGCGGACCGATTGGCCGCCCACGAAGTCGACGCCCAGGTTCAGGCCCCGGGTGAAGACGAGCGCGATGGCCGCGATCGTGAGGAGGGTCGAGAGGATCAGCGCGACGTTGCGCCAGCGCATGAAATCGATGTTCGTATTGTCGGGGACGAGCTTCAGGAGGCGCATGCGCAAATTCCTAGATGTGCAGCTCTTTGGGCCGCGCGCGGCGGACCCAGAGCGCGACCAGCAGCCGCGTGACGTTGACCGCGGTGAACACGGAGGTGACGATGCCGATCATGAGGACGACGGCGAAGCCGCGGATCGGGCCGGTGCCGAAGTAGAACATCAGGACGGCGGCGATCACGTTGGTGATGTTGGCGTCGAAGATGGCGGTCGACGCCTCGCGGTAGCCCGCCTCGATCGCGTCGAGGATCTTGCGGCCGCGCCTCTGCTCCTCGCGGATGCGCTCGTTGATGAGCACGTTCGCGTCCACCGCCGCGCCGATCGTCAGCACGAAGCCGGCGATGCCCGGCAACGTCAGCGCCGCCTTGAAGAAGCCCATGATGGCGATGATCATGATCGCGTTGAGGATCAGGCCGATGACCGCATAGACGCCGAAGCGGCCGTAGGTGATCAGCATGAAGACCATGACGAGCAAGGTCGCGACGATGCTCGCGACGACACCCCAGTAGATCGAATCCTTGCCCAGCTCGGCGCCGACCGTGCTCTCCTGGACGATGTGGAGGTCGACCGGCAGTCGCCCGGAGCGGAGCGAGACGGCGAGCTCGCTGGCGCTTTCGACGGTGAAGCCGCCGCCCGAGATGGACGCGCTTCCGCCGAGGATCGGCTCGCGGATGTTGGGATAGGAGATGACGACGTTGTCGAGGATGATCGCAAAGGCCTTGCCGACATTCTCGCGGGTGACGCGGGCGAAGCGCTGGCTGCCGGTCTGGTCGAACGAGAGGGTGACGTTGGGGCTGTTGTCCTGCGGATCGAAGCCCTGCTGGGCGTTGGCGATCATGTCGCCGGTGATGATCGCGCGGCGGTGGACGGCGATGCGCTGCCCTTCGGCGGTGGGCAGGATCTGCCGGCCGACCGGCGCGCGGCCGGACTGGATCGCTTCGGGGCCGACCGTCTCGTCGACCATCTTGAACTCGAGCCGGGCGGTGCGGCCGACCAGGCGCTTCAGCGCCTCGGGGTCCTGGAGGCCGGGCACCTGCACCACGACGCGGTTCGCGCCCTGGCGCAGGATCGTCGGCTCGACCGTGCCGAGCGCGTTGATGCGCCTGTCTATGACCGAGCGGGTGACGTCCATCGCCTGATCGATCGCCTCGCTGAGGCCGGCGGAGGTGGGACGGACGGTGATCCGCTGGCCTTCGGTCGCAAGGTCCCATTCCTGGGTGCTTCCGAACGCGCCCGGCTGGACGAGCTCGCGCACCTTCCGGGTCACCTCGGCGGCCTGCGCCGGATTGGCGATGACGAAGGTGAGCTGGTTGCCCGCCGTCGAGACCTGGTCGATCGCGAGGTTGCTCCTGCGAAGTTCGGTCCGGACCGTGTCCTCGAGCGCTTCGACCCGCTGGCGGGCGACGTCGGCCGTCTGCGCTTCGAGCAGCAGCTCCGAGCCGCCGGCGAGATCGAGACCGAAGTTGATGTGATTCTCCCGCAGCGGCCCGAGCCACGCGGCCTGCTGCGGCGGCAGGAAGCTCGGCAGCGCGGCGAGGATCGCGAACAGGCAGAGGAGCCCGAAGCTCCAGACCTTCCAGCGGGGGAAATTCAGCATGTCAGTCGTTCGCCGGCTTCTGGCCGTGCGGGCGCACGTCGGAGATCATCGTCTTGACGACGCGGACGCGCACGTTCGGAGCGACTTCGAGCTCGATTTCGCCCTCGTCCACCTTCGTGACCCGGCCGATCAGGCCGCCGTTCGTGACCGCCGTGTCGCGGATCTTGACTGCGCCGACCATCTCCTGGTGCGCCCTGAGGCGGCGCTGCTGCGGGCGGATGAGGAGGAAGTAGAAGATCACGAAGATGAAGAGCAGCGGCGCGATCGACATGATGAAGCCGGCGCCTCCCGCCGCTCCCGATCCGGCGGCCTGGGCAAATGCAGGGGATTCGAACATGAGGTCTACCTGTCAGGGAGGGGCGGCGATGCTCGCCCCGAAGCGGGCGCTCGACTATCATGGGTAGGGTGCGTTGCCAAGGCAAGGCGCCCGGCCCCCCGGCGGAGGAAGAAGATGATCATCGTTGCAGGAGAGGTACGGTTCGCGCCCGGCGAAATCGAGCGGCTGATGCCGCCGATGCGCGCGGCGATCGAAGGCGCGCGCGGCGAGGAGGGCTGCATCAATTATTGCTACGGCCGCGACGCGCTCGATCCGGACCTGCTCGTGATCTCGGAGCGGTGGCGGGACGAGGCGAGCCTCGAGGCGCACCTTCGCCAGCCCCACCTCCTCCAGTTCATCGGCGCGGTGCGGCAGGCGAAGGTCGAAGCGATGAGCGTGCGGATGTACCCCGCGGGCGAAGCCAGGACGCTGCTGGGCGATTGAGGCACCATCATCCTCCCTGTCGCCGCAGGCGATGGGGAGGAAGCCCGTCCGAACGACGGTGGAGGGGTCTGCTGAGGCAGAATACCCCTCCACCATGCTTCGCATGGTTCCCCTCCCCATCCGCTTTGCGGACGGGGAGGATGACAGGCATGAGCGCTGACGCTTGCCTTGGAGGGCGCCGCCGCCTAGATGGGCCGCTCGGTCGGAGCGTAGCGCAGCCTGGTAGCGCATCACACTGGGGGTGTGGGGGTCGCAGGTTCGAATCCTGTCGCTCCGACCATCGATTTCAAACCGCCCGGCAGATCTCCCGGCCTTCGTGCCGAAGTCTCACTGCTTGCGGCCCGCGCTCATCCCCGCGGCATTTCCGAAGTCGCGGCGCATCTGCTCGCGGTCGGCTTCGAACAGGACCCAATCCGTCGCCGTGCGGCAGGTGCGGACCGGGCGAAGCCGGGAGCCGAGCTCGAGCTGCACTTCCCGGCAGATCACCCGATCCGGATCGTCGCGTGCGATCGCGACCGCTTCGCCCTGGACGCCGAGCGCAAAGCCGAGCTCGCTCACATACCAGCGTTCGCCGGTCTGGTGTTGCGGCCGGAAGTCGCCGCGGCGAAGCTGGGCGAGCACGATCTGGCCGACCAGGACCTCGAGCGCCTCGCATCCCGCTTCATGGACGACCACGGTTTCGGGCGTGCCGTCCGCCTCCATGAGGATGGCGAAAGGAACGACGATGTTGAACCGCCGGTCGTGATTGCCCGCGATCCGGCAGCGGCCGTCCGAGAGCATCGCCTGCACACGGCGCGCCATCTCATCCTCCGGCATGCGCCGTTCGAGGCGGATCAGCTCGGGAAAGTCCGCCGGATCGAAGCGCCCGACGTCGACCTCGATGTCCGCGGCGGGCGCGGCCCGCGCACCCGGCGCGGAGGGCTGGAGCAAGGCGAGAAGCAGGGCAGCGGCGATCGACATCGGCGTCTCCTTCCGCGCGGCAGAACCGCGTCTCCGGCGCTCGTGGGAGCGGCCGGACTCCGCAGCCTACAGTAAATCCACGGTAGGGCAAGCGGCGCCCGTGGAGCTGTGCAGCGGACCGGATCACCGGCCGCGGCCGACCGCCTCCGCACGGAGCACCGGGCCGTAGAGAAGCCCGACGCCGATCAGGCCGATGCCGAGGCCGAAGAAGGACAGGATGCGCAGCACCCCTTCGAGCGCCTGGGCGTCGCTGGCGAACACCTTGACGATGGTGACGGTGAGGAGGGCGAGGCCGGCGAGGCGAACCGCCTTGTCGGGCAGGCGCATGCCTCCGAGCAGCAGGGCGACGGCGAGGAGCAGGCCGGCGAGCGAATAAGCGTAGACTTCGGCGATCGGCATGCCCGACGCGTTCAGCCAGCCGCCCTGGAAGAGCTGGCGGACCATGAGGCCGACGCCCATCACGAGCGCGGCGAGGAAGGCGGCGAGCCAGAAGCCGGAGCGCGTCTGCGCGTCGGCCCGGCGCCGCGCATCGTAGAGCCAGACGGCGCTGAGGAGAAAGGCCGGAAGCAGAAGATTGAGGGCCGGCAGGGCGCCGACATATTGCGGCGTCGCAGCCGGGTTGTGGACGAACATGTCGAACCAGATGAGGCGCAGCGCCGCGACCAGCGTCACGGCGCTTCCGAGCCAGGCCGCCTGTTCGAACTTCGCGGCCACGCGCTGCGACGAAAGGAGCCAGCCGATCAGGAACAGGGCCTGCGTGATCGCGGTGCGCTCGGCGAAGCCCCGGCGTTCGAAATCCGCCAAGTCGGCGAGGCCGAAGACCTGCTTGGCGAGGACGTAGCAGGCGGCGAGGGCGAACAGCCCCGCCACCCCGGCAAGCGCCCGGCGCGTCCCCGCCGGCGGCTCCCGGACGATGGCGATGAGGCCGACGAGGAGGGCGGCGGGGAGCGCGAGAGCGAGCAGGGCCTCCGCCGGGGCCGGGAGGGCGGAGGCGAGCGCGGGGTCTCCCACCAGCGACTCGACGGCCGTCTGCCAGAGGTCCGGCACCATCGCGGCCGCCCGGAAGGCGGCGACCGCCGCGCCGATCAGCGCCGCGAGCGCAAAGGCGAATTCGCGCATCCTGCGTCCGAACCAGGCGAGGAGCAAGGCTCCCGCGAGCCATCCCGCCGCGACGAGGTCGTGCGGGAGGAGATCGAGTGCCGCGGCGCCGAGCAGGAGGGCGGCGGCGACGGCGGCCATGAAGAAAGCGGGATCGGCGGGCGGCTCCGTCCCGGCGCGGGGGCGCTGCAGCCAGGCGAGGAGAAAGGCGGCGGCGGCGAGAGCGAGGGCGATCCCGCCCCATCCAGCCGGCACGAACAGGTCCGGCCAGGCGAGGCGGAGAAGGAGGAACGGTGCCGCCAGCGCCGCGGCGGCCATGGCGCTGCGCAGCAGGCGGTCGCTCTGCGCCGCGAGCGGTATGTAGACGCCGGCGAAGAGGAGGGTCGCGACGGCGGCTGCCCAGGGCGCTGCGGGATCGTGGAGATCGGCCTTGACCCCGATCACCAGCAGCGCGAGCAGCAGTGCGGCGGGCGGCGCGAAGCGATGCTCCCGCCGGATCGTCGACAGGGCGACGGCACCCAGGGCGAGCGCTCCGAACATCAGCCAGGCGACGGGGCCGAGGTCCACGCGCCCGACCAGGATGGCGAGCTGGACGAGGCCGACGACCATCGGCTGGACGTAGCGCATCTCGCGTCCGCCCCCGGGCCTCAGCAGCGACGCCGCGACGGCGAGCGCGATGATGAAGAAGCCCGCGGCCGCCGCGTCCGCCGGCGGTCGTCCGAGCAGGTAGAAGCTCCAGGCGAAGCTGAACGCGACCGCCGCCGCCGCGAGCCAGGTCCAGCCGCGGCGCCATGCGATGCCGAAGACGAAGCCGTTGACGAGCGTCAGGTAGACGAGGAGCGGCACCGCGGTGGCGCTCGGATCGCCGACGAGCGCCGGCGTCAGGAAACCGCCGACCAGGCCCATCATCGCCGTCGCCGCGCCCTGGCGGAGCGACAGGACGAGCGCCGCCACGCTCACCAGGAACATGATCGCCGCGGCGGTGCGGGAGTCGATCAGGCCGTAGAGGACGTGGCTGCCGTACGGGACGGCGTAGAGGATGACGATCCCGGCCCCGGTCAGCGCCTGCGCGACGCGAGGGTCGTCGGAAAGCCGCGGTATCTTGCCGGCATATTCACCGGCGGCGACCAGGGCGAGACCGAAGATCGCCGCGCCGATCATCCGCGCCTGCGGCGTCAGGAGCCCGACTTCGATCGAATATTTGATCAGGAAGAAGCCGGCACCGATCATCGCCGCCCCGCCGACCCAGATCAGCAGCCGCCCCGCGACGAGCCGCTCGAACATGGCCGAGAGAGACTCGGACTCCTGCTCCTGCTCCTGCTCCTGCTCCTCCTCCTCCTCAGGCTCAGGCGGCTCGGCCGGCAGTTCGTCCCTATCGGGAGCGGTGCTCCGGATCGGCTCGGGCGGGGCGGTGAATGGCGCCTGCTCCGGTTCCGCCATCGGCGGCGCTTCGGCTGCAGGCGGCGGCTCGAAAGCGACCGCCTCTTCGGCCAAGGGCTCGAGCGCGGCGGCGGTGTCGCGGCGCCAACGGTCCCTGTGAAGTGCGTCCAGCTCCGCTTCGAGCCGCCTCAGGCGCGAGTCGAGCATGGAAATGCGCGCGAACAGGATGCCGACACCGATCGGCGCCGTCAAAATGGCGATGCCGATGAGGAGAGCGAGCGCCATCATGGCCTAGCGACCTCGTTCCGCAGGGCAGGCGTGGCCCGTCGCCATGGTCAAATGCGCGACAGCGGCACCTGCGTCACGTCGCCGGTCCAGCCGGAACGCGCCCTCGCGAGGGAGGCGGCGGCCGCGTCCCGATTGCCGAGCCCCTCCTCCGCCTTGGCCAGCGCAAAGAGGGCGAGGGCGTCGTTCGGCCAGTCCTCGAGCGAGGCGACGAGCTGCTCGCGGGCGTCGGCATGGTTGCCCGCGGCGAGCAAAGCGGCGGCGAGGCTGCGGCGAGTCGAATACCACCAGAGCGGCGGATCGGAGCCGAACTGCGCCGCCGCCTGGCGCTCCATCGCGGCGCGGAAGGCGGCTTCGGCGGCCCGGTGGTCGCCGGCGAGCATCGCGGCGCGGCCTTCGAGCACCCGCTGCGCGATTTCCGCCAGCGCGCCGCCGCCGCGGCCGAGCTGCGGTGCGAGCGCACCCTCGCGCAGCGTCTTGAGCGCTTCGGCTTCGGCGCGGACGGCCCCCGCATCCCCTTGCCGGGCCAGCGCCTCGCCGCGCGCATAATGGCGCATGGCGCGGAAGAAGACGTTCGTCTCCTCCGGCTCGGGTACGGCGAGAACCGTGCGGGGATCGCCGTGCAGCCCCTCGGCATACCAGGTCGCGCTGCCGATCGTGCGATAGCGCGTGCCCGCTCCCGCCCCGAGATAGCGCTCACGAAACTGCTCCGCGACGGAAAGCGCCGTCCCGGCGTCGCCGCGCATCAGCGCCGCGTTGATCGCGAAGTGCATGTTGTGGGCGAGAAGACCCGTGCGGTAATCCGAAGCGGGCGGACGGACCCGCGCCACGTAAGCAGCGTCGGCGGCGATGGCGCGGACGTTCACCGCCGCAGCATCGGCATAGCGCCCGACGCCGTAGAAGGTGTGCGAGGGCATGTGGACGAGGTGGCTCGCGGCCGGCGCGATGCGGCCGAGCCGTTCCGCCGGACGCTCGGCGAGGTCCTGCCGGTCGATCCAGTCGGTGAGGTGGATGTACATGTGGATCGCGCCTGTATGCTCGGGCGAACGGGCGAGGACCCGCTCGAGGAGGCGCTGCGGGACCGAGCCTTCGTGCATCTCGCTCGCCGCGATCATGCCGGCATTGGCCGCTTCGACGTTGATCGCGTCGTGCCCGGGATAGCGCTCGGCGAGCCTCGCCATGGCGCCGGCGTAGCGAGCCGCCTGGAACTCAGTCTTGCCCATGCGCTGGCGCATCGCCCGGACGAGGCGCTTCTCGGCATCGGGCAGGCGGCGCGAGAGCGAGACGGCGCGCGCCGCCGCGGCGCGGGCGGCGGCGAGTTCCTCGGTGCGGGGCTGGAGGTTGATCGTCGGGCTGCGCGCCCAGGCCTCTCCCCAGAAGCACATGGCGCAGGCCGGATCGAGCGCCTGCGCCTGCCGAAAGGCGCGGACCGCCTCCACCTCGTCGAACGCCCAGACGAGCGCGACTCCCTGGTCGAACCAGCGCCGCGCCTCGGCGATCCGAGTGTCGGCGAGGATGCCCGCCGTTCCGAGGCCTTCGACCAGCACCGGCGGCCGCTGCACTTCAGCCGCGCCGCCGCCTTGCTCGGGCGCCTGGAAGCAGGAGATGTCGGGGAGCTCGGGTGCGCGCCGCACGGCGTCGGCAGCCCCCTGGGCGCCGAGCGCCGTGCCGGCGAGCGCGAGCGCGAGGGATGCGAGCCTGGTCTTCTTCATCGCTTCCAACTCCGGCATCCCTCGCCGCGAAGCCTAGCCGCTCGGCCCGCGAAGGCAATAGATTGCAGAGCGCCGCCCCCTCCCCCACATGGGCGGCAACGACCATTGGAGCTTCGGGAAAAGATGGAAAGCTGGCACGGCACGACGATCCTCGCGGTTCGCAAGAACGGCCGGGCGGTGATCGCCGGCGACGGGCAGGTCTCGCTCCAGCACACGGTGATCAAGCCCAATGCGCGCAAGGTGCGCCGGCTCGGCGACGGCAAGGTGATCGGCGGGTTCGCCGGCGCGACCGCGGACGCCTTCACCCTGTTCGAGCGGCTGGAGCGCAAGCTCGAGCAGCATCACGGGCAGCTCATGCGCGCCGCCGTCGAGCTCGCCAAGGACTGGCGGACGGACAAGTTTCTCAGAAACCTGGAAGCGATGATGATCGTCGCCGACAAGGACGTGACCTTGATCCTGACCGGAAACGGCGACGTCCTCGAGCCCGCGAACGGCGTGGCCGCGATCGGCTCCGGCGGCAATTTCGCACTCGCGGCGGCAACCGCCATCTTCGCCTATGAAGAGGATGCCGAGACGATCGCGCGCAAGGCCATGGGAATCGCGGCGGACATCTGCGTCTACACGAACGGCAACCTGACCGTGGAGGCGATCGAGGACGCCAAGTCGGAATGACGCTGCCCTTCGCCGTCCCGCCGGGCGTACCGCTCGGGGCGCTCCGGCCGGCGCTGACCGAACATGGCGCGCTTCTCTTCCGCGGCTGGGGGATCGGCAGCCTCGCCGAGTTCCAGGAATTCGTCTCCCTCTTCTCGCGCACCGAGGTGCCGTTCGGCTATGCGGGCGGCGCTTCGCCGCGCCGGAGCCTGGACGAAGCCGGGCTCTACACCTCGACGGAATATCCGCCGGAGATGACGCTCGCCCTCCACAACGAGCTTTCCTATGCGGACGTCTGGCCGAAGACGCTCTTCTTCCACTGCGTCGAAGCCGCGCCGGTCGGCGGCGCGACGACTCTGGGCGACAGCCGGCGCATTCTCGACCGGCTGGATCCGGAGGTGCTCGACGAATTCAGGAGCAAGGGCGTGCGCTACGTCCGCAACCTCTCGGGTACGAAGGGCTGGGGCTATAGCTGGCAGGAAGCGTTCGAGACGGACGACCCCGCCGAGGCTGAAGCGCAGTGCCGCCGTATCGGCTCCGATTTCGAATGGCGCGACGACGGCACATTGCGGATGAGCCAGGTCCGTCCCGCCACCGCTTTTCACCCGGTCACCAGCGAGGAGGTCTGGTTCAACCAGGCCGACGGCTTCCACCCCTCCGCCCTCGCACCCTCGGTCTACGCCGCGATGCTGGCGGAATGCGGGAGCGAGGAGCGGTTCCGATTGAACAGCAGCTTCGGCGACGGCTCCCCGATCCCGATCGAGGTGCTGGAGCATGTCCGCTGCGTTCTTCGCGCCGAGACCCGGCCGCACCTGTGGCAGCAGGGCGACGTCGTCGTCCTCGACAACCTCCTCGCCGCCCACGGCCGCGCACCCTTCGAAGGCCCGCGCAAGATCGTGCTGGCGATGCGCTGACCCCCGTCATTCCCGCGAAAGCGGGAATCCAGACGAACTCGGTGCACGGCGCGAACCCCCGCTGGATTCCCGCTTTCGCGGGAATGACGGGTGGGGCAAAGGTCGCGCCAGGAGAATCCATGCGCCGCATCATCGCCACTGCCATCGCCTTCTCCTTCCTCGCCTCCTGCGGCGGCGGCGAGGATCCGGCGGTGCGCGACGACGAGCGCGCGGCCGGGGCCGAGGCGCACCCCCAGCTCCTCGCCGAGTTCGGCGGTGCCTACGAGGCTCCGGAAGCCGCTTACGTGCGCGCGCTGGGGCAGCGGATCGCGGCGGCGGCGAACCTCGAGGGCCAGTGCACCTTCACCCTGGTCAACAGCGATGTCGTCAACGCCTTCGCGACTCCCGGCTGCTACATCTACGTGACCCGCGGCATGATGGCCGTCGTCAACAGCGAGGCGGAGCTTGCCTCGGTGCTCGGCCACGAGGTCGGCCACATCGTCGCAGCGCACAGCCGGCGCCAGCAGCGGCGCTCGCTCCTGCGCGGCCTCGGCGTCGCGGCGGTCGAGGCGGTGACCGGCTCCGAGCGGCTGACCCGCCTCGCGGGCGCTGCGGCCGGCTTCTTCACCCTGCGCTATTCGCGCAAGCAGGAATATGAAGCCGACGATCTCGGCATCCGATTCACCGCCGCGGCCGGCTTCGATCCCCATGCGGCGAGCGACATGCTCGCCGCGCTCGGCCGGCAGGAGGAATTCCAGGCCCGGACCCGCGGCCACGATGCGGCCCGCAGCATCCCCGAATGGGCGCGAACCCACCCCCTCGCCGGCAACCGGATCGAGCGCGCCGCCGGCACGGCCTCCGCCACCGGCATCGCCGACGACCAGCGGCCGGAGAACGAGGCGCGCTACCTCGCCGAAGTGGACGGGCTCCTCTACGGCGACGACCCGGCGCAGGGCTTCGTGCTCGGCCGCCGCTTCGCCCACCCGGTGATGCGGATCGGCTTCGAGGCGCCGCCGGGCTTCACCCTCACCAACAGCCCGCAATCGATCATGATCGAAGGGCCGGGCGGCGCGCGCGGCGAATTTGCGGGCGGGCGCATGCCGCCGGGCGGGCTCGAAGCGCATGCGCGCGGCGTCCTCAACCAGCTTCTGGGCAGCGCCGGAGCGGGCATACAGGCGGAGCTCGGCGCGGCGCAGGAGACGGCGATCAACGGCGTCCCCGCCTTGATCGTGCCTGCCGTCGTCAGGACGCGGGAAGGCGACGTCATGCTGACCGTCGCGGCTTATGCCGGCGGCGGCGCGGCGGTCTACCACTTCCTGCTCGCGACGCCCGCATCCGCCGAGGCGCGCGCATCGATCGAGCCGCTGATCCGCTCCTTCCGGCTTCTCTCCCCGCAGGAAGCGGCGAGCCTCAGGCCGCGCTTCGTGCGCACCGTTCCCGTGCCGGCCGGCGGGGCGGCGGCGCTCACCCGCCTGATGGCGACCGACCAGCCGCTCGACCACTTCCTGATGCTGAACGGCCTCGCCGGCGCCGGCGCGCTGCGGCCGGGCGACCGGGTCAAGATCGTCGTGCGCTAACCCTGTCATTCCCGCGAAAGCGGCAAACCAGGCGGCTTCGGAGACCCGCACCGCCTCCCGCTGGCTTCCCGCTTTCGCGGGAATGACGGCTGGGGCAGAGTTGAGCGCATGGATCGAAGGCGCTTCCTTGCTGCTTCCGCCGGTGCCTCGCCCGCTTGATTCCTCCCGCCGCCGCCCAATCTAGTCCTGCAAGAGCAATAAAGCGGGCAATCATGAACGACAGTCTTACCCCCAAGGCGGTGGTCGCCGCCCTCGATTCGCACATCGTCGGCCAGAACGAGGCGAAGCGGGCGGTCGCCGTCGCGCTCCGCAATCGCTGGCGGCGCCAGCGCCTCCCCGACGCGCTGCGCGACGAAGTGACGCCCAAGAACATCCTCATGATCGGGCCGACGGGCTGCGGGAAGACCGAGATTTCGCGGCGGCTCGCCAAGCTCGCCGACGCGCCTTTCGTGAAGGTGGAGGCGACCAAGTTCACCGAAGTCGGCTATGTCGGGCGCGACGTCGAGCAGATCGCGCGCGACCTCGTCGAGGAGGCGGTGCGGCTGGAAAAGGAGCGCCGCCGCGTCGCGGTGAAGGATGCGGCGGAGCAGGCGGCGATGGAGCGGCTGCTCGATGCGCTGACCGGCAAGGGATCGAGCGAAGCGACTCGCGAGAGCTTCCGCCGCCGTTTCCACGAAGGGCATCTGGAGGCCAGCGAAGTCGAGCTGGAGCTGAACGACAGCCCGGCCGCCCCCTTCGAGATCCCCGGGATGGCCGGCCAGGTCGGGATGATCAATCTCTCCGACATGATGGGCAAGGCCTTCGGACAGCAGGCGAAGAAGAAGCGGCGCCTCAAGGTCGGCGAAGCCTGGACGCGCCTCGTCGAGGAGGAGGCCGACCGGCGGCTCGACACGGACGACGTCAACCGCACGGCGCTCGCCGATGCCGAGGCGAACGGCATCGTCTTCCTCGACGAGATCGACAAGATCGCCGTCTCGGACGTGCGCGGCGGCTCGGTCAGCCGGGAGGGCGTGCAACGCGATCTCCTGCCGCTCATCGAAGGCACCACGGTGGCGACCAAATACGGGCCGATGAAGACGGACCACATCCTCTTCATCGCGTCGGGCGCCTTCCATGTCGCCAAGCCCTCGGACCTCCTTCCCGAGCTCCAGGGCCGCCTCCCGATCCGCGTCGAACTGAAGGCGCTGACCGAGGAGGATTTCGTCCGCATCCTCTCGGCGACGCAGGCGAGCCTCACCGAGCAATATCGCGCACTAATCGCGACCGAGGGCGTGGACGTCAGCTTCACCGAAGACGGCATCCGCGCCATCGCCAGGATCGCCGCCGAAGTGAACGGCCAGATCGAGAATATCGGCGCCCGCCGTCTTTCGACCGTCATGGAGAAATTGCTCGAGGAAGTGAGCTTCGACGCCGAGGAACGCCGCGGCGACGTCATCGTGATCGACGCGGCTTATGTCGAGGCGCAGCTCGCCGAAGTGGCGCGCAATACCGACCTCTCGAAGTACGTCCTCTAGGTTCCTCCCCATCGCGGGATGGGGAGGGGGACCACCCGAAGGGTGGCGGAGGGCTAATAGGCGCCGGCGCCGGCGCTTTCCGCGCCCGATCCGCTGATGCCTCTGCCTCCTACCCCTCCACCATGCTTCGCATGGTCCCCCTCCCCATGCTCGCGCATGGGCAGGAACTAGTGGTCCCGTCCGAGCTCCGGGTTGACGCCGCCGGCATTGCCGCCGTCGTTTTCCTGATCGCCTTCGAAGGTGTTGTCGCCTTCGATCAGGCTTGCGTCCTCGCCACCGGCGCGGGCGAAGAGGCCCTTGGAGCTGCCGATGCCGGGATTGCGATCGAGATCGTCCTGAAGCTCGACCGGCTGCTCGTCGGGACGCGGATGCTTGTTGCTCATGTGTTTCTCCTTCGGAGGGCTTCAACGCAGCGGCGGCGGACCGGCTCCCGCGCACTCGCGAAAGCCGGCGCGAAAGGCTGTGGCGAAGCGGCGGCGGGGCGCTTAAACCGCCTGCCATGACGCGCTTTGCTCCCCTGCTCGCCCTCCTCGCCCTCGCTTTCTCCGGGGCCGCCGAGGCGCGGCTCACCGGGGCGGAGCAGAGGATGTCCCGCACCGTCGATGCCGAGGCGGCACGGTCGATCGCTTTGCTCGAGCGGATGGTGAACCAGAATAGCGGGACGCTGAACCTGGCGGGCGTGCGCGCCGTCGCGGACATGGTGCGCCCGGAGTTCGAGCAGCTCGGCTTCGAGGTGCGCTGGATCGACATGGCCGAGACCGGCCGCGCCGGGCACCTCGTCGCGACGCACCGCGGCAACGGCCGGGGCAAGCGCATCCTCCTCATCGGCCACCTCGACACCGTCTTCGAGCCCGATTCGCCCTTCCAGCGATTCGAGCGGCAAGGGGAGCGGGCGACCGGCCCCGGCATCGGCGACGACAAGGGCGGCGTGGTCGTCATCGTCGCGGCGCTTCGGGCGATGCGCGCGGCGGGGACGCTGCGCGGCGCCGACATAACGGTGGTGCTCACCGGCGACGAGGAGCGGCCGGGCTCGCCGATCGCGGTGGCGAGGCGCGACCTGATCGAAGCCGGCCGCTGGGCGGACGTCGCACTCGAATTCGAGAACCTGGCCGTCGAGAGTGGCCGCGATTACGGCACCGTCGCACGGCGCAGCTCCACCTCCTGGACGCTTCGGACCACCGGGCGGACGGGTCATTCGAGCGGCGTGTTTTCGGAAGGCCTCGGCTACGGCGCCATTTACGAGATGGCGCGGATTCTCGACGCCTTCCGGCGGGAGCTTCCGGAGCCGAACCTCACCTACAATGTCGGCGTGATCGGCGGCGGCACCCCGGCCGCGATCGACGCGCAGGGCCTCGCCGTCACCGCATCGGGGAAGACCAACATCGTCGCCGAGACCGCCATCGCCCGCGGAGACCTGCGGAGCCTCACGCCCGAGCAGGACGCGCGCATCCGCGCCAGAATGCAGGCCATCGTTGCCCAGCACCTGCCGCAGACGAACGCCGAGCTGGTCTTCTCCGAGGACGGTTATCCCCCGCTCCCCCCGACCCCGGGCAACCGGGCGCTGCTGACGCGCATGAACGCGGTGAACCGGGACCTGGGGCTGCCGGAGATGCCGGAATATGATCCCGCGCGGCGCGGCGCCGCGGACTCGAGCTTCGTCGCCGGCGATGCGGATGTGCTGGCCGGCCTGGGCGCCGCGGGCGGCGGCGCGCATGCGGTCGGCGAATATATCATGCTAGACTCGATCGCCCGCTCCGCCCGCCGCGCGGCGATTTTGATGACTCGGTTGTCGCGGGAGCGGCGGGAGTAGCGATCCCGCTCATCCTGGGGGGACGAGGCGCGCGCATACACTGCCGCTAGTCCTGAGCCCTAGCGGTGATGATATGGGATCTTGCTTATCCCCTCGTCAGCATGAGCGCGCACGGAAGCCGTCTCAGGCCTTCTTCGCCGTCACGAAATAATCGAGCGACTTGTCTTCCGACAGGTGGAAGCCGCTCGCCGGGTTCCATCCCATGCCGGTGCAATCGATGATGTCGAGGCCCGCGTCGCGCAGCAAAGCGGAGGTTTCCTCGGGCGTCAGGAAGCGCTCCCAGTCGTGGGTGCCGCGCGGGATGCGGCGCAGCCCTTCGGCGAGGCCGATGAGGAGCAGGCGTGACGTCGCGGTGCGGTTCGGCGTGGACAGGATGAGGAGCCCGTCCGGAGCGAGGATGCGGGCGAGCCCCGAGACGAATGCGCGCGGCTCGGCGACATGCTCCAGGACTTCGAGGCAGGTGACGAGGTCGTAGGCGCCGGTCAGCGTTTCGACCCCGCCGACGCGGTAGTCGATCTCCAGCCCCTGCCCTTCGGCGTGGAGGCGCGCGGCGGCAATGTTCTCCGGCGCGGCGTCGACGGCCGTCACCTCGGCGCCCAGGCGGGCGAGCGGCTCGGCGAGGAGGCCGGCGCCGCAGCCGACATCGGCGGCGCTTCGTCCCTTCAAGGGCCGAAGGTCGCACTCGTCGAAGCCCCAATGCTGGTCCGCCCGGTCGCGTATGTAGGCGAGGCGCACCGGGTTCATCCGGTGCAGCATGGCCGACGAGCCCTTGGGGTCCCACCAGTCGGCGGCCATGCGGCCGAAATGGGCGGCTTCCTTCGGGTCGATGCTGCCGGCGGCCGCGCTGTCGCTCGTCGTTGCCATGCGGCCTCCTACCGTCTCGCCAAGCCGGGCGCCAGACGCTAGACGCTCGCCAAATGGCGCGTATCGTGATGAAATTCGGCGGCACTTCGATGGCCGGGATCGAGCGGATCCGGCACGTCGCGTCGCTCGTCAAGCGCGAGGCGGAGGCGGGGAACGAGGTCGCGGTGGTGGTCTCGGCCATGGCGGGCGAGACGGACCGGCTGGTCCAGTTCTGCCGGGAAGCGGCGTCGCTCTACGATCCGCGCGAATATGACGTGGTCGTCGCCTCGGGCGAGCAGGTGACGAGCGGGCTCCTCGCCATCACCCTCCAGGGCATGGGGATGAACGCGCGCTCCTACATGGGCTGGCAGCTCCCGATCCGCGCGACCGGCCACGCCGCCGCACTCATCGACCACATCGATTCCGAAGTGCTCGAAGGCGTGTTCCTGCAAGGCGGGATCGCCGTCATTCCGGGATTCCAGGGCGTGACCAAGGAAGGGGACCTGGCGACGCTCGGCCGCGGCGGATCCGACACCTCCGCCGTTGCGCTCGCCGCCGCGATGAACGCCGACCGCTGCGACATCTATACGGACGTCGACGGCGTCTACACGACCGATCCGCGCATCGTGCCGCGGGCACGGAAGCTCCGCGCGGTCACTTACGAGGAGATGCTGGAGCTGGCGTCGGTCGGCGCCAAGGTGCTCCAGACGCGTTCGGTGGGCCTCGCCATGCGCTACAACATGCCGCTCCAGGTCCTGTCCTCCTTCGAGGACAAGGAAGGCACCATCATCGTCGGCGACGACGCCATCGAGGACATGAACATGGAACGCCAGCTCGTCACCGGCATCGCCCACGACAAGAACGAAGCCCGGGTGACGCTCACCGGGCTGCCCGACACGCCGGGCGCGGTCGCGGCGATCTTCACCCCGCTGGCCGAAGCCGGCATCAACGTCGACATGATCGTCCAGTCCGTTCCGCGCCGGGGCGAGCCGAGCACGCTCACCTTCACCGTGCCGACGGCATCGCTCGCCCACAGCGTCCAGGCGCTGGAGGATGCGAAGGAGAAGATCGGCTTTGCCGAGATCCTGACCGATACGGACGTCGTCAAGGTGAGCGCGGTCGGCATCGGCATGCGCTCCAATGCCGGCATCGCCGCGCAGATGTTCCAGACTTTGGCCGACCGCGGGATCAACATCCTCGCGATCAGCACCAGCGAGATCAAGGTCT
Organism: Allosphingosinicella sp.; assembly: GCA_036399655.1. Lineage (GTDB taxonomy): Bacteria > Pseudomonadota > Alphaproteobacteria > Sphingomonadales > Sphingomonadaceae > Allosphingosinicella. The sequence goes on along the minus strand of DASWMS010000079.1, from coordinate 12,665 downwards.
CGGTGCTGCTGCCCGAGGAATATACCGAGCTTGCCGTGCGCGTGCTCCACACCGCCTACGGGCTCGACGACACGGGAGAGGCTGCGTGAGCCCCGCCGTCATTCCCGCGCGCGCCGTCATTCCCGCGAAAGCGGGAATCCAGGCGGCATCTCCACCCGCCGCACCGTGCTTCAACAACTCCCGCTGGATTCCCGCTTTCGCGGGAATGACAGGAAAGTGACTGCAATGATCGAACAGGATAGCGCCGTCGGCCGCGACCGGCTCCGGCGGCTCATGAAGCGGGGGACGGACTTCCTCGGCTGCGAAGTCGCGATCCTCGGCGGCGCCATGAGCTGGATTTCGGAGCGCAACCTCGTCTCCGCGCTGTCCAACGCCGGCGCCTTCGGCGTGATCGCCTGCGGCGCGATGACTCCGGACCTGCTCGACACCGAAATCGCCGAGACCAGGGCGCGCACCGACAAGCCGTTCGGCGTCAACCTCATCACCATGCACCCGCAGCTTTCCGAGCTGATCGACGTCTGCGCGCGGCACGAGGTGAGCCACGTCGTCCTCGCCGGCGGCCTCCCGCCGCCCGGCTCGATCGACCGGATCAAGGGCAACGGCGCGAAGCTCATCTGCTTCGCCCCGGCGCTGGCGCTCGCCAAGAAGCTCATCCGTTCGGGCGTCGACGCTTTGGTCATCGAGGGCATGGAGGCCGGCGGCCATATCGGTCCGGTCTCGACCTCCGTGCTCGCGCAGGAGATCCTGCCGCCGCTCGCCGCCGACACGCCGATCTTCGTCGCCGGCGGGATCGGCCATGGCGGGCTGATCAGCGGCTATCTCGAGATGGGCGCCGTCGGCGTGCAGCTCGGCACCCGCTTCGTGTGCAGCCACGAATGCATCGCCCACCCGAACTTCAAGAAGGCCTTCATCCGCGCTTCGGCGCGCGATGCGATCACGTCCGTGCAGATCGACCCGCGGCTGCCGGTGATCCCGGTGCGCGCCCTCAAGAACCGCGAAATGGAAAGCTTCGCCGCCAAGCAGCGCGAAGTCGCCATCCTGCTCGACCGCGGCCAGGTGGAGATGGCCGAGGCCCAGCTCCAGATCGAGCATTATTGGGCGGGGGCTCTCCGCCGGGCGGTGATCGACGGCGACGTCGAGTCGGGCTCCGTCATGGCCGGCCAGTCCGTCGGCATGGTGAAGGCGGAGCAGAGCATCCCCGACATCGTCGCCCAGCTCGTCGGTGAAGCGGCGCAGGCGCTGGAGCGGCGCTCGGCCTGAGGCGGGCCGCAGCGGGCGAGGATTTCACGCGCTAAGCCTTGGAAGCGGCGCGTGCTTCCTGCTAGCGAAGCGTCATGCCGACCGCTTCCGCCACATCGTCTCGCGAGATCCTGACCGGGCTGCACGAGGTGATGGCCTCGCGCGCGTCGGCGCAGTCGAAGCTCAACAAGGTGGTGCAGATCATCGCGGATGCGATGGCGAGCGAGGTCTGCTCCATCTACCTGCTGCGCGACGGGCTGCTTGAGCTTTTCGCCACGGTGGGGCTGAAGCAGGAGGCGGTGCACGTCACCAAGCTCGCCCCGGGCGAGGGTCTCGTCGGCACGATCGCCAACAAGGCCGAGGTGCTGAACCTGGCCGAAGCCGCGAGCCATCCCGAATTCGCCTACCGCTCGGAGACGGGCGAGGAGCTGTTCCACAGCTTCGCCGGCGTGCCGATCATCCGGCGCGAAAAGGCGATCGGCGTCCTCGCCGTCCAGCATGCCGATCCGCGCGCCTATGACGATGTCGAGATCGAGGCGCTGCAAACGGTCGCGATGGTGCTTTCGGAGCTGATCGCCAATGCGGGGCTCGCCGACAAGGCGGGCGGCGCCTCCACTTCGGCGCGCGACGACGGGCCGCAGCGGCTCACCGGGCTGCGCCTCGTCACCGGCATGGGGCGCGGCTATGCCGTCTTCCACCAGCCGCGCATCCTCATCGAGCATACGGTCGCCGAAGATACCGAAGCCGAGCGCCACCGCGTCTACTCCGCCTTCCGCAAGATGCGCGAGCAGATCGATGCGATGACCAATGCGGCCGAGTTCGGCACCGGCGGCGAGCATCACGAGGTCCTCGAGACCTACAAGATGTTCGCTTACGACGAAGGCTGGGCCCGCCGGATCAATGAGGCGATCGACAGCGGCCTCACCGCCGAAGCGGCGATCGAGCGCGTCCGCCAGCGCATGCAGACGCGCATGCGCCAGATCGACGACGCCCTGCTCCAGGATCGGATGCACGATCTCGACGACCTCTCCAACCGCCTGCTCCGCATCGTCTCGGGCCAGCTCGGCACGGCGGCGCAGATGGGCCTTCGCCAGGACGCGATCCTGATCGCCCGCAATCTCGGCCCCGCCGAGCTCCTCGAATATGACCGCCGGCGCCTGAAAGGCGTCATCCTGGAAGAAGGATCGCTGACCGCCCACGTCACCATTGTCGCCCGGGCGATGGGGGTGCCGATGGTCGGGCGGGTGCCGAATGTGCGCCAGGCGATCGGCGAGGGCGACTACATCCTCCTCGACGGCAGCGAGGCGGCGGCGTTCGTGCGCCCGACCTCGGCGGTGAAAGAGGCGTTCAAGTCCAAGCTCGCCGCCACAGCCCGCCGCCGCGCCGAATTCGCCGCGCTTCGCGAGCTGCCGCCCGAGACCAAGGACGGAAAGCGGATCATCGTGATGGTGAATGCCGGCCTTCGCGACGATGCCGAAGCGCTGGAGACGGTTGGCGCCGATGGGATCGGCCTGTTCCGGACCGAATTCCAGTTCCTGATCTCCGCGGGCTTTCCGGGGCGCGAAAGCCAGCAGAAGCTTTACAAGGCGGTGCTCGACGCCGCGGGATCGAAGCCGGTCATCTTCCGCACGGTGGACGTCGGCGGCGACAAGGCCCTCCCCTATCTGGATGGCGGGGACGGCCATCACGAGGAAAATCCGGCGATGGGCTGGCGGGCGATCCGCCTCGCCCTCGACCGCGACGGCCTGATGCGCGCCCAGTCCCAGGCCCTGCTCGAAGCGGCGGCGGGGCGCGAGCTCCAGGTCATGTTCCCGATGATCTCCGAGCCCTGGGAGTTCGACCAGGCCAAGGCGATCGTCGAGGAGGAGCGGGAGCGCATGGCCGCGCGCCGCAAGCTGATGCCGCTGCGGGTCAGCTACGGCGCGATGCTGGAAGTGCCGGCGCTCGCCGAGACGCTCGACATCCTCCTCCCCAAGATCGATTTCCTGTCGATCGGGACCAACGACCTGACGCAATTCCTGTTCGCCGCAGACCGCGCGCACCCCAAGCTCGCCGAGCGTTACGACTGGCTGTCGCCCGCGATCCTGCGCTTCCTGCGCCGGGTGGTGCGCGAAGCGAATGCGGCCGGCGTTCCGGTCGGCATATGCGGCGAGATGGGCGGCCGGACGCTGGAGGCGATGGCGCTGATCGGCATCGGGCTGGAGCGCTTCTCGATCACCCCGGTCGCGGTGGGGCCGATCAAGGCCATGATCCGCTCGCTCGATCGTTCGGCAGTGACTGCGGAGATGGAGCGCCTCCTCGCGGCGCCGCCCGAGAACATGCGGGCGGCGCTCGTGGCGTGGGCCAAGAAGAAGGGCGTCAGGACAGGCTGAAGACGCTGCGGCGCCCGCTCTCCCGCCCGGCCCGGTTGACAGGGGCCACCATATTCGAGTGATACAGACCCAAACCCACGCTTCACGCCGGGATGGATGCGATTTCGATGGCTGAGACCGACCAGGACTATTCGCCCGACGTCACGATCGGTGAGCGGCTGCGCATCGCCCGCGAGGCGAAGGGACTGACTCTCGACGAAGTGGCGGGACAGACGCGCATCCCCGTTCGCCACCTCCAGCACATCGAAACGGGCGATTGGGACGCGCTTCCGGCAATCACCTATTCGGTCGGCTTCGTCCGCTCCTACGGCAATCTTGTCGGGCTCGACGGGCAGGCGCTCGGCCAGGAGCTTCGCCAGCATCTCGGCGGTGCCGTCCGGCGGCCCGGCCCGACACCGGAATATTACGAGCCGGCCGATCCGGCGCGCGTGCCGCCGCGCTGGCTCGCCATCACCGCCGTGGTGATCGGGGTGCTGCTGCTCGGCGCCTATCTCATCTTCCGCAGCGGCATCGACGACGGCGCCCAAGTCGCGGCCGAGGAGCAGTCGGCAGCGCCGGCGCAGCAGGTCGCCGCGCAGCCGCAGCAGCCCGCCCAGCCCTCGCCGCAGGCGTCCGCCGGCCAGCCGGTGACGCTCACCGCCCAGGCGCCGGTGTGGATGCGCGTTTCCGACGGCGGGCGAACCGTCGTGGAGCGCACGCTCGCCGCGGGCGAAAGCTACCAGGTGCCGGCAACGGCGCAGGCGCCGGTGCTCCGCGTCGGCGCGCCCGAAGCGCTTCGAGTGACCGTCGGCCAGACCCAGATCCCGCAGATCGGTCCGTCGGGCCAGCCCATCGGCAATGTCAGCCTCCGTCCCCAGGATCTCGTCGCCCGAGCGTCCGGAACGGCGCCGCAGGCCGCACCGCCGCCGACGCGATAAGGCCGGTTCAGGCTGGCGACAGACGCCGCTTCGGATTATCGTCGCGGAACAACGGCTTTGGGGGTTGGGGTAATGCGTCTTCATCTGATCGCGGCAATGCTGCTCGCGGGCACCGCCGTCCCGGCGGCTGCGCAGCGCAACGAAACGGCCGAGCAGCGGATCGAGCGGCTCGAACAGCAGCTCCGCGCGGTGCAGCGCCGCGTGTTTCCGGGCGGGCAGGTGCCGTCCGTCCAGCCCGAAATCCAGCCGTCGGTGGCGCAGCCGGGGACGGCCCGCCCGGCCGGCAGCACGGCCGTCGCGGACCTCAACGCCCGTGTCGATGCGCTGGAAGCACAGCTCGCGGCGCTGACCGGCGCGATCGAGGAGAATTCGAATCGCACCCGGCAGATGGAAGAGGCGCTGAGCAGCTTCCGCCAGGACGCCGCGGCCCGCCTCGCCCGCCTCGAGGCTCCGCCGGCGGCGGCGCAGCCCCAGGCCGGTGCCGCCATCTCGCCGGCACCCGCTCCCGCACCGTCCGGCGCGGCGCTCGCCGCTGCCGCGCGGGCCGCCGCTGCGGACCCGGCACCGGCTCCGTCCGGCGGAGCCTCCGATCCCGCCGAAGCCGCCTACAATGCCGGCTTCCGCCTCTGGGAGCAGCGCCGCTTCGAAGAGGCGCAGACGACGCTGCAGCAGGTCGCCGAACGCTATCCCCGGAGCCGGTGGGCGAGCTGGGCCTCGAACCTCGCCGGCCGCGCCTTTCTGGACGACAACAAGCCGGCGACGGCCGCGCGCATCTTCCTCGCCAACTACCAGGGCAATCCCGAAGGCGAGCGCGCGGCGGACAGCCTCTATTTCCTCGGCCAGTCGCTGGTGGCGCTGAACCGCCGCCCGGAAGCCTGCCGAGTCTATGACGAGCTCGCCGCGACTTACCCGGCTATGCGCTCCTGGATCCGGGAGCGCCTTCCCGAAGCGCGCCGCACCGCCCGCTGCACTGCCGCCGGTTAGGCCCGGCTCCCGAGCAGCAGGCGCCGGACGTCGCCCTCGGCGCGGATGCTCGCGACGAGCAGGTACGCCAGCGTGAACAGAGCCCCGAGCAGCATCGTCGCGAGGGCGCAGGCGACGCCCACCGGACGCGAGCGCTCGCGCCAGACGACCCAGGCGGCGAAGACGAGAAGCTGCAGTTCGAGATCGAGATAGAGCTGCGCACGCCAGGGATGGGCGAGGTCTGCGAGCATCGTTTGCGGGAGCGCGAGGAGGCTGAGAGCGGCAAGTGCCCAGAGAGTGACGGCGGCGATTGCGAGCCAGCAGACAATGAGAAAGGCGCGGGCGGCCGTCACATCCACTGGCCCTGTCAGGCGGCGTGTGGACGGTAGCGCGGTTCGGGGATGACGAAGCCGCGGTCCCGGGCCACTTCGAGCCACCCAACGATCGCATCGCGTACTCTGGAAACGGCCTCGGCCGGCGTGTCGCCGTGGGCCGAGCAGTATCGCAGATCAGGGACGTCTGCGATCCAGCAGGCGTCCTCGTCCGACCAGAAGACGTTGATATGGTAGCGGGGCTCGGTCACTCGTCGATGCTCAGTCCGTGTTCGGCCACTATATCAAGGAGCTGCCGCACCTGATAGCGCTTTGCGTCCTTACCATCCGTTTGCACCGACATCACCTGTGCAACGCTCGGATGGGCATAGTGGCGATGGCTGCCGGTCGTGCGATCATGCTCGAAGCCGAAGGCGCGTAGCAGACTCTCGAAGTCGCGGAAGCTGACCGTGCGCGCAGGCGAGTCGCGCAGCTGATCGTACAGTTTCTTCGGCTTCACCATTGCGGGCTCCAACGTGCATGGAGCCGTTCAATAAGACCAAATTTGAATCGCGCGCTATTGGGCTTTGTTGCCGTGCCGTGCCCGTCCCAACAACGAAGCTACCGCCGCCCGCCTGCCCGCTTGTTCATGCGCATCTGCTGCTGCTTGCCGTAGCGGGTCTTGCGGGTGCCGGGCTTGCCTTCGGTCGAGTTGCCGAGGAGGGGCGCCTTTTTCTCGTGGTCCGGGACGCCGAGCTCGTCGGCTTCCAGGCGGCGGATCTCGTCGCGGATGCGGCCGGCTTCCTCGAACTCGAGGTCGGCGGCGGCCTTGCGCATGCGCTGCTCGAGCTCGGAGATGTAGGCCTTGAGGTTGTGGCCGACGAGGTGGGGGCGGTCGTCGTCGCCGGTTTCGACGATGACGCCGTCGCGCTGCGACACGTCGGCGAGGATGTTCGCGATGTCGCGCTTGATCGTCGTCGGCGTGATGCCGTTCGCCTCGTTGTAGGCGACCTGCTTCTCGCGGCGGCGGCCGGTTTCGTTGAGCGCGCGCTCCATCGATCCGGTGACCCGGTCGGCATAGAGGATGACGCGGCCCTCGACGTTGCGGGCGGCGCGGCCGATGGTCTGGATGAGCGAGGTCTCCGAGCGGAGGAACCCTTCCTTATCCGCATCGAGGATTCCGACGAGGCCGCATTCGGGGATGTCGAGGCCCTCGCGCAGCAGGTTGATGCCGACGAGCACGTCGTACACGCCGAGACGAAGGTCGCGGATGAGCTCGATGCGTTCCAGAGTCTCGACGTCCGAGTGCATGTAGCGGACCCGAAGGCCCGCCTCGTGCATGAACTCGGTCAGGTCCTCCGCCATGCGCTTGGTCAGCGTGGTGACGAGGGTGCGGTAACCCTTCTGCGCCGTGATCCGCGCTTCGTTGATCAGGTCCTGGACCTGGTCCTCGACCGGCTTGATCTCGACGGGCGGGTCGATGAGGCCGGTGGGGCGGATCACCTGCTCGACGAAGACGCCGCCCGTCTGCTCCATCTCCCAGCCGCCGGGCGTCGCGGAGACGGCGACGGTCTGCGGGCGCATCACGTCCCATTCGTTGAAGCGCAGCGGGCGGTTGTCGATGCAGGACGGCAGGCGGAATCCATATTCGGCGAGCGTGATCTTCCGCCGGTGGTCGCCCCGCGCCATGGCGCTGATCTGCGGCACCGTCTGGTGGCTCTCGTCGACGAAGAGGAGGGCGTTTTCGGGGAGATATTCGAAGAGGGTGGGCGGCGGCTCGCCGGGGAGGCGGCCGGTCAGGAAACGGCTGTAATTCTCGATGCCGGCGCACGAGCCCGTGGCCGCGATCATCTCGAGATCGAAGTTGGTGCGCTGCTCCAGGCGCTGGGCTTCGAGCAACTTGCCTTCGATGTGGAGCTCCTTCAGGCGCTCGGAGAGTTCGTGGCGGATGGCCTCCATCGCCTGCTTGAGCGTCGGCCCCGGCGTCACATAATGGCTGTTCGCATAGACTTTCACCGAGTCCAGCGACGCCACCTTCTTGCCGGTCAAGGGATCGAACTCGACGATCTCCTCGATCTCGTCGCCGAAGAAATTGATCCGCCAGGCCGTGTCCTCATAGTGGGACGGGAAGATCTCGAGATTGCCGCCGCGCACCCGGAAATTTCCGCGGGCGAAGGCCTGGTCGTTGCGCTTGTACTGGAGGGCGACGAGCTTCCTGATGATCTCGCGCTGGTCGACCGTGTCGCCCTTCTTCAGGCTGAAGACCATGGCGGAATAGGTCTCGACCGAGCCGATGCCGTAGAGGCAGGAGACGGACGCGACGATGATCACGTCGTCGCGTTCGAGGAGCGAGCGCGTCGCCGAGTGGCGCATCCGGTCGATCGCCTCGTTCACCGAGCTTTCCTTCTCGATGTACGTGTCGGAGCGGGGGACGTAGGCTTCCGGCTGATAGTAGTCGTAATAGCTGACGAAATATTCGACGGCGTTGTCCGGAAAGAAGCTCTTGAACTCGCCGTAGAGCTGGGCGGCGAGGATCTTGTTGGGCGCCAGGACGAGGGCGGGGCGCTGCAGCTCCTCAATCACCTTCGCCATGGTGAAGGTCTTGCCGGAGCCGGTGACGCCGAGCAGGACCTGCGTCTTCTCGTTTTCGCGCATGGTCTGGACGAGCTCGGCGATCGCCGCGGGCTGGTCGCCTGACGGAGAGTATTCGGAGACGATGCGCAGGCGCTTGCCGCCTTCGGCCTTTTCCGGCCGCTGCGGCCGGTGGGGAACGAAGTCCTGCCCCGTTTCCGGCTCCTGAAGGCCGGTCCTGATCGTGATCGCCATGGCCGACATATGGTCATTCGCGCGGGCCGGCGCTAGCGTGGCGGCAAAACAGAAAGGGTCAGGGATGAACAAGGCAATGGGACTCGCTTCGTTTGCGGCAATCGCGGCGCTGGCGGGATGCGGCGGCGAAGAGAAAGCGAAGGCGCCCGCGGCGCAGGCGCGGGAGATGTCGGCCGGACAGTGGCAGTCGAGCCTGGAAGTGACGAACTTCCGGCAGACGGACCAGGCGCCGCAGCCCCTGCTCAACATGCCGGTCGGCACGCGCTCGCAGGGCGCCGGCTGCATCGCCGAAGGCGAGACGCGCCGCCCGCCGCCGCAGCTCTTCGTCGGTCCGGACTTCAAGAACTGCGTCTGGGGCGAGAATTTCTACATGGGTCGCGGCAGCATCAACGGCCCCATGACTTGTCAGCGCGACGGCGTCGGCGAAGTGGAAGTGACAGTCGTCGCCACGTTCACGGCGGACCGCTACGAAGGCCGGGTCGACATGCTCACCCGCCTGGCCGCCGAGGGCGACGTGATCCTTTCGGCGCGGGCGCAGGGCAGCCGCACCGGACCGCAGTGCGCGCCCGAGGGCGGCGAAGCCGGCAACCAGACGAAGGCCAGGTAGGGCCGGTGCGCCGCCCGCAAGTCTGGGCGGCGGCCTTTTTCCTCTCGCTCCCGGGTTGCGGCGGTGGTGAGGAGGACGGCAACCGGAGCGTTGGCTCGAACCGCAATGAGGTGGCGGGGGATCTCGCGCGCGTCGAGGTGCGGCCCGGCTTGTGGGAGGTGATGTCCGAGGTCCTGTCGGCCAGCCAGCCGGGCATGCCGCTGGAGCTGGCCGAGCGGATGAAGGGCCCCCGCGGAACGGTGCGACACTGCATCACGCCCGCGCAGGCTGCGCGGTCGGACGCGGCCTTTGTCGCCGGACGGCGCTCCGGCCAGTGCAGCTACAGCGATTTCGCGATGCGCGACGGGCGGATCGCCGGGACGATGGCCTGCCGGGCTGCGGACGGGGCCGAGACGCGGGCGAGGATGAGCGGGACCTACACGCCCGAAGGCTTCGACATGCGGATGGACATGCAGACGCCGGGCTTCGGCGGTGCGGCGCTCGCCGTCGTGGTACGGCAAAGCGGGCGGCGGGTCGGCGACTGCGCGGGCTGAACGCAGGCCTCTTGCCGGCCGGCCCGCCCTAGCGTCCGAGCGGCGGGACGGCGAAGGTCTGGCCGACCTCCGTGGCGACGAAGCGGCCGTCCGGAATGCCGCGCGCCCGGCGCAGCTCGGCGAGGCGGCGGGGCGGAGCGTCGATCGCCTCGAAGGTGAGCTGGACGGTGCCCCAATGCATGCCGAGCGCCATGCCGGGCCGCAAAGTCTCGAAGATGGAAACGGCTTCGTCCGGGTTGATGTGGTTGCTCTTCATGAAGTCGCGCGGCTCGTAGGCGCCGATCGGGATCATCGCGAAGCGGAAGGGTCCGCGCGCCGCCGCTTCGCGCGGCCATGAGCCGTCGCCGAAGCCGGTGTCGCCGGCGAAGAAGACGTTGCCGCCAGGAAGTCGGAAGGTGAAACCGGACCAGAGGGCGCGGTTGCGGTCCGTCCCCCAGCGGCTGGACCAATGGTGGACGCGCTCGACGATCACTTCCGCCGGGCCGATCCGGACGCTCCCGCCCCAGTCGCGCGCCTCGGCCTCGATGCCGTGGCTCCGCAGCAGGGCGTCGTTGCCGAGGCTGACGACGATGCGCGTGCCGTCGCGCCGCTGGATACGGCGGAGCGTCTCCATGTCCATGTGGTCGTAATGATTGTGGCTGACGACGATGAGGTCGATCTTCGGCAGGTCCTCCAGCCGGACGCCGGGCGCACGGACGCGGCGCGGGCCGATGAAGGAGACGGGCGAGGTGCGCTCCGACCAGACCGGATCGGTGAGGATGTTGAGGCCCTGCGTCTGGATGAGGACGCTGGCGTGGCCGATCCAGGTGACGCGCATCTCCTCGCCGTCGACGCGGCGGGGCGGCACGATCTGGCGCACGGCCACGCGGTCGGGCCACTCCGCCTTTGCAGAGGGGTGGACGAGGCGGTTCATGAAGCGCTGGGGCGTGATCGCGCTATGGCCGCTGTCCCCGGCGCCCGGGTTGAAGAAGCGCTCGCCGTCATAATGGCCGCTCCGCGGGCCTTCGTAATAGATGCGGTCGAGGAAGGGCGGGACGAGCGACGGCGCGAGCGCAAGCGCGATCACGAGGAACAGAACCGCCGTGCCGAGGCGCTTCAGGAGCTTGCGCATCGCCCGTTGCCTAGGGAATGATGGTGAAGCCGGCGGGGGCGCGGGCCTCGCGATGCTCCTCATGGTACATGTCGAGAATGATCGAGGCGCGGCCGGGCGCGGCGGCGCCGCAATCGATCGCGTAGGAGGCGACGACCGAACCGTAGGCGCCGACGCCGGCTTCGCGGCGCTCGCCCACGGTTGGGGCGCGGCCATTGGAGCAGCGCAGGCGCGCAAGATACCCGCGCTCGCCTTCGGGGCCGCCGACGCGGACCGGGTTCTCGGCCGTGCCGAGCGGATGCGCGGCGGCGGCGGCGGCCTGCGCCTCGATCTCGGCCATGACGTCGCCGGCTGCGGCCTGACCGAGGAGTTGCTGCGGGGTCGTGGTGCGCTCGCCGATCGGCGGCGAGGGCGGCGTCGTCTGGAGCGCGAGAAGGAGAGCGGCCGCGAGCGCGGCGGCGGAGGTCGGCATACGGAGGCTCCCGGAATTTGTTGCGGCTTCCTAGCGGGTTGCGGGGGTCAATGGAAGTTGCGGCTCCTGACTTCGATGACGGCTTGCGCAGGGCCGTGCTTGGGGCGGTGGCGCGGATCGGGGCCGCCGAAATTGGCGCCGTCGCCGGGGTTGGGCTTGTGCGGGAAGTGCATGGCGGCGACCGAATGGAGGAGCGGCGTCATGTCTTCGAGGCTGTCCGAGATGACGTGGATGACCTCGCCCTCGCGCTGGACGCGCCCCTTCACGCCCATCATCGCGGCGCCGAGCACGACGCGGCGGTGGAGATCGAACAGGCGCTGCCAGATGATGATGTTGGCGACGCCCGTTTCGTCCTCGATGGTGACGAAGGTCACATTGCCGGCACCCGGCCGCTGCCGGACGAGGACGATGCCGGCGACCTCCACCTTGCGCCCGTCCTTGACCTGCCCGAGACCGGCGCAGGAGACGATGCGGCGCGCTTCGAGCTGAGGGCGGACGAAGTGCAGCGGGTGGGCGCGAAGGCTGAGCTGGACGGCGCGGTAGTCCTCGACGACCTCCCTCCCCTCGGTCATCGGCGTGAGCACGACCTCGGGCTCGCGCTCGCGCGCATCGGCGGCGGCGAAGAGCGGGAGCGGCGAATGGCCGAGGCCGCGGATGCGCCACAGCGCCTGGCGGCGGTCGAGGCCGAGGCCGGCAAAGGCGTCAGCGTCGGCGAGCTTTTCGAGCGCGGCGAGCGGCACGCCCGAGCGGCGCCACACGTCCTCCACCGAGTCGAACGGCCGTTCGGCGCGCGCGGCGAGGATCTGCGCGGCGTGGAGGTTGGAGAGGCCCTTCACCATGCGCAGGCCGAGGCGGAGGGGGAGGAGGGAGGAGGGAGACGCGGAAAGCGTCGCAGGAGACTCGTTCGTCCCGAGCGAAGTCGAGGGGCGCTGGCACGGAGTCATCACGGGCGCCCCTCGACTTCGCTCGGGACGAACGGACTCTCGTGGCCGCCCTTCCCCTTCCATCGTGCAGTCCCAGCGGCTTTCGTTGATGCACACCGCGCGCACCTCCACCCCGTGCTCCCGCGCGTCCCGCACGATCTGCGCGGGGGCGTAGAAGCCCATCGGTTGGGCATTCAGCAACGCCGCGCAGAAGATGTCGGGGTGGTGGCACTTCATCCAGCACGAGGCGTAGGCGATCTTGGCGAAGCTGGCGGCGTGGCTTTCGGGGAAGCCGTAGCTTCCGAAGCCCTCGATCTGCTTGAAGGTGCGGGTGGCGAATTCCTCGGAATAGCCGTTGGCGATCATCCCCTGGATGAGCTTGTCATGGAAATGGGTGACGCCGCCCGTATAT